>NZ_CP156082.1:2300736-3040982 GCF_039830145.1 Croceibacterium sp. TMG7-5b_MA50 | reverse complement strand
CGGCTTCCTGCCCCTTCATCTTGCCCGATACGGTATCCGATCATGGCCGCCGGACGCCCGGCAATGCTCCGCCCCTCCCGCAAACCGCGTAGGACAGCGGGGGAGATCGCAGCACATCTTCCATGATGGAACCGCAGCTTCGCCCCGGTCCGTCGCCCGTTATGAAGCGGGCGGCGGAGCGGGCAAGAGCCGGCTTTCAAATAAATGCAAAAATAGGCCATTGACCACCCGCAAAGCCGCAGGCGTACGTTCAAGTGCCTGTTTTAACACACTTTTGCATGTGACACTTTGGCGAATCGCGGATTTGTGCGGAGTCGCCGCAGCAGCCGGGCCTATGGCTCGCGGACAAAGAAAAAGGGCCGGTGGCAGACCACCGACCCCGTTCTTTTTCCGTTCCGTGACCGGCCCATCCGGCACCCGACAGAGTGCCGAATCAGCCTGGTCTCAGAGCGCGGCGACGCGCTTGCTCAGCCGGCTCATCTTGCGAGCGGCGGTGTTCTTGTGGACCACGCCGCGGGCAACGCCGCGCGCCAGTTCCGGCTGCGCCTGCAGCAGGGCAGTCTGCGCAGCGGACTTGTCGCCGCTGGCCAGCGCCGTCTCAACCTTCTTCACGAAGCTGCGGATACGGCTGACGCGCGCGCCGTTGATCTCGGCACGGGCTTCGTTGCGACGGATGCGCTTGCGGGCTTGCGGCGTATTGGCCATGTTCGTCCTTGTGTTCCTGCCGGCGCGCCCCCTGAAATTCGAACGCGGGCCGGATAAGCATGGATTGTGGTTGCAGAATCACCCCGGGCCAAGACCCGCAGGAAAGCGGCGCGCTTAGCCAAGCCGTCGCCTCCGGTCAAGGTCAGCGGTCCAGGCGATAGAATTCGGCGATCGCGCGCCAGGCATCTTCCGCTGTCTCGCACCAGGTGATTAGGTCGAGATCACGACGCGAAATAACACCTTCGCGCGCCAGCGCGTCAAAGTCGATGACCTGGGTCCAGAACTCCCGCCCGAACAGCAATACGGGGATCGGCTTCATCTTGCCGGTCTGGATCAGCGTCAGCAGCTCGAACATCTCGTCGAAGGTGCCGAACCCGCCCGGGAACACCGCCACCGCCTTCGCGCGGATCAGGAAGTGCATCTTGCGTAACGCGAAATAGTGGAACTGGAACGCCAAGTACGGCGTCACATACGGATTGGGCGCCTGCTCGTGCGGCAGCACGATGTTGAGACCGATCGATTCGCCGCCCGCATCGGACGCGCCGCGATTGGCCGCCTCCATGATCGAGGGGCCACCGCCCGAACAGACCACGAATTGCCGACGCCCATCCTCGATGATCGAACGTTCCGTCGCGGCACGGGCCAGACGATACGCTTCGGTGTAGTATTTCGATTTAGCCGCCAGCCGTTCCACCACCTCGCGCTCGTCCGCCGGCAGATCCTTCGCCCCGGCCAGCGCGATCTCGACGGATTCGGGCGGCGGGATGCGGGCGGAGCCGTACATCACCAGGGTGGAGCCGACGCGCGCCTCGTCCAGCAGCATCTCCGGCTTCATCAGCTCAAGCTGGAAGCGCACGGGCCGCAGCTCGTCGCGCAGCAGGAAATCGGTATCGCGAAAGGCGAGACGGTAGGCGGGATGGGCTGTCTGCGGCGTATGCTGCGGTTGCTGGTCGGCGAAATCTGCCTCCTGCTCCGCACGGTAGAACTTCCGGTCGCCCAGTTGCGCCTCGTCCTCGGCGTCGATCCCCGATGCCCCTGTCACTTCAGAATTGTCGCGTGCCATGCCGCTCCCCGTGCCGGTCGAGGCCGGCTTTATCAAAGGCGGGCATATTGGGGCGGAAACGCCGCATTCAAGCGCGCGCCGGCACCGAACAGGCAGGACGGGCTGGCCGCCCTGCCTGTTGGATCATCCGGCCCTTACAATCCGACGCGCAACGCTGCGTTCGGATTGTTGGTGCCGTTGGGGAAGAACCCGCCGCCATTCCGGTTGGCGCCGGTGGCGTTGAGGTAGACGATGTTATGCACCTGCGGACTGGTGCGGCTGTAGGCGATGGCGTTGACGTTGGCCGGCACGATATTGGACGTCAGCGTGGCGCCACTGCCCGTCATCGCAATACCCTGGTCGCCATCGTTGCCGATGCCCTTGATCGGATCGTCGCCCGGCGTGCCGTCCAGCACATCACGCGCGTCCGATATCCGTCCCGCCGCCGTGACGAGGGAGGTGGTGGTCATACCCTTGGCGGTCAGCACCGTGCGCACCAGCCCGGCGTGATACGCCTCCGCCGCTAGGATGCCGGCCGCCGCCTCCAGATACACCTTGCTGGTCAGCAGCGGTGCGGCGCCCTTGTAGGCGGTGACGCCCACATCCTCGAACAGATAGGCGCCGAGCAGGAAGTTCTCGACCGAGGCGTAGGGATTGAACGTCTCCGACGCACCGATAACCCCGGCGGCGCGCGCAGCCGCGGTAAAGGCGCCGTTTGCATCGCCGGAAATGTTGATGTTCGGCATCGCCACCGCGGCGCTGCCCAAGGCCGTGCGCAGGAAGGCGACATGCGCGCGTTCGTCGGCGGCGATTTCCCGCGCATAGGCGCCGACCACAAGGTCGCCAGAGAAGTTTACCGGCGCGCCGCCGGTTACCGTACCGCCCGCTGCGCCCGAGCCGCTGGCGGTGAGGTTGGCTGGCAGGCCCGCACCGGTGACGGCAAAGGCGTAGAATTGCGCTTCCAGATATTCGAGGTTGAGAGCCAGGTTCAGAATGTCGCTGTCGCTCGGTGCCGAACTGGTCGGTGCCGGGGTTGGTGCGGGCGTCGGATTGTTGTCTTCATCGTCGTCGTCGTCAAAGCAGCCGGCCAGCATGGCCGCACCACTGACGGCCAGAGTGCTGCCCCCGGCGATCTTGAGGAACTTGCGCCGCGCTGTGCGGCGAACGTCGCTGGCAGCGAGGATTTCGAGTGCGGTCTTCGGATCGATCATGGTGTGAATTCCCTGTAAACTGGTCGTGAACGGATCGGCGAAGCGCCGCTCAGGTGGTGGAGCGGATCGTGCCGTTCACGCCGTTGGGGAAGAAGCCGCCCATCGTGGTCGTACCCGCATTGAGGTAGACGATGCGGAGCACCTGGCCGGTGGTCCGACTGTAGGCGAGGCCATTGTTGTTGAGCGGAGCGATGTTGGCGGTCAGCGTCGCGCCGCTGCCGCTGGGACGGATGCCCTGATCGTCATCCGCGCCGATCCCGCGGATCGCGTCGTCGGCCGGCGTGCCGTCCAGCGTATCGCGCGCGGTCGAGATCTGCTCGGTCGCGGTGACCAGCGCCTCGATGCCCTTGCCGTACAACGTCGTGCGGACGATCGCGGCGTGATATGCCTCCACCGCCAAGATGCCGGCGGCCGCCTCCAGGAAGGTCTTGTTCGTCAGCAGCGGGGCCGCACCCTTGTAGGCGGTGACGCCCACATCCTCGAAGATGAAGGCGCCCAACAAGAAGTTCTCGGGCGTTGAATAGGGATTGAAGACACCCCCTGCCGGGACCACGCCGGCCGCTCGCGCCGCTGCGGTGAAAGGGCCATCGGCCGCACCCGAGATGTTGATGTTCGGCATCGCCACAGCGGCGGACCCGAGCGCGGTGCGCAGGAAGGCGACATGCGCCTGCTCGTCCGCCGCGATCTCCCGCGCATAGGCGCCGGTCAGCGGATCGCTGGTGAAGTCCACCCGCGCGCCGCCGGTGACGGTGCCGCCGGCCGCGCCCGATCCGCTGGTGGTGAGGTTCGCCGGCAGGCCCGATCCATTGACGGCATAGAGGTAGAACTGCGCCTCCAGATATTCGAGGTTCAGCGCGAAGTTCAGCACGTCCGCATCCGTCACCGACTGCGCCGCCGCCGGATCGGAATAGGCGAAGGCGGAACCGACAGCGGCGGCGCCCAGCGCGGCGGTGAAGAATGCGCGGCGATCGGCACGTCGCTCTGCCCGCGCCTCAAAGGCGTCAATCACCTGCTCTTGCTGCGACGTCATTGGCTTCTCCCTGTTACCCGCATCGGGTTGGGGGGAACGGTTCTACGCGTGCGGGCATTGTAAGTTACGAACCGCATATCGTTGCGGATGCAATTGTGAGCAGAAAAGCAGATGGCGACGGAAAGTGACGGCTTTACCGCACCTGTCGCATCATCGCCGGCCCCGCCTGACCAGTCCCGCCGCGCCGCCCTGCAGCGGGCGCTGATCGCCACCGGCCTCCAGGATACGTCCGCATTCCGCCAGGTCTACGAGATGACGTCGGCCAAGCTGTTCGGCATCTGCCTGCGCATCTGCGGCGAACGGCAGGCCGCAGAGGACGTGCTCCAGGAGGTGTACCTGCTGGTCTGGCGGCGGGCACCGGGGTACGAGGCCGGCCGCGCCAGCCCGATCACCTGGCTGGCGACCATCGCCCGCAATCGCGCGATCGACTGGCGCCGTGCCAACGTCCGTGTCGTGGCCGAGCCGGAGTGGGACGCCGAAGGGACGAGGACGCCCGAACAGGCCGACGACGCGCCGCCGGTCGACATGATATTGATCGCGGAGGAAGATGCCCGGCAATTGCATGAATGCCTGGAGGTGCTGGACGACAAGCCGCGCCTGGCGATCCGGGCGGCGTTCCTGGGCGGACTGACCTACAGCGATCTGGCCCGGCGCGAAGGCGTGCCGCTGGCCACCATGAAAAGCACCGTGCGGCGTGGATTGCTGCAATTGCGGAAGTGCCTGACCGATGTCGCCTGACGATCAGACACTCGCCGCCGAACTGGCGCTCGGCCTGCTGGAAGGCCCCGACCTCGCCGTTGCGCAGGCACGCCTGCGGGCGGAGCCTGATTTCGCCGCAGAAGTGTCATGGTGGCGGGAACGGTGCGGGGCTCTGTCCGCCGCTGGTACCGAGGCCGCTCCACCGGCTGATATGTGGAACCGGATCGAGGCCGGCCTGGCGACGCCGGTCGCCGCGCCGACAGCCACCGGCGGACGGCGGCTGCCGTGGTTCGCAGGTGGTGCGCTGGCCGGCGCGCTAGCAGCATCGTTGGCGGCGGTGCTGCTGGTGCCGGCGCCCAGGACGATCGAGCGCGTAGTCAGGGTCCCGGTCGTCACACCGGCCGCCCCGCCGCTGGTGGCGATCCTCGCGCCGGGCGAAGGCACCGCACGGGAGCCCGTCGCGGCGGTGTTCGACCGCCAGACCCGTACGCTGCGGCTGACCGCCACCATCTCCGTGCCGGAGGACCGCGCGGCGGAGCTGTGGCGGATCGGCAGCGACAACGTGCCGCGGGCGTTAGGCCTTCTGACCGCGGGCGAGCGGGCACCGATCCGCATCGATGCGGACCTGTCGCTGCAGGCTGACGAGATCATTGCGATCTCCATCGAGCCCCTTGGCGGATCGCCCACCGGCACCCCGACGGGAGAGGTCATCGCCTCGGGCGCGCTACAACCGACCTGACCCGGTCCCGGTCAGAGGCGCGCAGGATCGACCACCACGTGCCGGATGCGCCGGCGATCATAGGTGTAGGTGATGTGGACCATGCCATCCCGGGCCTGCACCACGGCGGGATAGGCATAGCCATGCTGCAGCGGCGCATCCTCCAGCGTCAGCGCATTGCGCCAACGCACACCGTCATCAGACAGCCCGATATTGATCGGATAACGCACACCCTTGCCCGGCGTCTGCGGCGAATGGGCCGAGTGATTGTAGACGATCAGTTGTCGCCCATCGGCCAGGGTCACAGCGTCCGTCCCGGAATTGGGATTGGGCAGGTCCACCGGCATCGGCGCGCTCCAGCTCAAACCGTTGTCGGTGGAGAAGGTCGCGGCCACCACCCCCTGACGCGTGCGCGCGACCGCCTCCAACCGTCCGTCCGGCAGGAACAGGACGCTGGGCTGGATCGCGTCAAAGACATGCGCCTGCTCGGCCACCGGGATCACCGTCCAGTTCCGGCCTGCATCGGTGCTGCGTTCGAAGTGCATGGTCCAGCCCCCACCATCGGCTACCTCCGTGCTGGACGGCGACAGCCAGGTGCCATCCGCCAGTATCACCGGCTTGTTCTTGATCGGGCCCAGAACGCCGTCGGGCAGGCGGGTCGGCTCGCTCCAGGTCGCACCGTCATCGTCGGATGTCAGCAGCATGCCCCACCATTCCTGCGGGCTTGGCCCGACCTTGTAGAACAGCATCAGCCGGCCGGCGGGCTCCTGGAACAGCACGGGGTTCCAGGTCGGCAGGCGACTGCCGTCGGCCTGCACGCCGTCCGCCACCGACACCGGCGTGCCCCAGCCATCGCCCTCCATTCGGGCGAACCAGATCTCGACGTCCGGATGGCGTTCATGCGTCCCGCCGAACCAGGCGGCGGCGATGGTGCCGGTGCGGGTCTGCACAATTGTGGAGGCGTGGCTCTGCGGGTAAGGCGCCTCGTCGTAGATGAACTCCATCGCCTGCACGGCCGACGGCAGGGCGGCGGTTGCGGGCGCTTCGTCCGCCATGGAGATCACGGGGAGCAGCGCCAGTGCGCAGGCACCGACTATCAGGGTCCGCCGGCTCGTCATGCATCATCTCCATCAGAAAGGCCGGGCGCTTCGACGACGCCCTTGCGCAGGATCACATTGCCATAAAGGCGGGTCTCGCCAGTCGCCACGATGGCGAAGCATCCAGCGGCGCGCGCATAGAAGGCATGCCGTTCCAGTGTGCCAACCGGGCGCGTGTCCCCGGCGGCCGCCACCAGCCGGCAAATGTCGGCGACCGCATCCGGGACAGCGGTCGCGTCGCCGATCACCTGCATGGTGAAGGCGGCCTCGTCCGACCGGTCGAGCGGCAGCACGCCAAGGATGGCGCCCAGCATCCGGGTCAGCGGCAGGCCGTCGGCACGGATCAGGCGACGCGCCGTGGCCGCGGCGGGGAAGTTCGCATCGACGATGGCGATCTCGTCACCATGACCCATGGCTCGCAAGACCGCCAGCAGTTCGGGGCCGAGCAGCGGGTCGATACCGATCAGCATGGTGCCTCCGACAATTCCGTCATCAATGTCGTCACATCACCGCCCCGATCTGCCACGGCACGAATTCGGCGCCGCCATAACCGAGTTCCTCGCTGCAGGTCCGCTTCCCCGATGCGACGGCCAGCATCAGGTCGAGGATCTCGTCGCCCTTGGAGGCGATCGTCGCGCCGCCGGTGACGATCGAGCCGCAATCGAGATCGATGTCGTCGCGCATGCGTTCGTAAATGGCGGTGTTGGAGCTGAGCTTGATCGAGGGCGATGGCTTGTAGCCGAAGGCCGACCCGCGCCCCGTGGTGAACACGATCATCGTCGCCCCCGATGCCACCTGCCCCGTCGCGGAGCAGGGATCGAAGCCGGGGCTGTCCATGAACACCAGACCCCGCCGCCGGACCGGCTCCGCATAACCGATCACATCCACCAGTGGTGCGGTCCCCGCCTTGGCCACGGCGCCCAGCGACTTTTCCAGAATGGTGGTGAGCCCACCGGCCTTGTTCCCCGGGGACGGGTTGTTGTCCATCTCCGCGCCGAGGCGCGTCGTGTACTCTTCCCACCAGTCGAGCTTCGCACGCAGCTTGGCGGCAACGGCATCGTCGGCGCGCGCGTAAAGCAGATGCTCCGCCCCGTAGATTTCCGGCGTTTCAGACAGCAGCGCCGTGCCGCCCAGCGCGACCAGCCGGTCGACCGCATGGCCCAGCGCGGGATTGGCCGTGATCCCTGACCAGCCATCAGACCCGCCACATTGCAGTCCCACCACCAGTTCCGCCGCGGGCACCTCCGTCCGGCGCTGCGCGTCCACCTCCGGCAGCATGTCCGCCAATTCCCCTAGCCCACGCTCGATCGAACGGCGCGTGCCGCCGGTGTCCTGGATCGTCAGCGAGCGTACGGAGGCCTGCGGCCGCCATGCAGCCTGCTGCGTCAGCCGGGCAATCTGCAGCACTTCGCACCCGAGGCCCACCACCAGCACGGCGGCGAAGTTGGGGTTGGCCGCCGTGCCCCACAGCGTACGCATCAGCACGTCGTACCCCTCGCCCGACGAGGCCATGCCGCAGCCGCTGGCATGGGTAATTGGCACGATGCCATCAACGTTGGGGAACCGGGCGAGCAGGCCCTGCCGCTCGGCCGCCTCCGCGATGTGGCGGGCGACCGTCGCCGAACAATTAACCGAAGTCAGCACCGCGACGTAGTTGCGGATACCCACACGCCCGTCGGAGCGACGAAAACCCATGAAATTGCAAGGGGGCTGGGCGGGAGGTCGCCACTCACGCCGTTCCGCGCCGGCGCGGGCCGAAGACATCGCCAGATTGTGCGTATGGACATGATCGCCGGCGGCAATGTCCTGCGTCGCGACGCCGATCACCTGGCCATATTTGCTGACGGGTGATCCGACGACGATGGCGCGGAGCGCCACCTTGTGCCCGGCGGGTATGGCGGCGCGGGTCAAGACGCCTGCGTCACCCGCGACCGGCGTCCCGGCCGGCAGCTTGCCCGTGGCCACCGCCACGTCGTCATCGGCATGCAACCGAATCACCGCCGCGTCACTCTCGCTCATGCAGCCACCATTGCCCGACGCGGCCCTGACAAACGCGGCGTCGTGCCATATGGCAGGGGGTGCCGCCGCCACCCCCCGGCCGCAGGAGAGATATCGCCGTGAACGACGTACCGGGCAGTCGGCTTGCCGACCGCATCTATGGCCAGATCATCGCCATGATAATCGATCAGGCGCTGGTCGAAGGCGACAAGCTGCCGGGGGAGGAGGCGCTGGCCCGCCGCTTCGGCGTGTCGCGCCCGGTCGTGCGCGAGTCCCTGTCCCGCCTGAACAGCGACGGGCTGATCGCCACCCGTCCGGGCAGCGGGTCGTATCTGCGCACACGCCCGGCGGAACGGCTGGTGCAGTACCTGCCGGGGGAGGCGCTGGCCCCCGCGATCGGCATCTTCGAAGTTCGCTCGGTCCTCGAACCTGCGGCCGCCGCCCTGGCCGCGCAGCGCCGCACGCCCGAACAGCTCGCCGCGCTGGACGGCCATTTCGAGGAGATCCGGATCGCCGCGCTGACCAAGGCGCCGGCACACGAATCCGACCATGCCTTCCACTGCGTCATCATGGAGGCGACCAACAACGACTTCTTTCCGCAGACCTATGCCGCCATCGCGGAGGTGATCGTGCAGGGGATGAGCGCCGGCCTCGCGCTCAGCCGATCGGGGGAGGCGCCGGTCACGGACGTGGAGGAGCACGCCGCCATCCTGCGCGCGATCCGCGCGCGTGACGAGAAGGCAGCCGAACTCGCGATGCGCTGGCACCTGTGGCAGAGCCGGCAGCGCCTGATCAGCCGCTCCGGCGCGGCGTCCAACCGGCATTGAGGCTGGCAGGGCAGTCCCGTTCCACATCAGAAATCGTACCTCACACCCAGATAGAACTCCCGCCCATAATGGCGATATGCCTCGGGTCGCTGTGCGACCGAGTCCTCATAGTACAATTCATAGGTATCGGTCAGGTTCAGTCCCTCCAGCGACAGCGTCAGGCTGTCCGTCAGGCGATAGCTGACGGAGGCGTCGACGTTGAACTGGCTGCCCGTCGCCGTGCTGTCCTGCCCGCCGCGCGTCGGCACCTGGCGCACGAAGCTGGATCGGTAATTGGCCGACGCGCGGGCCGACAGACGGCTATCCTCGTAATACAGCGTGCCGTTGGCCGAATGCTTCGACAGGCCGACCAGCGGCAGCTGCGACGTGGCGCCGGTCGTGGCATTGATGATGTAGGTGATCTTGGAATCGGTGTAGGTGTAATTCGCCAGCACGCCGAAATTGGCCAGCGCGCCCGGCAGGAAGCGGAACGGCGCCTGGAAGTTCAGCTCCACACCCTTCAGCGGCCCGCCTTCCGTGTTCACCGGCTGCGAGAAGTCGAACAGGTCCGTCGGCAAGGCCGACGTGCCGTTCAGCACACTGTCGGGCAGGCCGGACGTGTTGAACGGCCGCGTCTCCCGAAAGGTCTGGATGTAGGTGCCGATGTCCTTGTAGAAGAAGCCGACCGACGCGATCGCTCCTTGCGCCCAGTACCATTCGGCGGTGGCGTCCAACGTATCCGCGGTGATGGGGTCCAGGAACGGATTGCCCGAAGTCACGAGCCGCCCACCGCCGGTGGCGTTGACCGATCCGCTGGGGATCAGCTGGCTAAGCGCCGGACGCGACATCACCTTCGAAGCGGCGAAGCGCAGCACCACCTCGTCCGCCGGCTCTACCGCCAGATTCAGCGCGGGCAGCCAGTTTTCGTATGACCGCTCCACCGTGACGAGCACGCCCGTGCCCGCCGCCTCCTGGAAGCCGGTGGAACGCTGCCCTGTATGGACGTAGCGGACGCCCAGATCACCGCGTACTGGCAGACCCGCGATCTCCACGTTGAAGTCCGCTTGCAGATAGGCGGCGGTATCCTCCTCCCGGACGGACCAGATGCTGGCGCGCGCGGCGGGGATGTCGCGGGTCAGCTCGTAACGGCCGGCGTTGGACAGGATGCCGAACGCCCGATCGAACGCCTCCACATTCGGCACCAGCCAATTGCGCGGCACCACGTCCGGCACGTCCAGTTGCTGCAATCCGCGCACCGGCATCAGCAAGTCGGCGATTTTCGTACCGGCGGGGATCGGCGGCGTGCCCGCCTCGTCACGCAGCTGCTGCGCGTCCGAGCTGACCTCGAACGTGCGGTAATTGCCGCCGAACAGCAGCGTCAGTTCGTCCATGACTTCCCACCTGAGGTCACCCGATGCCTGGCGGAAGCGGTTCTCCACATATTGCGGGCGGATGCGCAGGTCGGGTCCGGTGCGGCCCGTCGTGGCGGAAGCCGGATTGCTGAACGGGCTCTTCACCACGGGCCCGATGTAATAGGCGTTGGGGTCCAGCGTGTTGAAGTTGTAGTTCACCGCCGGCAGGCGCTTGCTGTCGCGCATGTCGATGACGAAGCCCTGCGAATTGATCCGGTCCGCCTGCAGCAGCAGCTGATCCTCGTCCAGCTCGCTACGGGAATCGCCGACATGGGCACGCAGGCTGAAGCGGTCGGTAAATTCGTGCGTCAGCTCCAGCCCGAATTGGCGAAAGGTGGCGATACCGTCGAACAGCTCGTTCTCCGACCGGAGGTCCACATTGTCGATCACGGCATAGACCAGATCGTTGTCCCGGATCTCGGCCTGGCGGAACACCATCTCCGGCTTGCCCTGCTGGTTCAGGCCACGGTTGAAGCCGATGGCGTTGATCCAGTAATTTTGGCGGATCTGCCGCTGGCGCGAGTACAGTGCGTCAAACGACAGCTGCGTCCGCTCAGTGGGTACCCATTGCAGCGCGCCGGTGAAGCCGTACCGCTCGTTGGTTAGGTCCCAGGTCCCGTAGCGCGGGAAGCGCGGGTGGAAGATCTGGGTGGAGGTCAGCTGCGCGGGCGTGATGCCGGTGGGGAACTGGTTGTAGCAGGCACTGGGGTTGGTAGCGGTGGGCACGCGGCGCGGGTCGCAGAACCCGCCGTTGGAGGCCATCGTATCCCACTGGCCGGAATTGTATCCTTCGCTGGCCTTGAACGTCTTGCTGTACGCACCCGACACCAGCACGCCGATCGTGCTGTCGGCAAAGGTGTCAGACAGCAGGCCGGCCAGCCGTGGATTGAACTTTTCAGACAGGTCGTTGTAGTTCGCCTTGGCCGTGGTCACCAGGGTGAAGCCCCGCCGGTAGTCGAACGGGCGGCCCGCCCGCAGATCCACCGTCGCGCCCAGCGATCCCTCCTCCACCTGGGCGGAGGAGGTCTTGCGCACGACCAATTCGTTGAACAGCTCGGACGCGAAGACGTTGAAGTCGAAGCCCCGTCCGCGGTTCACCAGGCCTATGGGGCCGGTGGAGACCGCCTGCGCCTCCATCCCGTTCAGGCGGACGCGGGTGAAGTCGGCGCCGAGCCCCCGCACGGAAATGGTCCGCCCCTCGCCTCCTTCGCGCTGCACCGCCACGCCGGGTACGCGCTGCAGGGACTCCGCCAGGTTAGCGTCGGGGAACTTGGCGATATCCTCCGCCTTGATGACGTCGATCACGCCGCTCGCCTCGCGCTTGTCGACCAATGCGGCGGCCAGGCTGGACCGGAAACCGGTGACGACGATGCTGCCGGTATCCTCCACATCATCGTCTGCCGGCGTCACCTGCGCCTGCTGCTCTCCACCGGTCTGCTGCTGCGCCATCGTCGGGGCGGCGCCGACCAGCACCGCCCCCAGAACCATGACGCTCGCCCCGTAAAGCCGCGCCGTCGACATCCTGCCCATGCCTGTCTCCCTGACTTTGTGCCGCCTTGTTCCGCCTTTCGGCGCCAGTGGCATCCTGTCACCTAACCTGTAATCTACATGCGCAGTGACTTACAAGAGAAATGACAGCATCCTGTCAGAATGACCTTGTGCCGGGCCGGTTCATCTGCTGATATGCGGCAATAGCTGACTGACAGGGTACGGCGCAGCGGGCATGACTTGCGCGGCCAGAACCCTGCGGAACAGGCAGGAGGGAAGAGGATGGGCAGCCCGACCAATGGCGTGATCCCGGTGATGATCACGCCGTTCACCGACGCGGGACAGGTCGACCGCGAGGGGCTGGAGCGACTGGTCGAGTGGTACATCGACCATGGCGCCAGCGCATTGTTCGCGGTCTGCCTGTCGAGCGAGATGTTCTTCCTCGACCGTGACGAGCGGCGGGAGGTCGCGCGTATCGTCGTCGATGCGACACGCGGCCGTATCCCGGTCGTGGTGTCGGGCCACGTGTCGGATGATCATGCCGGACAAGCGGCCGATCTGCGCGCCGTGGCGGATATCGGCGCCGATGCGCTGATCCTGATCACCAACCGGCTGGAAACGCCTGGCACTCCCGGTACGCTGATCGAGCGGGCGGAGCGGCTGATGGGCGAGGTGCCGGCCGACCTGCCGCTGGGCTTCTACGAATGCCCGCGCCCTGCCCGTCGTCTGCTGACTGACGAGGAGCTGCGCCACTTCGCGCAGACCGGCCGCTTCGTGCTGCTGAAGGACGTGTCCTGCGACCTGCCGACCATCCGTCGCCGGTTGGATATCGTCGCCGGCACGCCGCTGGCGATCAGCAACGCCAATGCCGCCATCGCTTTCGACGCGATGAAGGCGGGTGCGCGCGGCTTCTGCGGCATCTTCGCCAATTTCGCGCCCGACCTCTATCGCTGGCTGCTCGACCATGGGGAGGCGCAGCCCGACATCGCGGCGGAGATCGCGCCAATGCTGGCGCTCGGCTCCATGTGCGAGGCGTTCGGCTATCCCACCATCGCCAAGCTGTACCATCAGCGGATCGGCACCTTCGCCTCCACCCATACACGATCCTTGCCGGGCGACGTGCGCGAACAGGTGTGGGCAATCGATCCCCTGCTCGACAACATCGTCGCCGCGATCGGGAACGCGCGCGCCAGGATCGCCGCTACCAAGACCGCGTCGCGCGCCGCCGCGTGAAAGGGATCGTCCCGCTCGTCGACCGCCGGCAGGCCATGGCGCTGGTCGGCGGCACGCTGGCCGTCACCCCGCTGGCGGTACGGGCGCAACAGGCGGACGAGTCCGGCGGCCTCTCGGCGCAACGATTGCGGTGCGAGTGGCTGTTCGATCCGCTGGGTATCGATACGTTGCGGCCACGCTTCTGCTGGGAACTGGCGGCTGCGGGTGATCGGCGCGGGCAGCATGCCGCGCGGATGCGCGTGCTGGTGGCCAGCACGCCTGATCTGCTGCTGCAGCGACAAGGTGATGTGTGGGACAGCGGCGACTTGGTGACCCGCCTGCCGCGGGCGCAACCGGACGACCCGCTGCCGCTGACATCGCACACGCCTTATCACTGGATGGTCGGGACCATCGATCAGGCGGGCACCACGCGCTGGAGCACGCCCGCGACCTTCGCCACCGGTCTGCTCGCCCCGTCGGACTGGCGTGGACAATGGATCGCCGCCAGACCCGACCGAGTGGTGCCGGCGCATTTCCGTGGCCGAAGCCCCGATGGGCCGTTGTCGACGGAGGAGACGGTGCTGCCGCTCCTGCGCCGCCGCTTCATCCTGCCGGACAGACCGGCGCGGGCGATCATCTCGCTCGCCGGAATGGGCCATTTCGAGCTGACGGTGAACGGCCACGCGGTCACGACCAGCGTGCTCAATCCCGGCTGGACCGAATACAATCGGACTGTTCTCTATTCGACGTATGACGTCACCGACCTGCTGCAGCCGGGCGACAACATGCTGGGCGTGATGCTGGGCAACGGCATGTTCAACGTTGAACGCAAGGCGGACCGCAAGTCCAAATTCGTCGACAGCTACGGCAAGCCCAAGCTGCTGCTGCAGATGACGCTCCTCCGCCCGGACGGCACCACCAGCCATCTCGCCAGCGACGCCGAGTGGGAGACGAGCGACGGACCCATCCTGTTCTCCTCCATGTATGGCGGGGAAGATGTCGACGCCCGGCGCGAACAGGTCGGTTGGGACCTGCCGGGCGCTTCTGTTGCCGGCTGGACGCCAGTGCTGCCGGCCGGCGCCCCGGCGGGACGGTTGAAGGCCCAGGCCGTCCCGCCGGTAATCGTCCACGAACGCTTCACGACGATTGCCGTGACGGAGGCGAAGCCCGGCATCTTCATCTACGATCTCGGCCAGAACTTCTCCGGCCGGCCACATATCGTCGTGCGCGGGCCTGCCGGCATGAAGGTGCGGTTCACCCCGGCGGAGGTGCTGGGGCCGGACGGGCTGGTGTTCCAGCGCAGCTTCAATGCCGGGCCGGGCCGCTGGGTCACTTACGAATACACTCTGGCGGGGTCGGGGGAGGAGCGGTTCGTGCCGCGCTTCACCTATCACGGCTTCCGCTACATCCAAGTCGAAGGCGCAATACCGACGGGCGGCGGAGCCGAAATACCGCAGGTGATGACGATCCAGGGCGAGTTCCTGTTTTCGGACCTGCCGCGGGTCGGCACCTTCGATTGCAGCAAGCCACTGTTCAACCAGATCCATTCGCTGATCGAGCGGGCCGTGGTCAGCAATTCCTTCAGCATCCTGACCGACTGCCCGCACCGCGAAAAGCTGGCCTGGCTGGAACAGACACACCTCAATGCCGCGACCATCATGTACAATCGCGACAGCGCGGCATTGTACGAAAAGCTGGTCGACGACATCAACGACACGCAGCGAGCCGATGGCATGGTGCCCGGCATCGCGCCCGAATATGTTGCGTTCCTGGATGCGCAGGGCCGGGATCTTGATGCCCGCAACTCGCCCGAATGGGGCGCGGCGGTGATCCTGGCGTCATGGGCGGCGTATCAGAGCTACGGCGATCCGCAGCCGCTTGCCACCGGCTACCCCGCGATGCGCCGCTACCTCGACTACCTGGCCGGACGGGCGGAAGGCGACCTTGTCGATTTTGGACTGGGCGATTGGTACGATGTCGGCCCCGGCAGCCTTGGCGCCTCGCAATTGACGAACCGCGCGCTGACCGGGTCGGCTACCTGGTACCAGGCGCTGGTGACAACCGCGCGCATTGCCGAACTGTTCGGCAATACGGCGGATGCGCAGGCCTTTGCCGATCAGGCGCGACGTGTGCTCGTCGCGTTCAACCGGCGGTTCTTCAATTCGGCGCGCAACAGCTACGACCGGGGCAGCCAGACAGCCTGCGCCATGCCGCTGGCGCTGGGTATGGTCCCGGCTGGCCGGGAACCAGCGGTGCTGGATGCCTTGGTTGAGGCGGTTCGGGCCAACGCCAATGCGGTGACCGCGGGCGATGTCGGCTTCCACTACGTCGTGCGCGCGCTGGCGCACTATGGGCGCGACGATGTGCTGTTCGACATGATGTCGGTTACGGAGAGCCCCAGCTACGGCTACCAGATCGCGCGCGGCGCGACTGCGCTGACGGAGGCGTGGGACGCCGATCCGACCAAGTCGAACAACCACTTCATGCTGGGCCACGGAGAGGGCTGGCTGTTCGGGTATCTGGGCGGGATTCAGGTGGATTTCAGCCGCCGGGATGCCGGTGCGATAACGATCGCCCCACGCCCGGTCGGGGACGTGACCTCCGCCACCGCCAGCCTGCGCACCATCCATGGCGAGGTGCGCAGCGCATGGCAGCGTGCCGGCGGGCTGCTGACCATGGACGTGCTGGTCCCGCCCGGGGTCGAGGCGACGGTGATCGTGCCCACCGCCACGCCCGACGCGGTTCGCGAGGGTGGCCGCCGTCTGCGCGGGGCACCGGGCATCCGACCTGTCAGCGCCGAGGCAGCGGGCCTGCGGCTGGTGGTGGGTTCGGGCCAGTACCGCTTCACCGCTCCGTTCGAAGGATTGCCCAGGTGATCACACCCCGTTCCCCCGCCGCCCATACTGCCCGCCTCCGGCGCCTTCAGGTGACGGGCCTCGCCTTGCTGGTGCTGACAGGTACGCTCAATTATCTCGATCGCAGCGCGCTTTCGATCGCCAACGGCGCCATTCGGGAAGAGATGCAGCTGACGCTGGGGCAGATGGGGATCCTGCTGTCGGCCTTCTCGTGGAGCTACGCCGTGGCGCAATTGCCGATCGGCGGGGTGATCGACCGGTTCCGTCCGCGCGTGGTGCTGGCGATCGGCATCATCGTGTGGTCGGTCGCGCAGGCAGCCTGCGGACTGGTGCGCAGCTTCGGCGCGTTCATCGGCGCGCGCGTTGTGCTGGGCGTCGGCGAATCGCCGCAATATCCCGCCGCCGCGCGGGTGGTCAGCGACTGGTTCCCGCGCGACCGGCGCGGCATGCCGACCGGCATCTTCAACGCCGCCTCCCCACTCGGCACCGCACTGGCGCCGCCGCTGCTCAGCCTCATCATCATCGCCTGGGGCTGGCGGGAAATGTTCGTGGTGCTGGGCATCGCCGGCTTCTTCGTGGCCGCGATCTGGTGGGTCATGTACCGCAACCCTGCCGACGTGGCCCTGCTGCCGGAAGAACGCGCTTACATCGATGACGGCGCTGCCGATGGTCCGCGCAAGCCGGCATTGGCGGAATGGGGCGCGCTGTTCCGCCATGGCACCACCTGGGCCATGATCCTGGGCTTCTTCGGGTCGGTCTACCTCAACTGGCTCTATCTGACCTGGCTGCCCAGCTATCTGCAGATCGAACGCGGCATGGACACGATCAAGTCGGGCTTCGCCGCCTTTGTGCCGTTCTTCTGCGGGTTCATCGGCTGCCTTGTCGCCGGTTGGCTGTCGGACTGGCTGGTGCGCCGCACGGGTTCCGTCCTGCTCGGACGCAAATACCTGGTCGTGGCGGCGATGTTCGGCATGGCCGCCTTCACCCTGCCGGGCGCGCTGGTGGCCAGCAACGCCGTGGCCCTCGCCTGCATCTCGGCCGCGGTGTTCCTGGCCAATGTCGCCAGCGTGGGATCATGGGCGCTGGTGTCCGCGGTGGCCCCATCCCGTCAGGTCGCCTCCCTCGGCGGGCTGCAGAATTTCGGCGGTTTCATCGGCGGCGCGCTGGCCCCGATCGTGACCGGCTTCGTCGTCGATGCCAGCGGCAGCTTCGTCCCGGCGCTGGCTATCGGGGCTGCGGTCGTTACGGCGTCGGCCTTCGTCTACCTGTTCGGGGTACGCCGGCCGATCACGCCAGACCACGACACGAGCGCCGACATGCCGGACCTGCCGGCCGGCGCGCCCGCCTCCTGACAGGACCGGGTCACAGACGGAACTGCTCGCGCTCGTCATGCAGGCGCAGTTCTTCCCGCTCGACCGTCATGATGAGGCCGAAGGCCAGCATGATCGTCATCATGGCCGAACCGCCGTGGCTGATGAACGGCAGCGGGATGCCCATGACCGGCGTGACCCCGGTCGCGGTCAGCATGTTCATCGCGACGTAGAAGAACACGGTCGTCGTGACTCCGGCGGCCAGCAGCTTGCCGAAGCGGGAAGTGGACCTGCGCGCCGTGCGGTAGCCCCAGTGGAACAGCCACAGATACAGCGCCAGCAGCCCCAGTCCAATGAACAGGCCCCATTCCTCGAACAGGGTGGCGAAGACGAGGTCGGTGTGATGTTCGGGCAGGTATTGCAGCTGTCCCTGCGTTCCCTTCAGGAAACCCTTGCCGAAGATGCCGCCCGAACCGATCGCGATCTTGGACTGGATGACGTGGTAGCCGGCGCCCAGCGGGTCGGATTCAGGATCGATGAAGCTGATCAGACGCACCTGCTGATATGGCTGGAGAACGAAGAAATATGCCAGCGGCGCCAGAACCGCCGCAGCCCCGCCCGCCAGCATGAACAGGCGCAGCGGCGCACCGGCCAGGAACATCACGACCGCACCCGCGACTATCAGGACCAGCGCCGTGTCGAGATCGGGCTGCACCAGCACCAGCACGGCAGGCGCGCCCATGATCGCGGCGGCCAGACCCGTCGCCTTCCAGTTCGCCGTCTCCGCCGCGGGCAGCATCTCGTAGAACCGGGCGAGCGCCATGATGATGGACAGCTTCATCAGCTCGGACGGCTGGATCGTCAGCGGCCCCAGCGACAGCCAGCGCTGGCTGCCGCCGCCGACCTGCCCGATGATCTCCACCAGCAGCAGCAGGAACAGGCAGGCACCGTAGGCGGGCAGCGCCACCTGCCGCAGCAGATTGAGCCCCATCATCCGCACCGCCAGCGCCAGCACCAGGAACACGGCGAACTGCATGAGGTGGGCCGTGGCCCATGGCTGCATCGACGCACCGGCGGCGGAATACAGCACGGCTGTCCCGAACAGGCTGAGGCCCGTGATCGCGAAGATGACCTTCCAGGGCAGGATCGCGAGGCGGCGGGGAAGAAAGCCGAGCATCATGTCACAATCGAACAAAGGGGTTGGATAACGGTTTCAGGCGACACCTGCGGGTGCCGAGTCAAGCTCAGCCGAGGTCACGACCGGCATGGTCATGCCGCTGGTCGCGCACGTCGCCAAGCTCGTCCGCCAGCGGATCGTCCTCCAGCCCCTGCAGCCGCGTTCCCGACAGATAGGTGCCGCGGGCCAGCAATTGCGCGCCCAGCGGCAAGGTCACAAGCAGGAAGATGATTGCCAGCCAAGCGGTCGAACTGCGGTCCACCTGCCCCGATGCCATCACACCCACGAGCAGCAATGCGGTGCCGAGCGTGCCCGCCTTCGTCGCGCTGTGCATGCGCTGCAACGGGTCGGGCAGGCGGATGACGCCGATCGCGGCAATCAGCAGGAACGCCGCGCCCAGACCCTGCAGTACCATCGCCAGCATGTTCAGGCCCCCTTCCGCTTGCGTTCAAGGAACACCGAAAAGCCCGCTGTCGCGATGAAGTTGATCAGCGCTACCCCCAGCGCGATGTCCAGGAACGCGCCACGACCGGTGGTCAGCGCCGTCAGTGCGGCAAAGCCTACGGCCACTGCCGTAAGCATGTCCAGCGCCACGAAGCGGTCGGCGAAGCTTGGGCCACGCACCATGCGCCAACCCGCCAGGCACAGTGCGACAGCCAGCATGATGCCGAGAACAGCAACAAAGGCGGTCATGCTTCCAGTTCCCTGATCCAGCGTACGAAGTGCCGCTTGAAACGCGCCGCCCATTCGGCCGCATCGGGCGTATGCAGGACGTGAATATACAGCAGGCGCCGATCGTCCGACACGTGCAGGCAGGTCGAGCCGGGCGTCAGCGAGGCAAAGTACGCCGCCAGCGCCACCGCCCATGGGCGTTCCAGCTCGGTCGGGACCACGATGATCGCGGGCGAGGTACCGATACGCGGCGACAGCACGATGCGCGCCACACCCAGAGAGGCGACAACCAGATCCCACAGGAACACCGCCACCAGCATCAGCACAGCCCGGGCACGGCGCAGCGCAATCATCCGAGCTCTCCCAGGGAGCGCGCGGAGAGCCGTGCGACATTCAGCAGCCAGCCCGGCGCCAGCCCGATCGCCAGCGTCGCGCCCGACAGCATGCCCATCGCCAGCAGCCCGCTCCGCGGCAGGGGGCGCTGCGTCCGGCCATTGCGCGGGTCCTTCCAGCAGGCATCGGACCAGAACAGCGCCATGGACACGATCGTCATCAGCCCGGCCAGGAGGCCGATCGCGCCGAGCCAAGGCATGCCGGCATCGAAACTTTCGCGGATCATGATAAGCTTGGCGAAGAATCCCGACAGCGGCGGAATGCCGGCCAGCGACAGCACCGGAACCGCAAACAGCAGCGCGAATAGCGGCTCCTGCCGCACCATGCCGCCCGTACGGGTCAGGTCCCAACTGCCGCTGGCGCGCCGAATTAGACCGGCGCCAAGGAACAGGTTGGCCTGCACGATGATCGAATGGACCATGTAGAACACCGCCGCCGCCAGCCCTTCGCGAGTGGCCAGGGCCAGCGCCGCCATCATGTAGCCGACCTGCGCGATCACATGATAGGCCAGCAGCCGCCGCATGTCCGTCTGTGCCAACGCACCAGCCGCGCACACGACCATGGTCGCCGCCGCGATCAGGCCCAACGCCGGCATGAGCTGTTCCGCCGGAAGGCCGCCCGAACCCACTCCGTACAGGCCGGCGAACACCAGCAGCAGGGCATAGAAGCCCATCTTGGTCAGCAATCCGGCGAACAGCGCCGCCACAGTCACGGGCGCCGTGTGGTAGGATGCGGGCAGCCACAGGTGAAAGGGGAACAGCCCGGCCTTCAATGCGAATCCGCCCAGCAGCAGCGCGGCGGCGATGACGGTGGCGGCACTGCGCGGCTGATCGGCCAGCGCCGCCGCGGCGCGCGAAATGTCCAGCGTTCCCGTGCTGCCATACATCATCCCGATGCCGAGCAGGATGAAGGTCGCGCCCAGCATCCCGAATGTGGCGTAGCGGATCGCGCCGTCGATCTGCGTGCGCCGGCGATCGATTGTCAGCAGCCCTAGGGCGGAAACCAGCGCCAGCTCGAACCAGACATACAGGTTGAACAGGTCGTCCGTCAGGAAGGCGCCGTTCACCGCGCCGATCATGGCCAGCATCAGCGCGTCGTAGCCGGAACGGCGGCGACGCGGCCCGATATCGCCAAGTGCATAGATCGCGGAGGCGAGCGCCACCAGCGCCGTGACCAGCACCAGCGCCGCGCCCGGGAGCGCCGCGACAAAGCCGATCCCGAACGGCTGCGGCCAGCCGCCGAAGACACTGCCGACCAGCCGCACGCCCCCTGCCGTGCGCCAGAACAGCGCCAGCGACAGTGCCGCAAGCGCCGCCAGCGCGATCAGGCCGACCGCCCTCGTCAGGGCAGGCCGCCCGCGTGCGAGCAGCGCAAGCACGGCGCCGATGAACGGCACCGCCACCGGGGTCATCACCAGCAGCGCGTCAGGCATTCGTCGGATCCCGCTCCTGCGGCGGGCCGAGGGATTCCGCTGCTTCCACCTGCCGCGAATCCACCGACCTCTCCGCGCGCCATGCACGCAGCACCAGCACGGCCAGGACGACGGTCAGAGCGAAGCCGATCACGATCGCGGTCAGCACCAGTGCCTGGGCCAGCGGATCGGCCGCCTGGCCCAAGGTCTGCTGCCCGTCCGCGATGATCGGCGGTTGCTCGCTGCGGATCTTGCCCGCCAGCGACAGCAGCAGGTTTGCGCCAGTCGCCAACATGGACAGGCCCAGCAGCACCCGCACCAGATTGCGCGACAGGATCATGAACAGGGCGCAGGCGATGATCGCCGCCCCGACGAAGGCATAGAGGATCGTCATCGCGCCGCCTCCCGCTGCAGGCCGAACAGGAAGGTCAGCACGGCGCCGAGCACCACCAGATACACCCCCAGGTCGAAAACCATCGTCGTACCCACCTTGGGCAGCCATCCATCAGGCTCCCACCACAGGTGGGTCAGGTATGGCTGTCCGGCCATCACGCCGGGAAGGCCGCTCGCCAGCGCGCACAGCATGCCGGCGCCCACTAGAGTCAGCGGGCGGACCCGAAGGGCGCGCTCCGCCCAGTCGACGCCATAGGCAAGCGCCAGCAGCGCAAAGGCGAGCGCCGCGACCAGCCCGCCGACGAAGCCACCGCCAGGCTGGTCGTGACCACGCCACAGGATGACGAGCGACGCGGCGAACAGCAGCCAGCTGAGCACCCGGCCCGACACCATGAGGGAGAAATGCACCGGCTGCGGCTGACCTGCCAGCACGGTGCCCCCGCGCGTCATCAGCAGGGATCGGGCCAGCACCGCGGCGATCGCGATCACGGTGGTTTCCCCCAGCGTATCGAACGCGCGGAAGTCCACCAGGATGACATTCACCACATTGTGCCCCTTGCCGACCAGATAGGCGGCGCGGCCGTAGAACTCGCTTGCCGGGGATGCTTGCGGATCGGCCGCCATGTCGACGAAGCCGCAGAACAGCAGGACGCCGACGGCACAGGCGACCAGCGCATCGACCCGCCGCATCAGCGGGCTTCGAGTAGCCGCCGTCGCCAGCGGCACGGCCAGCAGCAGCGCGGTCAGCAGTACCACCAGCAGCACCTCCACCGCGAACTGCGTCAGCGCCAGATCGGGCGCCCCGTTCATCATGAAGGTCAGCGCGATGGCAAAGCCCGTCAGCCCGGTCGCGATCATCGCGCCCAGCAGGCTGGCGGCGCGCGTCGCCGCGATGCCCCCGCCCAGCCCGGCCAGCGCCACGATCGCCGGGGCGACCCGGATCGGGTCCCCGACGGGCAGGCGCGGCAGGCCCACGGCGGCCATTGACCACGCGCCAAGCGCCGCGACGCCGACAACCACCAGCAGCAGATACCGGCGCAGATCACCATGCTGCAGCACCTGCGTGATCGCGTTGGCGCCGCGGATCAGACCGCGCAGGCTCGCCTCCCAAATCCGCTCCACCGCCAGCGTGTCGAACCGATCCATCGCCCGCAGCCTGGCGTGGATCGGCCGCCAGAAACGGACGATCAGCGCCCCGATGGTCAGCACCACCGCGCTCAGCAGCAGCATCGGAGTGATGCCGTGCCATACCGCGATATCGACCTGCACGGGCGCACGGTACACGGCGGCCACCGCCGGACGAAGTACCACGCGGGTCATCCAGTCGGGCTCCAGGCTGAGGATCAGGCCCGCCAGCGCCAGCACCAGCGGCGGCATCACCAGGGAGAAGCTTTCCCCGTGGCGCACATCGATCTGCCTGACCTGACCGTCCCGCCGCCCCAGGAAGAACGGCCGCAGGGTGACGACCCCGGCCACGCCCACCATCACGGCATTGACGATCACCGCCGCTGCCAGCGGGATCGTCTCCCAGCTGCTCTCAAGCTGCGCTTCGAACAGGAATTCCTTGGATACGAAGCCCAGGAACGGCGGAATGCCGGCCATTGACAGGCTCGCGCCGAGGCTCGCCACGGCGGTCAGCGGCAGGACGCGCACCAGCCCGCTGGTCGGACGCAGCCGCTGCGTCCCCGTGGCGTGCAACACCGACCCTGCGCAGAAGAACAGCGCCGCCTTGTACAAGGCATGCGACAGCAGGAAGCCGACCATGGCCACCGTCGCCGCCGGACCGTCCAGCCCGACAAGCAGCGTCAGGATGCCTAGCGAGGCGATGGTGGAATAGGCGAGCGCACTCTTGAAGCTTTCCGCCCGCAACGCCTGCACTGCGGCCACCAGCATCGTGATGCATGCAACCGTTATCACGACCGGCCGGCCCCAGCTGATCGCGGCGAACACCGGCTCGAACCGGGCGAGCAGATAGATGCCCAGCTTCACCATCGTCGCCGAGTGAAGATAGGCGGAGGCAGGCGTGGGCGCCTGCATCGCATTCGGCAGCCAGAAGTGGAACGGGAACTGCGCCGATTTGGTGAACGCCGCGATCAGGATGCAGGCGACGATCGGGCCGCCATAGGGGCTCGCCGCCAGCAGGTCGGCCCGGTCGATCGCCACCGCCATCGAATAGGTGTCGAGAACGTGCCCGATCATCAGCACCGCGGCCAGCAGCATCAGCCCGCCGAACGCCGTGACCTGCAACGCCATCAACGCCGCCCGCCGTGACCGCGCGCTGCGGCTGTCGAAACCGATTAACAGGAACGAGATGATGCTGGTCGCCTCCCACGCCATCAGCATGACCAGCAGGTTCTCCGCCAGCACGGTGACCAGCATGGCGGAAAGGAACAGGAGGATCAGCAGGAAGAACCGACTGCGCTCCACCCGCGACTTCGTCGTCAGATAGGCGCCGGCATAGATGATGACGAGCGCACCGATCCCCGTGATCAGCAAGCAGAACAGGAAGGAGAATCCGTCCAGCCGGAAGGTCAGGTCCAGCCCCAGCATCGGCGCCCATTGCCGCCCCTCGCCCAGCACCCAGCCCCGCTCCACGAACTCGGCGAGGCGAACGAAGGCGATCAGCAATCCCGCCGGCAGCAGCGCGATGACAAGGCCCGCACCTTTGCCGATCACGCGCGCGAACAGCGGCATCAACAGCGCGCCGACCAGCGAGATCAGGAGAATCGTGAACATGCAGGGCTATTGCCGCACTCGGGCGCGGAAAACAGCCCATCCGCGACATTCTTGTTGCCGGCTGCTCAGCCGAGGGCGACGATGGCGAGGCACACGGCCACCCCCACGATGATGTTGGTCGGCACGCCGATGCGCACGAAATCCGCGAACCGATATTCACCCGCGGTGTAGACCAGCGCGTTGGTCTGGTACCCGATCGGTGTCGCGAAGCAGGCCGACGCGCCGATCATGACGGCGATGATCAACGGCCGGGCATCGATGCCTAGATCCATCGCCAGCTGGATCACCACCGGGGTGACGATCGCGGCGACCGCATTGTTGCTGAGCAGTTCCGACAGCAGCAGCGTCACGAAGTAGATCACGAAGATCAGCGCCGTGGGCGACGCAGTGGCGAGCAGCGGGGTGAACCAAGACACCATCAGCTCCACGCTGCCAGCCTGCTCCAGCCCGGTGCCGACCGCCAGCATGGCGAGGATCAGGATCAGCACGTTACCATCGATCGACGACCACGCCTCCTCCGCATCAATGCAGCGCGTCACCAGGATGACGCCGATGGCGATGACCGCAGCGATGGAGATCGGCACCAGATCGAACGCGGCGACCGCCACCGTCACGGCCAAAGCTCCGATGGCGATCGGGGCCTTGTTGCGGCGGAAGGGCCGGGTCAGCGTCTGATCTACGCCCAGCAGGTTGCGATTCTCCCGCAATTGCTGGATCTGCCGTGGCTCCCCGGTAACGAGCAGTCGGTCGGCCGCCCGGATGCGCGCATTGCCGAGGTCCGGACCGGGCAGGTGATTGTGGCGCGACACGCCCAGCACGCGGACACCCACCCGGCTGAGGAACGGGATGTCCGCCAATCGCCGCCCGATGGATGGGTGGGAGGGGGAGATCATCGTCTCCACCGCTTCGCCCACATCGGCCGCCGGACTGGTCGGGCCACCGATGCCGATCTCGAAATCGCGGCTGGTGCGCAGCGTCATCAGCTCCACCGCGCTGGCCCGTACGACCAGCCGGTCGCCCCGCCGCAGGAAACGATCTTCGAGTCCGCGGCGCAATGTCTCCATACCGCGCCTCAGCCCCAGCAGCTTCACACCGCCCTTGAACAGGGGCAGGCTCGGCAAAGGCCGATCGATCAACTGGCACCCTGCGCTTGGCGTCAGTTCCGTCAGGTAGTCGGCGCCCGCCCCGGCATTCTCGTTCGACACCGGATCGCTCGGCAGCAGGCGGATGAGCAACAGGATCGCCACAATGCCGGCGATCACGCCAGCAAGGCCGTAGGGCGTGATCTCGAAGATGCCGAATGCCGGCATTCCCGCCTTGCGCGCGATGCCGTCGACGATCAGGTTTGTGGAGGTGCCGATCAGCGACAGGCAGCCGCCCAGCACCGCCAGTATCGACATCGGCATCAGCAGCCGCTTCGCCGGGATTCCCGTCGCTTCCGCCAGGCGGAACATGATGGGGATCATGATCACCACCACCGGCGTGTTGTTCAGGAAGGGGGAGGCGACCAGCAGGCCGGCGAACACCTCCACCACCGCCAGCCGGGGCCGGCGCGTCGCCCGGGCGACGATGACGTTGATGACGGCCTCGATCGCTCCCGTGCGCATCAGCGCGCCGGACAGCACCAGCATGGCGCCTACCGCAATGGGCGCGCTGTTGCTGAATGTGCCGAAGAAACCGTCCGCGTCCAGCAGCCCAGTCACCAGGAACGCGCAGGTGCCGATCAGCGCGACAACCGTCACGGGGAACCGCTCCCGCAGGAACTCGACGAACATCGCCGCCAGGATCAGCAGACCGATGGCCGCACTGTGCGCGTCAATGAACCCCTGGATCGATGCGATCATGCCCGGCAGGGTCCTGACGAACCACTTGGACGGGCGGCAGCGCGGTCATGCATCTCGTGGTCTCTAGAACGGGCGCGGCGGGAAGCTGCGCAGATCGGGGCGGAAGCGTCAGGCGCAGGTTCAATCCACCGCCGCAAATGCCAACGTGACGGCGGCGACCATGTTCCGGACGGCTCGCCTCAGGCGATCACCGCTCGCTTACGGCTGTAAAGGAAGTAGACCGCCAGGCCGACAATGTTCCATACGCCGAACCAGATCTGGGTCTGGACCGGCAGGCTGAAGAACAGATAGGCGCAGCCGCCGATGGCCACCGGGCCGACCAGCCATGGCAGCGGCGTGGCGAAGGTGCGCCGGGCATCGGGCGCGCGCCGGCGCATGATCAGCATGCAGGCCGACACGGCGGTGAACGCCGCCAGCGTGCCGGCATTGGCCAGCGCGGCCAGCTCGCCCAACGGGATCAGGCCCGCCAGCACGGCCACGATGGCGGCGGTGAACAGCGTGATCCTGACCGGTGTGCCGCGCGCCGACACCTGCGCCAGGCTGGCCGGCAGCATGCCGTCGCGCGCCATGGTGAAGAAGATCCGGCTCTGCCCGTAGAAGAAGGCGAGGATCACCGTCGGCAGCGCGATCACCGCCGACGCGGCCAGGTATTGCGCCGCCAGCGGCTGGCCCAGTTCGCGCAGGATCAGCGCCAGCGGCTCCGGACTGTTGGCGAAACGGGTATAGGACACCGCGCCGACGGCCGCGCCGCCCACCGCCACATAGATGGCGACACAGATGAGCATGGAGCCGACAATGCCGATCTTGAGATCGCGGCCGGGGTTCTTCGCCTCCTCCGCCGCGGTAGCGATGGCATCGAAGCCGTAGAAGGCAAAGAAGATGATCGCCGCCGCCGCCATGACGCCGCGCTCGACCCCGTCCGGGCCCATGGTCTTGGCAAAGCCGTACGGGCTGAACGGCACCATGTTGGCGGTGTCGAAAGCGGGCATGGCGACGATCACGAACACGACCAGCGCGACGATCTTGACCAGCACTAGCACCGCATTGACGGTCGCGCTTTCCCGCGTCCCGCGCAGCAGCAGGCCGGCGACGACGGCGATGATGGCGACCGCCGGCAGGTTGATGATCCCGCCAAGTTCGGGTCCCTGCATCAGTGCGGTGGGCACACCCAGCGTCTCGCGCAGCAGCGGAGCAGCATAGCCGGACCAGCCGACCGCCACGGCGGAGACGACCAGGGAATATTCCAGGATCAGGCTCCACCCCACGATCCAGGCGAGCAGTTCCCCGATGACGACATAGGTGTACGTGTAGGCGCTGCCCGACGCCGGGATCATGGTCGCCATCTCGGCGTAGGCGAGCGCGGCACAGGCGCAGATCACCCCTGCCACCGCGAAGGCCAGCACCACCGCCGGCCCGGCCTTGTCCGCGCCGACGCCGATCAACGTCAGGATACCCGTTCCGACGATCGCGCCCACCCCCAGGGCAATCAGATGCGGCCAGCCGAGAGAGCGGGCGAGTGCCTGCTGCCCTCCGTGGTCAGGGGTCACGTGCTTACGGCGGAACAAGCTTCCAGTGATAATGTCTCTCCTGTGAGGAGCGTGACTCTTACGGACAGCAGGCGGGTGAACGCAACCGTTGGGGGTGAACCGGGCCCGGCTGGCCCGTTACCGCTGCCGCACGTCGGCCGCTGACGGAGCGGCGGGCAGGCCCAGCCGCATCAGCGCGCCACCAAGGTCGCCGCCGGTCACCTCGATCGACCAGCCCGACGCGACGGCGATCTGCCGCACCAGGTTGAGGCCGATGCCGCTGCCTTCGCGTCGGGTGCTGTAGAATGGTAGGAAGATGTCGGACCGGCTGCCTTCGGGGATGCCGGGGCCGTTATCCTCCACCTCGATCAGCACGCCCGCGATGCTTGCGGCGATGGTGAGCCGCACCTGCGGCCTGGCCAGATGCCGCGTCGCCTGCGCCGCATTGCGCAGGATGTTGATCAGCACCTGCGCCAGCAGGTCGGGATCTGCGTGCAGCGTCAGCGCCTCCTCCGCCGCTAACGCAAGTTCGCAGCCTGGCCATTCGGCACGGAACAGCCGCTCCATTTCGTGCGCGAATGGTCCGGCGTTGAAGCGGACCGGCCGTGGCTCGGGGGATCGCGCGACCGACCGGTAGCTGTCGATGAAATTGCGCAGCCCTTCCGTCCGCCGCGACAAAGTAACTGCCGCTTCGCGCGCGCTGGAAAGGTCCGGCTCTGGCGTGTCCAGGATCACGTCCAGCGTGCGTGACAGCGACATGACGGGTGTCAGGGAATTGAGAATTTCGTGCGTCAGCACCCGTACCAGGTCGGTCTGCGCGGCAACTTCCACGCTGTCGAGCGTGCCCTGCACCGGCTCCACGCTGACGATATGGATGGGGCTGCCCAGCCGTTCCAGCGCGGCGGTGCGCACGATCGCGCGTTGCAGGCCATCGCGCAGGCGCAGCAGCAGCAATTGGTGCCTTCCGCCGACCGGATCGGCCAGTTGCTGGGCGAAGGTGGCGCCGTAGATGGCGAAATCCCCCGGCCGAATGCCGTCGTGGGCATCGAAGAGGCGGCGGGCCGACTTGTTGGCGGGGGTCACGCCGTCGCTCGCGCTGATCTTCAGCAAGGCCACCGGCGTGTCGTCCACCAGCGCCTCCAGGAACCGAAGCTCCCGCTCGCTCGCCAGCCGCTCCCCCTGCAGGTCCTGCATGGCGCCATCCAGCGCCGCGCCCAGCCGGGCGAACTCGGCCCCGCCGCGTCCATCGAATCGCGCGGCGAATTCCCGATAACGCAGCGCTTCCATGAAGCGGGCGAGCGTGCGGTTGGTCCGGTTGATGTGCCGCCACAGACCGGCGACGGCACCCCCGACCGCCAAGCCAGCGACCAGCCGCGCAGCCACCAGGTCAGGGGTGACGCATGCGGCCGCAAACGCAATCAGGGCCAGCAAGGTCGCGCCAAGCCAACCGATCAGCGCAAGCGTGAAGCGGGCATCAAAGCCCATGCTTCTCCATCCGCCGGTAGAGCGCCGCACGCGACAGACCGAGCTCCGCCGCGGCAGAGGAGATGTTGTAGCCGTGCTTCGTCAGCGCGGCTTCGACCAGCCGCCGCTCGGTCCGTTCCAGGTTCAGGTCGTCCAGTCGGTCGGGCCGGACGATTGCGGCATGAGCGACATGCGCAGGCGCAGGGCTGAGCGAGAAATCGGCGGGTTCCAGCGCCTCTCCTTCCCTTCCCAGGATCAGCGCACGCTCCACTGCGTGGCGCAGCGCGCGAACGTTGCCCGGCCAGGCATAGCCTGCCAGCGCGCGCCTCGCCGTGTCGCTCAAGGCCGGCTCCGGCCGCCGATACCGTTCGGCATAATGCGCCAGGTAGTGGTCGATCAGCAGCAGCACATCGTCGGGCCGCTCTCTCAGGGGAGGCAGTTCGATCTCGATCGTGTTTAGCCGGAACAGCAGGTCCTCCCGGAAATGGCGCGGGTCCTGCAGCATGGTCGGTGTCATGTTGGTGGCCGCGATCACGCGGATGTCGACCGGCACAGGGCGGTTGGCGCCGACGGGCGTGACCTGCCGCTGTTCCAGCGCGGTCAAGAGCTTGGGCTGCAGGTGCAGCGGCAGATTGCCGATCTCGTCGAGGAACAGCGTGCCACCACTTGCCGCCTGGATGCGACCCACGCGGTCGGCTCGGGCATCGGTGAAGGCGCCCTTCACATGGCCGAACAGCTCGGAATCGATCAGCTCCGCTGCCACGGCGCCAAGGTCCACCGTCACCATAGGCGCATCGGCACGGCGCGATTGCTGGTGCAATGCCCGCGCCGCCAGTTCCTTGCCCGTGCCGTTCTCCCCCAGGAGCAGGACATTGGCATCGGTCGGCGCCGCGCGGGAGATCAGCGTCTGCACGCGAGCCATCGCTGGTGACGTGCCGAGCAGCGGCGACGCGGGCAGGCTGGCAGCGGCCCCACCATCCGGTGCGGCGTTCACGGTCCGGCGGGAACGGCGAAGCGTCGCGGCGGTCCGCACGCTCGCCAGCAATCGCTCGTTCGACCAGGGCTTTGACACGAAGTCGCTGGCGCCGAACTTCATCGCCTCCACCGCGATCGACACGCCCGCATGGGCGGTGATCATCACGATGGCGAGGTCCTGATCGGCCGCCAGGAAGCGCTGCAGCAGCCCCAGCCCCTCCGCGGCATCAGTCGCCCCGCGGGCGAAGTTCGCGTCCAGCAGGATGACGTCCGGCCTGATTTCCGCCGCCTGTACGAAGGCAGCCTCGGGATCGCTCACCGTCACCACGCGATCGAACATCTGCCGCAACAGCAATGCCGCGGCCGTGAGGATATCCTCATCATCGTCGACGACGAGACAGCTGCCGAATTCCCTCCTCATGTGCTCGCTTTCGTACAATCGGCGTTCGAAAACGAACAATCAAAAACCGTGCCACCGGCCGACACCTTACGACGAACGACATTCCGGACTGACTGGCACGCTTCGTGAATAGCACGGGGCAAGCTTATCTGCCTGTCCGGAGCCAGTTCCATGTCTCTACCTCCTGTCCGCCCTCCGTCAGCACCGGCGATCCTGTGGCTCGCCGTCTTCGTGGTGGTGCTGGTCGCCAGTCTCGCCCTCTGGCCGACGACGGAGCCTGTCCATTTCCGGACAGGACCGTTCATTTCCGGACACGGGGCCGAGACCGCTGCCGAATTCGTCTTCTCGCTGGCGCCGCCGCTTGCATGACGATGCTGCAGTTTGACCGCGGAACCGCGGCCACGCATCGGGCAGTCACCGGCAGCGCGATGGATCGGGTGGTGGCGCGGCACCAGCTCTCCCTGCCGGTGAAGCTAGCGCTCGGCATCGCGGCCGTGGCAGCGCTCGGCATACTGTTCTGGCTTTATGCACCCGCCGGCAATTCCCAGACGGTCGCGCGTGACCGGCTGACCATTTCCGAAGTCACGAATGGCAGCTTCCGCGACTTCATTCCGCTGCGCGCGCGCGTGACCCCGCTGCTGACGGTCTATCTCGACGCCATTGAAGGTGGTCGGGTCGAACAGGTCGTGGCGGAGGATGGCGCGATGCTGCAGAAGGGGCAGCTGATCGCGGTCCTCTCCAATGCGGAGCTGCAACTCTCCGTCCTCGCCCGTCAGACCGAGGTGGAGCAGCAGATCAACAACATGCGCAGCCAGGAACTGGCGCTGGCGCAGACCCGCCTCGCCAACGAACGCGCCGTGATGGAGGCGCAACTCGCCGTCCAGAAGGCACAGCGCCAGTACGAGCGGGAGGCTCCGCTGGCGGAACGCGGCTTCGTCGCCGCGCGGCAATTCGCCGACACGGAAGACCAGCGCCGCTACGAAGCGCAACGGCTTGAAGTGCTGCGCCGCAGCCGCGCCACGGACGAACGGCTGCAGGCGAGCCAGCTCGCGCAGCAGCGCGCCTCCACCCAATCGCTGCGCTCCAGCCTGGAGGTCGCGCATGCCAGCCTCGACGGGCTGAACCTGCGCGCGCCGGTCACGGGGCAGCTGTCCGGCTTCTCCATCCAGCCGGGCCAGTCGCTCCAGCCGGGGGAGCGGGTCGGCCAGATCGATAGTCCGGGCCGCAACAAGCTCGTGGCCGGGGTGGACGAATTCTACCTTGGACGGGTGGAAGTGGGGCAACGCGCGGCGATCGAATGGGGTGGCCGGACCTATCCGGTGCGCGTCACCAGAATCTCCCCCCAGGTGCAGAACGGCCAGTTCGAGATCGACCTGCAATTCGTGGATGCGGAGCCGGCGGATATCCAGCGCGGGCAGACGCTGCAGGCGCGCCTGACACTGGCGGACCCCACGCCCGCCCGCCTGATCCGCAACGGCGCCTTCTACAACGAGACGCGCGGCGCGTTCGTCTTCGTCCTCGCCCCCGATGGACGCACCGCGGTGAAGCGCCCCGTCCGCCTCGGCCGCCGCAACGAGGAGGCGATCGAGGTGCTGGACGGGCTGGATGCCGGGGAGCGCGTGATCACCTCCCCCTACACCGGGTTCGCCGACAAGGATCGGCTCGAGATCGAAGGAGATTGACGATGTTGCAGATGCGCGCGCTTTCACGGACCTACCGTACCGACACGATCGAGACGAGCGCGCTGGAGGCGATCAACCTCGACATCGTGGCGGGCGAGTTCGTCGCCATCATGGGCCCGTCGGGCTGCGGCAAGTCCACGCTGCTGAACGTCATGGGCATGCTCGACAGCCCCTCCGGCGGTTCATACATTTTTGACGGGCAGGAAGTCGCCGGTCTCGGCGAGGCGAAGCTCGCCAGGGTGCGCAAGGCCAGCATCGGCTTCATCTTCCAGAGCTTCAACCTGGTGGACGAACTGACCGTGCGCGAGAACATCGAACTGGCGCTGCTGTACCACGACGTCCCGGCGGCGGAGCGCGGCAAGCGGGTCGATGCGGTCATGGACCGGGTCGGCATCGCCCATCGCGCGCGCCATCGCCCCAGCCAGCTTTCCGGCGGGCAGCAGCAGCGCGCCGCCGTCGCCCGCGCGCTGGTGGCCGAGCCGAAGCTGATCCTGGCGGACGAGCCGACCGGCAACCTCGACACCAATCACGGGGAGGAGGTGATGCGCATGCTGCAGACGCTGAACGCCGCCGGCTCCACCATCGTCATGGTCACGCACTCCCCAGCGCACGCCGATTACGCCAGCCGCGTCGTCAACATGCTGGACGGACGCATCCTGCAGGAACGGCGCCGCGCCGCCTGATCCCGCCCAGCACAGCCCAGCATCTCCAGGGAGGCATCCCACCATGTGGCGTCATTATCTCACCGTCGGCATCCGTTCCCTGATGAAGCAGCGCATGTATGCGTTCATCAATATCGCCGGCCTCGCCATCGGCCTCGCCGCGTGCATGCTGATCCTGCTCTATGTCCGGTACGAACGCAGCTACGACGACTGGTTGGCCGATGCCGACCGGGTGTTCCAGTTGCAGACCCACTACCAGGCGACCGAGACCGGGGGCGAGGAGATGAAGCTGCAATTGAGCGAGATCATCGCCGGGCATGCACTGGAGAAAGACTACCCTGCGCAGGTCGAAAGCGTCGTCTGGGTGCGGGCCTTCTCGCCCATCGTGATCCAGGATGGGCAGGCGTCAGAGGTCGAGGATCTCCGGATGGTAGACGGCAATCTGTTCGAGATCTTCGATGTTCCGTTTGTCCAGGGCAGCGCCGCCACAGCCCTGCCGGACTCTCACTCAATCGCGCTGAGCCAGAGCGAGGCACGCCGCCGGTTCGGTGATACCGACCCGCTCGGCCGGACGCTGACGATCAACGACAATGCCGGCCCTGTCGATTATCGCGTAACCGCAGTGTTCCGCGACTGGCCGAAGAACTCCAGCTTCTCCGCCGACGCGGTTGCCCGCTTTGACCTCAACACCCAGTTCGCCGATCGCATGTGGCAGGTGACCCGCTGGGGCAACCAGCAGGGATGGAACTTCGTCAAGCTGCGCTCGGCACAGGATGCCGCCCTGATCAACGCCAACATGCCCGCATGGGAGAAGCGCAACATCCCCGACGAGGTGAGCGAGGGGCGCGTCACCAATGCCGGCAAGTTCGAGGACTTCGTGCTGGTGAACATGCCCGACGTCCATCTGGGGGAGGCTCAGGATGCCTCCCTCCGCCCGGGCAATGACCGGCGCACCGTTGTCACCTTCGCAGTGGTGGCGCTGCTGATCCTCGGCATGGCCTGTGTGAACTTCACCAATCTCGCCACGGCGCGCGCATCGCAGCGGGCGCGGGAAGTCGCCTTGCGCAAGGTGCTGGGCGCGACCAGGGGCAAGCTGATCGGGCAGTTCCTGGGGGAGGCGGTGCTGGTGACGGCAATCGCCATGGTCATTGCGCTCGCTGCGGTGGAACTGCTGCTGCCTTCGTTCAACAGCTTCCTCGATTCCGGGATGGAGCTACGCTATCTCGGCACCGGTGGCGTGCTACTGCCGGCCGCCGGCCTAACACTGGTGGTGGGGCTTGCAGCGGGCGCTTACCCGGCATTCTACCTGTCGCGGTTCGAACCTGCCCGCATCTTGAAGGCCAACCGCTCCGCGGCGGATGCGCATGGATCGGGGCGCCTGCGCAACGCGCTGGTGATCGGCCAGTTTGCCGTGTCGATCGCCCTCATCATCTGCACCGCCGTGATCTATGCGCAGACCGTCTATGCGCGGACGGGCGATGCCGGTTATGTGCGCGACGGGCTGCTGCAGGTCGGCAATCTCGGCTTCCGCGGGGTGGAGGGCCGGGACAGACAGGTGGTCGAACAGATCAGGCGGCTGCCCGGCGTGAGTGCTGCGGCCCGCACGCAGATTGCGATCGATCCCGGCAACAACTCCGTCACTCAGGTTTTCACCGCCGGTTCCGACACGCCCGTCGACCTCGGCATCTACTCCGTCGAGGCGGACTTCTTCCGGGCCATGGGCATGAAGCTGTTGGCTGGACGCGGCTTCTCCGAAGCGATCGGCCGCGACGATGCCTCCACCCCCTGGCCCATCGACGTGGCGGCGGAACGGGCGCTGGCGCAACGCGGGGTGAACATCGTCGTCACGCGAGAGGCGGCCCGGCGACTGGGCTATGCCGATCCGCAGGCCGCGATTGGTCAGGAAGCGCGCGCCGGCATGACTGTTCCCGAAGTCGGCGCGGTGCCGATCACGATCGTCGGCGTGGTGGAGGATGCCCGCTTCCGTTCCGTCCGCGACCCCGTGCAGCCCATCATGTATGCGATGACCCGCGCGGGTTTTGGCGACATCATGGTCCGCTTCGACGGCGATCCCGCCCGCATCCGCGAAGCGGTGGAGCAGGTCTGGACGCGCACCATCCCCAACGTACCCTTCGAAGGCCGCTTCGCCGATGACATCGTGCGCGAGCAATACGAACAGGAAACGGCGCGCGGGCAGATCTTCGCCGCCTTCGCTGTGCTCGCAATCATAATCGGCTGCCTCGGCCTGTTCGGGCTGGCCGCCTTCACCGCCGAACGGCGAACGAAGGAGATCGGCATCCGCAAGGTGCTGGGCGCACGGACCGGCGACATCGTGCGGCTGCTGGTGTGGCAGTTCACCCGGCCGGTCGTCATCGCCAACCTGATCGCCTGGCCGGTCGCCTGGTGGCTGATGCGCGACTGGCTGAACGGCTTCGACACCCGTATCACACTTGGCCCAACGCCGTTTTTGTTCGCCGGCGCGCTGGCACTGGTGATCGCGGTGGCGACGATCGGTGCGCATGCCTGGCGCGTCGCGCAGACCAGCCCGGTCGGTGCGCTTCGCTACGAATAGATCGCCGGAAACAAAGTTCTTGTATGACAAATAAGATACCATAGACTGCCGGTCAGCAGCGGGAGCACCTGATCCTGCAGGTCGGGCAAACCCACGTCGGGCGGGACAGGGAGAGACATCGTGGTTCAGTTTGGCCTGCGGGTCGGCGCCGCTGCCATCTGGGCGATCCTTCTTGCCGGATGTGCCGCCACCGGCGTTGCACCGTCAACGGCACCGCTGGCCGACGCGCTGGCGTGGAGCGCACCCGGTAACCCGAACCCGCTGCTGCCCGGCTACTTCGCCGATCCATCGATCGTGCGGGATCGCGGGCGCTGGTACATATTCGCCACGATCGATCCCTGGGGCGGCCAGCGCCTGGGCCTATGGACGTCTGACAATGGCCGGGACTGGAGCTTCTCCACCCCCGCATGGCCGACCAAGGCGGCTGCCACCAGCCCGACTTCCAGCGATGCCATGGTCTGGGCGCCGTCAGTCGTGCAGGGTGCGGGCGGGCAATGGTTCATGTATGTGTCGGTCGGTAGCGAGGTCTGGGTCGGAACCGCCCCGTCCCCCGCCGGTCCGTGGCGCGATGCCAATGGCGGCAGGCCGCTGATCGCCAAGTCTTTCGCGCCCGAATACCACATGATCGATGCCGAAGCGTTCATCGACGATGACGGCACACCGTACCTCTATTGGGGCTCCGGCATAAACTGGGTGAACGGCCATTGCTTCGCAGTGCGGCTGAAGCCCGACATGGTGACGTTCGACGGCACGCCGGTGGATGTGACGCCGGCCAATTACTTCGAAGCGCCCCGGATGATCCGCGCGGGCGATCACTACCTGCTGACCTACAGCGACGGGAAGACGACGACCGACACCTACAAGGTCCGCTATGCCGTGGGCGACACGCCCTTCGGCCCCTTCCGGGAGGCCGCGAACAGCCCAATCCTGGTGACCGATATTGGCCGCGACGTCATCAGCCCCGGTCATCATACCTTCTTCCGTTCCGGCGCGCGGGACTACATCCTCTACCACCGGCAGGCGCTGCCGTGGGTGCCGGGCCGCAAGGAAGTGCTCCGCCAGATCGTCGTCGATCCAGTGGAGGTGCGGACCGACGGGACCATCGCGAATATCCGGCCCTCTCATGGGACCGACGTGGCGGGCTTCGTTCCGCGACGGGAACGCGGGCTGACATGGACGGCCAGCGGATCGGGCGACGGCAACTTGCACAGGCCGGCCAGCGCTGCGGACGACAGCTACGCGACCATGTGGAAGCCTGCGGCAGGCGGAGCGTTGCATCTGGTCGCCGATCTCGGCCGTGCGCGGCGGCTCGCCAGCAGCGAGTTGCGCCCGGAATATGCCGACCGCCCCTATCGCTTCGGGATCGAGGCATCGATGGATGGTCAGAACTGGCAGACGGTGTCCGCCGTGGCGGAGCAGCAGGGATCACCGATCCGATCGCGACTGGATGTCACCGCCCAATATGTGCGGCTGGTCTTCCCCGATGGCGGGGCGGCCGTGTGGGAATGGGTGATCCGCTGAGTTCCTGGGGAGGCTTACTGATGAAGTACATGCCAGTCATCATCGCCACAGCCGGTCTCGCGCTTGGCATCGCGGCACCGGCCATGGCGCAGCAGGGAACGGGTGCTGCGCTGCAGGCGGAGGGGGTACGGGCGGTGTCGATCGAGGTCGATGCCGCGCGCAGCACCGGCACGCTGCCGCCGGTCTGGCGCTTCTTCGGGGCGGACGAGCCGAACTACGCGACCATGAAGGATGGCCGCAAATTGCTGACCGAACTGGGCGAGCTGCGGCCGGGAGAGGTGTTTTTCCGGGCGCACAACCTGCTCAACACCGGGGACGGGACGGCGTCGTTCAAGTGGGGCAGCACCAACATCTATACCGAAACGGCGGACGGGCAGCCGGTCTATGACTGGACCGTGGTCGACCGGATCATCGACACCTACCTGGCGCGCGGCGTGCGGCCGTTCCTGCAGCTTGGCTTCATGCCGGAGGCGCTGTCCAGCGCGCCGGCGGGGACGCCGTACCAGCACAGCTGGCGGCCGGGCTTCGCCTACGACCACATCATCACCGGCTGGGCCTACCCGCCCAAGGATTACGACAAGTGGCGCGAGCTGGTCTACCAATGGACGCGCCACAATATCGACCGATATGGCCGGGAGGAGGTCGAGCGCTGGTACTTCGAGGTGTGGAACGAGGCCAACGGCGCATACTGGAAGGCGACGCCGGAGGAATTCTACAAGATGCATGACTACGCCATCGACGGCGTTCGCCGCGCGCTGCCGAATGCGCGGGTGGGCGGTCCGGATTCGGCGGGCGCCGGCGGGGCATTCATGGACGGGTTCCTGCGCCATGTGACGACCGGCACCAATTACGCCACCGGGCAGACCGGCACCCCCACCGACTTCCTCGCCTTCCATGCCAAGGGGCAGCCGACCTTCGTAGACGGGCATGTGCGCATGGGCATCGCCGCGCATCTGCGCAATGTCGATGCGGGCTTCGTCAAGACGACGTCGGTCCCGGCACTGGTGGACAAGCCGGTGGTCATCGGGGAAAGCGATCCGGAAGGGTGCGCCGCCTGCCCGGGGCCGCAGAACGCCTATCGCAACGGCACCATGTATTCCAGCTACACCGCCGCCAGCTTCGCCCGCATCTGGGACCTGGCCGAGCGGCGCGACGTGAACCTGGAAGGGGTGCTGTCCTGGTCGTTCGAGTTCGAGGACCAGCCCTGGTTCGCCGGGTACCGCCAGCTCGCCACCAACGGCGTCGACCTGCCGGTGCTAAACGTGTTCCGTCTGTTCGCGAAACTGGGGACAGAGCGGCTGAACGCCACGAGCGATGCGCAGGTTCCACTCGACGCGATCCTGGCCGACGGCGTGCGCGGGCAGGCGGACGTCGGCACCATCGCCACCCGCACGGCCGACGGGCAGGTGGCGCTGCTGGTCTGGCACTATCACGATGACGACGTTCCCGGCCCCGCCGCCCGGATCAGCATCGCCATCGATGGGCTGGCCAGCCCGATCCCGACCGGCGCCACGCTGTGGCGGGTTGATCCCGACAACGCGAACGCCTTCACCGCCTGGCAGAAGATGGGGTCCCCGCAGGCGCCCGACGCCGACCAGTACCGCCAGATGGAGGAGGCATCCGTGATGCACCCGCAACCCATCGCGCTGGTGCCAGGCACCGATACGGCACGGTTCGAGCTGGACCTGCCCCGGCAGGGCGTGGCGCTGGTCGTTCTGGGGTCCTGAGGCCATCGGCTGACGATCCCGCCAGCCGACGGCCCATCACTCGCCGATCAGCGCGCCGGCGTGTAGACGATGTGGAAGTAGAACCCGCGGCCGTAATGGTCGCGTTGCGACAGCGTCCCATTCAGGTTCCGCGTGTGGTACCATTCGGGCGGCGCGCCGAGCACATTGTCGACCTCGTACTTGAAGGTCAGGTCCCGCCCGACCCGGTGCCAGGCGGACAGGTCGACGGAGGTGCGGCCCTTCACGTAGAAGTCGTCCCACGCCTGGTTCGCCACGCCCGTCAGGAAGTCGTCCTGGTAGTTGGCCGTCACCCTGACCGCGCCGTCCACCTGGGGCAGGCGCCAGGTCAGGGCCAGGTTCGCCATCCAGTCCGGCTGCTGCAGCACCCGGTCGATCTCTCGCGTGACGGTGTCGCCGGCGTAGGTCATCTGGCCCCACAACCGGCTGACGTTCAATGATGCACCGAGGTCCGGGGCGAAGCCGAAGGATTGGTCCACCAGCGCAAATTCGACGCCAGACACCTTCGATGCCTCCGCGTTCAGGGGCTGGCGGATCTGGTTCAGGAGGCCGTTCTCCTCGTACTCCGTCGTCAGGGTGAAGATGTCGTCCCTGATGGTCTTGTGGAACCCGGTGAGCGCCACCAGCGCATCGTTGCCGGGGAAGTAATATTCCAGCGCGAGGTCGTAATTGTCCGCCCGGCGGGGCCGCAGGTCCGGGTTGCCGCGGGTGATGACGCAGCCCGTCACCGCTTCGCCGCAGACCTCGCTTTCCGCCTGCACGATGTTGGCCGGTGTCGGCCGCCCGATCGTGCGGCTGACCGATCCGCGCAGCTTCAGCCCGCGGGCGAGGTCCTGCGTGATGTTCAGCGATGGCAGCCAGTTGGCATAGCCGCCGGCCGGATTGGCGAGGCGATCGACCAGTTCGCCATCAATGGTGAGCGGCGCGCTGCCGGTGAAGGTAACGTCGTCATAGCGCAACCCGGCGATGATGTGCGTGGTCGGCAGGCGGTAGTGCAGCGAGAGATAGGCGTTCGCGACCTCCTCCTGATAACCATAGTCGGCGATGCGGCTGTAGCGTTCGGAGCTGGCGACATCTCCCGCCGGAGTGTCGGCCCAATACCGGTCGTAATTGATCCACGGCAGGACCAGACCGTTGCTGCCGTAATAGGCGTAACCGGGATCGTACATGTAGCGATCGGCATCGCCGCCGGTGACCTGGCGGATGCTGTCCACGTCCTTTTCCAGATCGAGCCGCGTATAACGCACGCCCGCAACGAAGCCGAACCCTTCGGCGAACGGATCGACGTTCCAGAAATAGTCGGCGCGCAGGTCGATCACGTCCTCCCACGCGCGGTTGTAATTGATGTTCGATCCGTTGATGGCGTAATCGTTGGCGAAGGGATCGCCGGTGATGCCGGTCAGTTGCGGCAGTTCCTCCATGCTGTAGCCATAGGACAGCACATTGCCCGGCCGCGTCCGCACGCGCACCCAGTTCTCGTCATCCCGATACGTTTCGCGGGTGTAGCCCGCGCGCAGCGACAGGTTGCCGGTGTCGCCCGCCTGCCAGTCCAGGCCGTAGATCAGGCCGCTGGCGGTGCGGTCCCACTGGTTCGATCGCACGACCGACTGGATGTAATCGACGGGCACGGTGCCGGTCGTCTCCGTCCGGTTCGTCAGGCCGGTCGTCTTGCCGATCATGTCGCTGGAATTCATCGTCGAGGCTTCACGGCGATTGTACATGTAGCCCATCAGGTACGTCGTCACGGCCGGGGTCGCCTGCCATTCCAGCTTCAGCGATCCGCCGGCATTGGTGATGGTGTTGGAATAGTCGCCGAAGGCGAACTTGCCGGTGCCGTCCCTGCCATCCCAGCCGAGCGCCGGATCGGGGCCGGCGATGACCTTCCCCGCGGCATCGAAATAGGTGCGGCGGTCGGTCCAGTTCTTGTTCGAATTGCGTGCGCGTTCCTGATAGCGGCCGGTGGCGACGATACCGAACTGGCCATCCGCGCCGAAGCGGTCGGCCATCGCCGCCTTGATGCCATAGCCGAAGCGGCCACCATCGGATTCAGCGGAGTTCTCCCCCGCCGGACCCTTGAAGGTGGAATAGATGCCGTAGGCGTCCAGGAGGTAATAGGGCGTCGTCGTGCCGAACGCGGAACGGGTGACGATGTTAGTGAGGCCGCCGATCGCCGCCGCATCCTGTTCCGCGGTGAACGCCTTGTAGACGTCGACCCGCTGGGAGATGTCGGCCGGGACCAGCTGCAGATTGACCCGGCGGGTGCCGCCGCCATTCTCCCCCAAAGTGGCCAGGGTCAGGCCGTCGATGGTGGTGGCGTTGAGATCGGCGGACAGGCCGCGAACGGTGATGTAGCGCGGCTCATCCCCGTCGCCTTCGAAGCTGACGCCCGGCACCTGCAGCACCATGGCCGCGATCGAGCTGTCGCCCGTTGGCGCCTCCAGATCGTCATAGGTGACGGAATCGACGATCACCGGACTGTCCCGCTTCACATCGACGGGCTGGAAGCCGTAGCGGGTGCCGGTCACCTCGATCACGTTGCCCGTGCCGCCGTCATCGGTTGCGGCGGCACCGTCCTGCGCGCCCGCCTGGGTCGCCAGCGCCGCGGCCAAGGCCAGCGCCGAGCACATAGAAATCCGTTGCATGTTGTCCCCCTGTTGCGTGGTTTAAGACGGCCGCCGCCGCCGGGATGGCGGACGCGCGGCCCCGGCCGGGGAAGCGCCCCGGCGAATGGATCGTGAAAAGGGTTGCGTGGCTTAGGCGGGCTGGAGGCCCGGCCGGCCCCGTTCCGCCACCAGCGTGGCAAAGGTGGATAGCTGCCCGTCCGGTCGCATGACCTGGTCCAGCACCTTCAGCTCGCCGCGGAACACGTCCCGCCCGACATCGCACAGCACGTATCCGCGCCGGTCGATGATGGCCTTCAGGCAGTCATTGCCCGCGACCGAGCGGTGATAGGCATCGTCCAGCCCGACGCCGTCCGAACCGGAGGTGACGGAAGTGGCAAGGAACTCCGCGGCGAGCGGCGGCCCCTCCCCGCCATGGCGCAGCACGTCACCGGCGAAGTGGCGGTGTGCGTCGCCCGACACGGTGACGACATTGGTCAGCCCGCGATCCGCGATGTGCCCCAGCAGCCGTTCGCGCCCATGCAGGTAGCCGGACCATTGATCCGCGGAATAGGTCGTCTCGCCCCCACCCTCCGGCTGCACGGCCAGTTGCATCAGCATGACCTGCTGCGCGATCAGCTGCCAGCGGGCGGTCCCCTGCGACAGGCCGGCGAACAGCCATTGTTCCTGCCGCTCCCCCAGCATGGTGCGCCGGGGGGAGAGGAAGTCATCGTTCATCGGGCCGTTGCGCCCGCCATTGCCCAGTGCGCTGCGGTATTGCCTGGTGTCGAGGAAATGGGCGTCCAGCAGGTCGCCAAAGGACGCACGGCGGAACATCTGCACCGATCCCCCCGCCGGCATGGATGCGCGGCGCACCGGCATGTGTTCGTACCACGCCTGCAGCGCGGCGGCCCGGCGGAAGGCGAACACTTCGGGTGCGGTGCCGTCCTGGTCCAGGCCGTCCGCCCAATTGTTGTCGATCTCGTGATCGTCGAAGCTGACGAACCAGGGCGCGGCGGCATGGGCCGCCTGCAGGTCCGGGTCGGACTTGTAGAGGGCATAGCGCCGACGGTAATCGTCAAGCGAGTAGATCTCCTGCCCGACATGGCGGCGCAGCGGCGTGAACGGCCGGCCGTTCATCAGCCGGGTGGCGGCCCCGGTGTCGCGCCCTTCGTAGATGTAATCGCCGTAATGGTAGACGAAGTCGATCGGCTCCTCCGCGATGCGGCGCCAGGCGGTGTAATGCCCTTCCTCGTAATGCTGGCAGCCTGCGGCGACGAAACGCAGCCGGTCCTTCGGCGCGCCGGCCAGCGGCAGGGTCTGCGCCCGCCCGGCCAGGCTGCGTTCCCCGCCGCAGCGGAAGCGGTACCAGTACGGGCGGTCCGGCTGGAGGCCGGCAAGCTCGACATGGACGCTGTGCGCCAGTTCGGGGTGGGCGATGGCCGTGCCGCTGGCGGCGACCGTGCGGAAGGCGGCGTCGTGCGCCACCTCCCACTGCACCGCGACCGGCGCCATCACCATGCCGCCATGGGGCTGCAGCGGCTCGGGCGCCAGCCGCGTCCAGATCACGAAGCCGTCCGCCGCGGGATCGCCCGCGGCGACGCCCAGCTGGAAGGGCGGTACGGCGAAGGTCATCGTGTCGAGCAGGTTGCGCCGCTCCGCCGCGTCCTGCGCGAAGGCGGCCGGGCCGGCCAGCACCCCCGCCCCGGTGGCGAGCAGGCCGGCGAGCAGGCGGCGGCGGTCGAATTCGGTCATGGGATCGGTCCTCGTCGGCACGGTTGGATCAGAGCTTCACGATGGCGTGGAAGAACAGGGCGGAGCCGTAATCGTTCTTCTGCCGCACCCACTCGTCATGCTCGCCCAGACGAAACTCCGGCTGGTTGTCGAACACGTTGTTCCATTCGTATTTGAACAGCAGATCGTCCGTCACGTCGTGCCAGATGGCGAGGTTGACGGTGGTCAGCGCGGCCGCGCCCTGGTCCTGCCAGGGATTGGCGCCGACCGAGCTCAGGAAGGCGTCGCGGTAATTGGCGTTGACCCGGATGCCCGCGCCGAGCGCCGGGATGCGGTACGTGACGGATCCGTTGGCGATCCAGTCCGGCTGGTTCATCAGGCGGTCGACCGTGCGGCTGCCAGCATCGGTCACATAGTCCATCGTGCCCCACATCCGGGTCAGGTTCGCCGACACGTCGATCTGGTGATCGGCCAGGCCGACCGGCAGGCCACGATGGACCCATGCCGCCTCGATCCCCTGCATCCGGGAATCGGAGGCGTTCAGCGGCTGGCGGATGGCGTAGAGCTCGCCATCGATCACGGCCTCTTCCCGCAGGGTGAAGATGTCGTCCCGGATCTGCTTGTGGAAGTAGCCGAGCAGCAGCATGCCGTTGGCGCCGGCGTAGTAATGCTCCACCGTGGCATCCAGGTTGCGGGACCGGCGCGGTCGCAGGTCCGGATTGCCACGGGTGATGGTGCAGGCGACGTCGCCGGCATCGCCGCCATCGTCGCACACGCGGTTCTCGGCCTGGGCGATGTCCCCCGGCGTCGGCCGGCCCAGCGTCTCCGACCATGACAGGCGGATGTTGGTGTCGCCCAGCCGGTGCACGATGTTCAGCGACGGGAGGAGGTAGTCGTAGCCGCCTTCATTCCGCCCGAACGCGCCGGTCGCGCTGCCGTCGGTCAGCACCGGCGTGGTGCCGGTGAAGTCGACATGGTCGTAGCGCAGGCCGCCGACGATGGTGGTCGCCGGCAGGTTCAGGTGGACTGAGGCATAGGCGGTCGCCAGTTCTTCCTGATAGCGGTAGTCGGCCGCGTGGCTGTTGTGGAAGCTGGCGGCGGCGTCCAGCGGGAAGCTGTCCCACTTCTCCTGCCGGAAACCGTTGTAGTCCAGCCAGGCGAAGGAGTGGGGGCTGTCGGGCGGCCGGTACCCGCTGTCATAGATCCAGGGATTGATCGTGCCGCTGACGCGATGATCGATCCGTTCCACATCCTTGCGCATGTCGAGGCGGCGGTATTCCACGCCCGCGACCACACCGAAGCCCTGCGATCCGCGCTCCACGTTGTGGGCAAGGTCCAGCCGTCCGTCGAACACCTCCTGCCGGGCATTGCTGTAGACGTCGCGCTGCGCATTCATGCGGTAGGGCGCGTTCATGATGACCGACGGGGCGCCGATCCCCGCCAGCGTCGGGATCGCATCGGTCGGGGTATCGAAGGTGAGGAAGTAGCCGGTAGGGTTCGTCAGGATGCTGACATAGGGCTCCCAGTCGCGGAACGTCTCCTCCGTCAGGCCTGCCCGGGCGGTCAGACGGGTCGCGCCGGTTTCCAGGCTGGCGCTCGACAGGATGCCGCGGTTCTCGCGCCGGTACTGGTTGTGGCGATAGTTCTCGACCAGCTGGGTGATGCGGCCGCGCCCTCCATCATCGGTCAAACCATCCGCCAGCGGCACGAAGTCGATGTGGTTGATGTTCGTCGACTGGTCCTGGATGCGGACGTAATCGTAGCCCATGACGCTGGCATTCACGCGATCGTCGGGCGACCGGTATTCGAGCTTCGCCGAGCCACCATAGGTCTCCGACACGTCGGCATAGGTGCCGTAGCCGAGATGCGCCGGGGCGACCCGGCCGCTATAGCCCAGGGCGGGATCGGGCCGGGCGATGATCGCGCCATCGGCATTGAGGAAGCGCTTCGTGTTCTGCCAGTTCTGTGCGAAATTGCGCGGCGTGCTGTCGTAGCGGCCCGATACCAGGAGGCCGAACTGGTCGCTGGCGCCGAACGTGGTGGCGTAGTTCGCCTTGATCCCGCCACCCCAGTGCTTTTCCGGATTGCCGACGGAATTGCTGCCGCCCTCCCCGCCGCGCGTCCGATAGAGGCCGTAGGCATCCACGAACAGCGACCGGTCGCGCCGGTCGAAGGCGCTGCGGGTGACGATGTTGATCGCGCCGCCGATCGCGCCGGCATCCTGTTCCGCGGTGAAGGTCTTGAACACGTCCACCCGCGCGGACAGGTCGCTGGGGATCAGTTGCAGGTTGACCCGCCGCGTGCCGGCCCCGCTCTCCCCCACGGTGGCGAGCGTCAATCCGTCGATGGTGGTATGGTTGAGGTCGGGTGAGATGCCGCGAATGGTGACGTAGCGCGGGTACTCGCCATCCTCCACGGTGCTGATCCCGGGCAACTGGGTCAGCAGGCCGGCGATCGAGCCATCGGCGGCCAGCGTCTCGACATCGTCATAGACGACTGATTCCACGATGGTCGTCGCATTGCCCTTGGACCGGAACGGCGCCGCGATCCCGGTGACGACGATCTCCTCCGACCCGACATTGCGGGTGTCCTGCCCCTCGCCCGCCGGCTGTTCGGCCACCAGGGTCACGACATTGCCCCGCCAGCTGGCGACCTTCAGCCCGCTGCCCGCCAGCATCCGCGCCAGTGCCTGCCGCGGCTCCAGCGCGCCGGACAGAGCACGGGTCCGCGCGCCGCGGGCGACATCGGCCTCCACCAGCACCTGGATGCCGGCCTGACGGGCAAATTGCGGGATGGAGGAACTGGCCGGCCCCGCCGGAACCGCGAATTCCCTAACCCCGGCCGCCACCTGGGCCATTGCCGGCATGCCGCCGGCAAGAACGGTGGCGCCCAGCAGCATGACGCCGAGACGAAGCGGAACGACCCGAAACAACATTCTTCCCCCTCAAAGGTTTCCGAACCCTTGATGGACGAGGCCGTATCTTCCGTCAGAACTCGCGAAGAAAAAGTTACATTACACAACAATTACGGTTTGATGACGATATTGTTACCGTCCTGCTCGACCGAGCCGCCGACCAGTCCCGCAGCGGCGGCGGCAAACTGTTCGGGCTGGTTTATTCGAAAGTACCCCACCATCGACTTGCGAGCGATCTGTGGAGAAGCAATCGTGACCTTGCGAATATTGTAGCGGTTGAATTCATCCACCGCTGCCTGCAGCGTCATGCCGTCCAGCACGATGTCGCCGTCGCGCCACGCCAAGGCGCTTTCGCGGGCAGGCCGGATGCGCGGGGCAGGCAGGCGTGGCGCGAAGGCGATGGTGGTCGCCTCCCCCGCCCCGGCGGACACGATGTGGTGCGGATCGGCCGTGTTGCGGATCTCGACCCGACCCTCCGTCACCGTGACGGTCGCGGAGCCGGAATTGCGCCGCACGGCGAAGGCGGTGCCCACGGCGGTCACGCGGATCGGCCCTGCCTGCACGGTGAAGGGGCGTTCGCGATCCTTGGCGACGTTGAACCACGCCTCCCCATGCGCCAGCGTGACCACCCGGCGGGTCGATCCGATCTCGATCTCGACCTCCGACGCGGTGTTGATGATCGCGCGTGATCCGTCGTCCAGCGCCACCCGCCGCACCTCCCCGGTACGGGTGGCATAATCCGCGCTGACCGGCTTGCCGGGCAGGAGCAGCAGGGTTGCGGCGGCGGCGGCCACAGCCGCCGTTGCCGCAAAGCCGACGGGCCAGCGCCATCGGCGGGCAGGCGCCGCGATCCCCGGCGCCTCCGCCTGCGGAGCGACGGCAGCGGGGCCACCGTCCATCTCGGCCGCGCGGTCAGGCGCCTCGTAGATCAGGCACAGCATGGCCTGCGCCCGCAGCAGCGCCCCCTTGTTCAGGGGATCCGCCGCGAGCCAGCGATCGAGCGCGATCCTGTCCGCATCCGCCAGCGGCCCGGCATCCATGCGTGCCGCCCACGCGGTCGCCTCATCGGTGTGGGACATCGGTCCTCCGCGTGGCGGCCGATGGGTCCGGCGACAGGCTCACGCCCTGTTCTCCAAGCGCGTGCAGCAGCATCCTCAACCCCCGCGCCACATTGTTCTCGACGACATTCTCCGACACGCCGAGCCTTGCGGCCGCTTCCTTCTGCGACAACCCTTCCAGCCGGCGCAGCAACAGGACGTCGCGGTAAGCGGCAGGCAGCCGGTCGAGCAGGTCGAGGACATGCTGCAATTGCATACGGCCGCCTGCGATCCTCTCCGGCGATGGGCTATCATCCATGATGGATGACTCGTCCAAATCCGTCATCGCGCGAAATTCGACGATCTGCGACCGTCGGATCCGTTCCAGCAGGATCGAACGGGCGGTGGCGAAGAAATAACGCCGGCCGCTGCGCACATGGCCGACGTAATCGAGCTCCGCCAGGCGGCAATAGGCGTGCTGGATGATCTCGTCCGCATCGGCGTGGACATCGACGCGGCGGACCAGCCAGCGCCGTACATCCGCCTCGTGCGGCAAAATCTCATGCGCGATCCAGCGGACGATTTCAGGCCTGGCAGGCACTGCGCGGCAACGCTCCTGATGGGAAGGAGCGCTGCCCATCATCCCACCATTGTTGCCGCCTGATGACACAAATGCCGGCCGATCGGGTGATCGGCCGGCAGAAAGGTGCAACGGTTGCGGCCGGCGAACATCGTCGCCGGCCGTAGTTTCGCCTGTCACATGACGAGGCGGATGGTGCCCCCGACGCGGTAGCTGCCGTAATTGCCGGCGCTGCCCTCCACACCGATCCGCAGGCGACGGGTGACGTCGTACTGCGCACCGATCCCGGCATCGACCCGGTCGCGGCCGAGGCCCGCATTGGTCATGGTCACGCTGACCGGATCGATGACCGTCTGGGCGTCGATCGCGGTCAGTCCGTCTTTGAACTCGTGGACGTAGCCGACCTTCACGAACGCCTGCGCGGCCGGGCTGATGGCATAGCCAAGCTGCGTGTTCAGGCGGCCGAAGCCGGTGTCACGCTGCTGCCTGGCGATCCGGAACAGGTCGAACCCGTTCTCGCCCGTCTCCTCGAAAGCATCGACCGTCTGGTTGATGCCCAGCACCTCTGCCGAGGTGTTCAGCCAGACACGGCCGAACTGCTGCCGGTAACCCAGGCCGCCGCCATAGACGACGCTTTCCGCATCCACCGAGCCGAAGCGGGCAGCGCCGGCAATGGCGTTGCGCGTCCCGTCCGCGGTGTAGCTGCCATAGGCGACCCGGCCAATCAGGCGCAGCGCCTGGTCCCCGGTCAGCGGGGCCGACAGGCTCAGCCCGACCTGGTTGCCGTTCAGATCCGCATCCATGTTCGCACTGCGGAAACCGCCTTGCGAATGGACATAGCTGACATTGACCCGCAGCATGGACAGGTCGTGGCTGACGCCGATCTGGTAGGCGGTGTCATGGAACCGGTTGCGGGCATAGCCGTCCCGATCGATCCCGCGCAGCGCCCCGCCGGCGATACCACCGGTGATCGCCGTCTCGCCCGCATTCAGCGTCTGGTAGTCGCCCACATCGACCAGGCCGTCGATCATGGATGCGCGCATCCCGTCGGTGATGCCGGCATAAGCATCGGGCGACCAGCGGGCGAAGCTCGCCTGCGTGGCCTCACGCTCGCCCGCCACGTTGGCGGTCAGCGCCTGTAGCAGGTTGCCGCCGTGGTATTGCGGTACCCCGCCCGCCGTGCTGACCAGCATCGCGGACAGCGCGCCTTCCTGGCTGGCGGTGATCGCCACCGTGTCCGACAGGCTTTGCGGCGTGTAGGACCCCATGCCGACGACCGTGCCGTTCGACAGGTTCAGCGCCAGGTTCTGGCCGAAGCCTGCCTGCGTCACCGACCCGAACGAACCGCTGACGGCACCCGGGGCATACTGCAGCACCTGGATCGCCGTGCCGACCGGCAGCTCGTAGCTGTTGCCCGCACCGCTCTGGTCCAGGGCCAGCACCGACGTGCCCGACAGGTTCAGCCTGCCGTCCACGATCACCCGGTCGAACCCGCCCGCGACGCCCGCACCCGCATTGCCGTCGATCTCGATCACGACCAGGGCATTGTTGCCCAGCGACAGGTCGTTGAAGGTCATGATGCCCGGCGAGTTGCCCGGGGCGATCACGCCGCGGGTGTTGCCACCGACGCGGGTGCTGCCGCTGACCGTGCCGTTGCCGCTGATCCGCGCATTGCCGTCGATCACCGTCGTGTCACTGGTCAGGTGACCAAGGATCGCGCCCGGCATGTTGACCGCGATGCTGTTGCCGAGGTGCAGCGAGCTGCCATCGGTGAGCGTGGTGCTGGTCGCCGTGGCCGTGCCCGCCAGGTTGACCGTGCTGTTGCTGGCATTCAGCGTGCCGGTCTTCAGCGTGGTCGAGCTGCTGACATTCAGCGTGCTGCCCGGCCGCACCGTCAGCGACGCGCTGGATACCGTGCCGGCGGTGTTGAGGTTCAGCGCGCCCGAGGCGAGCGCAATGCGCCCGGTCCCGTTCACCTGCCCCGTGAAGTTGCCGCCGGTGGCAAGGGTCAGGGTGTTGTCCGCGATGTTCAGCGTGCCCGCGCCGGTCAGGTCGCGGATGGTCTGGTCGGCCTGCAACGCCAGGGTGGCAGGCGCCGCGATGGACACGATCAGCGCGTCATCCAGCAAACCGGCATTGGCGACGGTCAGCTGCCCCTGCTCGATCGCCAGCAGCGACGGCGCGAAGCTGTCGACCACGCCCGCCAGCGTCAGCGTGGCGGTCCCGGTCTTGGTCACGGTCCCGCTGCCGGTGATCGCCCCCTTGTAGGTGCCGTCAGCCGTCTGGTTGATGGTCAGGCGGTTGGCATTGAGCACGATGGTGCCGCCTTCGCCGGACAGCGATCCGGTGGCCATGTCGGCATTGGCGGTCAGCGTGCCGGCGTTCTGGGTGTAGGCGCCCGCCACGGTCAGCACGTCGTTGCTGACGATCGTGCCGGCGTTGGTCAGGCTGCCCAGCAGCGGGTTCGAGCCGTTCTGGAAGGTGATCGAGCCCGAGGCGGCGTTGGCCACCGCGCCGGTCACGACCAGCGTGTGCGCCGCATCGACCGCGCCCGCATTGGTCAGGCTGGCCAACCGGCTGCCGCCGCCGCTGGCGAGCCGCAGCTGCGCACCCGCCTCGTTGGCGAGGTCGCCGTCCACCAGCAGCGTGCCGGCGGCGGTGACGGTGCCGCTGTTGGTGAGCTTGCCGCCGACGCGCGAGGCGGACTGGCTGCCGAGCGCCAGCAGGCCGCTGTTGCCCACGTCACCATTGGCGAGGAACTGTGCCTCCACCGTGGCCGTCCCGCTGTTGGCGAGCGAGGCGACGCCGTAGTCCGCCCTGGCCGTCAGCGTGCCGGCATTGGTGACGCCGCGGACCACGTCGGCCGTGCCGATGGTGTAGACCGCATCGCGTGCCACCGTGATGTCCAGCGTGTCGGCCAGGGTGCCGCCGCCGGTGGTGTCGAGCGTGCCCGCAGCCACCGCCAGGCCGCCGGTGTGGGTGCTGGCGCCGGTCAGCGTCAGCGTGCCCGCGCCGGTCTTGGCCAGCGTGCCCGCGCCGCTGAAGATGCCGGCATAGGTGCTGTCGCCCGACTGGTCGATCGTCAGCCCCGCTGCCTCGTTCAGCACGACCTCGCCGCTCGGCGCGCCGGCAAAGGTGGTGGTGTACAGCCGGCGGATGCCGCTCACCTCCGTACGGCCGTCATTCACGGTGCCGCCGCTGGTGGCGAGGTCGGCGTTGAGGCGGACGATGCCCTGGTTCACCAGCGTGGCGATCGCCTGGTTGCCGTCGATCGACAGCACGCCCGGTGCAGCGACGCCCACCGCCAGCGCATCGCCGAAGATGTCGGCATTGGCCGCGATCACCTGACCCTGGGCCACGGTCAGCGAGGTCGGCGCGATGCTGTCCTCCCCGCCCGCCAGCGTCAGCGTGGCGGCGCCGGTCTTGGTCAGCGTACCGGTGCCCGTCAGCGTGCCGGCATAGCTGCCGTCGGCGCCCTGGTTCACCAGCATGCGCGTCCCGCCGTTCAGCACGATGTCGCCGCCTTCGCCGGACAGCGATCCGGTGGAGAGGTCGGCATTGACGGTCAGCGTGCCGGCGTTCTGGGTGTAGGCGCCCGCCACGGTCAGTACATCGTCGCTGACGATGGTGCCCGCATTCGTCAGGCTGCCCAGCTGCGCTGCGGAGCCCGTGTGCAGGTTGATCGTACCCGTCGCCGCGTTATCGACCGCGCCGGTGACCGTCAGCGAGTGGGCGGCGTGGATCGTGCCGGCATTGGCCAGGCTGCCGAACTGGCTGGCGCCGGAGCCGAACACCTCGAAGCTGGCGCCTGCTTCGTTGCGGACTTCCCCGTCTACCAGCAGCTGGCCGAGATTGTCGAATTCGCCCGTGTTGACCAGCTTGCCCTTCACATGGCTGATCGACCCATCGTGCATCCACAGCGACCCGGCATTGGTCACGTCGCCCGCCGAAACGAAGCCGTTGTCGACCCGCATATAGCCGGTCGCGGCGTTGGTCAGCGATGCCACGCCCAGATTGTTGAACGCGATCGTCTGGCCGGCATTGGTGAGGTTGCCGATCACATCGGCTGTACCGTTCAGGTAATAGGCGCCGTCGGCCACCGACACATCCAGCGTGTCCGCCAGGGTGCCGCCCAGATAGGTCTCGAGTCCGCCCGCCTTGATCTCCAGCCCACCGGTGAAGCTGTTCTGCCCGGTCAGCGCCAGGCGGCCCAGACCGGTCTTGGTCAGGCTGCCTTCGCCCGCGAAGACACCGGCAAACGAGCCGTAACCCGCCTGTTCGATCGTCAGCGACCCGGCCGTTCCGTCGACGCCGCCCAGCAGCACCGCGCCGTCGCCATTGCCGACGAACGCGACGGTCCGCAGCGTGCGGTCGCCGGTCACGGTGAGAAGGCCATTGTTGTAGACCACGCCCGCGGCGGTCAGCCCGGCATTCATCGCCCAGGTGCCATTGTTGGTCACCGTAAGGGCCGTCATGTCGCCGTTCTGCAGGATCGTGCCAATGTTCGCGCCGTCGATCAGGTTGGCGACGTTGCCGGCGTTGACGAGGTCGTTGAACACCAGACGACCGGTGTTCTGGATGTCCCCGGTCGTGGCAGCCATGCCGAAGCGGATCGAACCCGCATTGGCGATCCCGGCCGTGCTGGTCACGCCATCGGCCAGCAGGGTACCGGCGGAGCCGACGGTGACGCTGGTCAGCTTCTCCCCATTGGCGAGGCGCAGCGTGCCGCCGTTCACGATGGCGTAGCCGCCATGCGCCGCATCCATCAGGCGGCCCGACTGCTCGCCCAGCCTGGTCGAGACGAGGCCGTTATTGACCGTGATGCCGCGCAGCGTGTTCTGCCCGGTCAGATAAAGCTGGCCCGCATAATTGACGCTGTTGGCGGTCAGGTAGCCGTTCGTGACATTGCCCGTCAGCAAGGCGAAATCGCCCGTGCCCCCTGCATTGTCATAGACCGCGATCTTGCCGTTGTTCCCGTTCAGGTTGATGTTGTTCTGCAGGCGGACGGCGCCCGTCGCCTCCGCCGCGTTGGAGCCGAACACCAGCGTGTCGGCCGTGCGGACGAAGCCACCGGCGTTCCAGGTCAGGTCCTGCCCCTGGCCGCCATTCAGGGAACCGAAGTTCAGCGTCAGCCCGTTCGCCAGCGCGGCGAAACCGCCGCTGCCACCCGCCGTCTGCGTGGCATCGGTCCACGATACCTGGTTGGGCTGCACGCCGACGCGGCGCGTCATCGTGCCCGAGGTCAGCAGCGTGCCCGCGTCCGTGGTCGAAAGCTGGGTCGCGCCGCCGATCGTGCCGGCGCCGCTGAACAGGATGTGGCTGTTGGCATGGATGCCCACGCCATCATCGGCGCGCAGCGTGCCGCCGTGCAGGTATGTCGTGCCGGTATAGGTGTTGGCGTTGTTGAACCGGACCAGCCCGCCGCCCGCGATGTGGATGTCCGCACCATAGCCCGACGCGATGGAGCTGCCGCCGATGCTGGCAGCGCTGTCATCCGCGATCGTGCCGTTGAAGGTGATGACCTTGCCCTCCCCCGGGGAGAGCGTGACGGACGAGCCGCGCATCATGAACAGGTCGCTGCCCGCGGCATTGCCGGACAGGCCACCATTGTTGCTCGACCCGGCAAGCGCCGCATTGTTGTCGAACAGCGCGTCGCCGGTGATCTGCAGCACGCCGCCATCGCGCACGAAGATCGCGCCGCCATAGCCCGATCCGCCGCCGCCGCCGCGACCATCCGACGAGCCGGCACCCGCGCCGAAGCCCGCCTCGCCACCGGCGCCCGCGGATCCGGACAGGCTCTGCCCGCCCGATCCACCCGCGCCCCCGGCACCGCCGGAACCGCCGCCCGCGCCGAAGCCGCCCGCGCCACCGTCGCCACCATCACCGCCGGCACCGCCATCGGTGATGCGCAGCGCACCGCCGCCGCCCGAACCGCCGCCGCCGCCAGCGCCGCCGCCAAAAAAGGTCGCGCCGTCACCGCCCTGGCCGCCCTGGCCGCCGGAACCGCCGAAGGCGACCTTGCCGTTGGCGAGATCGACATTCCAGGTCGCGAGATCGACGATCGCCTTCGCCAGCAGCACGCCCGCGCGCGCCGTTTCCACCGCAAGCGCGGCGGACAGGGCGGCGCCCGGGGGGAAGGTGGCGAGCGCACCGGCGACTTCCGCCGCCTTGATGCCGACCTCGATACCCAGATCGGCGACGTTGATCACCAGCGCGGTGTTGATCGGCGCGCCGCTGCTGCCGCTGCCGCCCGAACCACCATTGCCGCCGGCGGCCGCGATGCCGGCGCCCGCATTGTAGCCGTTCGTGCCGCTCGACCCCTCGCCATCATTCAGGATCGCGTTGAAGTTGCTGGCGGTACGGCCGTTGCCACCATTGGCGCCGATCGCGCCCGCGGACACGATCCCGTTCATGGAGCCGCCCTTCACCAGATTGGCGACAGAGGGATCGATGCGATAGCTGACCGTGCGGGTGACGGGATCAATCCCGGTCACCACCGCATTCGCCGGGATCGACGGATCGCCGGTCAGCACCTGGCCGATCTTCATGCCGCTGATCGACACCAGCGTCACGGTGCGCGCGCCGGTGTCGATGCTGGCCACCGGGCTCAGCGTCACCAGCATCTTGCCCTTGGCGATCGCGTTCAGACCCTCCGCGCCGACCGCATTGCTGAGCGTGATCTCGTCATCGTTGATCGCCAGAATGGTCGTGCCGGCCGGGATGCCCTGCCCGCTGATCGTCTGCCCGAGGGTCATGCCGGCGGTGGAGTTCACCTTCACCACCGCATTCGCGCCATTCGACACGACCGGGTTGGACGCCGCCTTCAGGGAAGTGACGGTGTTGAGGTTGACCTGGTTGGACAGGGTGATCGCGCCGGTTTCCGCATCGATGCCGGTGACGGTGGTGCCGGGGGGAACGCCGTTGCCGGTCACGGTCATGCCCACCTCGAACCCGGCGAGCGTAGTGCCCGCGGGCGGGGCGATGACGTTGGACAGCTGCGAGCCGGCGGAAGCGGCGAAGCGCGTGATTTCGAACTGCTGGGCCGATGCGACCGCGATGTTGGTGGCGCCGGTGGAGCCATCGGACAGGGTGAAGCTCTTCACCTTCTGGTTGCTGTCATAGGTGACGGTCTTCACCGTCACGCCCGCCGCAACGCCGGTGCCGTACACCGCCGCACCCGGCAGCAGCTTGGCAGGATCGATCGAACCGCTGACGTAATAGCCCGCCGGGTCGCCGTTGGCGGCCGCCTGGTAGCTGGCGGCGATGACATTGTCGCTCGGCAAGGTGAACGGCTGCGCGAACTGGACGACCTGGTTGCCGGCGCCATCGGTGGTGATGGAGCCGACCGTCGCGCCCACGCTGCCGCCGCCGAGCGCGACACCCGCGCCGATGCCGATCAGCGGGTTTTCCTGCGCGATGGTGAAGCCGGTGATCTGCAGCTGACCGCCGGTGTAGCTGGCCGTGATCTGCGGGAAATAGAGCTGGATGGCCGCCGCGTCGGCCGAATTGCTCGCCAGTGAGAAGACCTGCGGAGCGACCGAGAAGATCGGCGCGCCGCCGCCCTCGCCGCCCTTGGTGATGTTGCTGGAGAAGCTGACATTGTTCAGCGTCAGCGCCGCGCCCTGGTCGACGAAGAACACGCCGCCGAAGCCGCCGCCGCCGCCCGATCCGGCGCCGCCTTCCGTGTTGAAGTTGGTGAACACCGTTGCCTGCGCATCGTTGCCGACCGTTGTCACGGCCGGGCGCACGGTCCCGTTGACCGGCGGCACGTCGCCGGAAATGATGTAACCCTTCTGCCCCGCGCCATCGACGATCGTCGCGGTCTGCGCGCGCGCATCCACCACGCCCATCGCCACGCTCATCACCAAGGCGGTCGACGCCAGCAATTTCACCCGATTCTTCACGTTTCGCCAATCCCTACCCACCGACGGGAACCGGGACGGCCTGATGCCGCAGCCCGGTTGTCGGCCACGCGGGAGGGATGGGGCGAAAACGGTTAATCCATCGTCAACCGTGTCTCGTGGTTCTACCGGGGTTCAACGCGGAACCAGTCGACGTCGATCTCCCCCGCCGGCTCGGCCGCGCGGGTGAAGGTGAACAGGCCCGGGCGCGAACCGCGCCACCAGGAGAACGGCGAGAGTTCCAGCACCTCGCCAAAGGGCGCGAAGTCCCGCCCGTCGGTGCTCCACGAATAATGCGCGCGCTGGTCAGGCCCCACATCCACGCGCAGCAGCACGCTGTCCGGCAGGATCGGTCCGGCCGTTTCGCGCCCCTCGCTGGCGAAGACCAGGCGTGTGACGCCGCCGTCGCGCACCGCGCCGATCCAGCTTGGCCGGACGCCGAACATGGTCAGCCCGGCCCGCTGTCCCTCGGCCATGCGCCACAGCTCGATCCGGGCGGTGGCGATCATGCGCGGGCCGGTCAGCATCTGCGTCAGCGTGTTGCGCGCGGTGACCAGATGGTCGGCGGTGCCGGCCGCCAGCCGCAGGAAGCCGGGGCGCTGCGCCAGGCTCCAGCGGGAATTGTCGGGATTGTGGTTCCACTGCCATTGCAGCCCCAGCCGCGCGTCGGCGAACTCGTCCGATGCCTGCAGCGCGAAGCGAGGGGCGTCGGGCGCGACGGCGGGAGCGGCGTGGCGGGCCACGGGCGTACCGCCGGTGGCGCCCGCCGGGGCATCGCCCATCACCGGCCAGCCATCCTGCCACCGGACGGGTTGCAGGTGCGTGATGCGGCCGAACGCGCCGGTGGAGTTGAAGTGCACGAACCACCCGGCGCCATCGGGCGTCTCCACATAACCGCCCTGGTGCGGCCCCTTGATGGCATCTGTCGGCAGCAGCACGTCACGCCACTCATACGGCCCGGTGATCGACCGCGCCCGGCCGACGGCCTGCGGCCCGGTCGAGACGCCGCCGATCGGCGCGAAGATGTAGTACCAGCCATCCCGCTTGTAGAGCTTGGGCCCTTCCAGCGTGGGCAGGCGCACCTTGTCCTCCGCCACGGTGATGCCGTCGTCCAGCACGCGGGTCCCGTCCGGCGTTATGCGGTGCAGGATCAGCGGCCCCGCCCCGACTCGACCATGGATCAGCCAGGCGCTGCCGTCATCGTCCCAGAACGGGCACGGATCCTCCAGCCGGGGCTCGTCGATGACGGTCACGGGCGCGGTCCACGGGCCAGCGGGATCGGTCGCGCTCATCATGAAGATGCCCTCGTCGGGGGTCGCGACATAGACGTAGAACCGGCCGTCGTGATGACGGATGGAGGGCGCCCAGGCTCCACCGGCATAGCGCGTGCCGCCCACCGGCTTGCTGATCGTGTCGTCCAGCGTGTGCGGCCCCGGCATGTCGTAGCCGGGCGCGAAGGACAGGCGCGGCAGCACATGGCCGGCGATCCGCCAGGTCACCAGGTCGGCCGATTCCAGCACGGGGATGCCGGGCGACAGGTGGAAGCTGGACGACACCATGTAGTACCGGTCGCCCACCCGGATCACGTCGGGATCGGAGTAGTCCGCCCAGATGATCGGATTGTCGTAGGTCCTGCCCGGCGCCTGCGCCGCGATCGGCGGCGCCGACACGGCAACCAGCATAAGAGCGGCAATCAGGTGGCGCATGTTCTCTCTCCCCGGTCACCATAGGCGAGAGTGCGGGCGTGGCAATCGGGCTGGCGCATGGCGGCACCAATATTGTTACCGCTAACTTAGTGCTGATTGACAGCAATCTCCCACCCTGTCAGACCGTCTTCCACATAGTAGAACACGCAGGTGCTGGCGCTAGCGCTATCACTAGAACCGCGTGTCGCATGGGAGAGATCTGATGAGCCTTTCGCGCCACCACGTGCGTACGATGCTGCTTGGCACTTCCACGCTGGCCGCACTGTGTTGCGGCCTGTTGCCGGCAGGCGCCAGCCGCGCACAGGACGCCGTCACCGCATCGGACACCCCGGCCGAGGATACCGCGGAAGGCACGCCGATCGTGGTCACCGGATCGCGGATCGCCCGCGACGGCTTCGATTCGCCGACCCCGCTGGCGGTGGTGGACCAAGAGGCGATCAAGCTGGCGGGCAACGTGAATATCGAACGGACGCTGGTGCAATTGCCGCAGGCCGTGGGCTCGCAACTCGGCAATGCGTTCAGCAACACGGTCCCGGGCGGCATCGCCGACGTAAACCTGCGCGGCTTCGGCGCACAGCGCAATCTGGTGCTGGTGAACGGTCGCCGCTTCGCGATCTACGGCCCGGAACAGGTCGTCGATCTCAACACCATCCCCACAAGCCTGATCGCCCGGACCGAGATCGTCACCGGCGGCTCCAGCGCGGTATACGGCTCCGACGCGATCGCGGGTGTCGTCAACTTCATCATCCGCGAAGACTGGGAGGGCGTGGAGGCGCGCGGGCAAGTCAATCTGGACGGACCCACCGGTACGCCGGTGGTGAACGTCGACCTGACGCTGGGCGGCAATTTCGCCGATGGGCGCGGCAACCTGGTCGTTTCGGGCAATTATCTCGATCGCGGCTCCATAACCCGCGGCGAACGCGGCAGCTTCGCCTTCGATTCCCTCAACGATGGCTGTACCGTGGCGGGCAGCGGCAGCGCCAGCAGCGCCGGTACGCCGTTCTCCCCACCGGCCGGGCAAACCTGCCGCGCCGCCGGGGGCGAGCCGGGCTTCATCCGCGGGGGCAGCGGCGACATTCCCAATGGGCGTTTCTCCGGCATTCCGGCGTTCGGCGGGACCAATGCGGCGCTGAACGCCGCCTATGCCGCCGCCGGCCTCAGCGGGCTGGGCAGTCGCGGCTTCACCTTCGACGATGCCGGCGGCGCGGCACGCCCGGCGCTGACGCCGCAGGACGACTTCAATCTCGGCCCCGACAATTACCTGCGCCAGCCGCAGCGCCGGTGGATGATCAACAGCTTTGGCCATTACGACTTCACCGACAGCGTCACCGGCTATCTCGAACTGCATTACTCGAACAACGAAGTCGCGGCGCAGCTTGCGCCGACCAATGTCGGCAGCCCCACGCTGTTCGACGTCCGCAACCCCTATCTGACACCGCAATTGCAGGAGGTGCTGCGCCAGCTCGACCTGGCGGAGCGTGGGCCCGCGACCGTCACCAGCGGCACCACGACGCGCACGACCACGCCGGGCGACGGGCTGGCGGTGGTCACCGCGGGCCGCCGCTATGTCGAGGTCGGACCGCGGCAGGCGACGGAGCGGCGCAACGTGTTCCGCGTGGCGCTGGGTGTCAGGGGTGATCTGGGATCGCTGGGCGAGAACGCGCTGACCGACCTGCGGTACGATGCCTATTACACCTACAGCCGCAGCGAAGGCACGCTGCTGCTGCAGAACGCGATCAGCCGCAGCCGCCTGCAGGCATCGCTGCTGTCGCAGGGCGGCGCGGCGCCGGTGTGCAACATCTTCGGCCAGAACGTGTCCGATGCGTGCCGCACCGCCATCGCCATCGGCGCGTCGAACAGCACCGTCGCCACGCAGCAGGTGGCACAGGCGAGCCTGACCGGCACCGCCGTCCAGTTGCCGGCCGGGGCGCTCGGCTTCAGCCTGGGGGCGGAATGGCGCAAGACCTCCACCCGCTTCGTGCCCGACAGCTTCCTGTCGTCAGGCGACGTCGCCGGCTTCAACCCGGGTCTGCCGACCGAAGGCAGCGTCGGGGTGAAGGAAGTGTTCGGGGAGGTGCGGGTGCCGCTGCTGCGCGACCAGCCATTCTTCGACCGGCTGACCGCCAACGCGGCCTTCCGCTACTCGTCCTACGATCTCGACGGGGTCGGGGGCGTGTGGACCTATCTCGGCGGGCTGGAATGGCAGCCCGTGTCCGACGTGCTGCTGCGCGGCCAGTACCAGCGGGCGATCCGCGCGCCCAGCGTCGGCGAACTGTTCGGCGGCCGCAACCGGGTGGTCGGCGCGGCGACGGATCCATGTTCCGGCCGAGGCAACAGCAGCGAACGCACCGATGCGATCCGCCAATTGTGCATCGCCACCGGGGTGCCGGCGGACCTGGTGTTCGGCGCCGGCGTGCAGCCCAACAACATCTTCCCGGCCGATTTCGGCGGCAACCCCAATCTGCAGGAGGAGGTGTCGGACACCTGGACCGCCGGCATCGTGGTGACGCCCGGCTTCGCGCCGGGCCTGTCGCTCAGCGCCGACTATTTCGACATCACGCTGGAAGGCGCGATCGCGGCCCTGGGTGGAAGCGCGCAGAACACGCTGAACCTGTGTTATCTGGTGATCCAGGATGCCGGCAGCGAGTTCTGCCAGGCGGTGCGCCGCAACCCGCAGACCGGGGAGATCAACGATCCCTTCGCCCTGCAGGTGCTGAACGCCAATACCGGCCTGCTGCAGACCAGCGGCATCGACTTCGCCGCCCGCTATTCCACCGACCTGCCGTTCGGCTTTCCGGCGATCGGCAGCACCAGCCGGCTGGACCTGGCGGCGGACTTCACCTGGCTGGACAGCTTCGACACCACGCCCGTCGCCGCCCTGCCCGACATCGTGAACCGCTGCGCCGGATCGTTCGGCCCGGCCTGCGGCCAGCCGCTGCCCCGCTGGCGCGGGCTGACCCGCGCGACCTGGACGGTGGAGGACGTCGCCCTCAGCCTGCGCTACCGCTATGTCGGCCCGGTCACGACCGACCGCTACATCGTGCCGCTGCGGCAGGGTTCGGCGACGACACCCGCGCTGGAGAACATCGCCTATCCCCGGCTGCCGGCGCAGGGCTATGTCGACCTGTCCTTCAGCTGGAACCCTGCCGACCGGTTCGAGCTGTTCGGCGGCATCAACAACCTGTTCGACAACAATCCGCCCATCACCACGCAGGGGCCGAACGCCAACACCTACACCGCCACCTACGACGTGCTGGGCACCGAATTCTTCCTGGGCGCGGCGGTGCGGTTCTGATGCGCGCGACGCTGCTGGACCGGCGGGCAGCCCTGGGTGGTGGATTGGCCCTGGCGAGCGCGGCCCTGCTGCGTCCCACGGCGGCAGGGGCGCAAGCCGCGCGATCCCGCACCGGCGCGGCGCCCGATGGGGCGGTGGACGTGCGCCGCTTCGGCGCGGTGGGCGATGGCATCGCCATCGACACGCCCGCCATCAACCGCGCCATCGCGGAACTGGCGGCTGCCGGCGGCGGCACGTTGCATTTCCCCGCCGGCACCTACGCCGCCTACACGATCAGGCTGGAAAGCCGCATCACGCTCCATCTGGCGCAGGGCGCCACCCTGCTGGCGGCACCTGCACCGGCAGACGGGCAGAACGGGTATGATCTGGCGGAGGAGCAGGACCCGCGGGCGACAGGCTTCCAAGATTTCGGCCACAGCCACTGGCGCAACAGCTTCATCTGGGGCGATGGCCTGCATGACGTCGCGATCACCGGCGAAGGGCTGATCTGGGGCAAGGGTCTGGGCCGGGGCGATGGCAAGGACAATTGGTTGCAGGACCCGACGGGTCCCGGCACCGCCAACAAGGCCATCGCGCTGAAGAATTGCCGCAACGTCCTGCTGCGTGACTTCAAGCTGCTGGAAGGCGGGTGGTTCGCGCTGCTGGCGACCGGCGTGGACAACCTCACCATCGACAACCTGCTGATCGATACCAACCGCGACGGGCTGGACATCGATTGCTGCAAGAATGTGCGGGTCACCAATTGCACCGTCAACGCCCCGTATGACGACGCGATCTGCCCCAAGTCCAGCTTCGCGCTGGGCTATCCCCGCGTGACGGAGAACGTGACGATCAGCGATTGCCTGGTGACCGGCAATTACCAAATCGGTTCGGTCCTGGATGGCACGTGGCGCAAGATGCCGGCCGACTTCGCCCCGCTGATCCATGGCCGGATCAAGTTCGGGACGGAGAGCAATGGCGGCTTCCGCAACATCGCCATCACGAACTGCGTGTTCGAGGATAGCCGCGGGATCGCGCTGGAGACCGTCGATGGCGGGATGCTGGAAGATGTGACGATCAGCAACATCACCATGCGCGGGATCGTGCATGGCGCGTTCTTCCTGCGGCTGGGAAAGCGGATGCGCGGGCCTGCCGGGCGCCCGCTGGGCTCGGTGCAGCGCGTGCTGATCAGCAACCTCGTCAGTTCCGGCGGCAGCCAATTGCCGGCCGTCATCGCTGGGCTGGCCGAACGGCCCATCACCGACGTGCAGATCAGCGACACGCTGCTGCATCAGGTGGGCGGCGCGCCGGCGGCGATGGCGAAGCTGCAGCCGCCGGAGAACGAACTCGGCTATCCCGAGGCGACGATGTTCGGCGACCTGCCGGCGACCGGCCTGTTCGCGCGGCACGTGCGCAACCTGGCGCTCAGCAATGTGGAGGTGCAGGTCGCCGCACCCGACCCGCGCCCGGCCATCTGGCTGCAGGATGTGGAGGATGCCGACTTGTTCCGCCTGCGCCTGCCACGCGATGCGGAAGCGTTTGCCCTGCATGATGTCCGGCGGTTCCGCAGCGCCGGCATCCGGGGCGTGGCGGACATGGACAGGCGGTGATCACCCCAGCGTGGTGACGGGCGCCCCGTTGACGCGCACGTTCACCAGTTCGAGCTCGGTCACGCGCTGCACGAAGCTCTCCTCTCGCACACCGTCGAAACGGCAATCGTGCAGCGCCAGCCGGCCGATCGGCGCCTGCGGCAGCCCCTTGGCGTCGAGCACCCGCACGGCGTTTTCGGCCACCAGCCGTTCGACCAGCACATCGTCCAGCTCGGGCACGAAGTCGCCCTTCGCGCCCTCCTCGTAATTGAAGTCGCAGATGATGGCCGCACGCTCGACCACGCCGACATCGATGTCGCGGGCGCGGACATGGGCGATGCGGCCGCCGCGCACCGCATTGGTCTTGAACCGCAGGGCGTACCACAGGTTCGGGCTGCTCATCCGGCACCGTTCCGCGAACACGTTCTCGACCCCGCCGGACATCTCGCTGCCGATCACCACGCCGCCATGGCCGGCATGCATGGTGCAATCGCGGATCACGATGTCGCGCGCGGGCACGCCGATGCGCCGCCCATCGGCATTGCGGCCGGACTTGATGGCGATGCAATCGTCGCCCGTGTCAAAGGTGCAGCCTTCGATCACCATGCCGTCGACCGATTCCGGATCGCAGCCATCATTGTTGGGGCCGAGGCCCGTGACCGTCACGCCGCGCATCAGCACGTTGCGCGACAGCACGGGATGGACGTTCCAGCAGGGGGAATCACGCAGGGTGACCCCTTCGATCAGCACGTTCTCGCACCGTTGGAACTGCAGGAGATTGGGCCGGATGTAGTCGCCATTGCCAAAGCGGCGCTCCGCCACCGGGCGGTTCTCCTCCGCCATGGCGAACAGGCGGGCGCGCGCGGCGCGCTGGCTGGGCAGCCCCTCGCGCCAGCCGTAACGCGCGCCGCCGCTCCAGCTCCACCAGGCGGCGCCCTGGCCGTCGATCGTGCCGGTGCCGGTCACGGCCACGTCGCGCACGTCGCTGGCGTAGATCAGCGGGGAATAGTTCAGCAGCTCCACCCCTTCGAACCGGGTGGGCACGATCGGGTAATCGGCGGGATCGGTGCTGAAGGCGATGGTCGCACCCGCGGCGACATGCAGCTCCACGCCGGAGAGGAGGCGGATTGCGCCGGTCAGCCAACGTCCTTCCGGTACCAGCACGCGCCCGCCACCCGCCGCCGCGCAGGCCGCGATTGCATCGGCGAAGGCGGCCGTGCAGGACGCCTGCCCGCCGGGGGTGGCGCCGTGGGCGCGGATATCGATCGTGCGATCCGCAAAGCGCGGCGGCCGCACGCGCGCGACGATCGCCTCCGCCCGGGTCCAGTCGTCAGCCGGCGCAGCACGGGCCGTGGCGGCCAGCAGGATCGCTGCCGTGCTGCCGCCGATGAAATGGCGACGATCCGTTTGCGGCATCAACAGCCCTGCTCCCCCGTGAATTTGTCCATCAGCATCAGCAATTTGGGAAAGCTTAGCAACGTATTGCTGAGCCGGGCAAGAGAGGGCTATGCTCCCAGTTGCGGCGCTCAGCCGCCAATGGAGGGGGATTGATGGTGCGATCGGTAGCGGCAGGGCTGATCCTGCTCGCAGGGCTGGCAGCGAACCCGGCACAGGCGCAATTGGCGGCCGACGCCACCGGTGCCGACCGCACCCCAGTCAGTCGGGAGGGCGATCCGCCGACGCGCCTGCCGCCCGCCTATCCCATGCCCTATCTGCGCCCGACCGAGGCGACGGTGAAGACCGCGATGGACCGCGTGCTCGCCTTCATCGAACAGGACACGCCGGTCGGGCTGATGGATGGCGCAGGGCGTTCCGTCGCGCTGGATGCGGCAAACGGCCAGTCAAAGCTGCGGCCGGGCTTCCTGCTGACCAGCTACGAATGGGGCGTGACCTATGCCGGCGCGCTGCTGGCGGGGGAGATCACCCGCGATCCGCGCTATACCAATTACGCGGCGGAGCGGATCAACTTCGTGTCGGACGTCGCCGCTCGCTATCGCGCACAGGGCGGCGATGCGCGCGCGACGCCGGTGCGCAACATGCTGGCGCCCGACCGGCTGGATGATTCCGGCGCCATGTCGGCCGCGCTGATCAAGGCGCAGCGGGCGAACCTCGCCAACGCGAACGTCCGCCCGCAGATCGACGTGTACCTGGACTGGATCAGCAACCGCCAGTTCCGCATGCCGGACAAGACCTTGGCGCGCCAGCGGCCCCTGCCGGTCACGCTGTGGCTGGACGACCTTTACATGAGCGTGCCGGGGCTGGCGCAGATGGGGGCACTGACCGGGGAGCGGCGCTACTTCGACGATGCCGTCCGCCAGATCCAGCAGTTCTCCGCCCGGATGTTCGTGCCCGAGACCGGGTTGTACATGCATGCCTGGGCCGAGGGGATGGAACCGCATCCGGCGTTCCACTGGGGCCGTGCCAACGGCTGGGCGCTGATGGCGATGGTGGAACTGCTGGAGGTGCTGCCGCAGGATCATCCGGGCCGCGACGCCGTGCTGGCGCAGTACCGGGCGCATGTCACCGGTCTCGCGCGGGTGCAGTCCGGCACCGGGCTGTGGCACCAGTTGCTCGACCGCCCCGACAGCTACCTGGAGACATCCGCCAGTGCCATGTACGCCTTCGCCATTGCGCGGGGCGTCAACCGCGGCTGGATCGAGCGGACCGCCCATGCGCCCGTCGCGATGCTGGCGTGGAACGGCGTTTCGACCAAGATCAACGCCGCCGGAGAGGTGGAGGATGTCTGCGTCGGCACCGGCGTCGCGTTCGACCCCGCCTTCTACTACTATCGCCCACGCCATGTCCGGGCCGCGCATGGTTATGGCCCGGTGTTGCTGGCCGGGGCCGAGGTCATCGCCATGCTGCGTGGCGGCTCCCCGCTGGATGGCGGCAATGGCCAGGGCCTGGTGTTCACCGCCGGAACGGCCAGTTGAACGTGCCAATAAGTGACACTGCATTTCACATAGTTCGCATAACATCTTGACAGCGGGAGAACGATTTCTGACACCGGGTGCATGGTAGGTATCCGACAAAAGGATCCGCCAGGGAAAATCCGCACACGCGGGTAGATGAGGGGAGTGCTGGGATGAAAGAGCCTGCAATCACAGGTCGTATGGTCGCGCGTGGCGCAGTGTCCTGCCTGGCGGTCGCCACCGCCCTGCTGGTACAACCGGCGCTGGCGCAGACCGCGCAGACCACGCCGCCATCCCAGCCGGAGGCACCAGCAGGCGACAGCGCCAGCGGCGTACCCACCCCTGAGGTGCCCGGCGACGGCAGCGAGATCGTCGTCACCGGCTTCCGCGCATCGCTGAACAGCGCGCTGGAACTAAAGCGCACCGAAACCGCCGCGATCGACAGCATCGTGGCGGAAGACATCGGCAAGTTCCCGGACGCCAATCTCGCCGAATCCATGCAGCGCATCCCCGGTGTGGCGCTGAGCCGCGGCGATGGCGGTGAAGGACGCAATATCTCCGTCCGCGGGCTTGGCGCTGCCTTCACCCGCGTGCGCATCAACGGGATGGAGGGCACGTCGCAGACCGGCGCATCCGACATCTACGGTGCCGGCAATTCGGGCCGCAGTTTCGACTTCAACGCCTTCCCGACGGAGATCTTCTCCGCGCTGGCCGTACGCAAGACCCCGTCGGCCGATGTGGAGGAAGGCAGCCTTGGCGCGACGGTCGACCTGAAGGCACCGCACCCGCTCGACTACGACACCGATTTCGTGTTCACCGCCACGGCGCGCGGCATCTACAACGAGATCAGCGACCAGATCGATCCGCGCGCATCGGCGCTGGTATCCAAGCAGTTCATGGACGGCACGGTCGGGGTGCTCGCCTCGCTCGCCTATTCCAAGCGCAACCTGCGCGAGGTCGGCTATTCCGCGGTCAACGTCCTGCCCGCCTACATTGACGGCGGCTTCTGCTCCCCCGTGGGCTACACGCCGCAGAACCCGGCCAGCAATCCGACGCGCGGGATCAATGCGGCCAATTGCAGCACCAACAATCCGCGCACCAGCACGGTCGCCGCATATGAGGCGATCCAGAGCCGACTGGGTATCGCGAACCGACCGGGCGGCGGGGCCTTCTTCCCGCGCATCCCCCGCTATGTGAATTCGGAACAGGATGCGGAACGCGTCGGCGCCACCCTGTCGCTGCAGTGGCAGCCGAGCGACCGGACCGACATTTCGATCGACGGCCTGTATTCCCGCTTCGACGTGGAGCGGCGCGACAATTACATCGGCGCGATCTCCTTCGGCCGCACCGCCAACAATGGCGGCAAGCCGATGACGTCCGTGCGCGACATCCAGTTCGACGACAACGGCTCCCTCGTCTACGGCCTGTTCGACGGCGTCGACGTCCGTTCCGAAGGGCTGGTCGACCGCTTCGTGTCCACCTTCGAACAGGTGAACATCAACATCGACCACCGGTTCACCGACAATCTGCGGTTCACCGGCCTGATCGGCGCATCCGATTCCAAGTTCTACAGCCCGCTGCGCCTGCAGACCTTCATCGATGCGATCGATGTCGACAATTTCGCGATCGACTTCCGCGATGGCGGCACGATCCCGACGCTTGGCCTTGGCATCGACGTCGCGAACCCGGCGAACTTCAGCTACGCGCCGAGCCCCGACAACAACTTCACCGTGCTGGGCGGGTTCAGCACCGCCGGCCGTCCGCTGACGCAGGATACCAGCAACAAGACGGTCGAGGGCAACCTCGAATGGAACGTTCTGGACGAAGTCGCGATCAAGGTCGGCGCCCAATGGCGCGAGAGTGATTACCAGACCACGGGCTTCAACCTGATCCCCAGCCAGGTCGCGGTCCGCGCCCTGCCCGCCGGCACCACGGTCGGCGACATCACCCGGCAGATCGAAGGGTTCGGCGACCTGCTGGGCCAGGGCTCCCCGGCGGAGTTCACCGCCGTCGATCCGGAGAAATGGCAGGACACCTTCGGCTTCGACAGCTTCCAGTATTGCGGGGTCGAGTGTGGCGCGGCGCGGTCCGGCGTGCGGGAGCGGATCAAGAGCGCCTATATCATGGCGACCTTCGACACCGCCGACCTGCTGCCGATCCCCGTCCGCGGCGACGTGGGCGTACGTTACGTCAGCACGGACCAGGATTCATTCGGTTTCATCCCGGTCACCGCACCCGCCGGCGCCCCGTTCCCGACCGTCGGCCAGCGCGGCGACGTGAACCGCAGCTATGACGAATGGCTCCCCTCGCTGAACCTGGTGGCGGAGATCACGCCGGACCTGCTGGCGCGCGTCTCGGCAGCGAAGGTGCTGTCGCGGCCGGAGCTGGGCCAGTTGACGCCGACGGCGGGGGTGACGGTCGCCACCCGCACCGGCAACGTGAACAACCCGTTCCTCGACCCGATCCGGGCCAACACGTTCGACTTCTCGCTCGAATGGTATTTCGCCGAAGGGTCGCTGCTCTCGGTCGCCTACTTCCACAAGGACATCCAGTCCTACATCCAGGCGATTTCCAGCCAGGTACCCTACAGCTCGCTGGGTCTGCCGGACGAATTGCTGGCCAACACACCGTCGACCCCGGCCGACCTGTTCACCGTCAACCGGTCGACCAACACGCCGGGCGGCCCGCTGAACGGTGTGGAGGTGAACGCGCAGGCGCCCTTGCGCTTCCTGCCCGGCATCCTGTCGAACCTGGGCGTCCTGGCGAGCTACACCTACGTCAAGTCGGAGATCAACTACATCCTGGCGAGCGCCAATGGCGTACCGACGCAGACCACGACCGACGATCTGATCGACCTGTCGACCCACTCGGCCAGCGGCACGCTGTATTACGAGGATGACCGGTTCAGCATTCGCGGCACCGCCAGCTACCGCGACAGCTTCAACCGCGCCATCCCGTCGGGCGCAAACGACAGCGACGTGCGGGCCAACGCCTCCACCTTCTTCGTCGATGCGTCCGCGTCCTACAACCTGACGGACAATCTGCGGCTGATCCTGGAAGGGCAGAACCTGACGGACGAGCGCAACACGCTGTATATCGACAGCGTGCGGCAGGACACTTTGTTCGAGACGCGGATTGGCCGGACCATCACACTGGGCGCGAACGTCAAGTTCTAAGAAAAATAACGGGCCGCAGCCCTGACGGAGGATGAAGCATGAAGGATTTGGGGCTGCCGCCGGTGCAACGCCGATCTGTACTGGGCGGCTTCGCGGCCGGCGCCGCGCTGGCGACGGTCGCGATGCCGGGGGCGGCAGCGGCGCAGGGCGCGCGCCGGCGCTACGCCTCCGTCGGGGTGGGCAGCCGCAACCGGATGTACCAGCGGGCGATCTGGGGCGATCACAAGGCGCATGCCGAGCTGGTGGCGACGGTCGACGTCAATCCAGGCCGGATGGCGCTGGTCGGCCAGTGGGCGGCGGAGGCGGGCGCACCCGCACCGCGCGCCTATCTGGCCGACGAGTTCGACAAGATGGTGCGCGAACAGAAGCCAGACGTCATCATCGTCACCACGCCCGACGCGCTGCATGACGCATATCTCGTCCGCGCGCTGGAGGCGGGCTGCGATGTGCTGACCGAAAAGCCGATGACGACCACGGCGGAGAAGGCCCAGCGGATCCTTGATGCCGTCGAACGGACTGGGCGGCACATTCGCGTGACCCACAATTACCGCTACGCCCCATATCGCAGCCAGGTGAAGGAGCTGCTGATGGCGGGAGAGATCGGCGACGTATTGTCGGTCGATTTCCAGTGGCTGCTGAACACCACCCATGGCGCCGACTACTTCCGTCGCTGGCATTCGCAGAAGCAGGTGTCGGGTGGCCTGATGATCCACAAGGCCAGCCACCATTTCGACCTCGTCAACTGGTGGTTGTCCGACATGCCGGTGGAGGTCCAGGCCGTCGGCAAGCGCGAGTTCTACACCCCCGCAATGGCGCGCCGCTTCGGCCTCGACGGCCCGCATGAGCGTTGCCATACCTGCCCGGAGAAGGCGGAATGCACCTTCTTCTTCGATCTGGAGGCGGACCCGGCGCTGAAGGCCATGTACCTCGATAAGGAAAGGTATGACGGCTATCACCGCGACCAGTGCGTGTGGCGCCCGTCGATCGATATCGAGGACACGATGAACGTCATCGTGAAATATGCCGGCGGAACCACGCTCAGCTACAGCCTGAATGCCTTCAACGCGTGGGAGGGCTATACGATCGCCTTCAACGGCACCAAGGGCCGGCTGGAGCATGTGGTGATCGAACAGGCCGGCATATCGGGGCTGAACGGCAGCAGCATGGGCGATGCGATCCAGACGCGGATCATCCCCATGCGCGGCAATCCCCGCGACATCACGCCCACCGTTGGCAGCGGCGGCCATGGTGGCGGCGACACGTTGATGCTGGCGGAGATCTTCGATCCGAACGTGGCCGCCGATCCGCTGCTCCGCCGCGCGGACGAGCGGGCCGGGTCCGCCGCGATCCTGATCGGAGTGGCGGCGAACCGTTGTTTCGAGACGGGATCGCCCGTCCGCATCGCCGATCTGGTCAGCGGGCTGCAGGCACCCGAGTTCCCGGCCATGCCGACGCATGACCAGCCCGTGCCGATGCCGCCGCGTCCGCCACGCAGGACCTGATCACGGCACCAGGCCCAGCGCCTCGCGGTCGGCGACGGCGGCCGCGAGTTCCGCCCGCGCGGTGGCGATGCGGGCCTGGGCATCGATCAGCCGGACCTGTGCGTCGGTCGCGGTCTCCTCCCGCTGGTTGACCAGGAAGAAGTCGCTCGACCCCAGTTCGAACCTGCGCCGTTCGGCCTGGGCCAGCCGCTCCGCCAAGCGGCGTTCCTCCGCCGCGATGCCGGCAAGCTGGCGCGCCGCATCTACCCGCACGGTGATGCCGCGCACCTCCACCGCGATCTGGTCGCGCAGGTAACGGCCCCTTGCCTCCAGCGCATCGATCTCCGCCAGGGCCTGATCCACCCGGCCGCGCGCGGCGCGGTTCTGCAGCGGGAAGGAGAAGCGGAAGCCGACGATCGCCTCCAGCTCGCCATAGCTCGGTCCGCCAAGGCTCTGTGCGCCGAAATCCTGGCTGAGGTCGCCGCGCAGATCCAGCCGGGGGCGCAGGTCGTTTTCGGCCAGCGCCAGCCGGGCATTGGCCTGGTCGATCTCCGCCAGCAGCACCTGCAGTTCGGGCCGGCTCTGCGCCCAGTCGGCATCCGCCGCAGCCACCCCGGCCAGCGCGGTCGCATCCGCCGGCAGGCGGTCGGCCGCGACCACCAGCGGTTGGCCCGCATTGTCGCGGTAATACAACGACAGCGCGGCGGCCGCCGCGGCGAACTCCCCGCGCGCCTGCGTGACCAGTGCGCGCCGACGGACGAGGTTCTGGTCGTTCTCCGTCAGCAGGATTTCCGGCCGGGCGCCCAGTTCCACCTGCCGCACGATGGCGCCGCGCCGGCTTTCGGCCAGGTCCAGCAGGTCCTGGTAGGCCCGCAGTCTGAGACCGGTGGCGACCCAGTCCTGATACGCGCTGACCGCGCGGAACTGCACGCCGAGCGCCGTCAGCTCCCGTTCGAACCGCGCGATGTCTATCCCGCTCGCCGCCAGCGTGCGCTGCGTGCGGCGTTCGTCCACCATCCGGTCGCGCAGCAGGGAGAACAGGCCGCCGATCGACAGCTCACCCAGTTTGTCTGTGTAGTAATTGCCGTAATAGGGCGCGAACCGCCCGCGGCTGACGTCGTAACCGCCATAGACGTAACCGCCATTGTCGGTCAGCGGACGGGTGACGCGGGCCGACACCTCCGCCCCTTCGTAATAGCCCAGCGGACGGGCATCGCCGTCCACCTCGAACACGGTGTCGAACGCCCCCTCCGCCGACAGCGCGCGCCCTTCTGCGACGCGGACCTGCGCCAGCGCCGCGATGATCTGCGGGGCAGTGCGGGCGGAGGATTGCAGCACCTCCGCCAGCAGCAAGGGCCCGGACGGGGCCACGGCCGATGCGTCACCCGGCACGAGGGCTGGCGCCGGCAGCGGGGCGATGTCCTGCGCCCGCGCCGTGCCCGCACAGGCCAGCACCGCCAGCCAGCCGAGGATCGCCGTGCATCGCATCAGTTGCCGGACGCCCCGCCGCCTTCGGCCGGACTGCCCGGCACGATCTGTCCATTGCCCGCGGCGGTCTGCCCGAATTCCAGCGGGAAGTCGTTGATCTGCCGCCACAGCTCGTACCCGACGCTGACCGTCTCCCCCTGGATCCAGCCCTGCACCTTGCCGCCCAGCCGCACGAAGCGGGCGTTCGGCCAGTCTGGCTTCCCGGGCATCGGTTCGACCAGTACGCGAAACAGCCCGGTGGCGTTGGCATTGGGGTCAATCGTGCGCACCCGACCGTCGAAATAGCCGTAGGCGACCGACGGCCAGCCGCTGAACTGGATCGCCGGCCAGCCTTCGAATTCCAGCCGCACGGGCCGGCCCGGCCGGATCAGCGGCACGTCCATGCCATTGATCAGCAGCTCCACCGCGCGCTGCGGTTCCTCCGGCGCGACGACCGCCAGCACCGTGCCGGCGGTGACCAGCCCGCCGCCCGCAGCGGCGTTCAGCGTCTGGATACGCCCGGCCCGCGGCGCCCGCACCAGCTGCGCCGACTGCCGGTTCAGCTCCACATTGACCCGGTTCAGCTTCGCCCGCGCCTGCGCCAGCTGTGCCGCGGCGTCCGCCACGCGGATCTGCGCCTGTTCGTAGTCGCGGCGGGAGGCGAGCCCTTCGGCCAGCAATTGCCGGTTACGGCCCACATCGATGTTGGCGACAGCCTGCGACTGCTGCACGGCGGCGATCTCCGCCTCAACCTCCGTCCGTTCCGCCTGCAGGCGGGACAGAAGGTCGGGATCGACGTCCGCCACCCGCGCGATGAGGTCGCCTTCGGCCACCTGCTGCCCGTCCGTGACATACCATTGCGCGATCCGGCCGGGGACCAGCGTGGTCACGTCCTGCGCCCGGTCCAGCGGGTCCAGGCTGACGACCTGCCCCTGTCCCACGGCGGTCTGCACCCACGGCACCACCAGCATCACCGCGACGGACACACCGATCCCGATGGCCAGCATCCAGGCGAACACGACGCCGACACGGGGCGGGCGCTGTGCGGCCAGGCTTTTGAAATGGGCGCTGTATTCAGGCTGCGGCGGCATCGGCACCCTCCATCTTGCGCGCCAGTTCCTGCAGTTCCTCCAGCCCGTCGCATCGCTGCTGCCGGTCCATGCCGAGATACAGCCAGGTGTCGAGCGGCAGATCCTCCGGCCGCAGCGTGCTCAGCAACACCGTGGTGCCGTGGGCCCGCAGATGCGCCAGCGCCGCCATCAGCCGTTCGGGGGGCAGCAGGTCGAAGATCTGGCCCAGCAGCAGCACCCGCGGCCGTACCAGCAGCGCGTTCGCCAGCTTGAGCGCCATGGTCTCACCGATGCTCAACGGGTGGCCCGAAGCCGCAAGCGGCGTATCGAGGCCTTGCGGCAGGGTGGCGATACGGCGCTCCAGCCCGACCACCCGCAACGCCTCCAGTTCCCCGCCGTCGCCGGCGCGAGCCAGTTGCAGATATTCGCGCACGGTGACGTCCACGATCGTGGTGCGATCCATCACCAGCACGTCCGATCGCAAGCGGTACATGTCGAGCGCGCCGAGATCAGCGCCTCCGATCTGCACCAACCCGCGTTCGGGATGCTTATGTCGTTTCAGCAGCCGTGCGAGCCGTTGTTCCGCCAGCGGTGCAGCCACCATCACCACCTGCTCCCCAGCAGCCAGGGTCAGGTCGAAGCGGGCGCCTTCCAGGTGGACGTCCGTCAACTTCAGCGAACCGTCACGCACACCTTCCGTACCGCCCACCGGCGGTTCCTGCGGTATGGCGAACAGCAGCGACATCTCCTCCGAACTGGCGATCAGGTCGTAGAAGGTGTCGAGATACCAGCCCAGCTGGCTGATGCCGTAGAACACGCCCGACAGGATCAGCTCCGCCGCGATCAGCTGCCCGAGTGACAATTGCCCCTGCAGGATCAGGTTGCCGCCCAGCAGCAGCAGCGCCGCGCTGGCGAAGGCGTAGACCAGGAAGAAGGCGATGGTCTGGGCGAACTGGTAGCGGAAGTATCGCTTGTGCGCACCAATGTAGCCGGCAGTGAAGGCTTCCGAACGATCCATCACGAAGTCGAGATGGCGGGACGATTTGTAGAACCCGTTGGACCCGCCCACGCTCTGCAACCACTGCGCGGCGTTGTGCTTGGCATGGCTGAGCGCCACGGCACCGTTGATGGCGCCCCGGCGGAACACCAGCCAGATCAGCGCGATCGCGCCGACCAGCGTCAGGTTGAAGGCGAGAAAGAACGGGTGATAGAAGCTGGTGATCACCAGCCCGACGATCGCCTGCAGCACGATGGTGAAGGCGCCGATCACCAGGCTGGGTACGGCCTTCTGCACCACCACCAGGTCGAAATAGCGGTTGAACAGGTCACCGCGCTTGGAATCGGCAAAGAACGGGTTTTGTGCATGGACGGCACGCACCGTCACCTCCGCCACCACGCGTGCGAACAGCCGGCGTTCGAACAGCGCCATGATCCAGACCCTGAGCGAACTGATCGCCACCACGATGAGCAGCAGCAACAGCAGCACGCCCGACAGCGCCCATAACGGCGCCGGCATGGCGGTCTGCGCCACGCTGTTGATCAGGAGCTGGACGGAGATCGGTGTGGCGAGCGACAGCAGGCTGATCCCGACCGTATAGATCAGGCCCAGCCGGATATAGGCGCTGTCAGGGCCGACGATCTCCGTCAGCCACCCGATCGCATCCCGGAAACCCAAGCGTTCAGCTGCCACGTTCTCGTCCTTTGCGCTCCCGAAAGCCAGTCGCCTCTAGCGTGCCGGAAAGGCGGGTCCAGTTACAAAGGTGTGCTACCGGACTGATCCGCCGTCGTCCGGCGGTGAGCACGCATCGTCAGCGTGCGACCATCGCCGCCAGGCGTAGCCGGGCACCGGCGGCACGACAACCGCCGTCATCGGGCCGCTCTCGCGACCCGGTCAGGTTGCGAGAAGGTCAGCGTGACCCGCAGTCCGGGATCGGTGTTGATGATCGCCAGCTCCGCCCCCAGCCGCTGCGCGGCGGAACGGACGATGGCAAGGCCCAAGCCGCTGCCTTCGCGTCCCGCGCTGCTCGCCAGCCGCACGAAGCGCTGGCCCGCCCGTTCCAGATCGGCTGCGGGAAGACCGGGTCCGTCATCGGCGACCGCGATGGTGGTCGCGCCCGCCGCACGCTCGATCACGACCACCACCAGTCCGCCCGCCCGGTTGTAGCGGATAGCGTTGTCGAGCAGGTTGGACACAATTTCGAACAGCAGCGTGCGATGTGCTGCCACCAGGAATGGGCCGGTGGCTGCCACCAGGTTCAGCTCCACGCCGGCGTCGATCGCCTGCCCGATGCGGCGGTTGATGACGGCAATCGCCACTTCGCGCAGGTCGACATCCTCCAGTGGCGGCAAGGCGCCGGCCTCCTCCGCCCGGGCCAGCGCCAGCAGCTGGGTCACCAGCCGTTCCAGCCGGTCGGCGGCATCGGCGATCTCCCCCAACGCGTCCGGATCGCCCCGCCGGGCCAGAGCGACCTGCACCTTCAGCACGCTGAGCGGGGTCCGCATCTGGTGCGACGCATCGGCGGTGAAGCGGCGCATCCCCGCAGTGGCGGCATCCAGTCGGGCGAGCAAGTGATCGAAGGCATCGGCCAACGGGCGCAGCTCTTCCGGCAAGGGGCCGGTCTCCAGCGGTGACAGGTCCGGCGTGGCGCGGGTGTCGCGCGCCGTGACCGCGCCGCGGAGGGTGGCAAGGGGCCTGAGGCTCCAGCCAAGGGCCGGGCGGATCAGCAATACGGCCACGCTTACCAGCACCAGCTCGCCCGCCACCAGCGCCGCGATCAACCGCCAGCGCAGCGCCCTGCGACTGTCCAGCGTCTCTGCCACCTGCACGATCACCGGCGCGGCGACGCCGGGCAACGCCCGCCGCACCTCCGCGATACGGACGTCCTGCCCCCGGAACCGGGCATAGCGGTAGCGCGGTGTCCCCGCGATCAGGCCGGCGATGTCGGGCGCGGACAGGTCGGGATAACCGGTCAGGAGCGTGCGGCCCACGGCGACGCGGTAGTAGATGTTGTCGCGCTGCGCATTCTGCAGCATCGCGAAGGCGGCGGGCGGCAGGTCCAGCGTGACAGCGCCCCCTTCCACCTGCACAGTATCGGCGATCGCACCCAGCGCGCCGCCCAGCACCCGGTCATTCGCGCGGCGCACCACGTCGGCGATCAGGGTCGCGCCCGCCAGCCCAAGCAGGACCGCGACCGCCAGCAACGGTACCAACATCGCCAGCAGCAACCGTGTACGCAGGGCCAGCGTGCGGCCCCTGGCCGGCAGATCGCGCTCAACCGGCATCGAGAAGGTAGCCGAGCCCGCGCACCGTGCGGATTGCCGGACCGTCCGCCGGCAGCTTGGCGCGCAGGCGGGTGATGTTGACCTCCAGCGCGTTGCCGCCGACGGGCTCGTCGAAGCCGAACACCTCGGCCAGCAGGACGTCGCGTGGCACGATCTGCCCGGCGCGCGTGGCCAGCGCGTCCAGCACGGCCCATTCCCGGCGGCGCAGGTCCAGCACCTGGTCGCCGACACGCGCCTCCCCCAGCGACCGGTCGATCGTCAGCGCCCCCACCACGATCCGCGGCACCGGGTCGCCGCCGCGCCGTCGGCCGAGTGCGCGCACCCGCGCCTCCAACTCCTCCGGCGCGAAGGGCTTGCGCAGGTAATCGTCCGCGCCAAGGTCCAGCCCACGCACCCGGTCGTCCAGCGCGTCGCGCGCGGTCAGCATCAGGATCGGCACCCGTTCGCCCCGTCGGCGCAGGGTGTCGAGCACGGCGAAGCCGTCGGTGTCGGGCAGGCCGACATCCAGGATGATCAGGCCATAGGGCTCGTCCCCCGCCACCATCAGCGCGTCTGCGCCGCTCGCCACGTGGTCGATCGCATGCCCGGCCGGGCGCAGCAGCGCGACAATGCTGCGCGCCAGCGGAGCGTCGTCCTCGACCAGCAGGATGCGCAATTCTGTGAACTCCCATGAAAGGTCGATGACAGTTTCGCGGTGTAACTGCCGCCTATCAGCTTAGCCGACAACAGATGCGGCGGGCGAGAGGAGCTTGACCCATGCACAGATCCGTCATCGCCGGAATTGTCCTGTGCGCCGTCCTCGCCGGCGGCGCGATCTGGCTGTGGCTGCAGCCGCAATCCGCCACTCGCCTGCAGGCGGACGCACAGGCCGAGGGCGCCGTGCGCATCGTGGGCAATGCCGATGCCGATGCCGTGGCGCCGCTGATCGCGGCATTCCGCAGCCGGCACCCGCAACTGGAGGTGGTGTACCAGGACCTGCAGTCCAGCGCGCTGAACCAGCGCGTTCTAGCGGACGCCGCCACCGCACGGCCGACGATCGATATCGTCTGGTCGTCGGCGATGGACCTACAGGCCAAGCTGATCAACGACGGCTACGCGCAGGCCTATGCCAGCATCCACAAGTCCGCGCTTCCGGCGGAGGCGGTGTGGAAGGACATGGGCTATGCCATCACCTCCACGCCGGTCGCGCTGGTCTACAATCGCCAGGCCCTGTCCGTCGACCGGGTACCGCGCACCCACCGCGCCATGCAGCAATTGCTGGCCAGCGGCGATCCGGACCTGCGCGGCAGGGTGACCACCTACGATCCGGCGCGGTCCGATCTCGGTTACCTGTACCTGACGCAGGATCTGGCGGCGACGCGCGACACCTACGCCCTGGTGCGCGGGTTGGCCGCCAACGATCCGCTGCTGGTCGCCACGACGGCAGAGATGGTGGATGCGGTGGCCACGGGCCGTGCGGCGATCGCATACAATGTGGTCGGCCCCTACGCCGTCGAGCGGGCGGAGACTGACCCACGGCTCGGCGTCGTGTTCCTGGAGGATTACACGCTGGTCGCCTCCCGCGTGGCGTTCATCGCCCGCGATGCACCGCATCCCGCCGCCGCCCGGCTGTTCCTGGACTGGATGCTATCGACCGAAGGCCAGGCGCTGCTTGCCGAAGAGTGGCTGCCGCCGGTGCGGACCGACATGGCCGACCAGGGCCTGCCTGTGACCCAGCCACGCGTGATCGACGGCGGCCCGCAATTGTTCGTCAACCTTGATCCCGTGAAGCGCCGGCGCGTGCTGGGCGAGTGGGATGCCATCCTTGCCGAAGGGGCGAGTGCCCGATGAGACTGCTTCGTACCACCAGCGCCCTGGTGGCGCTGATCGCCGCCACCCCCGCACTGGCGCAGGCCCCGACCACAGCCGACCTGGAGGCGCTGGTGCGCGCGCAGGCGGCGGAGATCGCCGCCCTGCGCGGCCGGCTTGACCGGCTGGAGGCGCAGCAGACTGTGCCGCCCGATCCGGCAAGCACGGCACCGCCGCAGGCGACCGTGCCGGTCGAGGGCACGGCCGCGCCGGTCGTCGCCGTCACCCGGCCCTTCGCGCCGCAGATCGTCCCGCCGGGGCCGGCCGAACGCAACGTGGCGCAGGTGGAGGCCGCCAACGAGGCCGGGGTGACCACCGAATGGGGCGCAGGACTGCCGGTGTTCCATTCGGCGGACGGCATCTTCACCTACAAGCCGCGCGGCCGCATCCTGACCGATGTCAGCAGCACCTTCGGCTCAGATGTCGATGCGCGCAACATCACTACCACCGGCATGCGCGCTCTGCGCCTCGGCATCGAAGGCGGCGTCGGCACGCAGTTCTTCTACCAATTCGAATCCGACTTCTCGGAAAACGAGGTGGATGTCGTCACCGCCTTCATCGGCTGGCGCAACCGGATCGGCACCGGGATGGACTACGACGTCCGCGCCGGGCACCTGTTCAACGACCGCAGCTTCGAAGGGTCGACGGGATCGGATTCGACGCCGTTCATGGAACGCACGGCGGTGGCGACCGCGATCATCCCGCAACGCGGCTTCTACGGTATCGGCATCATGCCGCGGCTGTTCTGGTCGCGCGGCCACGCATCGCTGACGATCACGGGCGATCGGGTGGACGGCAACCAGGCGGTCAGCGACAGCCGCACGGCGCTGGGCCGGGTCCACTGGAACCCGGTGAAGGAACCCCGTCGCGTGCTGCATATTGGCCTGTGGGGCTTTGATGAATCGCTCAGCCAGGTGGCCGGGACGCTGACCCGCAACACCGTGATCGGCGGTCGCTTCAACGGCGCGCTGCGCGTCTCTACCGGGCCTTTGCTGGGCGGCACCGGCACCACCGGTTACGGCGCGGAGCTGGGTGGATATGTCGGGCCGGTATGGCTGATGGCGGAAGCCGGGCAGCGGCATGCGCGGCTGGATGGCGGGCGCCCCGATTTCACCAGCCAAGCGTGGAGCTTGTCGGGCGGATGGTTCGTGACCGGCGACCTGCCGCCCTACAATCCGCGGCTGGGCAGTTTCGGCCAGCCAAGCGTGCTGCGGCCGGTGTTCGACGGCGGTCCTGGGGCCATCGAGCTGACAGCGCGGTACGAGAACCTCGATTTCACCGACATCGCGACCGGTGGCCGCGGCTGGGCCGCGACGATCGGGGCCAACTGGTATCTCAACAGCTTCACCCGGCTGCAGCTGAACGCGATCCACTGGAACACCGAAGCCCCCGCGACACAGACCGCGGGGCCTGCCGCGGGCAGCGATGACGGCAACACCGTCAGCGCCCGCATCGGCGTCACCTTCTGACGCCCCGCCCAATCCGCGATCAAGGACACAATCCATGACCCTGGCCCTTTACGGCTTCCTGATGGTGGCCACCTTCATGACGCTGATCATGTCGAAGCGGATGACTCCGCTGGTCGCACTGATCGTCGTGCCCACCATCTTCGCGCTGATCGCCGGCTTTTCCGCCGGCCTTGGCGACATGATGATCGAGGGGATCCGCAACCTGGCGCCCACCGGCGTCATGCTGCTGTTCGCGATCCTGTTCTTTTCCATCATGACCGATACCGGCCTGTTCGACCCGCTGGTGAACCGGTTGCTGCGCGTCGTGCATGGCGATCCGCTGCTGATCCTGATCGGCACCGTGGTCCTGTGCGCGCTGGTAAGCCTGGATGGGGACGGGTCCACGACCTACATCATCACGATCGCAGCGCTGCTGCCGCTGTACAAGCGGTACGACATGAACCGGCTGTACCTGTGCTGCCTGCTGATGAGCACCAGCGGCATCATGAACCTGACCCCATGGGGCGGGCCGACCGCCCGGGCCGCATCTGCGCTGGAGCTGGACCCCGCCACCGTGTTCCTGCCGCTGATCCCCGGCATGATCGCGGGCCTTGCCTTCCTGATCGCACTGGCGGTTTGGTTCGGCCGCAAGGAACGTCACCGGCTGGGCCATGTGAAGGCGAACGAGCCGGTCGCCTTTACCGGCATGGCCGTTTCCCAGTTTCCGGAAGCACGCCGGCCGCGATTGCGTTGGGTCAACGCAGCGCTGACCGTCACCCTGCTCGCGGGCCTGGTGTCCGGCATCATGCCGCTGTCCGTGCTGATGATGCTGGCCTTCGCACTGGCGATGATCATCAACTACCCGCAAGTCGCCGAACAGAAGGAGCGGATCGCCGCGCATGCCGGCAACGTCCTGTCGGTCGTGTCGCTGATCTTTGCCGCCGGCATCTTCACCGGCATCCTGTCCGGTACCGGCATGGTGGAGGCGATGAGCAACGCCGTCGTCGGGATCATCCCCCCGGCGATGGGCCCCTACATGGCGCCGATCACCGCGGCGCTGAGCCTGCCCTTCACCTTCTTCATCAGCAATGACGCGTTCTATTTCGGCATGCTGCCGATCCTGGCGGAGGCGGGGGCGCATTATGGCGTGTCGCCGATGGCCATCGCCCGCGCATCGCTGATGGGCCAGCCGGTCCACCTGCTCAGCCCGCTGGTGCCGTCCACCTACCTGCTGGTCAGCCTGGCGGGCATCGACCTTGCCGACCATCAGAGGTTCACGCTGATCCCGGCCACGCTGGTCTGCCTGGTCATGACGCTGGTGGGCATGGCGGTGCTGGCCTTCCCCTTCGTGAGCTGACCGGATGCCGCCCGCTCCCTTCCGATCCAGTCATGGGAAATCCGCATGGTGACCATCAACCGCATACCGCTGATCCTGCTGCCGGCGCTGGGTTGCGACGGGCAGCTATGGGCGCGGCAGGTGCTCGATCTCGGCGACCTCAGCCATCCGCAGCTCGGCGACCTCAGCGTGGACGATACGCTTGCGGCCATGGCACATCGGGTGCTGGCTCATGCCCCGCCGCACTTTGCCGTCGCGGGCGTCAGCCTGGGGGGCTATGTCGCGCTGGAGATGATCCGCCAGGCGCCAGGGCGGATCGCCCGCATCGCGCTGTTCGGCACCCGCGCCAGCATGCAGTCGCGCCCGCGCACCATGGCGGAACAGGGCAGCCTCGCCATCGCGCCGCATGCCGACCCGGCGCTGACCTCCATCATCAGCGGCCCGGTGCAAGCCATGGCGGAGCGGGTGGGACCGGATGTGTTCGCCCGGCAGCAGCGCGCCCTGCTGGCTCGCCCCGACATCGGCCCCGCGATTGACGCAGTGCAGGTGCCCGCGCTGGTGGCGGTGGGTGAGCGCGACCGCATCTGCCTGCCCGAAGATGCCCGCCAACTGGCCGACCGCATCCCCGCCGCACGCTTCCACCTGCTGCGCCAGTGCGGCCATCTGCCGCCGATGGAGCGGCCGGGTGAGGTGACCATGCTGCTGCGCCAGTGGCTGTCCGCGTAACACGCGCCCTGATTGCGGCGGCTCGGCGCCGCAGCGCGCGCGTGCGATGGTGGACCCAGATGACTATGTATGAAGAGCCACTTTCCGGCGCCCGATGCGCGACGCGCGGGCCCGATGGCGGAGTAAGTACGAGCGATCGGACGACCTGCCTGTTCACCTAGGTAAGTTTGGCAATCACCTACGAGCCGCGCGCATTGCCTTTGCAGGAAGGACAAGGCGATGAGCGACCAGTCGACTAGTCATGCCACCGCTCCAGCCGATCGCGATGCGGCCGAGGCCGAGCCTCAGCCGGGCCGGAGCGCCAGCCTCTATGCCCTTGCGTTGCGACAGGACCTGCGCGGCAAGCTCAAGATCATCGGAAGCTTCGCCGTCGGTGATTTCGGCGCAGAGCTGGTGCACGGCTCCGACTCGCTCTGGCTGGTGGTACGCCGGCCAGAGCGCGGAGGGCTGGCAGTGCGCGCCGCCTATGCACCAGGTGGGTTCGAGACCGTCCGCAAGGTCCGCGCTACCACTGGAGACGGCTTGCGGTTGGAGGCGGTGAGCGCGCTCGGCACACATCGGGTGCAGGTGGATGGCAGCGGCGACGATCTCCACCGCCTGCGCGTGCGATCCACCCTGATGCCGTGCGAACCGCTGCTGGTGCCGTTCGCCCCGCGCGATCTCTACCCGCTGGATGCCGGCGACGATCCGCTGGGTTCGCATGGTACGGTGCATGCCGCGCAGCGCGGTCCGAACAGTGGGCTTGTCTATCTGACGCTGGACGACCCCGCCTTCGGCGAAGTACTATACTTTCAGAACCTGACGGCGCTGAACCCCTACTTCCGCGCGACCGGGACGAAACCGATGGGGGTCGTCGGCGGGGAATGGCCCGAACTCGGCTACCTTCCGCCGTGCCCACCGCAGAGCGGGACTCCCCCGGTCAACCCGCTACCGGCCGGGGAGGAGGTGATGATGAGCGATGCAATCATCGTCCTGCGCGATTTCGGCGCGACGAGCGAGCAGGAGAAGGCACGCCAGTTCCTGCAGATGCTGGGCGAGGCCTATCGCGCGCTCGACCTGCCGCGTCCGTGCTATCGCGATTGGGAGCACCGCGCACGGCGCACGCTGAAGGATTTGCAGAAGGCGCCGGACGCGACCTGCCGCAGCTACGGCCACCTCTATGTGCGTCCCTATGTCGCGGCCGAGTACCCCGACAGCATGGTGCAAATGACCATCATGGCCTCGCTATACGACTTCGCGGCGTGGTCCGGTAAGCCGATCGAGCTGGCGGACGAGCTCGCCGCCGGCATGGGCAAGTTCTACGATCCCAGGCTGAGGACCCTGCGCCGCTATCTGCCCAATGTGGGCGAGGACAAGGATGCCAACGCGGTCGATGCTTGGTACCTGTACCATCCGCTCCGCAACCTCGCACGGCTGGCGTTGGACGGGCAGGACTGGGCCCGCGACCTCTTCCTCCGCTCCATCGATTACGCGATCAAGGCCGCGCATCATTTCAAGTATGTCTGGCCGATCCAGTACGATGTACGCGACTTCTCCGTGATCACTGCCACCCGGGAGGACGAGGAGCACGGCCAGACCGACGTTGGCGGGTTCTACGCCTATGTCATGCTGCAGGCGTTCGAGCTTACGGGCGAGGCACGCTACCTGGACGAGGCGCGCGCGGCGATTGACGCGGCCGTGGGCATGCGCTTCGAACTCGAATACGAGGCGAACCTCACCGCCTGGGGCGCTGCTGCCTGCATGCGGCTGTGGCGGATCACGGAGGACGCGCGGTATCGCGAGCAGGCCCTCGTCTACCTCGCGAGCCTGTTCCACAATTGCGAGATCTGGGAATCCCAGATCGGCGCGGCGGAGCACTACTCCAACTTCCTCGGCGCAACGGCGCTGCACGATGCGCCGTACATGGCGATGTATGAGTGCTTCGACAGTTTCGCCGCGTTGGAGCAGTTCGTGCGCGACAGCGGCCCGGAACTGGACCCGGCGGTGCGCATGCTGGTGTGCGAGTACTGCAAGTATGTGCTGCACCGCGGCTGGTACTACTACCCCGATGCCCTGCCCGCCGATGTGCTGGCGACAGAGAACCGCAACGGTCACATCAACAACAAGCTCTCCTTCCCGCTGGAGGATCTGTATGCGGACGGGAGCCAGCCCGGGCAGGTGGGGCAGGAGGTATATGGCGCGGGGGCGGCTTTCGTGCTCGCCTCCCGCGCCTTCCACCAGGTTGAGGACGCGCCGTTCCGGCTGTTCTGCAACTACTTCCTGCTTGCGAAGGAACGCACCGGGGATCGTGCGCTCAGCATCCAGCTGACCGGCACGCAGGGCTGCACCGCGCTGTTTGTAATCGTGCGCCACGGACGTGCGAAGCTGCCTGAATGCCAGCTGGTGACCGCTGGCGGAGATCCAATCCGGCCCAGCATGGTCGCGGATGAGCGGATCGAGTTCAACGTGCCCGCCGATGCGCGGGTCGTCCTTACCTGGAGCCAGGCCGATGATTGAGAGCGAGAGCTGACTTCGTACGTTCTTGCGACGGTCATGTAGCTGTAAAGGAGCAACCATAAGCGCCCCTGCGAACCAAAGGGGCGAGTTTCACTTAGATGAATAACCAATTGTTAGGCTGCTCTGCAGTAGCTCTCGTGATGGCAGCCTTGCCTGTGAATGCGCAGACCAGCACCGATGCCGCGGCCACGCGCCCGACCACCGAGGGTCTGGAGGTCATCACGGTCACCGCGCAACGGTGGGAACAGAGCGCACAGGACGTGCCCATCGCATTGACCGTGATCGGCGGTGAAGAGCTGGAGCGGCGCAATATCCAGACCGTCAGCGACCTGGAGAACAGCGTTCCCAGTCTGGAGGTCGATGCGCAGTTCGGCGGTGGGCAGCCGCAGTTCCGCCTGCGCGGCGTGGGCGGCACGGACTACGCCGCCAACAACACCAACACGGTCGGCGTCTATGTGGACGAGGTGGCGCTGCCCTATGGCGTCATGACGCAGGGCGCCCTGTTCGACATCGAGCGGATCGAGGTCCTGCGCGGGCCGCAGGGCACGCTCTATGGCCGCAATACGACCGGCGGCGCGATCAGCGTTATCACCGGCAGCCCCACCCGCGACCTGCGCATCGGCGCCAGCCTGTCCTATGGCCGGTTCAACCAGTTCGATGCCGAGGGCTACGTCTCCGGCCCGGTCAGCAATACGCTGAGCGCGCGCATTGCCATATCCAGCCAGCAGGGCGGTGCCTGGCAGCGTGACCGCGACACGGGTGAGGAACTCGGCGACAGGGATCGCAACTCGGTTCGCGCCAAGCTGCGTTGGGAGCCGAGCGCGATCACCACCGTGGACCTGCAAGGCGATTACAGCCGGGACAAGTCGGACGGGCGCGGCCTGCAATTGTTGAACGACTTCACCGATGCGAGCGGACGGTTCTACCCGCCGGATACGGATCACCGGGCAACCGGTTGGGGCATCTCCGGCACGTTCGCCGGCCTGCTGGGGGTCGGTACCGACGCCAAGCCGTTCCGCAACAACGAAGGTTGGGGCACGCAGCTGCGCGTGAACAGCGATCTTGACTGGGGCACGTTGACCGCCATCGTGGCCCATCGCGACTTCACCCGCCGCGAGTTCAACGACTGGGATGCAACCTCCTCCAACGAGGCGGGCACCTACTTCTTCAACGATATCGACGTGGAAAGCGGCGAGATCCGCTTCGCAAGCCGCCAGGATCGCCCGTTCCGTTGGCTGGTCGGCGCCTACCAGTCGTTCGAGACGGTGGATGGCGGCTTCCTGTCCGACTTCACGCAGGCCGCGTCCCTGCGGAATATCTTCTCGACCAGCTACAACCAGGAAGTGTCGACCACCGCCGGCTTCGGCAATGTCGAGTACGATGTCGCATCGACGCTCACCTTCTCCGGTGGCCTCCGGTTCGAACACGAGACGCGCAGCCTGAACGGTTTCCGGACGGAAGTGATCTTCCCCGCTTATCAGTTGCGCGCCACATCGGACCGTGACCTGGATATGGACGAATGGTCTGGCCGCGCCGCCCTGGATTGGCAGTTCAGCCCGGTGGCGCACGCCTATGCCAGCATCTCGCGCGGGGTGAAGTCGGGTGGCTTCACCACCTACAATACCGGTATCCCGTCGCAGAACGATCCCTACGACCCGGAAACGCTGGTCGCGTATGAGGCGGGGCTGAAGTCCAACCTGCTGGACAACCGGGTGCAGCTGAACCTGACCGGCTTTTACTACGATTATCGCGACTACCAGCTGCAGGGCGTGATCTACACTGGGGCATCGCGAGTGGGCCGGATCACCAATGCGCCGCGCGCACATCTGTATGGCGCGGAGGTGGAGCTGACCGCCGCGCCGGTGGACGGCCTCACCATTGTGCAGAACTTCGCCTACAAGATGGGCGAGTTCGACGAATACATGGCTGCCACCTCCGCCACCCTGGACCCGGCGACGGGCCAGTACACGAACATCCAATACGAGGATTACAACGGGCGCCGGCTGAACCTGCCCAAGATCGACTACAAGGGGTCAGTCGCCTGGGCCGTGCCGCTGGCGGACTGGACCGTCACGCCGGAGGTCAACTGGAACTATCGCTCGGAACGGTGGAGCGAGTCCGATGCCTCCACCATCCCGGCCTACTGGCTGGCCAACGCCAACCTGTCCGTGACCCCGCCGGGCGAGGCATTCGCCGTGACCTTGTGGGTGCGCAACCTGTTTGACGAGCAGGTGCAGGAAACGCGAAACCGCTTCATCTCGGCCCGCACGGTGTCCACCAATCCGGTGCGGACGTTCGGCGTTCGGCTGAACTACAGCTATTGAGGCACCTGCCATGACCCTGCTGCACGCCCCGACCGGTCGCCGTTCGTTCCTGCTGGGCGCCGCCATCGGCGTGCCCGCACTGCTGACCGGGGGGCGTGCGCTCGCCGCCAGCGATCCCTTCACGCAAGGGGTCGCCAGCGGCGATCCGTGGCCGGACGGCTTCGTGATCTGGACGCGCATCGCGCCCGACATCACCGCGCCAGACGGACTGGGTGGCGCGCCCGACAACCTGCCCGTTCGCTGGGAAGTGGCGGAGGATGACGGCTTCCGCCGGATCGTGCAGGCGGGAGAAACGGTCTCGCGCCACCTGATGGGCGGGGCGGTGCATGTGGAACTGGCCGGGCTGAAGCCGGACCGGCCCTACTGGTACCGCTTCAATGCGCAAGGCGTGAACAGCGCGATCGGCCGCGCCTGGACCACGCCACTGCCGGACGCGCCCGTGCAGTCGGTGCGCTTCACCGCCGCCACCTGCTCACACTACGAACAGGGCTGGTTCTCCGCCTATCGCCACATGGCGGCGGAGGAGGAAAGTCGCTTTACCCTGTTCCTGGGCGACTACATCTACGAAGGCGCCGGGCGACCCGAAGGCGACGGGCGTGTGCGATCATATGGCGACATCCCGGTCGCCGACAATCTCGCCAATTACCGCCGCCGCTATGCCCTGCACCATGCCGACCCGGATCTGCAGGCCCTGCATGCCGCCGCGCCCGCACTGGCGATCTGGGACGATCACGAAACGATGAACGATTATTCGGGCATCTGGTCGCAAGAGGGAGAGCGCCTGCCCCCAGCCGCCTTCGCTTATCGCCGCGCCAACGCCTATCGCGCCTTTGTAGAGAACATGCCGCTGCGCCTATCGCGCACCTGGCAGGGCACGCGCACCACCATCTTCCGCCGGATGCACTGGGGCACCCTCGCCCAGTTCGATCTGCTGGACGGGCGCCAGTACCGCTCCGCCCCCGCCTGCACCGCCGGGCTGGACAGCGCCCGCGGGCACATGACCGCGCCCGATTGCCCCGATCTGGAGGATCCAGCCCGCACCTTCCTCGGCTTTGAGCAGGAGCGCTGGCTGTATGATGGCTGGCAGCGAAGCAGCGCGCGCTGGAACCTGATGGTGCAGAACCTGCTGGTCGCGCCCATGGTGTTCGACACACCGGACGGGCCGGTGATCTGGACCGACACATGGAACGGCTTCGGCACGGCAAGGCGCCGATTGCTGGACACCATGGTGTCCAGCGGCATCGCCAATCCGGTGACATTGGCCGGCGACTACCATTCGTTCTGGTGCAACAATCTGTATCGCGGGTTCGACGCCAACCGCTTCGCGGTGGATGGCTTGAACATGCATGGCGAGGCACCTGTGGCGGCCGAGTTCGTGGTCAGCTCGGTTACATCCAGCGGACCACCACAGGATTTCTACCGCCGCGCGATGCCGAACAACCCGCAGATCACCTTTTTCGATTCGGAGCATCGCGGCTACATGAGCTTCGACATGACCGCCGACCGGCTGGACGCGCGCTGCATGACCATTAGCGACAAGGCCGATCCGCGCGCCACACTAAGCGTGCTGCACCAGCGGAGCGTGGAAGCGGGGCGACCAGGTCTCGCTTAATCCGGCCTCGCCAGCTGATATGTCCATCAGCCGGGCCCGTCCGCTGATGATCTTCGGCCCGGCTCACCCCGCAAAGCCGGTCTCGTGCCTCGGTCTGATCTGCGTCATAAGGGGACCACGCCAGATCCGGTTACCGTGGGAGCCATAGATGCCCAGATCCCCTGCCCCGCATTCGCCCTGGGCTTCCACAACCAAGCCCGCTGAGGAAGAGCGCCTGGTGCTGGATGCCGAATGCGCGGAACTCGACGATCCGACGCTCAATCTGTCAGCCGCCGCTCGGCATGGAAACACCTTGTTCCTTGGCAGCGATGAAGGTGTCTGCATCGAGCGGTTGAGCCGCGGCGACGCAGTATGGGCAGGTCATCAACGTTTCTCGCTCGATACGATCCTGGACCTTGATGCGTCCGAAGAGGCCGATATCGAAGGATTGGCTGAAGACGATGGCTGGCTCTGGGTGCTCGGGTCGCACGCGCGAACGAGGCTTAAGGTCGGTCGAGCGGGCGACGACTGCATCGACATATCCGCCTTCGCGACTTTGAAGGATACCCGGCCGCGCTGCCTGCTCGCGCGGGTACCGCTGGCGACGGACCCGAACACGGCCGATGCGATGGTACCGGTGCAAACCGACGGAAATCGCCGGGCGGGAATGGTGCGTCAGACCAAGCGCGGCAACCGCCTGGCGCAGATGATGAAGGAAAGCCCGCTTCTGAAGCCATTCACCCGCATCGCCGCCAAGGAAGGTGGCGTCGATCTCGAGGGGATCGCCGCGGCGGGCGACCGGGTGGCGATCGGCATGCGCGGCCCGGTGATCCAGACCTATGCCGTGCTACTGGAGGTGAACATCGTCGCCAAGCCTTCGGGGCGACTGACCATTGCGGGGCCGCTACACAAGCGGCTCCTCGAGCTGGATGGTCTTGGTATCCGTGATCTGAAGCGCGATGGCGCCGATCTCCTGATCCTTGCCGGACCGACAACGGGGCTTGATGGGCCATGTGCCGTGTATCGCTGGACGGATTGGCTCGGCGATCCGCCGCGGGATGGTCAGATGGTACGCCGGCATAGACCGGAACGGATTATCGATCTCGCGTTCGGTCATGGCGACGATCATCCCGAAGGACTGGTGTTGCTGGACGGGACCGACGGGAAGCGCGACCTGCTGGTGGTGTGCGACACTCCTGCCGCGGACCGCCTTGATCCCGCATCACGCAGCATGCGGTGCGATCGCTTCCACCTCCCGAACGGTAGCGACGCGGGCGGTGAGTCATGAGCCTGGAGCTCGGATCCGCTCTGGCTTAGAGCCCTGGTCCGCAAGCCTCGGATCGGCAGCAGGTGCCTTCGTCAGGCGACCCCGTCCAAAGCGCGAGAGCACTCAGCACAACTTCGCCCCGAACCGGTTGGCCCCATGGGGGCAAGTTCAGCTGGTAAAGGACAGGAAGGTGGATGCCCCGCGAGGATTCGAACCTCGATTGACGGAGTCAGAGTCCGTAGTCTTACCTTTAGACGACGGGGCAAGGAAGGCGCCCCAATAGCGGCGCCGGCGACAAGGTCAAGCGGGGAAAGGCTGGCCCGACACTCTCATGCATGCGGGCGGCAAGCGGGTTTGACAGGACGGGGACCGTGCCCGATGACCCGTTGGTAAAAGCCGCATCGCGCAACGGGCGCGGGTGGCCCCTTGGGGGAGTGAGCGAGCCTTGTTCGAACGCACGTACCATTCGACGCATCCGGAGATGATGAACGGCGCTAGCCAGCAGGATCTGCGCGACCGCTACCTGGTGTCGGACCTGTTCCGCGCGGGCGAGATCGTGCTGACCTATTCGCATGACGAACGCTTCATCATCGGCGGCGCGGTGCCGGGCGCGGGCACGCTGGCCCTGCCCATCCAGACAGAGCCGCCGAGCGCCGCGGGCCAGCCGCTGCTGCAGCGGCGCGAACTGGGCGTCGTCAATATCGGTACGCCGGGCACGGTGACGGTAGACGGCGCGACTCACGAACTCGGCCGGCTGGACACGCTGTACGTGCCCATGGGCAGCGCGGAGGTGAGCTTTGCCGGGGATGGCGCGCGCTTCTACCTGCTCAGCGTGCCGGCCCATGCCGCCTTCCCGCTGCGCCGCCTGACCCTGGCCGACTCCACCACGCTGGAACGCGGCAGCGTGGAAGATGCCAATGCCCGCTCCATCCACCAGCTGATCCTGCCGCACACCTGCCAGAGCGCCGCCCTGTGCCTGGGCCTCACCCGGCTGCAGCCGGGCAGCGTGTGGAACACCATGCCACCGCACACGCATGACCGCCGGTCGGAAATCTACCTGTACTTCGACCTGGACGACGATGCGCGCGTGTTCCACTTCATGGGGCCGGCCGACGGCACGCGGCACCTAGTGATGCGCAACGAGGAGGCAGTGATATCGCCCCCGTGGTCGATCCACATGGGCTGCGGCACGCGCAATTACGGCTTCATCTGGGCCATGGCGGGCGAGAACATGGACTACACCGACATGGACCTGCTCGGCGTGGAGGATCTGCGCTGAGCGGGACCAAATTTGGCGGGGGTGGTGAGCCCTGCTGGGTTCGAACCAGCGACCTACTGATTAAAAGTCAGTTGCTCTACCGACTGAGCTAAGGGCCCCCGCCGCGCGACCTAGGCAAGGCGCCCGGTGCGGTCAAGGCGCGCCGCCAGGTGACGCAGGGTCAGCCCGCTGACCGGATCGCGCCAGTCGCCCGCAACGACCGCTCCCGGCCGGAGCACGAAAGCGCGGTGGCGGAACTGCGGGTGCGGGATGGCAAGGCCATGGGTCTGCCATTCGCCGCCGCTCCACAGCACGATGTCGAGGTCCAGCACGCGGGCGCCCCAGCGCTGTCCGCGGCGGCGGCGGCCGAAATCATGCTCCATCGCCTGCAGCACGGCCAGCAGCGCGGGCGGCCAGCGGTCCGTCTCCAGCACCAGCGCCGCATTGGCGTAGCGGCGCAGCGACGGGCCCACGGGCGCGCTGTCCACCACGGGGGAGCGGGCACTGACGGTGCCGAGCGCGGCCAGTTCCTCCATCGCGGCGGCGACTACCTGGCGCGGGTTCCCCAGTTCCGCGTGCCGCTGGTTGGAGCCGAGCGCGAGGAGATAGGTGTGGGTCAGATATCCTCCGCAATGCGGCCATAGAGCTGCGGGCGGCGGTCGCGAAAGAAGCCCATGCCGGCCCGGTGCCGCGCCGCGCGGGCAAGGTCCAGCGTCGCCGTCAGCACGCCGGTCTCCTCCCGCTCGTAACTGGCGAGGAGGTCGCCCCATTCGTCGGTGATGAAGGAATGGCCGTAGAAGGTCTGCCCTGCCTCGCACCCGATGCGGTTGGCGGCGACCACCGGCATGCAATTGCTGACCGCATGGCCGACCATCGCCCGGCGCCACATGCGGCTGGTGTCGAAGCTGGCATCATAGGGTTCGGAGCCGATGGCCGTGGGGTAGAACAGCACCTCCGCCCCCATCAGCGCCATGACCCGCGCGCATTCGGGATACCACTGGTCCCAGCAGATGCCCACGCCGATGCGGGTGACGCCGCCCTGATCGTTGGGCACGTCCCACACCTTGAACCCGGTATTGCCGGGGCGGAAGTAGTACTTCTCCTCGTAGCCCGGGCCATCGGGAATGTGGCTCTTGCGGTAGGTGCCCATGATCTCGCCGTCGGCGCCGATCGTGGCCAGCGTGTTGTAGTAGTGATGGCCTTCACGCTCGAAGAAGCTGGTGGGGATCGTCACCTTCAACCGCTTCGCGAGCGTCTGCATGGCGCGCACGCTGGGATGCTCCGCCAAAGGCCGCGCCAGGGCGAAGAACCGCTCGTCCTCTTCCCGGCAGAAATAGCCGCCGGCGAACAGTTCGGGCGGCAGGATCACCTGCGCGCCCGCCTGCGCCGCCTGTTCGACCAGGGCGGAGACGGCGGCGATGTTGTCCTGTTCCGCCTCCAGGTCGAGCTGGAGCTGCAGGGCGGCGACGGTGAGGCTGGTCATGGCTGGCGCAGTTAGGGGCGAGGCCGGTCAGCGGCAAGTCAGCTGCTGTGGTCGGCGATGATCCGCCAGCCTTCGGCATATCGTTCCCACACCAGGCTGGTCACGCCGCTGGCGGGTGCCTGCCCACCCGGATAGGTCAGCCGGTAGCGCGCGATGTAGAGCGCGTGCGACGGGCCAAGCGGGCGGAAGTCCAGCCGCTCGAACGACAGAGTCCCGCGCTTTGCAGCGTCGCCGAAATCGTAATTGCGGCGATAGCGCTCCGCCATGGCGGGCACGCCGCGCAGCAGGCCGTCCTCCACCACGAAGCTGGCCTGCCGCGATGGCGAGTACACCGCCAGGAAGGCGTCCATGTCGCCTGCGTTCCAGCCGGCGGCGGAACGGTCCAGCTCCCCCTCGATCGCATCGAGGACTGTCGTGTCCGCCAGCGCGGCAGGGCCCGCCTGCGTGGTGTTGCCGATCACGCATGCCGGCAGCAGCAGGGCGGCGGCAAGCGGCAGGAGAGCCCGCAGCATCGTCACGCGCGCTTGCGGAACAGCAGCGTCATTCGGTCGCTTTCGCCGATCGCGTCCAGTTCGGCCCGCTTCGCCGCGTCCTCCCCAGCGCCGCGATAGCTCGGCGGCAGGGTCCATACGCCGCCTTCCCAGTCGGCGGTATCTCGCGGATTGGCGTTGACCTCGCTCTCCGCCACCAGATCGAAGCCGTAGCTGTCCAGCAGCGCGATCACGTCCTGCTGGCGCAGATAGCCGTTGTCGCCTTGCGTGTAGGCGGCGGGCGCATCGGCCTTCGCCCGGTGCTGCACGATGCCGATCATGCCGTCATCCTTCAGCAGGCGGCGGGCGGTGGACAGCAGCTGGTGCGTCCAGTCGTTGCGCCGGACATTGTGCATCTCGCGAAAGATCAGCAGGCGATCGACTGTGCCGTCCAGTTCCGCCGGGACGGTGCCGAGATTGGCGCCGATCACGCGGGCGCCGGGGGCTTGCCCCATCCAGCCGGCGGCGTCGCGCGGCAGGGTGGTGGCGAAATCACGCAGTGTGGCGAGGAAGCCGGTGGCATCTGGCGCGACGCGGGGATTGAGGCCGATATAGGTGCCCTGCGGCCCCAGATAGGGGATCAATACCCGCGAATACCAGCCGGGGCTGGGCATGAAGTCGACCACGCTCATCCCCGGTTCCACCTGGAAGAAGCGCAAGGTCTGCGCCGGGTGGCGGTAGCGGTCGCGCGGGGCGTCCTGCACCCGGCGCTCGTCAGCCAGCACCTGCGTCATGGAAGGGGTGTCCTGCGCGGCGGCGGGCAGCGCGGGCAGCATCATGGACACGAGGAGGGCGGACAGCAGGGTCTTCATGGCGCGGGGATCCTTGGCAGGGTACGCCGCGAAAGTACCTGCCGCGCGGCGGATGACAAGCGGCTTGGCCGACCCCATCTGCACCGGCAGACGAAGGAGATATGCGATGAGCGAGACGGCGATCCTGGCAGGCGGCTGCTTCTGGTGCACGGAGGCGGTGTTCAACGACGTGGTCGGGGTGAGCGGGGTCGAGAGCGGCTATATCGGCGGCACGGTGGCGAGCCCGACCTACAAGCAGGTGTGCAGCGGCACCACCGGCCATGCGGAGGCGGTGCGCGTGACCTACGACCCGGCGGTCATCAGCTATGCCCAGGTGCTGGACATGTTCATGGAGACGCATGACCCGTCGCAGCTGAACCGGCAGGGCAACGATGTCGGCACCCAGTATCGCAGCGCCATCTTCCCGCTGGACGATGCGCAGCGGGCCGAGGCGGAGGCGGCGATCGGGCGCTGGAACGCGGGCCACGGCACCATGGCGGTGACCACCATCGAAGGCCCGGCCGAGTGGTATCCGGCCGAGGACTACCACCAGAACTACTGGGAGAGCGAGGGCCAGCGCAACCCGTATTGCCTGGCGGTGATCCCGCCCAAGCTGGCGAAGCTGCGCAAGAGCTTCGCGGATCGGGTCAGGCAGGACGCCTGACGGTCGCCGGCCGCGGCTAAGTTGACACTAAGTTGACACCTCCGACAGACAAGGTTGCACGGGCGGCCGCTGTCGGAGGGCGCGGCATCGCGGCGGGATAGTGCGCCAGCGAACTGTAGGAAAGCTTCCGCTTGGCGGCGGCGCCGGGCCTTGTCATGCCGGTGTCGCGAACCGGCGGCAGGGGGCAAGTCATGGACGTTTACGGCATACCCAATTGCGACACGGTGAAGAAGGCGCGCAGCTGGCTGGACGCGCGGGGTATCGGCTACACCTTCCATGACTACAAGAAGGAAGGCGCCCCGCCGGCGCTGCTGGCCGGCTGGGCCGCGCATGTCGGCTGGGACGAACTGCTCAACCGGCGGGGCACGACCTGGCGCAAGCTGGACGATGGCGCCCGCGCCGACCTGGACGATGGCAAGGCGCTGACGCTGATGAGCGAGCAGCCATCGCTGATCCGGCGGCCGGTGGTGGTCAGCGGGGATGCACTGCTGGTCGGCTTCGATCCCGACCGGTGGGAGCAGGCGCTCTGCTGAAACTGGCGCTGGCACTGATGGCAAGCACCCTGCCCCTGGCCGCCGCCACGGCGCAGCCGGCGATCATCGCGCATCGCGGCGCCAGCGGCGAGCGGCCGGAACATACCCTGGCCGCGTATGACCGGGCGATCGATGCCGGTGCCGACTATATCGAACCGGACCTGGTGGTTACGGCGGACGGCGTACTGGTCGCCCGGCACGAGAACGAGATCGGCGGCACGACCGACGTCGCCGACCATCCCGAATTCGCCGCCCGGCGCACCACCAAGCGGATCGACGGCACCGACCTGACCGGCTGGTTCGTGGAAGACTTCACGCTGGCCGAGCTGCGCACTCTGCGCGCGCGGGAGCGGATTCCTGAACTGCGGCCCGCGAACACCCGGTTCGACGGGCTTTACCAAGTCCCCACCCTGGCGGAGATCATCACGCTGGTCCGCGCGCGGGAGGCGGAGACGGGCCGGGTGATCGGCCTGGTGCCGGAGATCAAGCATCCGACCTTCCTGCTGGACCAGGGTCATGACATCGCCGCGCTGGGCGCGGCGCAACTGGCGGCGGCCGGCTATGACGGCGCCGACGATCCGGCGCTGATCCAGTGCTTCGAGGTCGGCCCGATCGAACGGCTGGATGCCCTGACGGGCCTGAGGCTGGTACAATTGGTCAGCGCGACCGGCGCACCCGCCGACCGGCCGGAGCAGCCTTATGCCACGATGCTGACGCCGGGCGGCTTGGCCGCAATGGCCCGCCATGCCGACGTGCTGGGTGCGGAACTGCCGCTGCTGCTGACAGCCGACGGTGCGCCTGCCCCGCTGGTGGCGGCGGCCCACGAGGCCGGCCTACAGGTGCATGGCTGGACCCTGCGGCGGGAGAACCGGTTCCTGCCCGAACCCTTGCGGCGGGGCGACGATCCGGCGGCGGCGGGCGATTATGCGGCGCTGTGGCGGATGCTGGCACACGCCGGGGTGGATGCGGTATTCACCGACAATCCGGCCGATGCCGTCCGGGCGCGGGCGGCACGCGACCATGACGTGACCCCATAGGGACCCAACGTCCGCTTACGCCCTTGATCCACCGCCGCCAGGTGGCTGCATCATCGTTCGATACACAAGGTTCCGGCTGGATAATCGAAGACGATCGCGCCCGCCTGCCACAGGGGAACGCCGAGCGAGCCGTCGAGCAGGCCCGTCTCGAACACCGGCGCGCCTGATGTCAGCGCCACCTCCAGCCCGGTGAACCGCACGTCCCCGACCCGCAATTCCGCGACGCGGGCGAGGCCGCCCTCGACCGTACCGCCGACGCCATGCGCGACCTTGCCCTCCGCACCCGCTGCCATCAGCGCCTGACCTGCCGCGCTGCGGAGGAACGGACCGCCGATGATCGCCGCCCGGTGCCTGGTGCCAAGGTCCACGACCAGTTTCAAGCGAACGGGCTCCGCCCCCGGCGCAGGCCGCAGTTCCGCCTCCACGACAGGTACATTCTCCACCAGGGTAAACGGGATCGGGGCGGCGCAAGTGCCGCCGCTGGATCCGAAGGTGACGAGGCGCTGCGCGTAGTCGACGCGCACCGAACCATGCCGGAAGGCAGGGGCGCCGATCAGCAGGTCGATCGGGAACCCGGCCGATGCCGACAATTGCGCAAGATCCGCCGAATGGCCGGGCAGGTGCGCGAAGCCGAGCGGCCCGATGTCGAGCGTCGCGATGTCGACCAGCCGGGATTGCTGCGCCGCCGCGCCGCCGCCCGCAATCTCGTCGCCGGGCGCGTCCGCCGCCAGGCCGAGAGCGGCGGTCAATCGCTGGTCAATGACCACGGCGCCGGCGCCGCTGTCCAGCACGGCGGCCTGAGGGCGGCCGTTGATCGTCACGCCGATGACCACCAGGTTGTCGCGCAGTTCGAACGGCATGGCCGCCGGCTTGTCAGGCGCGCGGGTCGGCCGATCGCCGGCGATGGCGGGCGAGGACGGCACCTCCTGCCCGGCCTGCGGCGCCTGCGCCATTGCCGCAGATGCGGCCCCCGCCAGCAGCACCGCGCCGACCAGTGCATCCAATCTCATCATCATCGACATTCCTGTGGTCCCAAGCCGATCCCGCGCCGGCAGTGCGAAGCCGCCCATCTGGGGGAGCGGGGATCGGGGCGGTAGCGGCGGCTGCCGCGCAACTGTGTCGCGCGCACTGCGACGTCGCGCGCCCGATCGGCCCACCATGACCTTCGATATCGGACCTTCCTCCCGGCCGCGTTCCACCTTGCGCAACACAGTGCGACAGGCTGCGGGTCTGACCTCTCGCGGCGTGTCCGTTATTGTCCCCGGCAAAGGCGGCCGGTCGGGCAACAGATGCCCGGAAGAACGCCTCCGATCGGCTAGAACAACGCAGCAGGGAGTTTCCGCCATGTCCGCAAGTGCACACACCACCGCCGAACCCGCATCGGCGACGTCACCCTTGGCCGTATTGCAGAAGATCCTGTCAAACCCGACCGATCTCGCCTTCGTCAGGCAGTTCACGACTGACGATTTCGTCTATGTCTCGCTCAACTACCAGCATGCCGAGCTGAAGCGGATCATGCCCTGGGCGGGGACGAACAACGGGACCGAGGGGCTGGTGCAGACCTTTGTCGATGTCGGCCGTTACTGGACGACGGACGACTTCCAGATCCAGGACACCTTCGAAAACGGGAACGGCGCCGCGATCTTCGGGTCGTTCACCTATACATCGACCGTCCTGGGCAGGACGGTGACATCGCCCTTCGCCGTCCTGGCGCGCGGCGAGAACCGCAAGCTGTCCTACGTGCAGTTCATGGAAGACACCTTCGCCACCGTTCGCAGTTTTCGGGACGGCGGTGAGTATCTGATCAAGGCCGACCCCAACGGCGGGCAGATCAGCGTCTGACAGGGGGCCTAGTCCCCCGTCACCATCCGCCGGTCGGGCACGAACCACAGCGCGATCACGGCGATGTAGCCTGCCAGCGCCGCCTCCCGACTGACAAAGGCGACAGGCACGGCCACCACATACAGGCCGATGGTGACGAGACCCTTGCGATCGCGCCCGATGGCCCGGGCCACGCGCGATTGCGGCCCGTTGAAGGCGATGATCGCCGGTTCGGTCAGTTCGTAGCACAGCGCCGCCATCCCCAGCACGACGCCGTAGGCCGCGGTCGGCCCCGCCGCGAAGTCGGTGTCGTTGTTCCAGCGGATGACGAACGGCACCAGGCTGAGCCAGAACAGCAGCGCCAGATTGAGCCACAGCACCCGGCCATCGACGCTTTCGGTCGCGTGCATCAGGTGATGGTGGTTGGTCCAGTACAGCCCCACATTGACGAAGCTGATGAGGTAGGCGCTGAACATCGGCGCACTGTCCCGCAGCGCCGTCAGATCGCCTGCCCGTGGCGGCGCGAGGTCGAGGACCATGATCGTGATGATGATCGCGATCACCCCGTCGGTGAACGCTTCCAGCCGCTTGCTGTCCATCGCGGTTCCGGCCACCCGCCTAGCTCGGCACGCGTGCTGCGGGATGGACCGCGCACATGGCGGTGCCCGCCAGCACCAGCGCACCGGCCACGAAGAGCGGGACGACCAGCGATCCGGTGCGGACCACCAGCAACGCGCCCAGCGCCGCGCCGCCCAGGATCGCCGCGACGCTGCCCAGCCGGCGACCCCAGTTCGGATTGCTGCCGCCAGCGGGGGTTGAGTCGGCCGCGATGCCGGTGATGGTGAGCGTGAGCACGGTCGTGGTAAGGTCGGGGACCTTGAGCTGGCGGATCGTGGCGTTGCGGAAACCCATCGCGATCGCAGTCGCGCCGATGATCGCGTACAGCGCGCCGCGCGGCTCCAGCTCCGCCACGTCGTAACCCGCCGCGATGACGGCCGCCGTCCAGAGCAGGGCCGCCTCAAACGCAGCGGCGATCAGCAGCCAACGGCGGAGCGGGCGCTGGCCCATCGCCCGGCCGAGGCGCCCCGCGACCAGCGCGCCACCCATGAAGGTGGCGAGCGCGACGAGACCGGGGGCGATGACGAAGCCGGGCGCACCCGCGAGAGCGAACCCCAGGAACACGACATTGCCCGTCATGTTGGCGGTGAACACCTTGCCGAGCCCCAGCACGCTGACCGCATCGACGAGGCCCGTCGTCAGCGAGAGCAGCAGCAGCAGCCATGGCAGCGGGGACGGGCGGACGGCATCTGGCATGGTCGCGGGCATCCTGGGTCAGAAGCGAAAGTTGGTTTCCAGGGCGAGCAGCCCGACCGTGCGGTGCGGGCCGGTCGCGCGCAGGAAGGCGCCGGCGGCAAAGGCGGAGACCGCGCCCGACACCTCCAGCTCCGGCGAGGCCTGCCAGCTGAACGATGCCTCCAGTTCCTGCCCGATGGATCGCACGCGGCTGTTGCCGGCTGCCCGGATCAGGTTGCCGGGTATGGCGTAAATCCCGTCGGCAATGGCGTGGCGCCAATAGCCCGTGGCGGCGAGCGCCACGGTCAGCGGTTCGGCGATCACCAGCGTCACGCGCGGGGTCACGGTGACCAGATTGGCGGGGCCGATGGGCGACAGCTCCCCGAAATACTTGCCGCGCGGGAACAGAGCATTGAAGGTGCCGAGCCGCCCGTCGCCCGCGCGCCGGTCACCGCTGATCACGCTGACCCGCACCAGCGCATCGGGCGAGAGAGAAGCATCCGGGAAGCGGCGGCCCAGCTCGACCGATCCAGTCCAGGCGCGGATGCGCGACGTGCCGAGCCGGCCATGCTGGAACACGCCTTCGGCATCCCAGTGCCAGTCGCCGGCAGCACCGCCCAGCCGCGCGCCGATGCTGTGGCGCGTCTCCCGCCCGGCGCCATCTGCGAAGGTCGCCGCACTGTTGCGGTAGCGGAGCCAGTAAAGGTCGATTTCGCCCGCGCCATGGGGAATCGTCGCGTAGAGGCCCGAAAGGCGGCGCCTGCGGTCGGACCGGTCGTCCAGGTCATCCAAGCCCTGCCGCACGGGTCGCTTGTCGAGGATGCTGACCACCGCGCCGGGCAGCGAGACGATCGCGCGCACGCCATCAAAGGCCAGCGGTACGTTGGGGCCGTAGCGGGTGCCGACCAGGCGTTCGTTGCCCAGGGACAGCAGCTCGCGTCCGGCACGGATCGTCAGGCCGAGAGCATCGGCATCGCCCGTGCGCCCCGCACCAATCCTGATGTCGGCGAACCCCTGCAACAGGTCGATGCCGGTGCGATCGATCGGGGATGCGGATGGTGCGACCCCGATGGTATAGGCGGCGACCGGCTGCACGAAGGCGCGAACGGCGCCGGCATGCAGATCGGCATAGGGCAGCGCGCGCAGCCACAGGAACCCATCGTCCGGCGCCTGGGCACCGCCCCACAGGTTTGCGCGATAGTTCTCGTTCCGGGCGCGCAGTTCCAGTCCGGTGACCAGATAGGTCGCGTTCTCGTCCAGCGGCACATATTTGAACCGTTCCGTCCAGCGTCCGGTCCGCTCCTGCGGGTCGGCCAGCCGGTGCCAATCCTCGTCATAACGGACGGTCGTCAGCGTCGGCGGCTGCCACGCCTCGATCCCCTGCGCATGCGCCGTGCCGGTCCACAACGCCAGCAGCAGGCAGAGCATCCATCGGCGCACGGTGCCGGCCCTTCCCCTGCCGGTCACACAGCCCAGCAGCCGCAGCCGAGCGCGCCCCAGAAGCCCTGCACATCGGCTGCGGGAACGGCGGAGCCGAGCGCGGCGGCATGGTCGTGGCCGTGCACCGCGCAGCTGCTGGCACAGCCGCACGCGCGCGCCAGCATGGCGGATGCCTCGGGGGTGCGATGGTACCCGGGGACCATGGCGACCGGCGACCAGTCGGGCATCGGCCGCGGAATCGTGGGAGCCAGCCGTTCGTAGTCGCCTTCACCGTACACGACCTTGCCGCCCAGCACCGTCAGGACGGAGCGGAGATGCACGATGTCGCTTTCGGGCACGGAAAAGTAGTCGGCCGACAGAACCGCAAGATCGGCCAGTTGCCCCGCCTTGATCTGGCCCTTCTTGCCCGCCTCGCTGGAGAACCAGGCGTTCTCATGCGTCCACATGGCGAGCGCCTTTTCCCGGCTGACCCGGTTCGCGCCCGGATACAGGCCCAGCCCGCCGACGGTGCGGCCCGTCACCAGCCAGTGAAGCGACACCCACGGATTGTGGCTGGCCACGCGGGTCGCATCCGTGCCGGCGCCCACCGGAATGCCCGCCGCCAGCATCCGGGCGATCGGCGGCGTGCGTTCGGCGGCGCGCGCGCCGTGACGCCCAACGAAATACTCGCCTTGATAGGCCATGCGATGCTGGATCGCGATCCCGCCGCCCAGCGCGGCGATCCGGTCGATATTGCGGTCGCTGATCGTCTCGGCATGGTCGAAGAACCAGTTGATGCCGGTGAACGGCACGTCGAGCGCGACCTTCTCGAAGACGTTCAGAGCGCGGTCGATCGTCTGGTCGTAGGTTGCGTGCAGCCGCCACGGCCAGCGGTTCTCCGCCAGCAACCGGATCACCGGCTCCAGATCGCCTTCCATCGACGGCGGCAGGTCGGGCCGGGGCACGCGCAAATCTTCGAAATCGGCGGCGGAATAGACCAGCATCTCGCCCGCGCCGTTCACGCGGTAGGTATCGTCGCCCTGCCCCGGCCTGAGCTGCCCCACCCAGCCCTGGAAGTCGGCCAATTCCTCCTTCGGCTTCTGCGTGAACAGGTTGTAGCTGATCCGCACGGTCAGCTGGCCCTGATCGTGCAGCGTCTCGATCACGCGGTAATCGTCGGGGTAGCTCTGCGCCCCGCCGCCCGCGTCGATGACGCTGGTGATGCCAAGGCTGTTCACCTCCCGCATGAAATGCCGGGTGGAATTGATCTGGTAGTCGAGCGGCAGCTTGGGACCCTTGGCCAACGTCGAATACAGGATCGTCGCATTGGGTTGGGCGAGCAGCAGCCCAGTCGGGTTGCCGGCGGCGTCGCGCACGATCTCACCCCCCGGCGGATCGGGCGTATCCTTGGTATAGCCGACAACGCGCAGCGCCGCGGCGTTGAGCAGCGCGCGGTCGTAGAGATGCAGGATGAAGACCGGCGTGTCCGGCGCGACCGCGTTCAGTTCCGCGATCGTCGGCAGGCGCTTTTCGGCGAACTGGTGTTCGGTGAAGCCGCCCACCACCCGCACCCATTGCGGTGCCGGCGTGCGATCGACCTGCCGTTTCAGCATCGCCATCGCATCGGGCAGGCTGGGAACCCCGTCCCAGCGCAGTTCCAGATTGTAGTTCAACCCGCCGCGGATCAGATGGGTGTGGCTGTCGATCAGGCCGGGGATGATCCGGCGCCCGCCGGCATCGATCTCCGCCGCGCCGGGCGCGGCGGCGCGCACGTCGCCTTCGCTGCCCACCGCCAGGAAGCGCCCATCGCGGATGGCGACCGCCTGCGCCTGCGGGTTTGCCCGGTCCAGCGTGGCAATTCGCGCGTTGAAAAGGATCAGGTCGGGCATCGCGTCGCTCCGGCGCAGTCGATCGGTTTGCGCCAGCGCGGCAGGCGCCAGCAGGGCACTGGCCGCGACACCGGCAAGCGTGTCGCGGCGGGAAAGCCGGTCCATGGATGATCCTTTCCAACCGACGCCATCGACGCGTTGCGGCCCGATGGTGCATCGGCAGCTCCGGTCCCGATAGTGCCGTATCTCGCCGATCTGTGTCGCAGTTCATGCAACACCGGCACGCGTCCGCCGCGTTATGATTTCTCTGCGGCTTCGCGCTGCATGATGTCCCGGCAGAAACCCTCGCACGCCTCGATCATCATTTCCGTCAGTATCCGCACCTTGCGTGCAGGGTGCAGGCCATGGGGGCGCACCACGTAGATCCCCAGGGTCGGCGGCGGATATTGCCGCATTACCGGAACCAGCGCGCCGGACCTGAGATGATCCACGATCAGCTCGCTCGGCAGGCCGGCAAGGCCGATCCCGGCAAGGGCGGCAGCGGTGAGGGCGACCGCATTGTCCGCCTTGAAGCGGCCCTTCGGCTTCAGCGTGATGACAGTGTCACCATCAAGTGCCAGCCAGGTTTCGGCCCCTTGCATCAGGACATCGTGCTGCTCGAACTCCGCCGGAGTTTCGGGCGCACCGTGACGCGCGATGTAGTCGGGCGACGCCACATAGAGGGCCGGGGTGTAACCGACCTTTCTGACCAGCAGGTTGGAATCGGTCAGATGGCCGACCCGGATGGCGCAGTCGAAGCCTTCCCCGATCAGATCGACGAACCGGTCGGTGTAACAGGCCCGGATGTGCAGATCGGGATTGAGCCGCGCCATGCGGGCAATCACGGGCGCGAAGTGGGTCGGCCCGAAAGTCACGGGAGCGGCGATCCGCAATGTTCCGCGCAGTTCACCTTCCGGCAGGATCGTTTCGCGGGCGATCTCTATCTCCGCGCTGATCCTGGCGGCGTGTTCGCGGAAGGTGATGCCGGCCTCCGTCAAGCCGGCGCCCCGGGTGGTGCGCGCCACCAGTTGCACGCCCAGATCGGCCTCCAGTCTGGCGAGCCGCCGGCTCACGATCGACTTGGACAGGCCAAGCCGCAAGGCGGCCGCGGTGACGCTGCCGGCATCGGCGACCTCCACGAAGGTCCGCAGCTCTTCGATATCCATGACGTTCCCCGATCTGCAACACAGCAGCACATAACCTGCAGCTACCCGCCCCCGAAATGCAATGCCATTCGGTCCATCGCGGTACGCGGCCGGCCGGGTCGCGCTGTCGCCGCGACGAGAACGCGCTTCTGCAGGAAAGGAACGGCCATGAGTTTTCGCAACGGTCTCGACTCGCTCCTCCGGCCGGAGGATTCAGTCCTGGTCCTGATCGACCATCAGCCATACCAGCTGGCCAACCTGAACAGTCACGACCCGCAGGCGGTCGTGAACAACACCACCGCGCTGGCGAAGGTCGCCAAAGTCTTCGGCGTGCCGACCATCCTGACCAGCGTGATCGCGGAGCGTGGCGGCCTGATCTTCAAGCATGTTACCGACGTGTTCCCGGGTCAGGAGGTGATCGACCGCACCTTCATCAACACCTGGGAGGATAAGGCTGTCGTCGACGCGGTGAAGGCCACCGGGCGCAAGCAGCTGATCATCGCGGGCCTGTGGACCGAAGTCTGCGTTGCGATGCCGGCAATCCAGGCAGCCGGCGAAGGCTGGGACGTGACGGTGATCACCGACGCATCCGGCGGCACGTCGGTGGAGGCGCACGAAGTGGCCATCCAGCGGATGATCGGTGCCGGCATCAACATGATGACCTGGCTCGCCGTGGCCGCCGAATGGCAGCGCGACTGGGCGCGGGTGGATACGGCTGGTCCGTTGACGCAGGTCATGATCGACCACGTCGGCGGCAGCGGCGTCGCCTATCTGTGGGAACAGCAATTGCTGAACACGCCGGTGGCTGCAGAGCCGACCGTCGGCGTCTGACCGGAGAAGCGGCAAGGCAGGGATGCGCCGCACCGGCGCATCCCGGTCGTGCCGACATCGTCGCCGGCTGACATGGGTGAACATCAGCCGCCTGCACGTTCCGTTTCCGGCAACACAGATCGGCGAACCACAGCACTAAGCACCGGAATCTGCGAGCCCCAGAATGCGTCCGACGCCGGTATGTGACCGATCGTGGCCGCATACCTCCATCTGACGGGCACGATTGCCCGGTCCACGGAAGGACAATGGGAATGATCGATTTGAGTGGAAAGCGCGCGCTGGTAGCGGGCGGATCGCGCGGCATCGGTGCCGCGATTGCGCTGGTACTGGCGGAAAATGGCGCGGACGTCGCGTTCACGTATCAGAGTTCGCCGGAGAAAGCGCAGCAGGTAGCGCGCTCGATCGAGGCGACCGGTCGCCGCGCCGTCGCCATCCAGGCCGACAGCGCCGATCCCGAAGCGATCGCCGCCGCTGTCCGCGAAGCCGTGAGCACCCTGGGCGGGCTCGACATCCTCATCAATAGTGCAGCGATCGGCTACTACGCCAATGTCGCGGAGGTCGACCTGGACGCGTACCAGAAGCAGATGGACGTGAACGTGCGCGCGCCGATGTTGTTCGCGAAGGCAGCCATTCCCCACCTCCCGGCCGGTGGGCGCATCGTCACCGTCGGGTCCGGCCTCGGCGAGCGGGTCCCTTTTCCGGGCGTCACCCCCTATGCCGTGTCGAAGGCTGCGCTTACCTCCTTCACCCGCGGCCTCTCGCGCGAGCTTGGCCCCAAGAATATCACCGTCAATCTGGTGCAGCCGGGTTCGACCAATACCGACGCCAATCCCGAAAGCGGGGACGCCGCCGATTTCCAGCGGAGCATGACCTCGCTCGGCCGCTATGCCGATCCGCGCGAGATCGCCAATGCTGTCGTGTTCCTGGCGAGCCCCGCCGCGAGTGTGATCACGGGTGCGATCCTGAACGCCGATGCAGGCGCGCTCGCATAAAGATAGATGCCGCGCCGGGGGCTTCGACATGCGGAGCCACCGGCGCGGCGGGCCGGGCCGCGCCGCCCGAGCGGCTCGGCTGCGCCGGTCACGGCGGGCTGGTGTTTTCCTGCCCCACCATGGCCCGTAACCGCGCGAGGTTCGGCAAGGTCATCTCGCGCGCGCGCCATTCCAGATCGCCCCGCCGGCGCAGGCTCATCAAGGTGCGGTTTACATGGATCGAAGTGAGCCCGACCGCGTCAGCCAGGACATCCTGCGTCAGCGGCACCGGGAAGCGGTTGCGGCGGATCAGGCCGGCTTGCGCCATGCGATCATGGAATTCGAGCAGAAGGTCGACGATCCGTTCCTGCGCGCTCATCTGTCCGATGCGGGTGATATGGGCGAGCATGCGGCACTCCTCCTGCAGGCGTGCCGATCGGTAGGCCTCCTCCAGGCAGGGGATGTTCGTGACGTCCGGGGCCGGTGCGAGCGTCAGATCATTGACGGCGACAACGGTGGCCGGGGCGATATCACGCTCCGGCGTCAGGAAGTCACCGGGCAGGATGAAGGCGAGGATCTGCCGGCGCCCATCCTCCAGCACCCGAACCCGTGCGGCCCAGCCGCTCAGCAGCAGCAGGTGTGGGCCAATCGCCTGACCCTCTGTCAGTATCTCCCGCCTCGCGACGACTGCCCGCTGCTGCCGGGCGGCGGTTCGCAGCAGGTCGAGCGCCGCTTCGTCCAGAGGCGCCAGCGCGGCGAGACGCTGGATCGCGGGTATTTCGGGAGCGATCGCCGGCAGAGCTGTCACCCGGATACCTCCCGCAAGGAGACGAGTGGTGGCGCCATCACCTGCTCCAGCATGGTTGCCACCGCATTCGTGGCGAACGGTTTCGCCAGGCGAGGGGCGTCCTGGTAGGATTCCGGCAGCGCCCAGGCATCATAGCCGGTCAGCAGCAGGAACGGGATGCCGCGTTCGCGCAGGCGATCGGCAACCGGAAACGACTGTTCATAGTCGAGATTGACGTCCAGCACCGCCGCGTCGAGCGCCTCCTCCGCCAGCGGCAGCGCTGTTGCGAGATCGGGTGCCGGGCCGATCACGATCGCCCCAAGGTCGTGCAGGGACCGGCGCAGGTTCGACGCGATGTAGAATTCGTCTTCCACGATCAGGACGCGCTTGCCGGTCAGGCCGTCGATCATGTCAGTTCTCCGGTTGGCTGCCCCCGCCTTCGGTGTCGCCGAGCGGGACGCAGATGGTGCATCGGATGCCGCCGGGCAGGAATTCCAACTCCGTCTGCGCGCCCAGCCGGTATGGCAGGGCCTCCTCGATCAATTCGCGACCGAAGCCCGAGCGCGCTGGCGTGGCGGGGACGGCCGGCACTCCGGTCTCCACCCAGTTTAGGACGAGCTGGCGCTTGCCACCCTTATCCAGGTTAATATCCCACATTATTTTCAACACCGCGCTCGGGACCTTCAGCGCGCCGTACTTCACTGCGTTGGTCGTCAGTTCATGGACCGCCAGGCCCAGCGACTCCGCGGTCTTTGCATCCAGCGTCACATCCGGCCCGGAGATCTGCACCTGCGGTCCATCCTTGGCGCCCACGCTCAGCAATTCGTCGCGGATCAGGTCCTCCAGATCAGCGACGCCCTGGGCCGTGCGCGTGACGATCACCTGCGTGCGGGCCAGCGCATCCAGCCGGCCGCGGAAATGCATGGCGACATCCTCCAGATCGCCGCCCGCATCCGTGGTCCGCCCGAACACCGACCGCACCACGGTCAGCATGTTGCGCACCCGGTGCTGCAGTTCCGCCACCAGCACTTCCTGCCGCTTCTGCAGGCTGCGCATGTCGTCCACATCGGTGGAGGTGCCGATCCATTCCACGACCTCGCCGTGATCGTTGCGCACCGCCGTCGATCGGGTGCGGAACCAGCGATAGGTGCCGTCGGCCACGCGGCGGATGCGATACTCGACATCGATCCCGCCCTGTTCTTCCGCGCCGTCCCATGCGGTGCGCGCCAGGGTACGATCATCGGGATGGACCACTTCCAGCCACCCGGACCCGCGGCTTTCGGGTTCCGACTGGCCGGTGAAGCTGGTCCATTGCGGGCTGGCCCATGACCATTTCCCGCCGTCGTCCGCCCGCCAGACGAGCTGCGGCACCCCTTCGATCAACACCTGCTGGCGCTGCTCGCTTTCCCGCAATGCCTCCTGCGCCTGATACACCGCGGTCAGATCGGTGAAGGTGACCACTGCGCCGCTGATGTAATTGTCGATGCTGCGATAGGGCAGCACGCGCACGGCGAAATGCCGGCCGGAGGCGGCCGCCGCCACCTGCCGGTCGATCGGCGCCAGTGTCTTCAGCACCCGCCGCACGTCGTCGTGCAGCTCGGGGTAGTCGACCAGGGAGACGACATGGTCGAGCGGACGCCCCACATCCGTTTCCAGCAGGTGGAAGATGTCGGTCGCGGCCGGCGTGAAATTGCGCACGCGCAATTCCTGATCCAGGAAGACGGTGGCGATCTGGGTGGATTCCAGCAGGTTCTTCAGGTCGGAATTGATCCGGCCCAGTTCCTGCACGCGATGCGCCAGCTCGCTGTTGACGGTCTGCAGTTCCTCGTTGACGGATTGCAGCTCCTCCTTGGAGGTTTCCATCTCCTCGTTGGCGGATTGCAGCTCCTCGTTGATCGACTGGTACTCCTCGTTCGAGGATTTGAGTTCCTCGTTGGTGGATTCCAGTTCCTCGATCGTCGCCTGCAGCCGGTCACGGGTGACGCGCAATTCGGCTTCCAGCCGCTGCACATGCTCGTCGGTGGAGAGGCGGTCGCCGGCACGGCTGTCGCCTTCCGCCACCACGCCCAGATCCTGGAACAGCACGATCAGCGCCGTGCTCTCGCTGCCGGACAGCGGCTCCACCACCAGGTTCACGCCGAGGACGCGGTCATCCAGGTGGAAGGACAGGCGGGGCATCTCTATCCGCCGCCCCTCCGCAACCGCGCGCTGGATGGCCGTGCGCACGTCCAGCCGTAGGTCGCGGTGCACCAGGTTGCCGAGGCTGAGCGTCGCCGAGCCGGGGCTAGGTTCCAGGTAGCGGCCCGTCCGGCCGGAGAAGTGCAGCACCTCCCCATTGGGATCGACCACGATGAAGGCGGGAGCGTAGCGTTCCGCGATCGCATCGGCCTGCCGGCTGACGGATGCGGACAGGCGCCCGTCGAACTGGATCGCCTGTGCTGCGATCGCGGGAGAACCAAGCGAGCGTGTCCGCGCGGATAGCGGGAAATCCGGGACGATCCGGGTGGCGGTTTCCAGTCGGCGGAAGATGCGGTTGCGCCGGCTGATCGGCGCAAACAGCTTCTGGTGGCGGGTGACGTTTTCAGACGAGCCCAGGAACAGCACGCCACCGGGTCGCAAGGAGAAGTGGAAGATCGGAATGACCCGGTTCTGCAGATCCACGTCCAGGTAGATCAGCAGATTACGGCACGACAGGATGTCGATACGCGAAAACGGCGCATCCTTGACGATGTTGTGGGGGGAGAAGATGCACATCTCCCGCAGTTCCTTGCTGACGCAGAACGTGTCGCCCTCGCGCACGAACCAGCGTTCCAGCCGGTCGGGCCGGATATGGTCGGCGATCCCCGCCGAATAGCGGCCGGCCCGGGCGATGTTGAGCGCGCGCGCATCAAGATCGGTGGCGAAGATCTGGACTTCGGGGGGTGTGGCCATGGTCGCCATATGCTCGCGCAGCAGGATCGCCAGCGAATAGGCCTCCTCCCCCGTGGCGCAGCCCAGCACCCATACGCGGAAGGCGTCCTCGGGACCCTTGCGTTCGAACAGGGCGGGCAGTTCCTGCTCCAGCGTTTCGAATTCGGTCGGGTCGCGGAAGAACTGGGTGACGCCGATCAGCAGGTCCTGGAACAGGCTCTGCACTTCTTCGCGGTCGCTGCGCAGCAGGGCCACATAGGCGTCCAGGCTGTCGACCTGCGTCACCTGCATGCGCCGGCGGATGCGGCGGATGAAGGTGCCCCGCTTGTAGCCGTGGAAATCGTGGCTGGTCACGTTGCGCAGGATCGTCGCGACTTCGCCAACATAGGGATCGAGGTCGCCCTCCCGCTCCGTCTGGGCGCCGGCCACGGTGGGCAGATTGCGCAGGTAGCGGCCGATCTCGGCCGCGATCTGCTCGGCCGGCACATGCAGGTCGGTCACCGCCATCGGGCTGTTCGTGCCAGCCGCATCGGCACCGTCGCGGCCGACCGCTTCCGAAATCGACAGCCCGCCGAACTTCTTGGTCGCGACCACGCCCGCCGCGCCATCGGGGCCCAGCCCGGTCAGGATCACGGCGATCGCATGCTCGTTGGCCTGTTCCGCCAGCGAAATCAGCAGCGTGTCTACCGTGCCGCGCTGGCCCACCGGCTCGCGCGCCGGCCGGATGTGGATATGCCCGTCGGCCAGCGTGATCATGTCGTCCGCCCCGCCGACATGGACATGGCCAGGCTGTAAGGGCTCCCCATCGCTGGCGATGACAACCGGCATGTCGGTCACCTCGGCCACAGCTTGGATCACCGTGTCCACGGCCAGCCCGTCCTGCTGGCGGACAGCGATCAGGAAGGCCGCGCCAAGGTCCGGCTCCATGTCGCCAAAGAGGGTGCGCAGAGATCCCAGCGATACGGCGCAGACACCCACGCCGACGATCGCCAGCGGCCTGACGTTGGTATCGTCGGGCACGTCCGTCGTCGCCGCTTCGTCATCGCCTGTCATCAGTCTTTCGCATCCGTCATCCCGATAACCTAGCCGCTGGCGTCTGTCGGAGATAGTCGCGCCGTTAGATATCCTGAGGGCGGGAGGCCCCCATCCTCAACGACGAGAGGGCCGCCTGCCGCAGCGTTCCGGCATAGCGGCGATATTCCTCAGCCCGCGTCTCATACAGCTCGGCGACCGTGAGGCGGCCGGTTTCCCGCGCATCGCGGGCCATCCGTTCGACCAGCGTGACGCGTTCTTCCATGATCCGCATCGCCACCCGGACCGCCTCCTCCACCTCGTCGATCCGCGCCGCCAGTACCTCCGCGGTGAAGCCGTGGCCGATCTGGCAGCGATAGCGCAGCGGATGCGAGGCGCGCACTTCGGACAGCACGCCCCGGCATTCCGGGCAGGATAGCGCGCTCGGTTCCGCCAGGTCGAGCAGGTGGCGGCTGCCGAGGCGGGCGCCGAGCGCGATCTCGACCTCCAGGCGCAGGAGATCGTCCGCTGGTGGCGCCTCCCCGGCGGGCGAGGCGGCGATCTGCTCCAGCGTGCGGGCGAGCTCCGCCGCCGGCGACACGTAATCCACCTCCGTGGTTTCCAGCGTGGCCAGCGGCATCTGGTCCACTTCGGCATCCACCGGGTGCTGCACCACCACCGTCCCGCCGCGCGCCTTGACCGCGGCCGCGCCGGAAGCACCGTCGTTCAGCATGCCGCTGAGCACCACCGCCACCACCCGCGCGCCGTAGGCCAGCGCGGCTGATCGGAACAGCGGGTCGATCGCCGGCCGCGTCATGTTCTCGCGCGGGCCCAGCCCCAACCGGATGGTGTCGCCCAGCAGCAGCAGGTGCCTGTCTGGCGGGGCGAGATAGATGCGGCCTGGCTCCACCGGCTGGCCATCTGCCGCCTCGCTGACCGGCAGCGCCGAATGTGCGGCGATCATGCCGGAGATGATCGGCGGGCCGGCCGCCGGGACATGGGTACTGATGAAGATCGAGCCGGCGAAATCGGTGGGGATCTGAGCCACCAGACGTTTCAGGACAGGACCGCTACCAGCGGAGCCCCCGATGACGATCATGTTCCTGCGGGGCATGCGGGTTACCTTCGCCTTTCTCCGCACCAGCGGGCGGCGCGTCCTGTGGTTCCAGCCATGACCCCGCAGCAGCGGTACACCGGCCGGGGTAGACCGGATCGCGCAACAGCCGCAAAGACCGGCGGATAGCCTGCACGCTCTGCCTCTGCGCCTCGCGGCTCACCGCAACGAGACGGGCGGCATGGGCAGTGGTTGCGAGAGGTCGGTTCACGCCGGGAACGATGTGCAAGGCGCTTCACACGCGCAATAACGTAAATCAACTTGGCTTGCCTGTGCCGTGGCGGCACGGTTTACCTGCCAGTTTGTCGCACGTGATGAACGGTTGGTCGCTGACAAGCAGCCGGAATATACCCGCGTTAAGGCAGGCGCCGACCACGGCTGCCACCAAAGGTCCTGCGACAGCGAGGAACGGGGCCGTGAATTACGACAATCATGTGATCACTGCCGAGGTGGTCAGCGTTTCGCCATACACCAGCATCGAGGACGCCGCATGCCTGATGCGTGACCACGACATCGGGGTGCTGCCGGTGGTCGAGGGGGAGCGTCTGGTCGGGATCGTTACCGACCGTGACATGGTGGTGCGCGGCATTGCCGAGCGGCGGGATGGATGGCTGTCGCGGGTGAGCGACATCATGACGTCCAAGGTATATAGCTGCGAGGCAGAGAATGGCGCCCACGTTGCCGCCATGCTGATGGCGACGCACCAGATACGCCGGGTGGCGCTGGTCGATCGGGAGGGCCGGCTGTGTGGTCTGATCACGCTGACCGACCTGATCCGCAATGATTGCGTGGGTGCGGACTTCGCCAGCTACCACGTGAGCGCCCGCCACCGCGCCGGCGTGTGTCACCCGACTGCCGCGACCCTCAATGTGACGGAACAGGGCACGTGAATACGTACAAGCTGGTATATGCCGAAGATGGGATCGGCTCCGCCCGCAAGGTCGAGTTCGAGGCGATGGATGCCGCCCATGCGTTGATCGTCGCCCAGCGCGAAGGGTGCGGCCGCCGAGCGCAATTGTGGGCGGGCACCCGCCTGCTGTGCAATCTCAGCCGTACGTCGGGCGCTTCCGGTCTCTGGATCATTGAGCCTGCGTAAAGTGCCGCGGGGTCGAAAGGCGAGGCTGGTCGTGCCCATCGGGCGCCATGGAAGGCAGGTGGGTCGCCCACCTTCACGTCCAGCGGAATCAAGATGTCGCTGCACACGCCGAAGTCGGTGGAAACCGGCCGTCTCTGCCTTCGAGCGGTAGACAGGGCTTCCTCGATCAAATCGAAGCCCAAGCCGCGCCTGCACGCAAGAGTGGGTGCGCCAGTCAATACTTGCCGGCAGAAGTTCGACTCTGCGCGACCGCACATGACCTTAAGCGCGTTCAGCAATGCGTTGCACGCGATGCCAATCACGCTGCCTAGGCAGCGCTCAGGCGGTCCTTACCTCGCATAAATCGGCGAGTGGCGTGGGCCGGCCGGGGTGGCCGGGGGAACGGGGGCACCCACATCTGTGATGAGCAGGGTGGCGAAATACGGGGTACTCAGCCGTTCCCGGCCGCCGCCGGCAAGCAGGCCGGCCATGCCGCGCGCGTAAAGCGCATCGGACCCGGTCAGCACCTCCTGCCCATCCACCAGACCGGTGATCGTGGAGCCCTGCATGCGCAAGGTCAGGCGGTGCCAGCGGCCGGGTGAGATGCCGGCCATCCGACTGGCTGCCAGTACGCGCTCACCGCCCTCGCCCTCCGCACGGCCGGCGCGGATCAGCGCCTGCTGCTCGGCATCGCCGACCAACGCCTTGGGGTCCTTCTTGCCGCGGATCACGACCAGGCGGCAGGCGCCGTCATGGCCAAGCTCCAGGAAGTAGCCTTTGGGGATGAAGCCGTAGCCGGTGCCGACATGATTGATGCGTCCCATCACCGCGGCGGTGTCGCCCGGGTTCAGCCAGACCTCGGTGCTGACCTCGTAATCGCCCCAGTCGGCATCGCCGATGATCGTGTAAGGCTGCCAGTCCGGCGCCCACGAGATGGTCGGCACCGGCACCACCTGCCGCAGACACTTGCCACCGCCATCCGGCCGATCGGTGATCTCGAAGGCGCCTGCAATATCCGCGGTGTAGCGCGGCAGATAACCGTGCTCCTCCGGCGCTGTGTAGCTTTCAAAAGTCTCCCGATAGGGAAACGGGAACGGCGCGGGTTCGGGGATGTCGGTGAAGCCGCCCTTCTGCTGCCCGGTGGTGGTGGACAGGGTGTAGATCGCATCCGGCTCCAGCAGGATGGTGAAGGTACCGTTCACCGGCGCAATGTCCGCCAGGCGCACGAACTGTTCGGCTGCGGTGCTGCGCCAGACGCAGAGCGGCCTGTCTGACAGACCCTCGCTCGCCTGGAAGCGCACCTGCTGCGCGGCAGGCGCGTCGGTGGTTTCCAGGATGATGCTGTAATCGCCGCCCCGTGGTGCCATCAGCGTGATGACGGAGCCGCCGCCATCCAGAGTCCCGCATCCGCCATTGAGATAGGTCCAGCCCACCTGGCTGAACTGGCCATAATGGGCATAGCCCCACAGCGCCTCCCGCACACGATAATGCCCGCTCCACGGCGAATGGGCGAGCACGGTGGCCGGGTCTTCGGGATAGGGCTCGATCGGATACAGGCCGGCGATGTCGTACCAGTTCACCACCTTGGTGGCGCCGCTGAAGATGTAGTTGTGATTGAAGGACTGCACGATGCCGATCGTGGCCGCGAAGCCCTTGCGGTAGACGTGATCCTCCGTGTTCCAGATCGGCTTGCCCATCGATGCGGCGGCCTGCTGCATCTGGGGGGAGGCGCGGAAGTTGGAATAGAAGGTGTGCGCGCTGATCACGTCGATCGCGTCGCGCAATTCCGGGTCTTGCTGCATGTCGTCTACGAAGCGCAGCTTCCATTCGGGCCAATTGTCGAAGGCGTGCAGCCGCACCTGCGCGTGTCCCCCATCGTCCAGCGCGCGGCGGAACGCCTTGACGAAGCCGTAGCTGACACCCTTCTCGTTGCGGACGCCGATTGCGTCCATCCGCAGCCCCCACACGCTGTGGAGCCCATCGAGCCACTTCAGGTAATAGTCGATCGTATCGCGGGAGAAGAACGCGCGATCGCCGCGGTAGAAGCCGTCGGTATCCTGATCGAATAATTCGCCGCTGGTGCCGATCCAGCCCGGCGCGCTCCATGCCGTGCCATCCAACGTCAGTGCCGCGTTGCGGCGCTTGGCCTCCCGCATGATCCACCAGGTATAGCCGCGCCGGTGGTTGAGGTCGTCGCGCGTGTGCATGTGGCTGGGCATGGAGCCCTGCGTCGCATTGCCGTCGCCCGGTATCTCCACCAGCAGCGCACTGACGGAGGCGCCGAATTTCGGCTTGTAGACCAGGTCGAGGATCTGGCTGCGCTGCGGCTCGGGGTAGTCCTTCAGCAGCACGGAGGTGGCGCCCCCGCCATTTACCACGCCGATGCCGTCGAACACCGGGCCGCCGGCATCGCCGCGCAGGGTAACGGCCTGCTCGCCGCTGCCGGCCTGCGCCCGCGCCGGCACCATGCGAGCGGCCGCCAAATGCACTACGGCCGATCCGGTGGCGAGCAGCCAATGCCGCCGCGTCAGCCACGGTCGGCCGGTGGCAGCGGGCGTTCCGTGTGGGTCATCGGCTGGCATCGTGGTTCACCTTGGTAATCATGATGGCAGTTCCCAAGCCCGCCCGCGCTACGCCAGCGTGATGGCGGAGCGGCCGGGCCCGGCCAGCCGTGAATGACCGCCGTGACCCCGGCCGGCAACCCCACAAAGGCGGCAGACGGTCCTCATTCAGCCAGGCGAGGACATCCTCCGTGCGGCCGCCCTCGCCATAGGCGGCTATCTCTACGACCTGGCTAGGGCTGTAGAATCGGGTTCGCTGCGTCGTGTAGTTGAGAAACGCGAAGAGCTGCGACTGTTCGCCTGCTTCGGCAGCACACCGTGAAGATTTCCATTGCGGCATTCCCAGCCATCAGGACCGCCCACCTCCATCCCCCCAAACCGTTGTCGCCACCTGAGGCATCTTCCCGATGATCATCAAGACTGTCATTGACGGCAGGGCGGCGGCGCAGGCGACATGGATGTGCGGGTCGCGGAGACGCTGTGCTTCTGCCGCAGCCTCAGCTAACGAGCTGCCGCATGTCCGGCCTGTTCCGTCTCCTGCTTGCTGCGGCAGTGCTTTGGTGCGGGCTCCATCTGTCGCCGGCGGAGGCGGATGGCGGGGTGTGGACCGGCGCGGATGCGGTCGCCCATGCCCGTGCCCCCGATCATGGCGATGACGGTCACCCCGGAACGGATGCAGTGCATGGCTGCCACAACCATTGCCCCGTCGCACCCGACATCGGCCCGAGTCCGGCCGTAGGCGCCGTTGGGCGCGGCCAGTCGATGCTCTTCGCCCGGCCGAGCTGGTCGTTGACGACCGCCGCGCAGGCGCCGCCGATAGAACCGCCCGCCGCCTGAGCAATGCATGCCGCAGGCTTCCGCCTGCTCGCTGACATTGTGCTCAGGAGTTTCCGACATTGCCGTTTAAGACCTATCGCGCCCTGCTTGTGGGCGCAGCATTCCTGGTGCCCGCTGCTGCCACTGCACAGCAGGCTCCGCCGAATCCGTCCACCCCTAAAGAGGGCGAGGCGATCATCGTTCAGGCGACCCGCTCCGGCCGGCGCGTGCAGGACGAACCCGTCCGCGTCGAGGTGATCGCCCGCGAGGAGATCGAGGAGAAGATCCTGATGCGCCCCGGCAACGTCGCGACGATCCTGAGCGAGACGGGCGGCCTGCGCGTGCAGATCACCTCGCCCGCGCTCGGCTCGGCCAATATCCGGGTGCAGGGGATGGAGGGCCGCTATACCCAGCTGCTGGCGGATGGCCTGCCGCTCTATGGCGGGCAGGCATCATCGCTGGGCCTGCTGCAGATCCCGCCGACCGATCTCGGCCAGATCGAGGTGATCAAGGGCGCGGCCTCCGCCCTCTACGGTCCGTCCGCGCTCGCCGGCGTGATCAACCTGGTCTCGCGGCGCCCAGAAGACACGCCTCAGGCAGAGGTGCTGCTCAATGCGACATCCCGCAACGGCCAGGACGCCACCGCCTATGTCGCGGCGCCGCTGGGCGAGGGGCTGAGCGCCTCCATGACGGGCGGCTATCACCGTCAGAGCCGACAGGATCTGGATGATGACGGCTGGGTCGATATGCCCGGTTACGAACGGTGGACGGTTCGCCCGCGGCTGTTCTGGGAGAACGCCGCCGGCGCGAGGGTGTTTCTGACCGCCGGTGCGATGACGGAGCGACGGCAGGGCGGCACGCTGGAGGGGCGAACCGTGCCGGACGGCAGCGCCTTTCCTCAGGCCCAGGATACCGACCGCTTCGACATCGGGCTGGTTGCGGAAGCCCCGATCAGCGACAGCATGAGCGTGCATCTGCGCAGTTCCGGCATGACCCAGAACCATCGCCACCTGTTCGGCGATGTCGTGGAGTACGACCGTCACCGCACAGGCTTTGCCGAGGCGTCCCTCTCCGGAAACGCAGGCGGCACCTCGTGGATCGGCGGCGTGGCCTATCAGCGCGACACCTTCCGGTCGCGCACCTTCCCCGTGTTCGACTATGCCTACGACGTGCCGGGTATCTTCGGCCAGCTGGAACAGGACCTGTCACCGGCCCTCACGCTGGCGGGCAGCGCCCGGGTGGACTTCCATGACGAGTTCGGCACCCGCTTCAGCCCGCGCCTGTCGCTGCTCTATCGTCCGGGCTTCTGGACCGTCCGGCTGTCCGGCGGGCGCGGCTTCTATGCGCCGACGCCGTTCGTGGAGGAGATCGAGGCCGCGGGATTGTCACGCCTCGCTCCACTTGGCGATCTTGCCGCGGAGACAGCCACGAACGCGTCGATCGATCTCGGTTACAGGCGGGGTCCGCTGGAGGCGAACGTCACGCTGTTCGGGGCCGACATGCGCAACACGACGGAGCTGGTGCCGCTCGACCCGTCCGGCGGGTCAAGCCGGGTGCGCCTGATCAATCTGCCGGGCACCACCAGGTCACGGGGTACGGAGCTGCTGCTGCGCTACCGTTGGCAGGATCTCACCTTGTCCGGCAGCTACGTCTATGTGGATGCCGACGAGACCGATCCTGACGGCACCGGGCGCAGGCGGCTACCGCTCACGCCTCGACACACGGCCGGACTGATCGCCATGTGGGAGCAGCACGACAAGGGACGGCTTGGTCTGGAGGTTTACTATACAGGTCGCCAGTCACTGGACGACAATCCGTACCGCACCCGCTCCCGCCCCTATGTCGAGATTGGACTGATGGGTGAGATCGCCGTCGCGAACGCCCGCCTGTTCCTCAATGCCGAAAATCTGCTCGGCGTGCGGCAGACCAAGCATGACCCGCTGCTGCGGCCGGTGCGCGCCGCCGATGGCCGCTGGACGGTGGATGCCTGGGGTCCGCTCGAAGGCTTCGTGCTGAACGGCGGCGTGCGCCTGCGCTTCGGCGCTTCCGAATAACAGGGGGCTTGCTGCCCGGGCTGGTCCTGTAAGTGCGGGACCAGCCCTGAAGGACCAGATCGGAAGCCAAGTTCCAGCAGCGAGCGAGCGATGCTTTCAGAGCGACCAGCCGCCATCCACCGAGATCGCCGCACCCGTGACGAACGCACCTAGGTCGGCGCTCATCCACAGCACGGCATCGGCGATCTCTTCCGGCTTGCCCAGGCGACCGACCGGTTCGAGATCGATGGCCTTCTGGATATCGCCGTCGGTGAAGCGGTCCATCATGGGTGTCTCGATGTTCCCCGGCAGGACGGCGTTCACCCGGATGTTCTGCTGTGCATAATCCAGCGCGGCGGATTTGGTGAGGCCGATGATCGCGTGCTTTGACGCGGCGTAGGATGCACCGCCGGCCACGCCACGCACACCCGCGCCGGAGGAGGTGTTGACGATCACCCCGCCCCCCTGGCGCATCATCTGCGCCAGTTCGTGCTTCATGCAAACAAAGGTTCCGCGCAGGTTGATGTCGAGGATCCGGTCCCATTCGCCAAGTTCGATGGCGTGGACCGGAGCATGCCTGTTCTCGACACCGGCGTTGTTGAAGGCGATGTCCAGCCGGCCGAACCTTGCGACCACCTGGCCGATCGCCGCCTCGACCGCTGCCGGGTCGGCAATGTCCGCGGCGATCGTCAGCACCTCGCCACCAGCGGCGCGCACGGCGTCCGCCGTGGCGGCAAGTGCATCCGCCGTCCGGTCCAGGATGGCAACCTGCGCGCCTTCTGCAGCGAAGGCCACGGCGGTCGCGCGGCCGATGCCGCTGGCCGCCCCGGTGACGAAGGCGACCTTGCCGGTAAACCGCGCGCTCACCGGCCGGTCTCCGCTGGAGCCGCAGCCACCCGCGGCCTGCCGAAGACGGGGAACGCGCTGGCCTCCCCGTAATCCACCCCGCCCGTCAGGCTGGTCAGCGTGGCCATGTCGTCATCCGTGATCGTGAAGTCCACCGCCGCGTTGCTGCGCATGTGCGCGAGGCTGGTCGTCTTCGGCAGCGGCACCAGCCCGAGTTGCAGACAGTAGCGGATGCACAATTGGGCGACGCCGACGTCGTATCTCGCCGCCATGGTCGCCAGATCGGCATGGCCCAACGCGGCCCCGTGCGCGACCGGTGAGTAGGCCTGCACCAGGATGCCCTGTCCCTGGCAGTAAGCGATGAGGTCGAATGGCGTGTTGCCGACATGCGCCAGCACCTGGTTCACCGCAGGCCGAATGGTGGCGTGCGCCAGAATGTTGTCGAGGTCGGTGCGTTCGAAATTGGACACGCCGATGGCCCGGATTTTCCCGGCCTGCTGCGCCTCTTCCAGCGCACGCCAGGCTTCAAGGTTACCTTCGTCGAAGTTGCCGCCGTTGCGGAACTCTGCCCAGGGCTGCGGGCTGTGGATCAGCATCAGGTCGATGTGATCGAGCCCCAGGGTCTTCAGCGATCCGTCGATCCGCTGCCGCGCTTCTGCATGGGTCTTGGCTTCGGCCACCAGCTTGGTGGTGACGAACAGGTCGTCGCGCGGCACGCCGCTGGCGCGCAACCCTTCGCCCACGCCGCGCTCATTGCCATAGGCCTGCGCCGTGTCGAAATGGCGATATCCGATCGCCGCCGCCTCGCGCACGAGGGTGGCGACGGCATCGTCATCGATGCGCCAGGTGCCAAGACCTAGGCGCGGGATCGCCACGCCATCAGCCAGGATGGCGGTTTCGTTCAGGATCATTGTGCGTTCTCCTGCCGGGCGGGCCGCTCGCCATAGCCCGGCTGCTTGGTCAGATTGTTCCACCGGCCCAGGATGTCGGGTTCGTAGACCTGACTGGTCCATTCGGCGGCATCGACCTCCTCAAACGCGACCGAGACCGCAGCCTCGCCGCACCCAAGGATCCGGGTCACGTCATCCGTGATGGCCGCTGTCAGCCGCTGCTTCTGCTCGTCCGACTTGCCCGGCCACAGCTTGACGATGATGTGCGGCACCGATCTACTCCTGCCCGACCGGCGCGAGGTATTCCTCGTCCGTCACATGCTCCATCCAGGTCACGGGGGAGCCATCGATCACTTCCTGGATCGCGATGTGGGTCATGGCGTCATGTTGGGTCGCGCCGTGCCAGTGCCTGTGCTCTGCCGGGCACCACAGGATGTCGCCTGCATGGAACTCCAGTTTCGGCCCGCCCTCGACCTGCGTCCAGCCGACGCCTTCGGTGACGATCAGCGTCTGCCCGGCGGGGTGGGTGTGCCAGGCGGTCCGGGCCCCGGGCTCGAAATGGACGATCGCGCCGGAAACGCGCGACGGGGCCTCCCGCTGGAATTGGCCGGTGATCGTCGCCGTGCCGGTGAAGTTTTCTGCGGGTCCGGCTGTCGTTTCCATGTCTGTCTTGCGTGTGATGGTCATGTCGCCTGCTCCATTCTGCGCCTGTGCGACGCCGGCCGGCAGCAGCAGCGCGACCAGGCAAATGCTGAACCTCGTCATCGGAATCGCCTTCCTCTTGGCCACTCACGCCACTGGCGAGTGCCCTCCCCCACAAGATAGGAGATGGCGACGGATGCGATTAGCGGCGCCAGCGGCAACGAACTGGTGAACGATGCTCAACAGAAGCTATAGGAGGGCGTCATGCAGTTGAGCCGAGCTGATCTGGCGGACTTCGCCTACTTCCTGGCCATTGCCCAGCACGGCAGCTTCAAGCGCGCCGCGCTGGCAATGGGCGTGACCACCTCCGCATTAAGCCACGCCATGCGCGCGCTGGAGGAGCGGCGTGGCGTTCGACTGTTGAACAGAACCACGCGCAGCGTGACCCTGACGGCCGCCGGGGAAGATCTGCGCGCGATGATCGAGCACCCGATGGAGGCGATCGGGCAAGCGGCGGGCAAGCTGGACCGCTACCGCGAGGCGCCGGCGGGGCGCATCCGGATCAATGTGCTGGAAGACGCGGTTGGGCTGCTGCTGGAGCCGGTGCTGCCGATCTTCGTGGATCGCTATCCCGAGGTGCAGATCGACCTGGGTGTGACCAACCGGATGATCGACATCGTCGGCAACGGCTTCGACGCCGGCATCCGCTACGGCGGCACGGTGCCAGAGGACATGATAGCGCAGCGGCTTTCACCCGACATGCGCTGGATCGCGGCGGCAGCGCCTGCCTATCTCCACCGCTTCGGCATGCCCGGCACCCCGCAGGATCTGCGGCATCATCGCTGCATCGGCATACGGCTCGGCAATGACCAGCTGTACCAGTGGGAGTTCGAGCGGGATGGGGAGGCTGTCGCCATCGCCACGCCCGGGCCGCTGACCGTGGACACGGGCATCGCCATGCTGGCCTGCGGCCTGTCGGGCACCGGCATCATCTACGCCTCCGAGCCGGCGCTGCGGCCTCACCTGCGGAGCGGCGCCTTGCAGCCGGTGCTGGAGGACTGGGCAAGCAGCGGCAGCGGCTTTCATGTCTACTACTCGGGGCGCCGGCATGTACCCGCCGGACTGCAGCTGCTGATCGATCTGATCCGCGAAGTGCAGCCGATGCGGCTTGGTCATCGGTAAGGTGAGAGATCGCCAACGCTGATATTCCGGGCGTCGGCTGCCCCTTCTTGAATCGGTCACCTCAACAACGCGGAATCCGCCCTTGCCGACCCGGTACGACGGTCGGCGCTGGAGGAGGCGGGTCGTCGGCTCGGCGTGTCAGCGGCCAACGTCTCCAAGGCGATCGCCCGGCTCGAGCGGGCGGTCGCCAGCCGCCTGCTTCATCGGTCCACACAGCCGCCCAGAGGTACAGAATCGTAAGGCGAGATGTGTGGTGGTTGCTCCATGATCCTCAAGGCAGGCCTGCTCAGCGCGTCATCGGCGGCTCAAAAGACAGGCGGGAAGCCCGCGTGCGCCGCGCCTCCGCTGTCGCGCACCCGCATCCGCATGCCGGCATCCTCGCCAGCTGTTGCGCCGCCCACATAGGCCGGCCGGACACGCCCGGTGCCATGCTGTCGGGATAGCGGGGGGTCGCTTCGACGTAGCGGCCCTTGTGCCGTTCGACCGAGATGGGTTCGGCATGCACCGCCTTATGCACCAGGTGCGTCATCCACGGCTTGCCGGGACCGCGGCTGCCGATCCAGTCCAGCGCATATTCGGTCAGTTCGTCAGTGATATAGCCTTGCTGCGCCACGTTGCGCCCGAGGGCGTTCCGGCGATCGGGGGTGGGCAGGTAAGAGCGGGCAAGCGCTACATTCGGCAGCATGGCAAGGGTCTGCTTGCAGCCGGGAAAGCCGATCTTACGATAGCGGTGTCGGCCCGGTGGCCGTCGCCCTTGCCTATGTACGCCGCGAGCTTGGACGAGGAGCAAGGAGATCAAGCGCGTCGGCATTGGCGCGACCCCAGCCGTAAAGCAGCTCCACCGGCTCCACGAAACGGCGGCCCAACCGGGTTAGACGATATTCGACCGCCGGCGGCATCGTGCTGTGAACGTGCCGCTTCAGCAAACCGCTTCGCTCCATATCGCGCAGCGTCTGCGTCAGCATCTTCTTGGAGATGCCCGGCAGGCTGCGGTGGAGCGCACCGGTCCGCGCCGCCCCGGCATGGCGGGCATGCAGCGTATGCAGGACCATGCTGGTCCATTTGGTAGCGAACAGTTCCAGCACACGGCGCGGGGCGCAATCCTCACGCCATTCGTCGTCGGGCGTTCCGGGCCGCATGTGGTTACCTCCTGGTGCCTGGGGCCGTAAATAGTGCCGTCTAGAACCCGATCGGTCCGGTGCCTAGCTGTCCGGCAACGAAGGAGGCGTGCATGGCGAAAACGGCATTGGTGGTGGGAGCAAGCGGGATCATCGGCAGCGCAACGGCAAAGCTGCTGGTGGAGCAAGGCTGGAGGGTACACGGCCTGGCGCGACGCCCGCAGGCGCAGGCTGGCGTGCAGCCGCTCGCGGCGGACCTGCAGGACGAGGCGGCAACTGCCGCGGCCCTGCGCGACCTGAACCCCGACGCGGTGTTCATCACCACCTGGCTGCGGCAGGATAGCGAGGCGGAGAACATCCGCGTCAACGGCGCCATGGTACGCAACCTGCTGGATGGTCTTCCGAAGCCGACCGGTCCCCGCCATGTCGCGCTGGTCACCGGCCTCAAGCATTATCTCGGCCCGTTCGAAGCCTACGGCAAGGGCACGCTGCCACAGACGCCCTTCCGCGAGGAGCAAGGGCGGCTGGATGTCGAGAATTTCTACTACGCGCAGGAAGATGAAGTGTTTGCCGCGGCCGCGCGCGACGGCTTCAGCTGGAGCGTGCATCGCCCGCATACCGTCATCGGACTGGCGGTCGGCAACGCGATGAACATGGGCACGACGCTGGCGGTCTATGCCAGCCTGTGCCGGGAAAGCGGGCGGCCATTCACCTTCCCCGGCTCGGCCGCACAATGGTCCGGGCTGACCGACATGACCGATGCCGGGCAATTGGCGCGCCATCTGTTATGGGCTGCGGAGACGGAGGCGGCCCATGACGAGGCGTTCAACGTCGTCAATGGCGACTTCTTCCGCTGGCAGTGGATGTGGGGGCGCATCGCCAAATGGTTCGGCGTGAAGGCGGTGCCGTTCGACGGGACCGTGCGCCCGCTGGAACAGCAGATGGCGGATGATGCCGCGCTATGGCGGACGATTGCAGAGCGCGAGGGTTTGGCGGAACTGGACCTGAGCCGCCTTGCATCCCCCTGGCATACCGACGCCGATCTCGGCCGACCGATCGAGGTGGTGACGGACATGAGCAAGAGCCGGCGACTGGGCTTTGCCGGTTATCAGCCAACCGACGACGCGTTCTACGCCTTATTCGAGCAACTCCGTGCGGAGCGTCTGATCCCCTGACCGTTCATCTATGGGCCTACGCCCTACCCCAGGAAGAACCGCACCGGCCGCAGCGGCGGGGGCGGTTCTTCCCCCAGATGCGGCGCCAGGCTGATTTCCGCCGCGCGGCAGATCGTGTCCAGCGGCAGGCCGTTGGCGGTCATGGCGAAGGGGTGGGCCAGTTCCTCCGTGACCTCGGCCAAGCCTAAAAACACATAGCCGACGATTGCCACGAACAGCGGCGTCAGCCAGCCGGCCGGGTCGATGAAGGCGAAGGGCAGCAGCAGGCAGAACAGCCAGATCGTGCGGTGGATCAACAGGGAGTACACGTAAGGCAGCGGCGTCAGCGCGATCCGCTCGCACCCGGCCTGCTGCAAGGCGATGCTGGCGAGGCGGGTATCGAGCGCCCGCAGGCCGAAGCCGTCGACTGCCCCGGCGGCATGAGCCGCCGCTAGGCGGCGAGTGACGAGATCCATCTGCGCGTCAGGCGGATGGACGGCGCAGGCAACCTTCTTCCCGGCCAACGACTGCGCCACCGGATCATCGCGCAGGCCCCGCAGATTGGCGCGGTGCAGGTGCAGGAAGGCGAGCGCACCACGCAGCAGATCGGCCCTCGCGGTCGGGTCGGCAACGAACAGTTCCACTTCCCGCGCCAGGTTGCGCATGTCGGCCAGCAGGCCGCCCCACAGCTTGCGCGCTTCCCACCAGCGATCATAAGCGGCGTTGTTGCGGAACCCCAGGAACAGCGACAGCGCGACGCCAAAGGTGGAGAACACCAGTCCGTCGATCCGCGGCATGGGGGTGCCGTGCCGGTCGATCCACACAAGCGCGGCGGCCAGCAGCACCATCAGCCCCACCCGCCCGGCGATGTGCGGCACGATAGAGCCGCGCATGGCGAAGACGAGGTCGATCGCGCGGGGCTTGTCGCGGACGATCATGCCTGAGGCTCAGACGTGGCGGATGGTGGTTATGAAATCGAGCGCCAGATCATCCGACAGGTGGAAGCCCTTCGCCGGCGAGAAGGCGATGCCGCGCGGCGGGTCCATCACCAGACCAGCGGCGGCGAGCAGGTCGCGCAGTTCATCGGGCGTCAGAAAATCATCCCACCGGTGCGTGCCGCGCGGCACGGCGCCGACCAACTCCGCCGCGCCGACCAGCAGCAGGCGGCTGGCAGGGGTGCGGTTGGGGGTGGACAGGACCATCAAGCCGCCGGGCGCCAGATGGCGGGCGAGTTCGGCGACAAAGGCCGGCTTGTCGCCGACATGCTCGATCACCTCCATACAGGTGACAAGGTCGAAGATGCCGGGCACCGCCGACAACTCCCCATGCCGGTAGTCGATGGCAAGGCCGCCGCCCGCCGCATGCGCCTTCGCGGCGGCGATGTTGCCGGGCGCCGCGTCCACGCCAGTCACCGCCGCGCCCAACCGGGCCAGCGGTTCAGCCAGCAGGCCCGCGCCGCAACCGACATCCAGCGCGCTTCTGCCCGCCAGCGGACGCGCGTCGCGGATGTCGCCGCCCCAGTGCAGGTCGATCGCATCGCGCAGGAAGCCGAGCCGCACCGGGTTCAACCGGTGCAGCATCGCGCTGCTGCCCTTGGGGTTCCACCAGTCCGCGGCCAGACGGTCGAAATGCGCCGCCTCCGCGTCGCGGATGGTTACATTTGCGACAGTTGCATCACCCATGGCGCATCCCTAACAGCGCGGCGGACGTGGCGCCAGTATGGTGCCGACTTGCGAGAGGGACGGATTCTTGGCGCGGATCGTGATGAAATTCGGCGGCACCAGCATGGCCGGGTCCGAGCGCATCCGCCGTGTCGCCAATATCGTGCGCCGTCAGCAGGAGCGCGGGCACGAGGTCGCCGTGGTGGTCAGCGCCATGGCGGGCGAGACCGACCGCCTGGTGAACTGGTGCCGGGAGGCGAACCCGCTGTACGATCCCGCCGAATACGACGTGGTCGTGGCGAGCGGGGAGCAGGTAACGAGCGGCCTCTTGGCGCTGACGCTGCAGGCGCTGGGCTGCAAGGCGCGCAGCTGGCTGGGCTGGCAGATGCCGATCCACACGGTGGAGGCGCATGCCAAGGCGCGCATCGCCAGCATCGAGACCGACGCGCTGCTGAAGGCGATGGGTGAAGGCGAGATCGCCGTGATCCCCGGCTTCCAGGGCCTCGCCGAAACGGGCCGGGTGACGACGCTGGGCCGTGGCGGGTCCGACACCAGCGCGGTGGCGGTGGCCGCGGCGATCGGCGCCGACCGCTGCGACATCTACACCGACGTGGACGGGGTCTACACCACCGACCCCCGCATCGTGGCGCGCGCGAAGAAGCAGGAATTCGTCACCTACGAGGAGATGCTGGAACTGGCGAGCGTCGGGGCCAAGGTGCTGCAGACCCGCAGCGTCAGCCTGGCGATGAAGGCCGGCGTGCGCGTGCAGGTGCTGTCCAGCTTTGTGGAAGATGGCGTTCCGGCGGATGACCTGCCGGGCACGATGATCGTTTCGGATGAGGAAATGGCTGAAATCATGGAAAGCCGGGGAATGGAAACGCAGCTGGTCACCGGCATCGCCCACGACAAGAACGAGGCGCGCGTGGTGCTGACCCGCGTGCCCGACCGGCCGGGCGCGGTCAGCATGATCTTCGGCCCGCTGGCGGATGCCGGAATCAACGTGGACATGATCATCCAGAATGTCGGCCGCGACAAGGGCGAGACCGACGTGACCTTCACCGTGCCGCAGGCCGACCTCGCCCGCACGCAGGCGCTGTTGGAAGATCGGCGTCCGACCATCGGCTTCAATCGCATCGTGGTGGACGCCAAGGTCGCCAAGGTCAGCGTGGTGGGCGTTGGCATGCGCAGCCATGCGGGCGTCGCCGCCACCATGTTCCAGTCGCTGGCCGATCGCGGCATCAATGTGGAGGCGATCAGCACCAGCGAGATCAAGATCAGCGTGCTGATCGACGAGGACGAGACCGAGCTCGCCGTCCGCGTGCTGCACACCGCCTATGGTCTGGACGCAGACGACTGATAACGCCGATCGACGTGCCCCCCTTCCCTTTGCTGCAGAGCGGTATAGCATTGCAGGCATGAGGGGTGACACAGTGGCGCGGCGGCACGGCCGCAGGTTCGTGAAGGTGGCGAAACGCGGGGTCGCCTGGCTGCGCGGCGCCACCTCCGCACCGCCAGGGCAGGTGTTCATGGGCGACCTGCGCAGCCACGAACCGCTGTGCCGCGAATATGGCTTCAACCGCGGGCAGCCGATCGACCGCCATTATATCGAGACGTTCCTGTACTCCCACCGCACCGAGATCACCGGTCGCGTGCTGGAGATCGGCGAACGGCTCTATACCGAAAAGTTCGGCCAGGACGTCGGGCGGAGCGACATGCTGCATGTCGATGATCACCCGGACGCGACCTATGTCGACGACCTGACCAATGGCGCCAGCGTGCCGGACGCGACCTACGATTGCGTGATCCTGACGCAGACGCTGCACCTGATCTTCGACATGCAGGCGGCGGTCCGCACGCTTCATCGGGTGCTGAAGCCGGGCGGCGTGCTGCTGTGCACGGTGCCCGGCATCACCCAGATCGCCGACGACGACTGGAACGACACCTGGTACTGGTCGCTGTCCGCCGCCGCCGCCCGCCGGCTGTGCGCGCCGGTGTTCGGGGCGGAGCAGGTCGGCATCAGCCAGTATGGCAACCTCCTGTCCGCGACGGCTTTCCTGCACGGCATGGCGGCGGCCGAATTGCAGCCAGCGGAACTCGGCCATTTCGACCAGCAATATCCGGTGATCGTCGCGATCGCCGCGCGACGGGCCGCTGATCTGACGAAATAAGTCGCCGATGCCGACGGGTTCGGAAAAGCCATGAGATGACGGCCCAAGCGTTAGGCCCGACCGCCCGTTAACCCTCTTGATGGCGGCGCTGAAGTAGTGGACACCCCTTTGTGACGTCCGCACCTCAGCACGGGCTGCAGGAACCGGGCCGCCAGTGTGGCCTTCGTGGTGGACGAGGAGCGGACCGGGAAAGAACACAGGATGACACCCAGACGCTTCTCAGCCTTGCGCAACAATCGCGCCCTGCGTCGGATCGCCCGGCCGATCCGCCGGCAGGTGCGCGCGCTGCGGCCGCGCGCGGGCATCCTGATGTACCACCGGGTGGCGAGCGAGGCGGTCGATCCGTGGAACCTGTGCGTCAGTCCGGAGCACTTCGATGCGCAGATGGCGCTGCTGGCACGGCGCGGCGCGGCGGTCGACCTGGCCGCCTTTGCCAACGATGAGGTGCTGGACCGCACGGGCAGCCGGCTGGCGGTGACCTTCGACGACGCCTACCGCGACAATCTGGAGGTCGCGCTGCCAATTCTGGAACGGCATGGCATCCCCGCCACCTTCTTCGTCGTGTCGGATGCGCTGGGCCGCAGCCGGGAATTCTGGTGGGACGCGCTGGGGCGGGCGGTGCTGGAAAGCGGCACCCTGCCCACCACGCTAGAGATCGTGTTGGCAGGGCGGGAGCGCCGCTTCGCCATCGCCGACGACAGCGCCGCCGCCCCTACGTCGACCCGCTGGCATGCCGATTGGGAGGAGCCACGCAATGGGCGCGAGCAGCTCTACATGGACCTGTGGCACGCGATTGTCGCGCTGCCGCCGGTGGATCAAGATGCCGCCGTGGCCGAGGTGCTGCTGTGGGCGGGCATGCCGCTCGCCGGACCGGAGCGGCGCCGGCCTGCCACGCGCGAGCAGGTGGCGGCGCTGGCCGGCCATCCGCTGGTGCGCATCGGCAACCACACCCGCCATCATCCCAGCCTGCCCGACCACGACGCGGCGCGGCAACGGGACGAGATCGCCGGCTGCCAGCAGGCGCTGACCGAACTTGCCGGCAGCCCGGTGGACCGGATGAGCTATCCCTTTGGCCGGCATGACGCAGCCAGCCGCGCGATCGTGGCCGAACTGGGCATTCCCATCGCCTGCACCAGCCACCCGGCCGTCGTAACCGCCCGCCAACTGCGCCACGAACTGCCCCGGCTGCAGGTACTGGACCGCGATGCGGACGGGTTCGCCCGCTGGCTGCGGGACGATCATGCGCTGCTGGCGCGCGCGGCATGACCGGCGATCCGCTGAGCACGCCCCCGCTGATTACGGCGGTGATGATCTTCCGCAACGGCGAGAGGTTCATCGCGGAGGCGATCGAGAGCATCCTAGCGCAGACCTTCACCGACTGGGAACTGGTGCTGGTGGACGATGGCAGCTGGGACGGTGCCACCGCCATCGCGCAGAGCTATGCCGCCGCGCATTCCGGCCGCATCCGGTACATCGAACATCCCGATCACGCCAATCTGGGCATGAGCGCATCCCGCAATGCCGGCGTCGCGGCCGGGCGGGGCCAGTATATCTCGTTTCTGGACGCGGATGACATCTGGCTGCCCGACCGGTTGGAGAAGTTCGTCGAGGTCTCCCACGCATTCCCGCAGGCGGGCATGATCTATGGCCCCACGCTGTACTGGTACAGTTGGGCCGACACCGGCGCGAACTATCTGGGACGGGAGGATGAGGCAGGCAACATGCACCTGCCGCCACGCCAACTGATCCCCGCGCCGACCGCCTTGCGGCAGTTCATCCTCACTTCCGGCGGTTCCCTGCCTGGCATCTGCAGCCTGCTAGTGCGCCGCGACGCCTATGAAGCGATCGGCGGGTTTGAGCCGAGCTTTCGCGGGTTGTACGAAGACCAGGTGTTCCTCAGCAAGATGACCGCCGCGCATGACGTGGTGGTGATCGACGAAGTGCTGGATTATTACCGCCAGCACGCATCTTCCTGCTGTTCGCAGGCGATCGCTACCGGGGCATACGATCCGGGGACATGGCATCCGGCACGCGCCGGCTACCTGCGGTGGCTGCAAGGCTATCTCAGCAGCATCGGTCTTGACGATCCGGTCCTGAAACGCGCGGTTGTACAGCAATTGCGGCCATATCGCGTGCCCGGCTACATCCCCGTGGCCAAGCGTGTCGTCCGGCTGTGGCGGGGTCTTGTCCGGCGCGCCCGTTCCCGCGTACCGCCGCCCTTGCGGCGGCGCATTCGGCAGATGATCGGCCGGCCGAACCTCCAGGTGCAAGGCTCCTGACAGAAACGGAGGCCGGCTAAGCCGCGTCCGGCTGCTTGCCCTGTTCCTGCAGGCGGACCATCCGGCTGTAGAGGCCGCCGCTCTGCCGGAGGGCGAGAGGACTGCCCTGTTCCAACACCCGTCCGTGATCGAGCACGATCACATGATCGGCATGGCGCGTGGTGGCGAGCCGATGGGCGATTACCAGCACCGTACGGTCGCCAGCCCGGCGGCGCAGCGTCGCCAGCACCTCCGCCTCGGTCACCGCGTCCAGTGCGTTCGTCGCCTCGTCCAGGATCAGGATGGCGTCGGGGCGTAGCAGCGCGCGGGCGATCTCGATCCGCTGCCGTTGTCCGCCCGACAACAGCACGCCACGCTCCCCCACCTGGGTGTCGTAGCCGAGCGGCAGCCGGGCGATAAAATCGTGGATCTCCGCCGCCCGGGCCGCCGCTTCGATCTCCGCATCGGTGGCATCGGGCCGGGCGAAGGCGATGTTCGCGCGGATGGATGCGGAGATCAGGCCCGTGTCCTGGCCAGATATGGCCAGTTGCGATCGCCACCAGACGATGTCCAGCGCCGCGAGCGGGGTTCCGGCCACGCTGATGCAGCCGCTGTCAGGATCATGGAAGCGGTATAGCAGGTTGGTGATCGTGGACTTGCCTGCACCAGATGCGCCCACCAGCGCAGTGACGCGGCCAAGCGGCAGGGAGAAGCTGGCATTGGCCAGCGCCGGCCGGCATTCGTGCGACTTCCCGTCATAGGAGAAGCTGACCCGGTCGAACACGATGGCTCCGGTCAGCGCCGGCAGCCGGTCGCGGCCATTGGCATGGGCGGACCAGGCCGGCAGTTCCTCCAGCTGCGACACGGAAGCGAGCGAGGCATGCGCCAGCACCAGCACGCTTCGCGCCTGGTTCAGGCCGGCGATCGGCGGCTGCAGCCGGTGCAGCAGCGCGATGAAGGCAATCAGCGCGGGCTGCGCCATCTCGATCTGCACAGCCACGATCAGCAGCACGACGACGATGACGGTATACGCGACCTCCTGCGCACCGCCGATGGCGGAGGTGAGCCGGGTGATCGCGACATCGATGTCGAGCAGCCGATCCGTCAGCCGCACGAAACCGCGCTGCACCGCCTCCTCCTGCCCGTAGGCGCGGGTCATGCGCATATGGTCCAGCAATTCATAGGAATGGACCGAATATTCCTCCCCGCCGCGGACCTTGGCATCGCCCAGCGTGCGGACCCGCGGGTCGAAGGCGCGCCGCACCAGGAAGACGCCGCCGACCAGCGGTGCCGCGATCAGGGTCAGTTCGGGGGAGATCAGCAGCAGCAGCGCGCCCAGCGCCAGCGCGATGCAGAGGTTGGAGAAAACATCGAATACGGCAAATATCGCGTTGGTGACGTTCCAAACCTCCGTATCCAGCGTGTTGATGATGGTGCCGTGGTCGGTGACGGACAGGAACTGGTAATCAGCGTCCAGCAATCGCCGATGGATCGTGCTGGCTAGATTGAGGCTGAGCCGGCTGCCCAGATGGGCGACGTTGACCGCGCTGACATAGGTCAACAACACGCGCGTGGCGACCAGCGCCACGATGATTGCGGTGATGGTATATAGGCGGTAATCCATCCCGGCGAGGTCGGCCAGCCAGTCCAGCGCCGCGCCCAGCGGCCCGTCGACACTGTCGCGCACATCACCTTGCGAGGAGAACAGCGTGCCGATCAACGGGACCAGCATGGCGATGCTGAGCCCGTCCATGGCGGAGACCAGCACGCTCAACAACAGCAGCATCGCCACACGCCGGGGGTAGGCACGGCAGGCAGCCAGCACCCAGCGCAGTATCAGGTTCCTCACTGTGGCCTGATCTTCCGGGTTGCTGCCACGCTTTTGCGCCCCACTTGTACCCCGTTCAACCCCGTGCCGCCCGGCCGTTTCGGGAGGCATCACGAGTTTACCTGGATCAATAAAGGTAGCAATCCGCATCTGCCCGTCTGCAACATCACGGTTTGGTAGCAAACAATTGCCCCGTTGTCGCAACAGGGCTGCCACGGCGATCCGGTTGCAAACTTTACCATCGCTCGGAAACGCCTATGCTGTTCGCCATACCTGTAAACCATTGGAGTTCATGGTGCATTCTGCCCTACGTATCGCCACTGCCATGTCGCTGATCCTGTCCGCCCCCGCAGCCCTGGCCCAGGGCCAGGCGAATGTCGCTTCCGCGACCGCTGCCGACGCCAATCCGCTGCTCGCCACCTGGGAAGGTTCCTATGGTGGCGTGCCCCCGTGGGACCAGGTGCAGCCGGACCTATTCCCGCAGGCCTTCGCCACCGCGCTGGCCGAACGGCAGGTGGAATACGAGAGGATCGCCAGCAATCCGGAGGCGCCGACCTTCGACAACACCTTTGTCCCCATGCAGCTGGCGGGCGAACGGCTGGGCCGCGTCAATGCGCTGTTCGGCGTGATGACCAGCAACATGAACAAGCCCGCCTATCAGGCACTGGATGCAGAATGGTCGCCCAAGCAAGCGGCGGCGCAGGACGCGATCACCTTCAACCCACAGCTGCTTGCCCGGATCGAGGCGATCTACAATGCGCGGGAGACCAGCGGTCTCGACGCGCAGCAGCAGCGGCTGGTGACGCGGACCTACGAGTCCTTCGTGCGCCAGGGCGCCAAGCTGGACGCAGCGCAGAAGGAGCGGCTGTCCACCATCAACCAGCAGCTCGCTGCCCAGTTCGCCACCTTCTCCGAAAAGCTGCTGGCGGACGAGGCGACCTACATCACCGTGACGGACGAGGCGGAGCTGGCGGGCGTGCCCGACAGCGTGAAGGCCGTCGCGCGCGCCGCAGCGGAGGAGCGCGGCCTGCAAGGCTGGGCCATCGTCAACACGCGCTCGGCGGTCGATCCGGTGCTGAGCTTCGCCAGCGACCGCGCGCTGCGTGAAAAGGTATGGCGTGCCTTCGTCAACCGCGGCGACAATGGCGGGACGACCGATACCAACGCGACGATCGCCCGCATCCTGCAACTGCGCGACGAGCGGGCCAAGCTGCTTGGTTTCGCCAATCATGCCGAATGGCGCATGCAGGACACCATGGCCAAAACCCCGGCAGCCGCCATGGACCTGATGATGCGCGTCTGGCCCGCCGCCACGGCCCGCGTTGCCGAGGAGGTGCGCGACATGCAGGCGATCGCCGACGGGGCGAATGCCGGCATCACGATCGAACCGTGGGATTACCGCTTCTATCAGGAGCAGGTGCGCAAGGCCCGCTACGACCTCGATCAGGCGGAATTGAAGCCGTATTTCGAGCTGAACAACATGATCGACGCCGCCTTCTGGTCGGCCGGGCAGCTCTACGGCCTCCAGTTCAAGGAGATCAGTGGCACCGTGCCGGTGTTCGAGCCGAATGTGCGCGTGTGGCATGTGACGGATAAGAACGGGGCGGAGGTCGGCCTGTTCTACCGCGACGATTTCGCCCGCACGGGCAAGCGGTCGGGCGCCTGGGCGACAACCTATCGTAGCCAGCGGGACCTGCCGCCGGCCAAGAACGTGCTGTCGTCCAACAACAACAACTTCGCCAAGGGTGCGGCGGGCGCGCCCGTGCTGATCAGCCTGGACGATGCGGAAACGCTGTTCCACGAATTCGGCCACGCGATCCATTCCATGTTGCAGGACGTGACCTATCCGGGCCTCGCCGGCACGCCGCGTGACTTCGTGGAATATCCCAGCCAGGTGAACGAGCACTGGTTGCTGACGCGGGAGGTGCTGGACCGCTTCGCCCTGCATTACCAGACGGGCGAGAAGATGCCGCAGGCGCTGCTGGACAAGGTCACGGCTGCGGCGACGTTCAACCAGGGCTTCGCCACGGTGGAATACCTCGCCAGTGCGATCGTCGACATGAAGCTGCATACGCAGGATCAGCCGGTGACCGATCCCGACGCGTTCGAGGCGGCCGCTTTGGCGGAGATCGGCATGCCGCGTGAGATCGTGATGCGGCACCGCCTGCCGCAGTTCAATCACCTGTTCTCGTCCGACGCCTATTCCGCCGGCTATTACAGCTACTTGTGGTCGGAGACGATGGACGCGGACACCTGGGCCGCGTTCGAGGAGGCGGGCAGCTACTGGGACAAGGAGACAGCTGACCGTTTTGCCCGGGTGCTGCTGTCGACCGGTAACGAGACTGACCGGGCCGAGGCCTATCGCAACTTCCGCGGCCGCGATCCGGACGTCACCGCCCTGCTGAAGATCCGCGGCTTCCCCACGGACTGACCCGCAGGCATGGGTCAGGTGGGGCCTTGGTGCCGCACCTGACCCGCCGGGCTCAGCACAGGCCCGCGCCGATACAGAACACCCGCAGCTTGGCCGCGATGTCGGCTTCTGCCGGCACCGGCGTGGCCCCGTGGCTGATCGCCTGGCTATGCAGGTCGTAGACGAACATTCCCAGGAAGATCGCCGCCAGCGTCCCGGGCGGGGCATTCAGGGTGTAGCCGCTGTCCTGCCAACGGGCGAACAGCCGGGTCAGGTGCCCCCGCGCCATGGCGATCGTGCGGCCGTGGAAGCGCCGGGCAAAGTCCGGGTTCTCCAGGCTGTAGGCGATCACGACACGTGACAGCGCCACCTCGGCCGGGTCCTTGAACCGGCACAGCAGCTCCTGGCCGACCATCTCCAGCACCTTAACCGGCGGGTCGCCGGCATCGACGATGCCCTGCAGCCATCCATCCTTGGATGTCGCGCGGCACTCCATCACCGCCTCCAGCAGGCCGCTCTTGCTGCCGAACAGCTTGTAGATCGTCGCCAGGGACCCGCCCGCGCATTCGACCACATCGGCCAGCGTCGTGCGGTCAAAACCCTGCTGCAGGAACAAACGGTCGGCACAGGCGATTATCGCGTCACGCCGCCGGTCTAGCCGGCGCCCCGCGCCGTCCGCTTCAAGGTCGCAGTTGCGCGTTTCCGTCTCTACCTGTGTGATCGCGCTTAATCCCGCTTGTACCCGTGTTGTGTAACACGTATTACACCACCGCAACTGCACAATCAAACCGAAGGTTCCCTGATGCGTATCGCGCTGCCGCTGGTCGCTGCCATGGCTCTCGCTTTGTCCGCCTGTGGGGAGGAGGCGGCCGCACCCGCGCCGCAGGCCATGCCGGTGCAGACGATCACCGTCGGCTCCCGCGCCCTGCCCGAGATCATCGAATTGCCCGGCCGGATCGAAGCTGTCCGGGTGGCGGAGGTGCGCGCTCGCGTGACCGGCATCATCCAGCGCCGCCTGTTCGAAGAAGGCACCAATGTGCGGGCCGGGCAGCCGCTGTTCCGCATCGACCCGTCCGAACTGCGCGCCGCGCAGGCGCAGACGGAGGCGAGCCTGCAACGCGCCCGCGCCACTGCCGCCAATGCCGCAGCCGTCGTCGAACGCTACCGCCCGCTGGTGGCGCAGGACGCGATTAGCCGGCAAGAATATGACGCCGCGCTCGCCGCCAGTCGGGAGGCGCAGGCCGATGTCGCGCAATTGCGCGCGCAGGTCCGCGCCTCCTCCCTGCAGCTCGGCTACACCAACGTCACCGCGCCGATCAGCGGCCGCGTGGGGCGGGCTGAGGTGACGGAAGGCGCGCTGGTGACGCAGGCCGAAGGCACGCTGCTGACCCGGATCGAGCAGATGAGCCCGATCTACGCCACCTTCGATCAATCCGCGGCGGAGCTGCTGCGGCTACGCCGGATGATCGATGCGGGCGAGCTGCGGCTGAACAATCCGGTGCGTGCGGAGCTGATCCTGCCCGATGGCACCACCTACAACGTCGCCGGTGCGATCGACTTCTTCGGCCAGTCGGTCAGCGCCACCACCGGTACCGTCCAGCTGCGCGCGGAGTTCGCCAACCCGCAAGGGCTGCTGCTGCCGGGCGAATTCGTTCGCGTGCGGCTGACCGTGGGCGAACTGACGAACGGCATCGCCGTGCCGCAATCGGCGGTCAGCATCACGCCCGAAGGGGGCAGTGTGTTCCTGGCCGTCAACGGCAAGGCCGTGGCGCGTCCGGTAGAGCTGGGCGAGATGATCGATGGCCAGTGGATCATCGATGGTGGGCTGAAGCCGGGCGACGTGGTCATCACCAACAATCTGCAGAAGCTGCGCGATGGCGCGCCGGTGCAGGTCGGTCGTGCGGGCGCGGGTCCGCAGGGACAGCGCGGCACGCAGCCGGCAGGGGGCCAGCCGCAGGCACAGGCGGCGCAGGGGACGGCCGCCGGGCCGACCCAGGGTGAACAGGGCAACTGAGCCATGTCACGCTTCTTCATCGACCGGCCGATCTTCGCCTGGGTTATCGCGCTCGGCATCCTGCTGGCCGGCATCATCGCCATGCGCGCGCTGCCGATCGAGCAGTACCCCGACATCGCCCCGCCATCGCTGCAGATTACCGCGACTTATCCGGGCGCTGACGCCGCGACGCTGGAACAGAACGTTACCCAGATTATCGAGCAGCAGCTGAACGGCGTCGATGGCCTGCTCTACATGGCCAGCAGCAGCGAATCGACGGGTGCGGGCACCATCACCGTCACGTTCGAAGCGGGCACCGACATCGATATTGCGCAGACGGAAGTGCAGAACCGGCTGAGCACCGTCGAAGCCCGCCTGCCGGAGGATGTGCGCCGCAACGGGATCACCGTGCGCCAGTCGAACAGCGGGTTCCTGATGGTCGTCGCGCTGACCAGCCGCAGCGGCGGAATGGACAGCACCGATCTTGGCAATGTCGCCACCTTGCAGGTGGTGGACGAGCTGCGCCGGGTCAGCGGGATTGGCGACGTGCTGCTGTTCGGGTCGGAATATGCGATGCGCATCTGGCTCGATCCGCAACAGCTCGCTTCCTACAACCTGTCACCATCGGCGGTCGTGGCAGCGATCCAGGAACAGAACACGCAGACGGCGGGCGGTTCGCTGGGCGCCAAGCCCTATGTCGACGGGCAGATGATCAACGCCACGATCATTACCCAGAACCGCTTTTCCGCCATCCGCCAGTTCGAGGAGATCATCCTGCGGGCGGAGACCGGCGGGGCCACCGTGCGCCTGCGCGATGTGGCGCGGGTGGAGCTGGGCGCATCCGATTACGGCTTCTCCGCCACGCTGAACGGCCGCCCGATGGCGGGCATCGGCATCCAGCTGGCGACCGGCGCCAATGCGCTGGACGCGGCGGCGGGCGTGCGCCAGCGGATGGAGGAGATTGGCGCCAGCCTGCCCGGCGACGTCCAGTGGACCATCCCCTACGACACCACACCCTTCGTCACCCTGTCGATCGAGGAGGTGATCAAGACCCTGGTGGAGGCCATGGCGCTGGTGTTCCTGGTCATGTTCCTGTTCCTGCAGAACTGGCGCGCGACCGTGATCCCGACGCTGGTCGTGCCGATCGCGCTGGCCGGCGCGTGCCTCGGCCTCTGGCTGGCGGGCTTTTCGATCAACGTGCTGACGCTGTTCGGCATGGTGCTGGCGATCGGCATCCTGGTCGATGACGCGATCGTGGTGATCGAGAATGTCGAGCGGATCATGCACGAGGAAGGGCTGAACCCCGTCGCCGCGACCCGCAAGGCGATGGACCAGATCACCGGCGCCATCGTCGGTATCACGCTGGTGCTGATCGCGGTGTTCGTGCCGATGGCGTTCTTCCCCGGTTCCACCGGCGGCATCTACCGCCAGTTCTCCGTAACGCTGGCGATCTCCATCTTCTTCTCCGCCCTCATGGCGCTGACGCTGACGCCCGCTTTGTGCGCCACCTTCCTGAAGCCGCCGGGCGAAAGCCACGCCCCGGCTGGCGAGGGGGATGCGCATGCCGGCGCGACCGCGCGGCCGGTGCGGCCCGGCTGGCGCGGCTGGCTGGACCGGGCCCGTAATGGCGGCAGCCGGATCCTCGGCCGGTTCAACGTCTGGTTCGCCCGGATGACGGACAAGTACAGCCGCGGCAACGACCGCATTCTGTCCCGCCCGTTGGTCGCTCTGGCCGCTTTCGCCGCGATCTGCGTGGTGACCGCGCTGCTGTTCATGCGCCTGCCGACGTCCTTCCTCCCCACGGAGGATCAGGGGGAACTGGTGGCCGTGATCCAGACCCCGCCCGGCAGTACGGAGGCGCGCACCTCCGCCGCGATCGAGCAGGTCGAAGGCTTCCTGCAGGACCAGCCGGAAGTCGCCAACGTCGTCGCCGTGCGCGGCTTCAGCTTCTATGGCCGCGGCCAGAACAACGCGCTGATGTTCGTGCCGCTGATCCCGTGGAGCGAGCGGACCGAGCCGGAGAACAGCGCCGCCGCGCTGGCGCAGCGGGCGATGGGCCGCTTCATGCAGCTCGATCAGGCGATCGCCTTCGCCATCCAGCGCCCGCCGATCGCGGCCCTGGGCAATGCCAGCGGTTTCCAGCTGAAGCTGCAGGACCGGCAGGGCGTCGGGCGCGAGGTGCTGACCGCCGCGCGCGACCAGATGCTGGGCGCAGCGGCTGAGAGCGGCATCATCACCAATCTGCGCCCGGACGAACAGGCGCCCACGCCGCAGTTGCGCGTCAACATCGACCGGGTGCAGGCCCGCGCGCTGGGCTTGGCCATCAGCGACGTGAACGCCACGCTCTCCATCAGCTTTGGTTCGGCCTATGCCAACGACTTCACCCGGCAGGGCCGCGTGTTGCGCGTGATCGTGCAGGCCGACGCGCCGTTCCGCATGACGCCGGAGGATATCCTGAACCTGCGCGTTCCGAACCAGCAGGGCGAACTGGTGCCGTTCAGTGCCTTCGCCACCGCCGAATGGACCGCCGGCGCCCCCACGCTGGCCCGCTACAACGGCTATCCCGCGCTGACCCTGTCGGGGGAGGCGGCGGCCGGCTATTCCTCGGGCGCGGCGCTGGCCGAGATGGAGCGGCTGGCGCAGGAGCTGCCACCCGGCATCGGCTATGAATGGACCGGTCTCTCGTTCGAGGAGAAGCAGGCCGGCGGGCAGATCGGCCTTTTGCTGGGCCTGTCGGTCGTGGTCGTGTTCCTGCTGCTGGCGGCGCTGTACGAAAGCTGGGCCGTGCCGCTGGCGGTGCTGCTGATCGTGCCGGCGGGCGTGCTCGGCTCCGTCGTGTTCTCCATGCTGCGCGGGCTGACGGCAGACGTCTATTTCAATGTCGGCCTCATCACCATCATTGGTCTGGCGGCGAAGAACGCGATCCTGATCGTGGAATTCGCCATCGAGGAGGAGGCCACGGGCAAGAACGCGCTGGAGGCGGTGAAGGAGGCGGCGAAGCTGCGCCTCAGGCCGATCATCATGACCTCGCTCGCCTTTATCCTGGGCATGGTGCCGCTGGTGATCGCCTCGGGCGCCGGTGCGGCCAGCCGCATCGCCGTCGGCACCGGCGTCATGGGCGGCATGATCGCCGCGACTGCGATCGGCATCTTCGTCATCCCGGTCCTCTACCTGCTGGTGCGCCGCTATCTCAGCCGGCAGCGCCCGATGGCCGCCGGCCACATGGACGATGACGGCGCCGCCACGCCGCCGCCACCTGCCCGCCCGGCCGGAGAGCCCGCATGATCCGCCGCCCCTCCCTGGCTCTCGCCACCCTGCCGGCGCTGGCGCTCGCCGGCTGCATCAACCTGGCACCGGATCACGTGCGGCCAGGCCTGACGACGGAGGCAGCCTACGACCCCGCCTTCCAGCCCGACGGCGCGGTAGTGGCGAACCAACTGCCCTGGCGCAGCTTCTTCGTCGATCCCCGGCTGGAGGCGCTGATCGAGGCGGCGCTGCTGAACAACCGGGACCTGCTCGCCGCGACTGCCCGGATAGAGCAGGCGCGCGCCCAGTTCCGCATTCAGGACGCAGCCCGCCTGCCCGCGCCCGGCTTCAACGGCACCTACACCCGCCAGCGCACGCCATTGGGCACCATCCCTGGCTTCGGCACCGGCGGTGTCACGGACGAGCCGGGCGAAGGGGGTGAGGTGGTGGAAGATCCACCCAGCTCCATCACCATCGACCGGTACGACGTGAATGTCGGCGTCTCCTCGTTCGAGCTCGATTTCTGGGGTCGGGTGCGCAACCTGTCCGATGCGCAGCGCGCGCTGTATCTGTCGACGGAGGCGGCGCAGCGCGCCTTCTACCTGTCGCTGATCGCCGATGTCGCGGGTACCTACTACCAGGTGGTCGAGGCGCGCGAACAGATCGCCTTGGCGCAGCGCACCACGGAAACCCGGCGCGACGCGCTGCGCATCGCCGAACTGCGCCTGGGCGCAGGGGTCGAAAGCGCATTGCCGACCCGCCAGGCGGAAGCGCTGCTGACCCAGGCCGAACAGCAATTGCAGGCGCAGGAACTGACGGAGGCGCAATTGCGCAACCAGCTCGCCGTGCTGGTCGGCGGGCGGGTGCCGGATACCCTGCCGCCCGGCCTGACGCTGGTGGAACAGGAAAACGGGCTGGAGATCGATGCCGGCCTGCCGTCGGACCTGCTGCTCGCCCGCCCCGACATCATCCAGGCGGAGCAGGAGCTGATCGCCGCGCGGGCAAATATCGGCGCCGCGCGGGCGGCGTTCTTCCCGACCATCTCGCTGACGGGCAGCTACGGCTTCTCCTCCGTGGAGCTGGACGAGCTGTTCCAGGGCAGCAATCAGGCATGGTCGTTCAGCCCGTCTATCAGCCTGCCGATCTTCGACTGGGGCGCGCGGGAGGCGCAGCTCGACTTCGCCCGCGCACGGGAGGTCGAGGAGGTGGCGCAATACGACCTCGCCGTGCAGAACGCCTTCCGCGAAGTGTCGGACGCGCTCGCCGGTCGCCGCTACCTCGCCGATCAGGTCGCCACGCTGGAACGCGGCGTCACTGCGCAGCAGCAGATCGCCAACATCGCCCGCCTGCGTTACCGCGAAGGTGTCGCCGATTTCCTGGAGGTGCTGGATGCGGAACGCAGCCTGTTCGCCGCCCAGCAATCGCTGCTGGCCACGCGCCGCGCCTACCGCAGCAACGCGGTGACGCTGTACGTGGCGCTAGGCGGCGGGATGCTGGCACCGGACAGCCCGGCGCCTTGATCCGTCAGAAGCTGTAGCCCACCGTCACGCCATAGGTGCGTGGCGGCAGGTAGGTGACGCCCAGCAGCCGTCCGGTGGCGAGGGCGAAGGTGCTGCTCGCCCGGTCCACGTCGAACAGGTTGCGCACCCACGCCTGCAGCCTGACGCCGCTGGCATCCGCCGCCCAGTTGAGGCTCGCATCCACCATCGTGTAGGCGCGCGCACTCTCGATCTCGCGCTCGAACTCGCTGAAATAGATGCGGCTCTTGTACGACACATCGCCCATCGCGGTCAGCGTGCCGCCGGCCAGGTCGAAGTCGTACTCGCCATGCAGGTTCCAGGCCCAGCGCGGCGTGTTGCGCAACTGGTTGCCGGCGAGCTGGATCTCGCCACCTCCAGGCGCGCCGAACGCGGTCGGGTCCGGGTTCGTCACCGGGTTGTAGGCGGGCACGCCCGGCGTCAGGATGTTGACCGGATTCAGCGGGTCCAGCGTCAGGTAATCCTGGAACTTGGCATCGGTGAAGGACAGCGCGCCACTGACGCGGAACCGGTCCGTCACCTGCCCGAACACGTCCAGCTCTACGCCCTTGGCGGTGGTCTCGGCCGCGTTCTGGAAGATCGTCTGGTACCCGGTCGGCCCGCCGGAGATGGTCTTGTTCAACTGCAACCCTTGCAGGTCGTAGGTGTAGGCCGCCAAGTTGATCGCGAAGCCGTTCGCCAGCGTCGCCTTGATCCCGGCCTCGTGGTTCTGGATCGTCTCGGGGTCGACGATGGTGGTGCTGCCGGCCGCGTTCTCCCCGCTACCCGCCTTGAACCCTTCGGCGTAGGTGTAATAGAGCAGGATGTCGGGGGTGGCGCGCCATTCGACGCCCAGTTCCGGGGTGAAATCGCTGAAGCTGCGTTCGCGGAACGTGCCTTCGGTAGTGTAGCGGATCACCGGCCCGCGTCCGCCCGCGGCGATCACGATGGACGGGTTGGCGCTCTCGATCGTCTCGTGGCTGTAACGCCCACCCAGCTTCAGCGTCAGGCTGTCCAGCGCCGGGCTGAGCAGCCCCAGCCCAACATTAGCCTGCCCGAACAAGGCATAGGCATCGGTGCCGAGGTTGGAACGGGTGCAGACCCGCTTGGGCGCGATCACGGTTGTCCCGCCGCTCACGTCGTCGGGGCGATAGCCGCACAGGCCGAACGCCTCGTCCAGGCTGATGCCGGCCGCCTGCAGCAGCGGAATATTGCTGGCCATGCCGTTGCGGCGCGCCAGGCCCACATTGTCGATCGGGCGCTGCCGTTCGTGGAAGTAGAACCCGCCCACCACCAAGTCGAGGTAATCGACCGAGTAGTTCAATTGCAGCTCGTTGCTCCACTGCTCGCTGTCGATCCGCCGTTCCTGCACGGTGGTCGGCTGGCCCGTTGTCTGCAGGCTGTTGACCACGCCCGACAGATCGAGGTCCTGGAACAGCGAGGTCTCGAAATCACGGAAATTGGCGATGTTGGTCAGCGTCAATGCATCGCTCAGGTCGACAGTCAACGTGCCGGTGAAGCTGTAGCTTTCGGTATCGGTGCCGACATCGGTCTCCGACGCCAGATCACGCGGCCGGGTGGCATAACCGCCCCGGCCCAGCGGGGCGAGCCGCGCCACGTCGGGGAAGGATGGGGCGAGGTAATGGACCGCGCCCGAATGGTCGTCCTGCCGGAAATACTCGCCCGTCAGCAGCAGCTCCGCCGCGGTGCCCAGCTCGAATCGCAGGTGCCCGCGCAGCATGCGGCGGTTGAGGTCGTCCACATCGTTGCCGGTGACCGGATTGGTGCCGAAGCCGTCGCGATCCTCCGTCTTGCCGGCGATGCGGAAGGCGATGCCGGGCACGATCGGACCACCGATCGCCCCTTCGGTGATGAGCTGGCTGTAATTGCCGTAGGTCGCGCGAACATAGCCCTCGAACGTGTCGGACGGCTTGGCGGTGATGAGGTTGATGGAGCCGCCGGTGGCGTTGCGGCCATACAACGTGCCCTGCGGCCCGCGCAGCACCTCCACCCGCGCAAGGTCGAACAGGCTGGTGAGCTGCGCCTCGGCCCGGCTGACGACCGCACCGTCCACATGCAGCGCGACGCCGGTGGCGTTGCCGGTGGTGGAGGTGTTGGCACCGACGCCGCGGATGAAGATCTTCGCCTGGTTGAAGTCGTTGCCGAAGTTCACCGACGGGACGATGGTCTGAAGGTCCGACAGGCTGTTCACCTGCGCTTCCGCCAGTCGGTCGGTACCGATGGCGGTGATCGCGGCGCTGACATCCTGCAGCGACTGCTCGCGCCGTTGTGCGGTGACGATGATGTCGTTGCCTTGGGCGACCGGCGCGGTGTCCTCCGAGGTTCCGGACGCATCGCCAACTGCGGTGACCTGCGCCATTGCGGCCTGTGCCACCATGACCAACGCCAACGCGCTGCCCGTCCCGACGAATATCCGCATATATGACCCCTGCCTTTTGCCCGGGCACCTATCAGCCGATGCTTCGCATGGATAGTAGCAGCATATTCACGAATGCGAAGCTTATCACATCGCAATCCACTATATCGATTGCAATTTCACATACGCGAACACAGCTTGTGGATCAGACGAGCACCTTTTCCATCGGCAGCAGCGGCACACCGCCATCCTCGAACGCCTGTCCCGGCAGGTAGCCGAAGCGAGCGTAGAGCTTCTCGCCGCCGACCGTCGCCGCCAGTCGCACGCGGGCGAACCCCTCCGCCCGCGCCGCCGCCTCCCCCGCGGCCAGCACGCGGCGGCCGATACCGCGGCGGGCATGGTCGGGGTGGGTGTACATCGCCCGGATCCGCGCCGGCTCCGTCGCCGGGTCCAGCAGCCGGGCGTCACGCCCACCGGTGTGGTTCCCGCCATAGACCGTCGCCCGTCGGCTCCACCCACCGCAGCCGACCAGCGCGGCGCCGTCATGCACCACGAAATAGGTGCCGTCCGCGATCAGTTGCGTGTCGAGGCCCATGACCCTGTGGCTCGCCGCAATCTGCGCCGGCGTCAGATAGGGGCCGAGCAGCGCCGGGATCGCCAGTGCCATCAGTTCGGCGATTGCCGGCGCGTCCGCCATCGTGGCGATGCGGAGCGGCAGATCGGCTGACGGTACGGCTGACGTGCTCTGCTGCATCTCGGACCCCTACTTGTTCACCCTTGCGGCTTGCACCCGTCGCCGCCCGCTGGTCTTGTGTCGCGCACAATGCGGCAGGACAACAGGGGCCCGATGGATTTCTCTCGACGGATGATGCTGGGCGCCCTGGGAGCGGCGACGCTGGCGGGCGGCGCGACTTTGCGGGCGCAAGGGGCGGCACCGGCGCTGGTCCGCCCGCCGCGGCTGAAGGCCGGCGACACCGTCGGGCTGGTCGCCCCGGCCGGCTTCCTGGCCGACCGTACCGAGCTGGAGGTCGCGGTGGAGGCGGTGCGCGCCATGGGGCTGATGCCGCGCATGGCTGACAACATCCTGCACCGCCACGGCTACCTGGCAGGAACTGACGCCGAACGCGCCGCCGGGGTCAATGCCATGTTCGCCGACCGCGCCGTGCGCGCGGTGCTGAGCGTGCGGGGCGGCTGGGGCTGCGCGCGGATCCTGCCGCTGCTGGATTATGCCGCGATGCGCCGCGATCCCAAACCGCTGGTCGGCTTCAGCGACGTCACCGCGCTGCACCTCGCCTTGCAGGCGCGGGAGGTCGGCTTCGCCACGATCCACGGCCCCAACGCCGCCTCGCAATGGCCACTGGGCAATTGGGAACCGCTGCGCGACATGCTGTTCGACGCCGCCACCCCGACCTATGGCCCGCCCCCGCCGGCGACGGACCGGCTGGTGGACGGGGCCGCGCGAACCGTCACGATAACGTCCGGCACCGCGGAAGGGCGGCTGATCGGCGGCAACCTCACCGTGCTGTCCGCGCTTGCCGGCACGCCCTGGCTGCCCGATTTCACCGGCGCGATCCTGTTCCTGGAGGAGACGAACGAGGCGCAGTACCGGATCGACCGGATGCTGACGCAATTAGGGCAGGCAGGCATCCTGCCGCGGGTGGCGGGTGTGGTGTTCGGCCGCTGCACCAGTTGCACCGATGCCGGCGGATACGGCAATTTCACCCTGGTGGAGGTGCTGGACCAGCACCTTGGCCCACTGGGCGTGCCCGCCTTCCATGCGCCGCTGTTCGGCCATGGCGGCGGCCGGCAGGTCCCACTGCCCGTCGGCGCCCGATGCCGCATCGATGCCGCCGCCGGCACGATGACGATGCTGGAGCCGGTGGTGGCCTAGACAGCGCCGTCCCCGCCGTTACAAGCAGGCGGAACAAAGGGGGACAATGTGGTCGCACTGGTATCCACGGTGGCCTATCTGGGGCTGGAGGCGCGCGCCGTGGAGGTGCAGTGCCAGCTTGCGCCCGGCCTGCCGCGCTTCGCCGTGGTCGGCCTGCCGGACAAGGCCGTGGGCGAGAGCCGCGAACGGGTGCAGGCGGCGCTCAGCGCCATGGGCCTGGCGCTGCCGCCCAAGCGGATCACCGTGAACCTCTCGCCCGCCGACCTGCCCAAGGAAGGCAGCCATTACGACCTGCCGATCGCGCTTGCTCTGCTGGCGGCGATGGGCGTCACGGATGCGGAGCAATTGGGCGAATACGTCGCGGTGGGGGAGCTGGCGCTGGACGGGCGCATCGTCGCCAGCCCCGGCGTGCTGCTCGCCGCGCTGCATGCCCGTAGCGGCGAACGCGGCCTGATCTGCCCGGCGGCGCAGGGGGCGGAGGCCGGCTGGGCGAGCGGCGTACCGGTCACCGCGGCGCCCGATCTGGTCAGCCTGCTGAACCATCTGAAGGGCACCGCCGCCCTGCCCGCCCCGCCGCCGGGCGAGGTGGCGGAGCGGCGGCCGGGGCCGGACCTGTCCCAGGTGAAGGGGCAGGAAACCGCCCGTCGCGCGCTGGAGATCGCGGCGGCCGGCAACCACAACCTGCTGATGGTCGGGCCACCCGGTTCGGGCAAGAGCCTACTTGCCAGTTGTCTGCCCGGCATCCTGCCGCCTTTGTCCTCTGCCGAGGCACTGGAAGTGTCCATGATCGCCTCCGTCGCCGGGGCGCTGGAGGGCGGGCGGATCAGCCGCGACCGCCCGTTCCGCGCGCCGCATCACAGCGCCAGCATGGCCGCGCTGACCGGTGGCGGCCTGCGCGTGCGGCCGGGGGAGATCAGCATGGCCCATCGCGGCGTGCTGTTCCTGGACGAGTTGCCCGAGTTCCAGCGCCCGGTGCTCGACAGCCTACGCCAGCCGCTTGAGACGGGCCGCGTCGATGTCGCCCGCGCCAATGCGCATGTCAGCTACCCGGCCCGGTTCCAGCTGATCGCGGCGATGAACCCCTGCCGCTGCGGCAGTGCCGAGGGATGCCGCAGGGGCCCGCGCTGCGCCGCCGATTACCAGGCGCGGGTCAGCGGCCCGATGCTGGACCGGATCGACCTGACCGTGGAGGTGCAGCCGGTCCGCGCCATCGACCTCGCCACCCCGGCCGCGGCGGAGCCGAGCGCCCATGTCGCCGCCCGCGTGGCCGATGCACGCCGCGTGCAGCTGGCGCGCGGCGTACGCGCCAACGCAGAGCTGGAGGGGCCTGCGCTGGAGGAGCACGCCACGCCCGACGCCGCCGGCCGCGCGCTGCTGCTGCAGGCGGCGGAGACGCTGCGCCTGTCCGCCCGCGCCTACACCCGCATGCTGCGCGTCGCGCGCACCGTGGCGGACCTTGCTGGCGCGGAGCAGATGGGCCGGGTGCATGTGGCCGAGGCGCTGAGCTACCGCCGGCGCGAAACGCTGTCCTGACAGGGGTTTGCGCCGGAAGTTGACACTAAGTTTACACCTCCCCCGGGCTGCTTAACGGCCGCAATGATGCGCCGCCCGGCTGGCGGGAATGGCGCATGAGTGGAGTTGGCGAGGCATGGGCGTGCCATGACAGCTATGCCCCGTGTAGGACAGCGCTTGCCGGGCAGCTCATTCGCGGAATGGCGGCTTTCGCCCCTTAGCGGACCTTCAGTCCTCCCCGTGCGCAGCATGGGGAGGGGGACCAGCCGCAGGCTGGTGGAGGGGTGTGGCGCAGCATCTGACGATGGCGCCGGCCACGCGGTCCAGGTCGTTCAGGATGTCTGCTGCGGCAATGCGGATGACCTCAATCCCCTGCTGTCGCAACCAGCTATCCCGGTCGATGTCGCGCGCCGGATTGTCGCCCATGTCGTGGACGATGCCGTCCACCTCCACAGCAATGCGGCAGGCCGGGCAGTAGAAGTCGAGCACGAAGGGCCCGACCGGATGCTGTCGCCTGAACTTGAGGCCCGCCGGGCGGGTGCGCAGCACGCCCCAGAGCATCAGCTCCGGCTTGGTCATCGTTCGGCGTAAGCGTCGGGCGTTCAGGACTGTCGTGCGCCGTGCCATACCCCTCCACCACCCTGCGGGTGGTCCCCCTCCCCATCTGCGATGGGGAGGATTAAGCCGCCTCGGCTAAAAGCAGTGTCCGCTTGCCACCTAGACGACGCACCCCTGCCGATTCGAGGCCCGGTGCCCGGTCAGAAGCGCAGCAGTTCCAGCAGCGATGAGCGGTCGTCCGTCCACACCTCCGCGGCTGGGGCGGGGAGCGGCTTCCACATGCCAAGCCCGCTGGCCGAGAGGCGCTGCAAGGCGGCGGGATCACGCGACAGGGCGATCCAGATCGACGGGCTGAGACCGATGCCGGTACCCGGATCGTCGCGCAGCAGGCCGCGCCAGCCGCCCTCCCGCGCCTGGGCCGCCACCATGGGCGCAAGGTCGAGATAGCGGTTGGAGATGTGCACCAGCATCACGCCATTGCTCGCCAGTGCCCGGCCATAGATGGCGAACGCCTCCCGCGTCAGCAGATGGACGGGGATCGCGTCGGAGGAGAAAGCATCCACCGCCAGCAAATCCTGCCCGCCCGCAGGCGCGTGGGCGAGGCTGATCCGCGCATCCCCGATCACGACCCGGGCATCGGGCGCGCAATCGCGCAGGAAGGTGAAGGTCCCCTGCCGCGAGAGCGCCAGCACCGCCGGATCGATCTCGAAGAAGGTCCAGGCCTGCCCCGCCCGCTTGTAGCAGGCGAGGGTGCCGACGCCGAGGCCGACCACGCCGACCCGCGCATCGGGCGCGGCGGCCGCCAGCGCCAGACCGACGCCGCTGTCGCCGCCGTAATAACCGGTCGGAGCCAGCCGCCGCGCCGGCACCTGCCATTGCTCCCCATGCATGGTCGTACCGTGGTTCAGCCGCCGCAGCCGGCCATCCGCCGCCTCCGTGATGCTGTAGACGCCGAAATAGCTGCGCGTGCGCGCGCCGCTGGCGGACAGCGCCAGCGTGGAGACGCCCCCATGGCCCAGCAGCAGCAGCGCGAAGATGGCGGTGAATGCGATGCGGTGGCCGGTGACGATGATGCCGAGCACGACCAGCAGCGCGACATGCAGGAAGATATCCGCGCCGCTGCGCGCCTCCACCGCATCGGCCAGCCGCCACGCCAGCAGAGCGGCGGCCGCCACCAGCACCGCCGCCGCGACATGCCGCCAGCGTCCGCCGCGCCAGTAATCGCCCACCTGCCGCACCAGCGCCGCCTGTGGGATCAGCAGCGCCGCCGCGATCAGCAGCAGCGCGTGTTCGTACACCCAGTCGAACAGGACCGGCGCCAGCAATGCCGCGAAGATGCCGCCCAGCGCGCCGCCGGTCGCCATCACCAGGTAGAACAGCGTCAGCCGGGCCGGCTCCGGCCTGAGCGCGTACAGCCGGCCGTGCAGCGCCACTGCCAGCACGAACAGCAGCGCGACCGCCGCCAGCGCCACGGCCGGGTTCGCCTGCCCTCCGCTGATCATGGCGAGGCCGCCGATCATCAGCAGCAGCACCGGGGCATAGCGGTTCAGGATCGCCAGCCAGATGCTGTCGCCCGCGCCGAAGGCGACGGTGAAAGACAGCAGATAGGCCGCGAGCGGGATGACCCACAGCAGCGGCATGGCCATCAGGTCGGTGGTCAGCAGCGTGGTGGTGGACAGCAGCAGGCCCGACGGCACGGCCGACAGTGCCAGCCACAGCGCGATCCGCCGCCACCCGATCGGCGCGGCGGCGACGTCCACCGCCGCAACCGGTCCTGCCCCCACCCGCCAGCGTGTCGCCGCGGCCATCGCCACCAGCAGCACCAGCACGCCATAGCCCACCGCCCAGATCGCGGTCTGCCCGGTGACGGAGAAGTCCCGTTCCAGCCAGAAGGGATAGGCGATCAGCCCGGCAAAGCTGCCCAGGTTGGAGATGGCATACAGGCGATACGGATCGGCCCCGCCTGCCGCATACCAGCGCTGCAGCAGGCTGGACCCGGCCGACAGCAGCAGGAACACCGGCCCCACGGTGGCGGCGAACAGCGCGGGAACCCACAGCACCTCCCACCCGGGCGCGGGCGGCGGCAGGTCGGCCAGTCGCAGCGGCACCGTCAGCCCTGCCACCGCCAGCAGCGCGAGGTGGACCACCGCCTGCCGCCGGACGGGCCAGCGTGCCAGCAGATGGGCATAGCCGTAGCCAGCCAGCAGCAGCAGCTGGAACACGACCAGCGCGCTGTTCCACACCGCCGGCGCCCCGCCCAGCAGCGGCAACGCCATGCGCGCGACCATCGGCTGCACCAGGAACAGCAGCAGGCTTCCGGTGAAGATGGCCAGGATGAACAGGGGAAGCCGCGCCGCGGCGATCATCGGGCGGGCGGTGGAAGCGGCATGGGGCACGGCCACCGCCCTGCCCCGCACGCCGCCCCGCTGCAAGCGGCAATGGCACGCCGTGGCCATCCGCCTTGGCGCTGGCCAATGGGGAACCGGGACGTCGGTGGAAGAACAGCCTGACGCCGATGGACGGTCTGCGACATGGGCCTGACCGGGGGCACGGTCATGCGCCGCTATGATGAAGGCGGCTTCGACCTGGATTTGGCAGCGCCGCTGAGTAGCCTGACGGATGGATGACGGGGCGACGTGGCCTGAGCAGCGATGGCGGCGCGCGCCTGCCGCTCAGTCCAGCAGCCCCTCCGCCACCAGCCGCCGCTCCAGCCCGTCGGCGCCGGTGAACAGGTGCGTGTGCCAGCCGCGCGCATCGGCGGCGGCGATATTTTCGGGCTTGTCGTCGGTGAACAGCAGAGCGTCCGCCGGCAGGCCGAAGCGGCGTTCGGCGATAACGTAGATCGCAGGATCAGGCTTCACGCAGCGTTCGTCACCGCTGACCACGATGTCGCGGAACAGCGCCATCAGCGGCTGCGTGGCGCGGTACTGGGCGAAGAACTCGGCGCCGAAATTGGTCAGTGCGAACAGGGGGACGCCGTTGTCGTGCAGCTGCTGCACCAGGGCAAAGGTGCCGGGCACGTCGCCAGGAATCGAATCGAGAAAGCGATGCCGATAGGCGTCGATCAGCGCGGCATGGTCGGGGTATTCCGCCTGCCGCGCCGGCACCATTTCCGCGAGCGTGACGCCGGCATCATGCTGCACATGCCAGTCTTCCGTGACCACATTGGCCAGGAACCACTCAAGCTCCGCCGGATCGTCGATCAGCGGAGCGAACAGGTGTGCCAGGTCCCATTCGATCAGGACCCGGCCGATGTCGAAGACGACCGCTTGTGGCTTCCCACCGGCGGCCATCGTGCGAATCAGCCCTGGCGCGCCTTGAAGCGGCGGTTGGTCTTGTTGATCACGTAGGTCCGGCCACGGCGGCGGATCACGCGATTGTCCCGGTGGCGGTCCTTGAGCGACTTCAGGCTGTTACGGATCTTCATGATATCTTCCAGCAAAACAAAAGGCACCGGAAACCACGCCCGGTGCCCGTCAATAACGGGCCGCAACTATGTCAGCGGCTAGCCCGAGTCAAGCTTGCGGCCGCAGCTCCGCCAAGCGCCGTTCCCATGCCAGCGCGTGTTCCACAATCTCCTCCAGCCGGTCATGGCGAGGCTGCCACGGAATCGTCGCCTTGATCCGGGCGGGATCGGACACCAGCGCATCGGGGTCGCCCGCACGCCGGGGGCTGAGCACCCGCTCGATCTGCATGTTGGTCACGCGGTCCACCGCATCCAGCACCTCCAGCACGGAGAAGCCCCGGCCATAGCCGCAATTCATCGTCAGCGACCGATCAGGCTCTGCCACCAGGGCATCCAGCGCCAGCACATGCGCGGCGGCAAGGTCGCTGACATGGATGTAGTCGCGCACGCCGGTCCCGTCGGGCGTGGCATAGTCGGTGCCGAACACGCCCACATGGCTGCGTTTCCCCAGCGCCGCCTCCACCGCAACCTTGATGAGGTGGGTGGCGCCGGCGGTGGACTGCCCGCTGCGCCCCTGCGGATCGGCGCCCGCCACGTTGAAGTAGCGCAGCACGCAATAGTTCAGCGGATGCGCGGCGGCGGTGTCGGCCAGCATCTGCTCCGTCATCAGCTTGGACCAGCCATAGGGATTGATCGGCCGCTTGGGGCTGTCCTCCGCGATCGGGCTGCTCTCCGGGATGCCGTAGGTCGCCGCGGTGGAGGAGAAGATGAAGTGCGGCACGCCCGCCTCCACCGCCGCCTGCATCAATGCGCGGCTCTTCACCGTGTTGTTGCCGTAATACTTCAGCGGGTCGCTGACCGATTCCGGCACGATGATCGAACCGGCGAAGTGCATGATCGCACGCGTGCCCTGCTCCGCGAAGATGCGGGCGAGCAGGTCGGCATCGGCGATGTCCCCTTCGTAAAAGGCGACGCCTTCGGGCACGGCGAAGCGGAACCCGGTCGACAGATTGTCGATAACCGCGACGGGCCAGCCCCGGTCGCGCAGCGCCAGCACGGCATGGCTGCCGATATAGCCAGCCCCACCAGTCACCAGCACCGGGATCGGATCGCTCATCTGCCTGTTCCCCAATGTTGCGGGCCGTTGCCGACCGCCGATGCTGCACTGCATCAATTCGCATGCCAATTGCAACCGTGCCGCAGATGGCGTGTTGTACCAGGCATGACCTTGCGCACCCTGCCCGCCGCCTTCGCCGCCGCCGCCGCCCTGCTGGCGACCGGCTGCACCACCCCTGCCTATGTCAGTCCGGTGGAGGTCACGCGCTTCACCGGCAATGCTCCGGCGCAATTGGGGCGGGGCAGCATTGCCGTGGTCGCCGCGCCTGGCGACACGGGTGCCGATTCGCTGGAGTTCAGCCTGTACCAGCAGGCGGTCGCGGCCGAATTGTCGCGGCTCGGCTACAACGTGGTGCGCGCGGGCACCCCGGGTGGGCAGGTGGCGGAGATCGCACTGGAGCGCGGCGTGAACCCGGCGCTGGGTGGCGGCGGCGCGCGCAGCCCGGTGAGCGTGGGTGTCGGCGGCTCCACCGGCGGATGGGGCGGCGGCGGCGTGGGCCTGGGCGTCGGCATCAATCTTGGCGGCGGTGGCCGCTCCAATGTGGACGAGCTGTACCGCCAGCTGCGTGTGCAAATCCGTCCGGCAACCGGCGCCACCCCGCTGTGGGAAGGCCGCGCGAACTTCACCGCCAGCGCCAACAGCGACTATGCCGGTGAACAGGCGGCGGCCGGCCGGCTGGCGCAGGCGCTGTTCGCGGGCTTCCCCGGCGAGTCAGGAGCGACTACCGAGGTCCGATGACCTCTATCCAGATCGACGCCGCGTTCGACAGCGGCAATATCGAAGTCGTCGCGATCGACGGCAACAGCGCCACCCTGACGATCCGGCGCGACCACCAGTCCGACTTCTTCCAGTGGTTCCACTTCCGCGTGGCCGGTGCCGCCAGGCGGGAGGTGGTGCTGCGCATCACCGGCCTCAACGCCTCCGCCTATCCGGGCGGGTGGCCCGATTACCGGGCGGCGGTGTCAGAGGATCGGCAATATTGGGGCCGGGCCGATTCCTCCTGGAACGCGGGCGAGGACAACGGCACGCTGACGATCCGCCACACTCCGGCGGGGGACCTCGCCTGGTTCGCCTATTTCGCGCCCTATTCCATGGAACGGCACCACGACCTGATCGCGGAAGCCGCGGCGAGCGAGGGCGTGTCCTACCGCTGCCTCGGCCATTCGCTGGATGGTCGCGCGATCGATTGCCTGGTGATAGGGGATGGCGACATCCCGGTCTGGCTGTTCGCCCGCCAGCATCCGGGCGAGAGCATGGCGGAATGGTGGATGGAAGGCGCGCTGGAAGCCCTGTGCGACCCCGCCGACCCGGTCGCCCGCGTGCTGCGGCAGCGGTGCCGCATCCATGTGGTGCCCAACTGCAATCCCGACGGGTCATATCGCGGGCACCTGCGCACCAATGCGGTGGGGGTGAACCTCAACCGCGAGTGGCATGAGCCGAGCGCGGAACGATCGCCCGAGGTGCTGGCGGTGCGGAACGCAATGGATGCGAGCGGCGTGCGCTTCGCCATGGACGTGCATGGGGACGAGGCGATCGCCGCCAACTTCATGGCCGGATATGATGGCGTGCCGTCATGGACGGAGAAGCTGGGCGCCGAATACGATCGCTATTGCGCGATCCTGGACCGGCGCAGCCCCGACTTCCAGACAAAGGTCGGCTACCCCAAGACGCCGGCGGGCAAGGCCAATCTCAGCATGAGCACCAACCAGCTGGCCGAACGCTTCGGCGCCTGCGCGATGACGCTGGAGATGCCGTTCAAGGACAATGCCGAATTGCCCGATCCGGCACAGGGGTGGAGCGCGGAGCGGTCGAAGCTGCTGGCGCGGGACTGCCTGGCGGCGCTGGCCGAATGGCTCAACTGAAATGAACCAGCACGATGTTTCCCTGGGGAAACATCGTGCCAGTCTGGTTATCAGATACGCTCTGTCCGTTAGATACCCTGGGGTGCCGCGTCGCCGCCGCTGAACCGACGGCCAGCCTTGGGGATCGCGGAGCCGCGCACGGGCTGAACATTGGTGGTGCCGGTCGGCTGGTCAGGGCGGTCGATCCGGCCGTTTTCCAGCAGCGCCTTGATTTCGTCGCCGGTCAGCGTCTCGTATTCAAGCAGCGCCTGCGCCAGCAATTGCAGCTGGTCCTCGTGATCGGTCAGCAATTGGCGGGCGCGGCTATGGCCGCCTTCCACCAGGTTGCGGATCTCCTCGTCGATCAGCTTGTTGGTCTCTGCGCCCGCCATGGTCCGGTTTGAACCGCCCATGCCGAGATAGCCTTCCTGCTGATCCTCGTACTGGAGCGGGCCCAGCTTGTCGCTCATGCCCCACTTGGTGACCATGTTGCGGGCGAGGCTGGTGGCGTACTGGATATCGCTTGACGCGCCGCTCGACACCTTGTCGTGGCCGAAGATCAGCTCCTCCGCCACGCGGCCGCCCATGCTGACCGCCAGGTTCGCGTGCATCTTATCACGATGGTACGAATAATTGTCCCGTTCCGGCAGGCGCATCACCATGCCCAGGGCGCGGCCGCGCGGGATGATGGTGGCCTTGTGGATCGGGTCAGACGCAGGCTCATGCACGGCGACGATGGCATGGCCCGCCTCATGATAGGCGGTCATCTTCTTCTCGTCGTCGGTCATCACCATGGAGCGGCGTTCCGCGCCCATCATGACCTTGTCCTTGGCCTCCTCGAACTCGGCCATCGCAACCAGCCGCTTGCTGCGCCGGGCGGCGAGCAGCGCGGCCTCGTTGACGAGGTTGGCAAGGTCCGCGCCGGAGAAGCCGGGCGTACCGCGGGCGATGGTGCGCGAATTCACGTCGGGCGCCAGCGGCACCTTCTTCATGTGCACGGACAGGATCTTCTCCCGCCCGTCGATGTCGGGCACGGGAACGACCACCTGCCGGTCGAACCGGCCGGGCCGCAGCAGCGCCGGGTCCAGCACGTCGGGCCGGTTGGTCGCGGCGATGATGATGATGCCCTCGTTCGCCTCGAACCCGTCCATCTCCACGAGGAGCTGGTTCAGCGTCTGCTCGCGCTCGTCATTCGAATTGCCGAGGCCGTGGCCGCGATGACGGCCGACCGCGTCGATCTCGTCGATGAAGACGATGCAAGGCGCGTTCTTCTTCGCTTGTTCGAACATGTCGCGCACGCGGGATGCGCCGACGCCGACGAACATCTCCACGAAGTCGGAACCAGAGATGGTGAAGAACGGCACGCGCGCCTCGCCCGCGATGGCGCGGGCCAGCAGCGTCTTGCCGGTGCCGGGGCTGCCGACCAGCAGCGCGCCCTTGGGGATCTGGCCGCCCAGCTTGCTGAAGCGCTGCGGGTCCTTCAGGAATTCAACGATCTCCTGCAGTTCCTCGCGCGCCTCGTCGATGCCGGCGACGTCGTCGAAGGTGACGCGGCCCTGCTTTTCCGTCAGCAGCTTGGCCTTGCTCTTGCCGAAGCCCATCGCGCCCGAACCGCCGCCCTTCTGCACCTGGCGCAGGGCGAAGAACGCGACGCCCAGGATCAGCAGGAACGGCAGGGTCTGCACCAGGATGTAGAGCAGGAGGTTGCCCTCTTCCGGCGGGGTGCCGGCATAGGACACGCCGTTCGCGTCCAGCAGCTGCGTCAGTTCCGTGTCGTTGGGGACGGGCACGGTGGAGAAGGTGGAGCCATTATCCAACGTGCCGGTGATCCGGTCGGGCGCGATCTGCACGTCGCGCACCTGGCCTTCGGTCACCTGTTCGCGGAAGTCGGAATAGCGCAGCTGCGTACCGGTATTGCCGCCGGTGCCGTTGAACATGGATACGACCAGCAGCAGCGCCAGGAAGATGCCGCCCCAGATCAGCAGGCTTTTGACCCACGGATTGCCGCCAGGGCCTCCGTTCGGGCCATTGGAGCCGTTGCCGTCCGGTTCGCGATTGGTGCTCATCAAGAATCCTCGAAAGGTGTCATTCGCAATGTAGGACCGCGTGGGTGAATGGCAAGCGAACGCCCCGGCCGGCCGGTTACATGCGGAACACGCCGAACCGTGCCGCTTCGGGAATCGGCGCCTCCAGGCAGGCGGCGAGCGCGAGACCGAGCACGTCGCGGCTCTGCGCCGGGTCGATCACGCCGTCGTCCCACAGGCGGGCGGTGGCGTACCAGGGGTTGCCCTGCTCCTCGTACTCCGCGCGGATCGGCGCCTTGAACGCCTCCGCCTCCTCCGCCGTCCAGCTGGCCGCATCGCGGTGCACGGTGGCGAGCACGCTGGCGGCCTGCTCGCCGCCCATGACCCCGATCCGCGAATTGGGCCAGGTGAACAGGAACCTCGGGGAATAGGCGCGCCCACACATGCCGTAATTGCCCGCGCCGAAGCTGCCGCCGATGACCAGCGTGATCTTGGGCACCTGCGCCGTCGCCACGGCCGTCACCAGCTTGGCCCCGTGGCGGGCGATCCCCTCCGCCTCGTACCGGCCGCCGACCATGAAGCCGGAGATGTTCTGCAGGAACAGCAGCGGAATACCGCGCTGGCAGGCGAGTTCGATGAAATGCGCGCCTTTGGTGGCGGATTCGCTGAACAGCACGCCGTTGTTGGCGAGGATGGCCACCGGCACGCCCCAGATATGGGCAAAGCCGCACACCAGGGTGGTGCCGTACAGCGCCTTGAACTCGTGGAACTCCGACCCGTCGACCAGCCGCCCGATCACCTCCCGCACATCGTAGGGCGCACGCACATCCTCCGGGATGAGGGCGTACAGGTCCTCCGGGTCGAGCAGCGGGGGGCGTGGTTCGGCGAGTTCCAGCACCGCGCCGGGGCGCTGGGGCAGGTGGCTGACGATGTCGCGCAAGATGGTGATCGCATGATCGTCGCTGGTCGCCAGGTGATCGACCACGCCGGACTTGCGGGCGTGGAGGTCGCCGCCGCCCAGCTCCTCCGCGCTGATCTTCTCGCCCGTCGCCGCCTCAACCAGCGGCGGGCCGGCGAGGAACACCGTGCCCTGGTTGGCGACGATCACGCTTTCGTCGCACATCGCGGGCACATAGGCGCCGCCGGCCGTGCAATTGCCCATGACGCAGGCGATCTGCGGGATGCCCGCCGCGCTCATCCGTGCCTGGTTGTAGAACACCCGGCCGAAGCCGTCCCGGTCGGGGAACACCTCCGCCTGATGCGGCAGGTTGGCCCCGCCGCTGTCCACAAGGTAGATGCACGGCAGGCGGTTCGCCTCCGCGATCTCCTGCGCGCGCAGGTGCTTCTTCACCGTCAGCGGGTAATAGGTACCGCCCTTCACCGTGGCATCGTTGGCGGCGATCATCACCAGCCGGCCGGAGACGCGGCCGATGCCGGCGACGATACCCGCGCCCGGCACCTCGTCCCCGTACATGCCGCCCGCTGCCAGTTGCGCGACCTCCAGGAACGGCGATCCGGGATCGAGCAGCCGTTCCACCCGCTCCCGCGGCAGCAGCTTGCCGCGGGCCTGATGGCGGGCGCGCGAGCCCTCGCCACCGCCCAGCGCCGCGCGGCCGACCCGCTCGTGCAGCTCCGCCGCCAACGCCCGGTTGTGCGTGGCGCGGGCCAGCGCCTCCGGGCTGTCAGGGTCGAGCCGGGTGGCGATGACGGGCGCCGTCATGCCTTGTCCAGCGCGATCAGTTCACGGCCGATCAGCATACGCCGGATCTCGTTCGTGCCGGCCCCGATGTCGAGCAGCTTCGCATCGCGCAGGTAGCGTTCCACCGGGAAATCGAGCGTATAGCCCGCCCCACCCAGCGCCTGGATCGCCTCCCCCGCGACGCGGAAGGCGTTCTCGCTCGCCAGCAGGATCGCCGCCGCCGCATCGAAGCGGGTCACGGTGTCGTTGGCGCAGGCGCGGGCGACCGCATAGGTGTAGGCGCGCGCCGATTGCAGCGCGACATACATGTCGGCGACCTTGGCCTGGATCAGCTGGAAGCTGCCCACGGGCTTGCCGAACTGCTTGCGTTCGCGGACATAGGGGATGACAACGTCGAGGCAGGCTTGCATGATGCCGAGCTGCACGCCCGCCAGCAGCGCGCGCTCGTAATCAAGGCCGCTCATCAGCACGGCAACACCGCCGCCGACGCCGCCCAGCACGTTGGCATCAGGCACCACGCAATCGTCGAACAGCAGCTCCGCCGTGGGGCTGCCACGCATCCCCAGCTTCTCGATCTTCTGGCCGATGGCGAAGCCCGCCATGCCCTTCTCGATCAGGAAAGTGGTAATGCCGCGGGGCCCGGCATCGGCGTCGGTCTTGGCATAGACGACCAGCACGTCCGCGACCGGGCCGTTGGTGATCCAGAACTTGTGGCCGTTGAGCTTCCAGCCGCCATCCACCTTCGTGGCGGCCAGCTTCATGGAGACGACGTCGGAGCCCGCACCGACCTCGCTCATCGCCAGGGCGCCGACATGTTCCCCGCTGATCAGGCGCGGCAGCAGGCGGGCCTTCTGCTCCGCATTGCCCCAACGGGCGATCTGGTTGACCGCCAGATTGGAGTGGACGCCGTAGCTGAGGCCGATGGAGGCGGAGGCGCGGCTGATCTCCTCAATCGCGATGACATGTTCCAGATAGCCCATGCCAAGCCCGCCATCATCGGCCGACACCGTCAGGCCGTGCAGGCCCATCTCGCCCATCGAAGGCCACAATTCGCGGGGGAAGCGGTCTTCCCGGTCGGTCCGTTCGGCGACCGGCGCGATCACCTCGTCAGCGAAGCGGGCGACGCTCTCCTGGATGGTGGCCGCATCGTCGGGCAGCGCCCAGTCGAATGGGGGTGTGGCTCTCGCCATTGGCAATCCTCTCTCGCAATTTTCTTTATGCGCCGCCTTATACCATTGCGCGACACCCACGCAAACGCCTCGCATGCATTTGACTTGTGGTGAGGCCGATGGTTCTGGTAATGAGGTGCCAGAGATACCCCCCGTGAAACCTACGCATCTTGAGCCCTGGCCTGACGGCCGGACCGGGCAATCGCCGGATGATGCCCGGTTGGCGGAGCTTGCCAGCTTCGGCAGCGATGCGCTGACGGGGGACGAGGAGCTGGATGGCATCGTCCGCTTCGCCGCGCAGCTGTGCGACACGCCGATATCGCTGGTCAGCCTGGTGAAGGCGGACACGCAGATGTTCCTGGCGCGCACCGGCCTCGATGTCAGTGAGACCCCGCGCGACCAGTCATTCTGCGCGCATGCCATGCATGAACGGCAGATCATGCAGGTGCCCGACGCGACGCAGGACGGGCGCTTCGTCGACAATCCGCTGGTCACCGGGGCGCCTGAAATCCGTTTCTATGCCGGGCAGCCGCTGGTGACGGACGACGGCGTGCCGCTGGGATCGCTGTGCGTGATCGACAGCACTGCCCGCCCCGCCGGTCTGACGCAGTTCCAACAGGATGGCCTTGCCGTTCTGGCACGGGCGGTGATGCGGCGGCTCAATGCCCGGCGCAGCGACCTGCGCGCGCTGCTGCAGGTGCAGCGGCACGATTTTCTGGTGCGCGCATTAGCGGACAGCGTGCCGGCGCTGGTCTGGTCGGCCGATGCGGAAGGCCAGTTCACCTACTTCAACCAGCAGATGCAGGACTTCACGGGCTGCACCACGCTGGATGCGAGCGAGATCGTCCATCCGGAGGATCTGCCCGGCTGCAAGGACCAGTGGGCCGAGTCGATCCGCACCGGCCAGCCTTACGAGTTGGAGCATCGGGTGCGGCGCCATGATGGCGAGTACCGCTGGGTCGTGGCACGCGCGGCGCCGGTGCATGACGACGAGGGCCGGATCGTGCGCTGGTTCGGCACCGCGACCGACATTGACAGCGTGCATCGCCAGTCCGAAAGCCGCGATCTGCTGGCGCGCGAGCTGTCGCACCGGATCAAGAACATCTTCGCCGTGGTGGCGGGCCTCATCAGCCTGTCGGCGCGCAAGCAGCCGCAGCACAAGAGCTTCGCCGACGAGCTGACCGGCACGATCCGCGCGCTGGGCCGGGCGCATGATTACGTGCGCCCCACCGGGGCCGATCACCGCAACACGCTGCTGGGTCTGCTGGGCGACCTGTTCCAGCCCTATACCGCCGCGGGCGAAAGCCGCGTGCGGGTGGTGGGCGACGATAGCGCCATCGCCGCACGCGCTGCCACGCCGCTGGCACTGGTGTTCCACGAACTGGCCACCAACTCTGCCAAGTACGGTGCCCTGGGTGCGGAAGATGGCGTTGTCGACCTGACCATCGACGACCGGGGCGACACCCTGCTGCTTCGCTGGACGGAACGTGGCGGTCCCGCACCTGCCGCAGTGGAGCGGATGGACGGCTTCGGTTCACGGCTGGTGGAGATGAGCATCACCGGCCAGCTGGGCGGCAGCTGGGAACGCCGGTTTGAGCCCGAGGGGCTGGTCTGTGCGCTGACCGTTGCGAAGACCTGCATCGCGCCCTGAACGGCGCCCATCATGCAGCGCACCCGACGGCGGGTGTGCGAACCGTCCACCGTTTTGTCCACACCCTCCGGCCCGCCGGCCTTTGCGGCAGGTGGCATCGGCCTTATCCTGCATGCGACTCTTGCCTCCCCTGCGGCCTACTATATGTAGTCAGCACGAGGCGCGGAGACCACATCAGGTGGTACAAACCACGCCGATCCGTCGCATATCACAAGGCCTGCAGCCCATGTCCCTTCTCGAAGCCCGCAAGACCTACAAGCCGTTCGAGTATCCGTGGGCGTACGACTTCTGGAAGCGCCAGCAGCAGCTGCACTGGCTGCCCGAAGAGGTGCCGCTGGGCGAGGATTGCCGCGACTGGGCGCAGAAGCTGTCCGATCACGAGCGTAACCTGCTGACGCAGATCTTCCGCTTCTTCACGCAGGCCGACGTGGAGGTGCAGGATTGCTACCACGAGAAGTACGGCCGCGTGTTCAAGCCGACCGAGATCAAGATGATGCTGACCGCTTTCAGCAACATGGAAACGGTCCATATCGCCGCCTATTCCCACCTGCTCGACACGATCGGCATGCCGGAAAGCGAATACGGGGCGTTTCTCGAGTATGACGAGCTGAAGAACAAGCATGACTACATGCAGAACTTCGGCGTCGACAATGACGAGGACATCGCCCGCACGCTGGCCATGTTCGGCGGCTTCACCGAAGGGGTGCAGCTGTTCGCCAGCTTCGCCATGCTGATGAACTTCCCGCGCTTCAACAAGATGAAGGGCATGGGGCAGATCGTCAGCTGGTCGGTCCGCGACGAGAGCCTGCATTGCGAAGGCATCACGCGCATGTTCCACGCCTTCACCCAGGAACGCCAATGCCTGACCAAGGCGGTGAAGGACGACATTGCCGATGTGTGTCAGACCACCATCCGGCTGGAGGATGCCTTCATTGACCTCGCCTTCGAGATGGGCCCGGTGCAGGGCATGACGGCCAAGGAGATCAAGAAGTACATCCGCTACATCGCCGACTGGCGGCTGGAGCAGCTGGGCCTGAAGCCGATCTATCTGATCGACGAGCATCCGCTGCCCTGGCTGACCCCGCTGCTGAACGGGGTGGAGCACGCGAACTTCTTCGAAACCCGTGCCACGGAATATTCCAAGGCCGCGACGCGCGGCAACTGGAACGATGTATGGTCCAGCTTTGACAGCCGGCAGAAGGCCCGCTCTGCCGCCAACGAGGCGGAGGAGCCCGCAGCCGGTGCGCCGGACGAGGGTTTCGGCCTGTTCGGCCCCGCCGGCATGCAGGCGGCGGAGTAGCCGCGTCGATTAGGGGCACTATAGAGCGAAGGGGCGCTTGATAGCGGCCCTCCCCCTCGTTATAGGCCCCGCTTCCGGAGACGTGGGTGAGTGGCTGAAACCAGTTCCCTGCTAAGGAACCGTACTCTATCAGGGTACCGAGGGTTCGAATCCCTCCGTCTCCGCCACAGCCCGGCCCTCGGGGCTGTCGGTGAATGAACTTCCCTAAAATTTCTGCATACTAGCGCTTGGTGTGCGCATGCGCTTTTGCGGGTCGCCCAGCCCATGATCGCCAGCAGCTAGAAAAACCCGCAACGCATCGGGATGTGGGTCACGCCGGCGCAGCACACTTAATTGGGCCAATCGATCACCAGCTTGCGCAGCAGGTAAGTGTGGGCCCGGTGCCGCGGAAGGGGATCGCTGGTGCGCGGCTGCTGGTAGATCGGCGTCGGCCCTACGCAGCCTGCCCAACGACACTACGCTTCGTCGGACCCTGGGCTGCTCCGCCCGTCTCCACGATCAGCCGGATGGCGCGCAGCGCCGCCCGTTACCTCGAGAGGAGGCTTGGCCGATCGAGGGCGTGCGCAATGGTCTCCCAATAACGGGTACAGGCGCGTTCCACGCTGTATTCGGCGGCCCGGACTGGTCCTGCGGCGCGCAGCCGCTCCGCCTCGCCGGAAATCGCCTGCATCGCGTCGGCAAGTTGGTCGACAGCATTCGTGTCTGTGAGGATGCCGTAGGGTGCGATGGTTAGGCCATGGACCTCCTCCCGCGAAAGGTCCGCCAGGATTTCCGACGGGCCGGAGGCGCAGTTGGTGGCGATTGCCGGCAGGCCGAGGGCCAGTGCCTCCACCAGGCTGTTGGGGAAGCCTTCCCCATTGGATGCGCTGACGTAGAAGTCGGCATGGCGCATGGTTGAAAAAGGATTGCTGGCAAAACCGGGCAGCAGCACGCGCCCAGCCAGTCCATGTTGCTCGATCGCGGCTTCGATTGCCGCCCGCTCTGGCCCTTCACCGAAGATCACCAGCGATCCGGGCAGGCCGGAGCGGGCGAACGCATCCACCACCATGCGCACGTTCTTGCCAGGCGTCAGCCGCGAGACCGCGACGCAGAAGGGGCGCGGCACCGACAGGCCGCTTTCCTGCCGCGCCAGATGCTGCACGCGATCAGCCGGCAGCGGGTTGGCGATGACGTCCATCCGATCCCGGCGCACGCCAAAGTTCCGGACCAGATCATCGGCGATACCGCGAGACACGGCGATCACCCGCGAAGCGCGCGGATACAGGGCGGCAACCAGCCGGCGGGAGAGGTTGCCCGCCAGGGTGGGCTTGAAATGCCCGGAGGTGTTGGCCCGTTCGCTGATCACGTTGGGCAGGCCCGAACCACGGGCGACAACGGTACTGGCCAAGTTGCTGCGGGTCAGGAACGAGACGATCAGGTCCGGCTTCTGCTGGCGGACGAGCCGGCGAAGCTGCAATATGCTGCGCAGCAGCGACCGTCGCACGTCCAACTGGTGGACGGTGAGCCAGCCGGGGGGTGAGTAGGCACGCGGTTCGTCATCGAGCAGGGCCAGGGAGAAATCGACCCGATCCCGAAGCCCTTCGGAGCCTTCCAGCAAGGTCAGCAGCACCCGCTCGGCACCACCCCCCGCAAGCGAGTTGATGACGAACAGGACGCGCGGCTTAGCCACCGCCGCCATGTCAGCGCCGGATCTCTTCATAGACTTTGAGCGTCTTTTCAGCGACCAGCGGCCAGGTCATGAATTTGGACCGATCGACCCTGTAGGCATCGGGATCGGCCAGCGCGCGCTCCATCGCCCCCGCGATCTCCGCCGGATCGTCCTGGTTGAAATAGGCGCGTTCCGGCAGGCCGAAATCCCGGTTCTCGGCAATCCCGCTCAGTACGGTCGGGCAGTTCCGGCTGATCGCCTCCAGCACGGCATTGGACGCACCCTCGTGTACGGAACTGTTGATGAACAGGTCGCACGACCCATAAAGCTCTTCCAGCTGCCCACGATTGCACCGCCCCAGCAGATCGACATTGTCGCCTAGCAGGGGCTGCAACGACCGGACATATTCCTCATCCTCCAGTCCGCCTGCAAGGAGCAGGCGATGCCGCGTGTTCCCGGTTCGCTGCTGGTAAAGTCGGAACCCTTCCAGCAAGCCATGAACATTCTTCTGCATCGTCACCCGCCCGACGAAGAGGATGAACGGCCCCTTCGCCATCTGCGGCACGGTGCCGGATTGATGCGTGCTCTCACCGGCGGCCGGCACGTCGATTGCATTGCCGATCAGCCGGACATTCTTGGAGATGCCGTGCTTTGCGAGACGGCGCGAGAGCGAGGGCGCAACCGAGATGACGGCGTCTGCCGCCCGCGCCTGCATTTCCGCAGCGAAGAAGCCCGCCTTGCCGATGACACCCCATTTGGACAGGGTGTAATCGGCCGAACCGTAGCGAACCACCGTGCGCGCGCCCATCGCCTTGTACGCAAGCAGGAACAGGGAGGCACCGAGCCCCTGCATATGCACGATGTCCGGGCGCAGGCGGCGGGCGAGCTTTACAGCATGGAGGTAGTAGAACAGCTTGTCTGTCTTCAACAGCCGGCGATTTGGCGCCGGGTGAAGCTCGACCCCGCGATAAGTTTCGCGCTGCACCAGACCTTCAAGTCCGACCAGGATGACGCGGTAGCCGCGGGATGCGATCAGCGGGAAGATCATTTCCGCGTTCTTTTCCGCGCCCCCTTCCACATCGGGGATCCCACGTGCGCCCACGACCATGACCAGCGGCCTCGCAGACCCAGCCTGGCCCTGCGCAGTTGAGTCAGCCAATGTCGTCCCCTTCGTCCTTGATCCGGAACCCCCAATGTCCCGGCCGCGCAGTGAATTGCTGCAGTGCACAAAACCCTATCGGATAATGCCGGCGAACGCCAGAGCGCCCTCGCCACTTAGCCAAATCGGGACAGGATGACCGTCAGCTGCGCATCGGCCGCGGCGGTTATCCGAAGGCGGCACCGGTGAGTGGAAGCTGTGCATGCGGCCCGGCCCGGACACGCTGCCGCGTTCCCGCGATGGTCAGGCCGCCAAGCACGGCCAGCAGCATCAGACCCTCGATCATCCACATCGGCATGGTCGCCATCGCCAGCAGGATGAACCCGATAAGTGCGGCCATGATCCGCAGCCTGTTCGTACCGGGAATACGGGCAGCGAGCACGATCATCCAGCCCCACAGCAGCAGCATCGCGCCGACACCAATCACCCCTAGCTCCCACAAGGTTGAGACCAAGGTGTTATGGGCATAGAGCCGGAACCGGCCTACCCACGAATTCGGACCGAAACCCAGCAGTTGCTGCAGCTGGGTGCCGTCCGCATACGCATACAGGTACTCGCTCCAGATGTAGGCGCGGCCCGACAGTAATCGGCGCCCGTCCTCACTGAAATCTCCCGGGGGCTGGATGATCTGTCCGCCCTGATCCAAGATGACGGTCAGGTCACTGAACCGCTCCTGCCCTGCCAAAGCCACCAGCAGGCCGCAACCCGCCACCACTATCATCATCAGCCCGGCTATGAAGGGGCGCTGCGCCACCGCGAACCGGCGGGTGCCCCCGGTCGCCAACGTCACCGCCAGCAATGGCAGGGCGCCCAGGATGGATGTGCGGTAGTTCGCCAGCACGATGCCGACCGTGAACGCCACGATCAGTGGTCCCTTGATCAAGGCGTGGCATCGCGGGGCAAGGCACGTGATCGTCAGCCCGGCAACCATCATGACGGAGAATGCGCCTTCATGGTTGTAGCCACCGATGTAGCTGGTGGATCCATCAGTTTCCGCCGCCTTCGCCACCCCCAGCGCAACGGACAGCAACTGCAGGGTGAGCGGCAGCGCGAAAGGCCAGATGAGCGTTTTGAGGAACCGCTCGTCCCCCAATTCCGTGACCGCGTCGGCGGACAGAAGCAGCATCACGCCGAACAGCATGTACTTCACGAACATGTCCGCGAGGCCAGCATACTGGCTGTTCAGCACCCCGCTGATGACGATCAGCAGCAGCAGCAGGTACAGCGGGATCATCGCCGGCAGGCGCAGACGCGATGGCCGGACCAGCAGCATGCCAGTCGCGACCAGACCCACAGATATGAGCGCGTTCCATGACAGACCCGCAGGAGAGGGCCGAAAGGTGATGAAGGGGATCGCGGAGGCGGCGAAGCGCGTCGCGAACGCGGCGATCACAAAGCGGGCGGCGGCGGAGGGAGTCCTCCAGACCACAAGCGCTGTCACGCACACGAAGGCCAGCAGCACCGGCCATAGCACCAGCGCCGGCATCATGGGCGCTGCGCCAACGAACTCGTTCTCCATACCCGCGTCCTAAAGCATGGAGGCGCTGCGTGCCAGCAGCACCATGATCACGCAAACGCACGCGGTCACAGGCGCGGTTCACCCGAATGCCAGACGAACTCCACCGCAGCGTCATCCACCTTGTCCAACAGGGGCGTGCCGGGCGGAAGCGCGAGGTCGTGCGAACCGACGATGACCGTGACCGGGCCAGTCGCCTCGACCTTGAACAGCGGCGCACGGTTGTCCCCGGCAGCCCGGGCAACCAGCCGTTCGATTCGCAGGGTGCGCGGTTCCGCCTGCTTGCCGTAGATGCCGAAATGCGCCCGCCCGCCCCGGCCGCCGCGCCGGACAGGCTCCAGGCTGACCAGCGTGGCGGCCTCCCAGCTGCTCCAGAACCGGAAATTGCGCGCATTGCCTTGCGCAAGGTTGATGCCCGCGAATTGCGAGTCGGCAGCCTTCATGTCGAAACCGCCATCGGTGTTGTCGATCGCGCTGCAGTCGCGGATGACGATGCGCCGGTTCCCGCGCTCCGTGGCGAAGCCATCGCCGTTCCAGTACCGATCGTCTGCCCATTGCGAGCGGAAGCCACTCATCGAGACACGCTCGATCGTGATATCGGATGCGTCTCCCGACAGCACCATGCCGCCGGGAAGCCGCCTGCGATCCCGGATAACCGAACCGCCCGCCTGAACGTCGCGCACCAGCACCCGGGCGCTGGTGCCACGGATGCGAATGCACCCGCGACCGCATCGTGCGGCCACCCGCTCTATCATTGCGTCTTCCAAGCTACCCTGGGGCGAGCAATCCAGCAGCCATTCCGGCGACGCGGCGGTCACAAGATCGTGCAACCTCACGCCCCTTACCGGATCACCCTTGCGAATGCGGAAAGCCGTGTCGGTGCCGGCGTCCACCGCGCCGCTTTTCAGGGCCCCGGACAAGAGCGTTCCCGCACCGGCCCCACCATTACCGCGTTGGGCAATCGGCTGCTCGGGCGCGGGCGGCCGAGGTATATCGGGCTCCGCCCGGGCGCAGCACGCCACCGGCGCCATCGCAAGCAGGCCCAGCGCCCGGCGACGCGGCATCGAGATCGTCATGCTGACATCCATAAAGCCATACCGACTGACTTTGACCATCGTGCATTCGCAACCAGCCTGAGCGCCGCGCGAGCGGATCGGTCAAGAAACCATTTTCCTACATCGGAACCTGTCTTTAGCTGCTTGCGGGCCATTAGTTGAAGAGGCCCAATGCGAGACTTCGAGGCACCGCCTGACCGGTTCCGTCGGCGGCGACGACACCCGACCTGATCACCCCGACAGTCGCAGCCCAACGAACCGCAACCTCCGACGAAGGGCAAGACCCCGCGGCCGCGACCCGCCTGCCAATCGGCAGTGCAAGCCGGGCGCATCGCACCACGTCCGCGGCTCCACCCCAAGTGCAGCAAGCAGAGGATAGAACTCGCCATGGCTTTCAACTCGAACATACCCGTTTCCGACATTCTGGAGACCTTCGACGGACGGATCACTCTTGCAGAGCAAGGTCGCAAGCTGAGCGAGGACGCATTCGACGGCCTGCTTGACGCTACCTCCATCGCTAGCGCCAAGGTCAGCTTCAAGGCCGATGCCTACAAGCTGGGCCTGTTCACGCCGAGGCCGTGGGTACAGCCCACGCACCTGTCCTACCTGGACGCGGTGCCATCGATCGACCTGATCCTGCCGGCACCCGTTGGCCCGAACATCAACCCGTCCAGCAAGGCCTGGCTGGAGCCGTCAGCCCCGGTCGGATTCACCTCCTCGCAGAACAACCGCATCCGTGGCGTATACCTCGTCGCCAAGACCAGCAACGACCTTTCGGGCATGACGATGACCGACATTGAAATGGACCGGTGCGGGTTGGCCCTGCGGTGGGATCGCAACACGACCACCAACACCACCATCAACGGGGCCACCTTTGAACGGATGCGCGCGACCCAAGCGGGTGCCGGGTCGGACGGCTACGGCATGTTCAAGTTCAGGGGAGCGTTGAGCAACCTGACATTCCGCGACCTGTATTGGTGCGGCTCGCCATACTACGTCTACAAGGACGTTGAAGCGATGATCAACCTCCACGGCAAGCTGTGGGAGAACCCCATCTATGCGGGCACCGGCTTCCTGATCGAGCGGTGCTATGGCTTCCATGGATACAGCGAAGCCGGCGCGGTCGGCAACATGGATGGTCTCAGCATCGAGGGCGGGTATGCGGACGGCGAGATCCGCGACTGCTACTTTGCCCACTTCTCCGATACGGGCGTGGACCTGAAGGGTGGCAATTGGCGGATGCACAACGTCATCTGCCAGGATGCGCGCCAGAACTTCAAGATCTGGGGCGGCTCCACCCGGCACGGGCGGATCATCTCGATCAATCCGCGCACGGCCCACATGATCGTCAAGATCGACAGCGCGACCGAAGGCCCCAGCATCTTCGAGACGTTCGAGTGCTATGGCGCCCCCGACAAGCCGATCTTCCTGTTCGAGGATTTCGTGGGCGAAGTGCGGCTGACGAACATGGCCGCCTATCAGCCGGGCCAGGTGCTGGCGCGCTGCAACAGCGCGGCGATCGGCAGCCGCGTTGTGCTGCCCGACGGCCGCACGATCACCTTGAGCAATTCCGACCCGATCCTGGTGTCGGACGCAGTTTCGGCGCCCCTTCCCACCCCGGCCCCGGCGCCAACGCCTGCACCGATCCCCGAGTCGGCGCCGACACCGACGCCGACGCCTGTTCCTGCCCCGACTCCGACTCCAACGCCAACGCCAACGCCAACGCCGGCGCCGGCGCCCATTCCCGAGTCGACGCCGAGCGTGTCCCCGGTCGGGTTCGCGGTGAGCGCGAACGAGTTCGAAGCATGGGCCCCTACCCGCCTGACTATCGAAGCCAATGTGGCCGCCAACCCCGCTACCGGGGCTGTGACTGCGGACCGCGTTCGTGAAACGGCGACAACAGGTGCCCGCAACCTCGTCATGCCCAGCGGAGGTCAGTTGGCGGCGGGCACAGCCTACCGCTTCCAGGTCGACGTGAAGCCTGACGGGCGGAACCATGCACAGCTCTGGCTGCCCAGCGCGCTTGGAGGGACAACGTCAGCCAAATGGGCCAATTTCGAATTGGTAGGGGCTGGAGCAGTGAGCCGAATGGCGAACGACGAGGTGGCGAACTTCGCTTCCATCGTGCCCCTGAACGACGGGTGGTACCGCATCGCGATCACCACGCCGGTTACCGCGTCGGTGGCAGCGCAGTTCTGCGTCAACCCATTAAGCACGGCAAGCGCCGGCCGGGGCGCTTCGTATGTCGGCGATCCCTCGCTTGGGCTGCTGCTGGCGAACGCGTCGATTACGGCGGGCTGATGGTCCCTCGGGCGATCGCCGCATCTAGTGGCACGCACGCGCTGACGATAACCTGCGCAGGCACCCAACCGATCACGGTTCCGTAAACCGGAACGTGAGCAAGCGACGTTGACCCAGCCGACGGGTCAACGGCGCCTTGTCAATCGCCAAGTGTCCGCCATCCCACATCGGGATGGCTCTCGAGCAAGCCAATTGACGTCGCATCGGATTTGCTGCACCTGCTAAGTAGCTTTTGGCGGCGAGGAAAATACATGCGTATTACGATGATCGGCACAGGGTATGTCGGCCTGGTTTCCGGTGCATGCTTTTCTGACTTCGGTCATGAAGTTGTCTGCGTCGACAAGGATGCCCGCAAGATCGAGCTGCTGCACCAGAACGTGATGCCGATCTACGAACCAGGTCTGGCCGATCTGGTAAGCAGCAATGTGCGCGCCGGCCGCCTGTCCTTCACCACCGATGTGGCGGCGGGCGTGAAGGATGCGGATGCCGTGTTCATCGCGGTGGGCACTCCCTCCCGCCGGGGCGATGGCCATGCGGACCTGTCCTACGTGTTCGCTGCGGCCCGCGAGATCGCGGAAAACATCACCAAGCCATGCGTGATCGTCACCAAGTCGACCGTGCCGGTGGGCACCGGTGACGAGGTCGAGCGCATCATGGCCGAGGTCGCTCCGAATGCGGGTGTCATGGTGGCGTCAAACCCGGAATTCTTGCGTGAAGGTGCCGCAATCGAGGATTTTAAGCGGCCCGACCGGGTCGTGGTCGGGACCGACGATCCCGAGGCGCGGCAGGTTATGGGTGAAATCTACCGCCCGTTGTCGTTGAACAAGGCTGCGCCGCTGCTCTTCACCGGACGGCGCACGGCGGAGCTCATCAAGTATGCCGCGAACGCCTTCCTGGCGGTAAAGATCACCTTCATCAATGAGATCGCGGATCTGTGCGAACAGGTCGGCGCAGATGTGCAGGAGGTTTCGCGGGGCATTGGGCTCGACAATCGTATCGGGCCCAAGTTCCTGCATGCTGGTCCGGGTTACGGCGGTTCGTGCTTCCCGAAGGACACGTTGGCCCTGCTCAAGACGGCTGACGACAACGACACGCCGCTGCGCATCGTCGAAGCGACCGTGCAGGTAAACGATAGCCGCAAGCGCGCCATGGGGCGCAAGGTCATCAAGGCCTGTGGCGGCGACGTACGCGGCAAGACGGTGGCCATCCTGGGCCTGACGTTCAAGCCCAACACCGATGACATGCGCGACGCGCCGAGCATCGCCATTATCCAAGCACTGCAGGACGGCGGGGCCAAGGTTCGTGCCTACGATCCGGAAGGTGTCGAGCAGGCCAAGCCGATGCTGCAGAATGTCGAGTTTTCCGCCAACCCTTATGAAGCGGCGGCGGATGCCGATGCAGTGGTGCTCGTAACGGAGTGGGACGAGTTCCGGGCACTGGATCTGAAGCGCATCAAGGAGGGGCTGAAGCAGCCGCTGCTGATCGATCTGCGCAACGTCTACCCGGCCGAAGAGGTCGAGCGGGCTGGCCTGCGGGGCATCGGCATCGGCCGGATCGAGCCGGGCGCCCGGACCGATGTGCTGCCGGAAGCAAAGCACGGGCTGGAAAACGCCTGACCGGGTAGGCCACGAGCCGGCGGGCCACCGGCCGGCTCGTGCCGATCCAGTGCAGGCTGGTGGAACTGTCCGTGACTCTTGGCGGATTGGCAAAAGGATGTAACCGCTGATGAGTACCGAACCTGTTCTGGTGACGGGCGCTGCCGGCTTCGTCGGCCACGCGACAGCGCACCGGTTGCTTGACCGTGGCGAGCGGGTCATCGGCCTGGACATCGTGAACGATTATTACGACCCCGCTTTGAAAGAGGCGCGGCTGAAGACCTTCGCCGGGCGTAACAGCTTCGACTTCCGCCGGATGGATGTTGCGAACGGGGAGGAAGTGGCACGCTTGATCGCCGATAACGGCATCAAGCGTGTGGTGCATCTCGCCGCGCAGGCGGGCGTGCGCTACAGCATCGAGAACCCGTTCGCTTACGAGCGATCAAACCTCGCCGGTCATCTGGCGGTTATGGAGGCGTGCCGGCACGCGCCCGGTTTTGTGCACCTGGTCTATGCCTCCTCCAGCTCGGTCTACGGCAACAAGCCGCTCGGGGGCGCAGGCTTCAAGGAGGATGAGCCTGCCACGAGCCCGGTTTCGCTTTATGCTGCGACCAAGCGCAGTTGCGAGCTGATGAGCGAGGCATATGCCAACCTGTACGGCTTCCCGCAGACGGGGCTTCGGTTCTTCACCGTTTATGGCCCGTGGGGACGGCCCGACATGGCCTATTTCAGCTTCACGCAGAAGATCCTTCGGGGCGAGGCAATCGAAGTCTATGGTGAGGGCCGCATGGCGCGGGATTTTACCTATATTGATGACATTGTGGACGGCATTGTCGGTGCGCTCGATAATCCGCCGGAGAATGGGCAGCATCGCATCCTCAACATCGGTGACAGCCACCCTGTCGGACTGATGGAGATGATCGAAGCGCTGGAGACAGCGATCGGCCGCAAGGCTGAAAAGATCATGCGCCCTATGCAGCCGGGCGACGTAACCGCCACCTACGCGGACGTGTCGCGACTGGCGGAACTGACCGGCTACAAGCCCAAAGTCATGCTAGCCGAAGGCCTGCAGAAGTTTGCCGACTGGTACATGGGGCATTATCAAGCCACAGCAGATGCGTGAATCGCTTGATTGACATGACGCACCGTAAGAAAATCCAAATACAACCCGTCGCGGCAAGGTGTATACCATGGAAATGAATGCCCAACCCGCGTATGGCAGTTACCCACCTGCGGTGCAGGAAGAGCGGGGCCTAATCGACCTTGGCGAGATCGCCGCCGTGTTGCGCAGGCGCCTTTGGCCGATCCTGGCCGCCATGGCAGTAGTGATTGCCCTTGCCGCAGCCGCCTACCTGCTGTCGGATCGTGTGTACTCTGCGACCGGGCGAGTCGGGGTCGACCGCCAGGTGCAAGAAGTGGTGGCGGTGAACGAGACGCGTCCGCTTGTCGTGGACTCGGCCACCGTTGACACCGAAGTGCAGGTGATCACGTCCCCCGACGTGGCAGCCGCCGTTGTCGACCAGTTGCAGCTTGCCCGACGGGCTGGCTTCGGGTTCGCCGAAGGCGCAACCGCTCCGTCGGCTGAGGCGGCCCGGTCTCGTGCGATCAACGTGGTCCGCAACAGCCTGTCAGTTCAGCGCCAGGGCGTGTCCTATGCCATCATAATCTCCTACAGCAACGCAGACCCTGAACTGGCTGCCGCGATCGTCAATGCAACGATCGATTCGTATATCAACGGCACCCGTACGGCTCGGTCCCGCAGCCGCGAGCGCGAGACGGAACTGCTGCGCCAGCGACTGGAACAGATGCGGGGCGACGTCCTTGCTGCCGAATCTGCTGTTGCCGATTACCGCGCCCGCACGAACATGGCCGACATCACCGGGGACGGTACCGCCTCGCGCGAGGCAATCTCCTCGCTCAATTCGCAACTGGCCTCCGCCCGTGCTGAACAGGCAGCCGCCGATGCACGTGCGGCCGCAAGCGCACGCGGTACTGCCGGAAGTTCTACCGCCGATTCCAGCATCGTGACCGAACTTCGCGGCGAGCAGGCCCGGCTCAACGCCGAACTGCGGGAGCAGAGCACGCAACTTGGCGAGCGCCACCCGCGCATCGTCGCGGCCCGGCAGCGTCTCGCCGAGGTGAACGAGGCCATCGCGGCCGAGGTCAGCCGTGCCCGAGCCACTGATACCAGCGCAGCCGCTGCTGCACGCCAGAGGGCGCAGTCGCTGCAGCAATCCATCAACAATGCCCAATCCGCGCTGCTGTCGGCGAACAATGCATCCGTGCGCTTGAACGAGTTGCTGCGTGATGCCGAAAGCTCCCGTTCACTGTACCAGGCACTCTTGGACCGGTACCGGGAAAACGTCGCGGCAACCGGGACCGAGCAGAGCAACGCCTACGTGATCGCCCTTGCATCGGTGCCAGGACTGCCGACTTCCCCCAGCCTGCCGGCCTTCGCCGTGGGTGCCATCATAGGCGGCCTCATCGCTGGCGCCCTGGCGGCCATGCTGCTGGAGATGAAGGATCGCGGCTATCGCAGCCGATCGGAGCTGGAGCGTGGGCTCAACATCCAGGCACTAAGCTCGCTGCCGAACCTCAACACCGTCAAGGGCGTCACACTTTCCGACAAGAGCCCGCGCGGGCCATCCGACTACCTGCTTGCCAATGAAGACTCGCTGTACGCAGAATCGGTCCGTTCCATTCTGACGGCATTGAAAGTCGGCCAGGTGAATCCGGCTGTCCGGTCGCTGGCGATAACCTCGGGCTTGCCCGGTGAAGGCAAGACGACCCTGTCGGTCAGCCTTGCCCGTGCCGCCGCCCGCCAGGGTACACGGGTGGCGTTGGTCGATTGCGACATTCGCCGTCGCGCCGCCACCCGCAGCCTGATCGCCGGCGAGCCCACCGGCCTGCTTGACGTGTTGAAGGACAAGGCGCCGCTCGATGCCGCACTGCTGCAGGACGAGGCCAGCGGCGCATTCCTGCTGGGCCAAGGGCCGACGACTGCCTCCGACTACAGCCTGCTCGCTTCCGAAAAGATGGAGAACCTTGTCCGGCAACTCGAAGGTCTCTTCGATCTGGTAATCCTCGATTGCGCGCCGGTTCTCCCGGTGGCTGAGGCCCGGGCCGTCGCCGCGATGGCAAATGGCACCCTGCTCGCCATGAAGTGGCTCAAGACCCCTGCTCATGTGGGCAAGCTGGCCATTCAGGAGCTGGATCGGGCGGGGGCGACAATCGTGGGTGCCGCGCTTACGCTCGTCAACATGCGCGCTTCCGCCAGTTTTGGGACCGACGGATATTACTACAAGGCCTATGAGGCTGTGTCGGCGTAACGACTGATGGTGATGGTGTTGCATGTGGTCCGATCGGCAGCACGGCGCCTTGTTGGGAGCGAAGTGAAAAATCATGGCTGACTTGCTGCGCACTGTTCGCACACTGTTACTGGTCCTGGTTCTTGGCGGGGCCTGTGCCATCACGGCCGGCTGTGCCGGTCGGAGCGCGCCTCCGATCACATCCGCCGCCGCGGCACAGTCCGCCTCTGCCTACCGGCTTGGTCTGGGGGACAAGGTCCGGATCAATGTGTTCGGACAGCCCGAACTGAGCGGCGAATACCAAATCACAGGATCAGGAACGGTCAGCATGCCGCTGATCGGCGCCGTTTCCGCCGTTGGGCTGACGGCCGAGGAACTGGAAGCCCAGCTGACGCAGCAGTTCGCCGCCGGTTACCTGCAAAACCCCAGCATCGTTGTCGAGGTGTTCGACTTCCGGCCCTACTTCGTACTGGGTGAAGTGGAACGCCCCGGCAGCTACCCGGCCCGCGAAGGTGTCACCCTGCTGGGGGCCATCGCCACGGCCGGCGGCTACACATATCGCGCAAATCAGAGCCGCGTGTTCATCCAGCGTGCGGGCGATGATACCGAATATGAAGCGGATCCGCGCTTGCCACTGACCATCAATCCCGGCGACGTGATCCGTGTGGGCGAGCGTTATTTCTGATTGCCGGGGCGCACGACGCCACGTGATTGTCAGATACATGCAGGAGGGGGGAAGCTCGATGGCAAGGCCGATGGTCTACGCTTTGATGACGTGCTTGCTGGCATGTAGCACCATGGCGGCAGCGCAGGACGGTTCGACGCCGCAGGCTCCCCGGCCAGAGCCCCTCAGGCTGCCCCCTCCAGGTCTGCCGGCCGCAGTCGAGCGCGACAACGCCCTGTCACCCGTGGTCCCGCGCAGCAGAGGCACGCGAGGCGTAACGGTCACGGGGCGCAATCGCCCTGCCTACGATCCTCTGGGCGTGCTTGCCGGGGGCTTCAGGATAGACGCCGCGGCAAATCTGCAGGCCGGGTTCGACTCCAATGTCTACCGCGCGGAAGAAGGAACCTCCGACGCGTTCGCCTCCGCCGAGGCGAACGTGGGGGCGCGATCGCAATGGTCGCGGCACAGCCTTAGTGCAGAGGCGAGCGTCAGCCAGGTCCTCTACGCAAGCGAGAGCGTGCGCGACTTCACCGCGTACGATCTTGGTCTGACTGGGCGGTATGATCTTGCCCGTGCAACCGATCTGACTGTCGGCTTGTCGCAGGAACGAAGCGCGATCGATCAATTCTCTGCCAGCGAGATCGCGATCGTACTGCAGCCTGTGGCTTCCGATCGCACCACGGCGACCCTGCGCGCATCAACCACTATGGGCAGGTGGTTCCTGTCCGCAAACGGTGCCTTCGTAAAGTTCAACCTGGAGGACAGCGCAACACTGAACGGGGTGGAGCAGTCACTCCGGGATCGGGACTACGAAAGCTACACGGCGGGCGCGCAGATCGGCTACAACACCCCGTCGGGCGCGCGCATCTTTGTGTCGGGTACCCACGAATGGCGGCGGCATGCGGTGCCATCTATCCCCGGCCGGGATGTCGATACGCTGGAATTGCTTGCGGGTGTCGAAAGCGAGATCACGCCATTGCTGCTGGGCCGGCTATCGGCCGGTTACATCCAGGCAAGCTTCAGCGACCCGAGCGTGGACAATCGTGGCGCACTGGCCATCGATACCCGGCTCGACTATCTGATCACACAACTGACCACCATCAACCTGCGGGCACGGCGAACCGTCCGGCAGCTCGCGCTGGTGAATTCGCCCGGCGCGCTGGCGACCCAGTTTCGCCTCGGCGCCGACCATGAATTGCTGCGGAATCTGATCCTGTCCGCTGGCGCGTTCTACGAGAAGGCGGACTATTTCGAACGGGACAACGATGCCAGGGTTCTGGGCGCGGAGTTTGCCACGCGCTGGCTCATCAATCGCCGCTTCCAGGCGACTGCCTCGGCGAATTACCGTACGCGAGACAGCGACGCTTTTGGCCCGGGTGCCAATTACGACTCCCTGATTGCCACTGTGGGGCTCACCGCGTCCCTTTGACGTTCACCGATGCCCACAGTTGGCATGGGTGAATGTCACGCTGTTCTGTGGACCGGAGCGGCTGGGCGGAGCAGTCGATGCACCCGACCCAATATCGGCCGTCCGATCCGCAAGGCCATGATCCCCAGCGCGTGCGGCAATCCTTCAGGATAGGACAGCGCGCGGAAGAAGCTGGTGTCCACTGCCCTTCCAGCCTGGGACGCATATCGTGCGTAAATCAGGATCTCCTGATTGGACAGGCGCCGCAGCAGCTGACGGGTAACTGCCGGCATTACCGGCATCATCGCCCGAATCGTCTGCACCACGATCGGCAGGTCCGTATGCCCGGTGCCGGTCGAAACCCGATTGACCGTGTCCTGCCGGAACACGGCATTCGCATTGCTCACGTGGGCCAGCGGAGCGATCGCCGCGGCGCGCAGCCACAAATCCTTATCCCCGCCACGGCGCGCCCGCCCGGCGGGGAACAACCCCGCTTTCAGCAGGACATCACGGCGAAAGGCACTGGCTCCCGTCCAGATCGGGCAACGCCTGGTGCGCAGCCAAGCGCGTAACAATCCGTCCAGATCGACTTTGCCGCCATGCTGCAGGTCCGGTGCAGCGCGGTTCAGCCTGTCGCCGTCGCCGCCGCTGATGACGTACCGGCTGAACACGCCCCCGACGTCCTCGCCATGGGGCGCACACGCTGCCGCCATGTCGGCCAGGTGCCGGGGCTTCCAGCAATCGTCAGCGTCCAGGAAGGCGATCCACTCCCCGTTGGCCGTCTCGATCCCCAGATTGCGAGCCGCATAGCCGCCGGGCCCCGGCGGAGAGCGTTGCAGCACGATAATCCGCGGATCTGCAAACGCACGTACAATATCCAAACCGCCATCTGTCGATCCGTCATCCACCACGATGACTTCACGGGGGGGCAGTGTCTGGTTCAAGACACTGTGGATCGCTTCCTGGACATGCGGCTTTTTATTGAAAAGCGGAATTACGACCGAGATGTCCATTATGGCCTCACTATGATTCTATAGATACGCAACATTACTACATGGCCAAGCCTGCTTTCTTATACAGTAAGCAGGCACATCTCCGTTGCGAGTTCGGCTCGGAGCGTGCCGACTAGCTACAACGCTCCACCACCCACTGGAAGAGGAAAGGCAAATGTCAGTAGTATATGTCTCGCCCACCGGCTCGGGCGATCGGAGCGGTAGCAGCAAGGCAAACGCCGCGGCCATCGATAGTCTCAACTCCATCGTGATCAAGGCTGGCGAAGGCGGCACGGTGGTTCTAGCTGCGGATGAAGGCGCCTATACCACCACCAGATCGCTGACGATTACCGGATCGGGGGTGACAATCACGGCGACCAACCGCGACGGTACGAGCGGAGTTGCCGTCTTCGAAGGGAGCCGGGCCGAGAACTGGACCGTCGGACAGGCGAACGGCAACGAACTGTTTCGCATCGCCGCCGGGGCGGACAATCTTGTGCTCGAGAACATGCATTTCGTGAATACCGGAACGGCCATACGGGTAATCGGCGATGTCGAGAATCTTACCGTCCGGGATATGGAGGCTGACAACGTCAGGCGATTTTTTGAGAACCTCATTTCGGGCGAAGAACAAACAGCCACGATTAGCGGACTTCTTATTCAGAATGTGGACGTATCTGGTTTTTCTAAGAATGCCATACGCCTGCAATACGATACCAATAATGTGCTGATACAGAATGTTCGCGGCGACAGCGAACGGCAGGATGGTGACAATTTCGCCATGGGCGTCCATCTGGACGATACGGTCCACGACGTCGTCTTTCAGCGCGTTATCATGGAAAACGCGATCCAAACCCGCGACGCGACGGAGTACTGGAACGGTGACGGGTTCTCTGCCGAACGGGGAACTTACAACATCTATTTCAGGGACACTGTTGCCCGCGGTAATGCGGATGGCGGATATGACATCAAGTCGTCGCATGTAGTGTTCGACAACGCATTGTCCGAAGGCAACGGGCGCAATTACCGGCTCTGGGGCGACGATATTGTCATGCGCGATTCCACCGGCCGTGATCCCGAAAAGATTGGCGGCACCACTTCGCAGGGGCAGGTGTGGGTGGGTGCCGGTGGCGACGTGACGATCATCAACAGCCAGTTCGAAGACGCCGGCACCAGCACCATCGTGTTCAACAACGAAGGCGGTGCCCTCCACCTGATTGATACAGAAGTCGAACTGGCCGAAGGAGCCCGGCTCACCTCCGGGCCCGTGACCGGCTTGTCGGAAAGAGATGTCGATCGCATGCCCCCTGCCGGATCATCATCTTATGAGCCGAGTCCGGCACCCGATGGCGGCGAAGGACTTTTGCCTAGCTTGGTCGGGTTGCTCGAAGACGTTCTGGGCGAGGGCAGAAGCGTCACCAATCTGCTGGAGGGGCTCTCGCACGACTTGCTGGCCTCCACCGGCTCGTCCCGGAACTTCGAGTTCTCGACCAACCGGGACGTGAGCTGGGCAGACGACCCTGATGCTCTTGCGGGATATCTACAGGACACCGGCTCCGCCCAGACTGGTCATGCGACCGAGACCTGGGCCTCTGACCAAGACATCGCCACGCCGGCGGATTTGGCGGGCATCGACGTCCAGTTCATGGCATCCCCTGATCTGCCCGACCTGCCCGCCTCGGCATTTCTCCTGAATAGCGGCGAAGGCGCCTATTACAATCCCGGCCAGGGCAATGTCGAAGATGGCTTTTCTTTTCTGATTGCCTGACCAAGCCGGCCGCTCTGCCATGCAACGTGGTTGGCTTTCAAGCAGACCCCGGGGCAAAGGACTTGCAAGAACCCGCGCGCAGCAACAGCCTTCTCGGCGGTAGACTCATAAACGGTGCCACGGTTTGCGCGCGGGCTGTTTCAGAGCCTCCATTGTGATGGAGGCTCTGGTGGCGCGGCTGCGAACTCTGCCTCGCGCTGGCTCAGGATGTCGCCACGGTCTTGCTCGACAACGTGCCCGGTCTGTTGTCGCGCGCGACCGTAGGTTCATCGGTAACGGTTCGCAAATCCATGCCGACCTTCATCCCAGCCAGCACTGTGACGCCGAAGGCGTGCAGCGCACACTCAGATCTGCACGCCCGTGTGAATATCCGTGACTCACGGCGGTCGGAAACCGCTCTAGTAACCCAAGGCTGTCAGCCGTTGGTCCATCGCCTGCAGCATAGGCAACAAGTTCATCACGTTGGCAACAGGTGCATCACTCGTCCCATCGATTCCGTAGATGCTTAAGGCAGGGTTCCGAGGCAGATTTGGCAGGAAGTTTCTACGCACGAGGGTGTTCACCTGCGTACCCTCCGGTATGGTGATGGCTGTCAGTGCCGGGTTATGCAGATGGACAGTGACCAGCCCAGATGCAGAGATAACAGGACTGATCTGAAGCGCGCCGGTTCGCGCTTGTCCCCATACCAGCCCGGTGATGCAGTCGGTGGTGTTCGCTCCTGGCACTTGGATGTCAAAGGAGGCGACATCGCCCGCCTGCACCTCAAGCGCATTCTCGATGGTCAACGTGCCGCCAAGTTCGCGGCTTTCGCTGCTGGAGTAGGCTGTTTCGACCCAAACCTGCGCATGCGCATCCCAACGCAACTCGATGTAATCGCCTGTCCGGCAAAGATGCCGGTCTTCCGGCAAACGGGCGCCCATGCCAGCCTGCGCGATGCGGATGATGCGTTTCCCATCGCCATCGGACAGACTGATGCGCGCGCGTTGCCCGTCAGCCATGCCGAACTGGTGCAGCAGACGTGCCGTATGAATGCCTTCGACCGCGGCACTGATGCTGTTGGCGATGCCCGGACGCAGGACCAGGTCGAACGCTCCGGGAGCAGGCACGGTCAAATTCGTACCTGCCGGCGCCAAAGGCTGAAAGCTTTCGCTCACCGTCAACCAAGGCCAGCGAAATGCAGGATGGCTGGTTTGATCGGCTCCTCCCGTCGGTACCGTGCCGGTTAGGTCGAAAGCCTGCCCGGCGGTTCCGGTCAGCGTGAACGAAACGCTGTCCTGATCCAGCAGGCCGCCCTGCATGGCCAGCAGGGTGCGGACACAATGGCCGCTCTGCGCCGCTCGTGCGGTCCGCCGGCCGCTGATCTGCACCGTAAGGAAGGATGGGACGGCATAGAATGCGCCAGTCTCGCTGCCCGGAATGGGCGTGACCCGGTCCTGTGGCCCGGCAATTGTCACGGCATCGAAGTTGCCCTTGCGGTCGGCCCAGGCATCGATCTCCAACTCGACATCTTCCAGTCGACCCCGATTGAGGAACACCACTGTCGTGTCGGTAGTCTTGAGGCGGCCGCGCAGGTGGGCGCCAAGCTGCATGGCGGCCACATTCTCGACCAGCACTTCATGGAATTGGCTGTAGGGCTGTTCCTGTCCGGGTGCTTGCAACTCGCCATCTGTGCTACCGGTGATCAGACAGGTAGGCATGTCATGCAACCGCACGGCATTGAAGTGATGCCCCAGGGTACTGACGATCTCGACCGTGCCGGCCCGGCCCGCAACGACATTCAGATAGCGGCCGGGGCCCGAGTTGACGGACAGGATGGCCGCGGCCGGGGTACCGGCGAACACGCAGTTTTCGAGCAGTTCCTCCGCCGGCTCCGACGATCCCTTCCGAACGTAAAGATCACCGGCGCAGTCATGAATGGCGAAGTCGCGCAGGTGCAGGCGGCGAACATTGCCCTGTAAATGCAACCCGCAATGGGTCCGGTTAGGCTCGCTAGCTTCGGCGGCAGTTCCGTCGATCTCGATATTCTCGATCAGGAGCTCATCGATGACTGGCGCCGCGGGATCGACCAGGATCGCGCTGCCGATCCAGGGCACCTTGCCGTTCGCGGCGCGCGGTTGCCAATCCGCCTGCCAGTCGGAAATGGCGGCCTGCTGCACCACGTTGTCATTGCGACCGCCAACGGCGTTGCGACACTCCAAGATCACGCGCCCCGCGCCGCTGCCGCGCAGGACGATCCCCTTGCTCACGACCAGGCACGATCCCGCCGGGTGCAACCAGTTTAGGCCATCAGGCCGCACCGGCGCCCACAATTCGTAACGCGGCTGCGACAGCAGCACGCCGCGCAAGCCGACGGCTTCGGCATAGGCGATCGCCGCTTGAATATAGGGTTGCTGATTGACGCCGGGTGCGGAGCGCGGACAGCCCAGCTGCTCGGGAGTGACATAGCCACTCGCATCTCCCGCAAGGCGCAGGAACTTGCCCTTGCCCATGGCGATCACCGCCGCAGGATGGTCCCGGAACAGCGCCTCGTCGGCCAGCAGGTCGCTCAGATAAGTCGCGGCGCCCAGCCCACTTTCAGAATGACCGATACTGTCGATCCGGTTCAGCCCGGTGCGCTCCGCTGCTCGCAGGTGATCGGCAAAGGTCTGCGGCACCGCGGCTGTGGCCTGCGTGGCGATCGCACGCGCCACGAAATCGATCGCGCTCATGGCGCCACTCCGCGCGACTTGAACGAAGTGCAGGATTGGTGCTGCACACGATTCTCGGAACCGGCGTGAGTGGCGGCGACCTCGTCGGCCGGCGAGGCGGGAATACGGCAGAACAATCGTTCATTGCTGGTTTGGTTGTAGGGCATCGGGGCCTCCTTTTTCGCGAGACCCAAGATCAGCTAAAGATGGATATGCCTGTAGGAAAGCCAAAAAGGCGCCTGGCCGACTAGGCCCGACGTGGATCGCCACCCATGGACAATCTCAGCAACTCCGAGATGGAGGTCGTCGCCATCAGCACCACCAGCGGCATGACGCTGATCTTCTGCCCCAATCGCAGGCCTGGTGCGCGGGCCATGGCTGAAAGGCGGCGCAGGCATCCGGCGATCTCCGCGCGGATTAACCGGTACAGGCTTTTGTCCTTGCGCGCCCAGGCCCCGCCTGCGACCCGTCGCCGCTTTCTCAGCAACTCGGAAACGTCGCCGCGTGAGGGATGGTACACCACTGCGTTCTCGGCATAGACGATGCGCAGCCCCTGCCCGGACAGCCTGGACGACAGCAGGTAGTCGCCGCCCGACTTGACCCGTTCGTCGAAACCGCCCGCATCCCTGATGACGCTGGTGCGGCTCACCCAGTTGGCGGTGACGCATGTTCCGCGTTTGACTGCCTCGTGCTGCTTGAACGAAAGTTCCTTCTCGATCAGGTAGGCCCGCTGCGATCCCCCTTCGCTGGGGATGACCTCTATCCGGCCCGCCACGATTCCGGTCTGCGCGTCGCCCTCGATCAGCGGGATGGCGGAGGACAGCCAAGCGGCATGCGCCATGCAGTCGGCATCGGTGAACGCAACATAGGTTCCCGTGGCGATCTTCAGGCCGGTATTTCGCGCGGCATAGGAGCCCGGCTTCTCCTCACGCAAGAGGGTCACTTCCGGGTAACGGCCGATGATTTCAGCCGTGCGGTCAGTGGACCCGTTGTCCACCACGATGATCTGCACTGCCGCTGCCGGGTAGCTCTGCTGCAGCAGCGACCGGATCGTGTCCTCGATCGTTGCCTCGCCGTTCCAGACGGGGACGATCACGCTGACAACTGGCCGTTCCTGCATCAGTCAAGCCGCCCGACGGTAGCCCAGGGCGCTGGCTGCGCAGGTGCAATCGATGCACAGCTTAGGCGGCCGATCGCCCGCTGCAGACGACACAAGTTTGCGCCTGAAGCGCACCCGCCCGGACCGACAATGCCCTTCGATCTAATCTTACTGCTCACCCGGCCCCTCGAATCAGGTAGGTCGTCGCCACGGTCGGAACGAACAGCGTACCTGTTACAAGCTCTGCTTCCTTTTGCGCAATGCACCATCGGGTGCCTTGCACGCTTTCCTTCGGCGCGTGCGTCGCAAACCGGGATTTCTCAGCACGGGCAGCTTGCCACCCGATGGTCTTTTGCTGCATCTGCGTAATTCGGATGCGCAGCCGATCTGCGCCTGTTTGGAGGCGGCAGATGCAGGTGTTTGCGAGGGTTGTCGGTCAGGAAGATAACATCGGCGACATCGTGCTGAGAAGACAATATCTGCAAACCGCAGCCAGTTACGGGTCCTTGCATCTTTTTGCCGGTGAACACAGCGCGGCATATCTCGAAAGCCTGCAATTTCCCGATGCGAAGTACTATTCCTCTCATCGCCTCTGGTGGTCGGCCATGCTCTCCGCCGCCAAACAAGGACCAGTGCTCCTCTTTGACAAGCCTGGTGAATTGCAGACCAGCTGGAGGTCCGTGCGGTCACAATTGAAAAGTCATTTGCGGCGACGCCTGCTCACCCGTCGCGGGGGCCGGACCGTCCTGCTGGGTGTCGGACTGCGACATTCTCTGCCGCTGCTTAGGCGCATCGCGCTGCGCGCCGCCTTCAGCGATTATCTGCTGATCGGATGGCGTGACGTGCGCTCGCACAAGGAACTCGGCGTTGGGCAGGTCATGCCGGATTGGGCATTTGCCGAGGAGGCGACGAACGAATCGGAGGGCGATCGCAACCTGCTGATCGTGTCCATGCGGGGGGATCGCCCATCGCCGAGTGCCCGCTGGTTCAATCTGCTCGGTGAGTTCGCGCAGCGGCATGGACTACAGGTGCAAGTCGTAACGCAGGTCGGGCGTGACGAGACACGGTCGGGCGAAATCGCCGCGCGTCTCGGCGTCGCTCCGATGCCGTGGATGACGGGAGATTACGCGGCCCAGGAACGTGCCCTGCGCACGCTCTACCAACGCGCGCGGCTCGTCGTCAGCGATCGCATGCACGTTCTAATCGTCGCGGCGAACGAAGGTGCGGTGCCCTTGTGCCTGACAGACTGGCCGGAAGAGAAGATCGAGCGGCATTTTCAGGCGATCGGGTTTGAGGATGTTAGTTCCGTCCTGCCGTCGACTGACGATGCAGCGGCCCGGCTGCTGGACCAGCAAATCACCAGGACCGAAGAACTGAGCGAGAAGCGCGCCGCCGCCAAAGGCGCAATAAGGGAGATGGAGGCGCGCCTGCAGAAGATCGTGCGCGCCGGAGATCGCCGGTGAGCCTGGCGCGATCTGCCTCGCGGGGCGCGATGACGACCCTGTTCTGGCAAATGCTGAGAACCGGGTTGCAGATCGGCTCGCTGATTGTCCTGTCGCGCCTGCTGGGGCCACGGGAGATCGGCCTGATGTCCATGGTCGTGGCGATCACTGGGATTGGCGGCCTGCTACGAGATTTTGGACTCTCGGTCGGATCGGTGCGGCTCAAGAACCTGTCACATGAAGAAAAGTCCAACCTCTTCTGGGTGAATGGCCTACTTGGCTCCTGCATTGCGGCCATCTGCTTCTTGCTGGCAGTTCCCATCGCGAATTTCTACGATCAACCTGAACTGGTAAACATCACCCGCATACTTTCAGTCACGTTCCTGATCAGCGGCCTTTCAACGCAGCTGCAAGCGGAACTGCAGCGCAACCTGCGGTTCTCCACCATGGGTGCGATCGAGTTGACCGCACAGGCTGTCGGCGTGGCCGCGGCTATTCTGGTCGCTTTGCAGACGCCGACCGTGGCTGCACTGCTTACCCAGGCGATCGTCCAGTCCGTGACCTTCTTCCTGTTCCAGCTTGCAAAGACACAATGGTGGCCTTCCTGGCCCAGCCGCACGACCTCGATCCGGCATATCGTCCGCTTCGGCGCGGGCCTCTCCGGCACCCAATTGCTCGCCTATGTGTCCAAGAATGTCGATAATGTGCTGATCGGCATGCGCTTCGGCGCTTACGAGTTGGGCGTGTACAGCCGGGCGTTCCAGCTTGTTACCACCCCCCTGCTCCAGATGATGTCGCCGATGAGCCGGGTCAGCCTGCCGGTATTTGCTCGCATCGTCGATGATGACCAGCAGTTCCTGCGCTACCTCGTCGCGGCGCAAACGGTCGTAATTGCCGGGGGCGCGTTGTTCTTTGGCTGCTTGGCCGGGACTGCGGATGTGATCATCGGCATCCTGCTCGGATCGGCGTGGCTGGCCGCGGCACCGATCTCGCAGGCGCTCGCTGCCGGCGCGGTGTTCAAGCTGCTCGGACAGGTGCCATACTGGATTTTCGTCGCTTACGGCGCGTCTGGCCGTCAGTTCAAGCTGTACCTTGTAGGCCAACCGATCATCATCGCCTGCATCGTCGGCGGCTTGTCCTTCGGCAGCATCGGCGTCGCGTGGGGGGGCACCATCGGCTACGGCATTTTCTGGGCCATGCAGATGTGGACCGCACAAAGCGTGGCGCGAATCGATGTGAGGAAACTGGCCGTAAACGGCATCATGACCGCCGCTGTGATCGGCCTGCCGGCAGCAGCGATCACCTTTTCGGTGCTGAGGTTCGTCATCGGCGGTATACCCGGTCTTTTCCTCGGCCCCTTGCTGGCATGCCTGTACACCGGCCTGCTGATTGCCCTGATGCCAGAGCGTCGTCGTCTGTTAATCCAGATCGTCAGGCAGGCGCGCGGCTGATCTGGTTGAAAGGGAATGCACCCGGGCGGTGCTGAAACCCTGCAGAGTTCGGGGTTTCAGCGCTCGCTTGCCAGAACGAAGCGGGCACCTGCCAGGCTTAGATGCTTGTCGTCGAAATACAGAACGCCTTCATCGGGCAAATAGGCGCGACAAATGCCTTCGACGCACAGGCGGTCAGCGGGTTTGATGGAGTCTGCGCGCAGGCGCGCGGTCAGCTCGTCGAGGAAGGCCGTCACCGAACCCAGCTGTGCATCGAAGTCAGCGACGTCGAGACCATATGAGGAGCGTCGCTCGACCGGGACGAGCGCCAGCGCAAGTGGCACGCTGAATCGCTGCCGTGGGACAGGATAGACGATGGTCAGCCGCTTGCCCGCAGCGCTGAGCCGCTCCGCCGCGGCGGCGAAGCCCTGCAGAAACCGGGCCCCGTAACGGGGATCGTCCGTTCGGTAGATCAAGTAATCCGCGACCAGCACGACGTGCGTGGCACTTGGATCGCGGAGGAGCGCATCAAGTATCTTCGCGTTATGCGCCGGGCAACCGATACGGTTTGAAGGCAAGAAGCCGACCGAAGGCGGGCAGGAGGAGGAGGTGATCTGGATGACCTGGCCGCCGCTCGCACGCAAATTCTCGCCTAGTGCGACCGCGAGCTCGGCGCCAAAGCTGTCTCCCCAGACAGCCACCTGATATCGGGCGGGCTCGGCTCCGAACGTGCAGCTTTGCGCATAGCTTACTTCGGTTTTCTCCTCCTCATTGCTGTGGCACTGCAAGCGGCGCGGATTGCTGTCCTTGGCGGCGGCAAGTATTGCGCGGTCTTCGTCAGCGAAGCGGTTCGGCAGGCCGCGCCCTCCAATGAGGACAAGACAAGCAGCAGCGACAACGGCCATGACCGCGACCCCACCCGCGAGCACCCGGCGATCCGGAAGCGCGAGGCGCAGCATTGGCTGCTCGACGAAGCGCCAGCTCAGTACGGACAGGGCAAAGGCGACGGCGACAGCTGCGATCAGCTGGACCGGCGTAGCGTCGTTCAGCGTCGCCCAACGAAGGAATACGAAGACCGGCCAGTGCCACAGATACAGCGAATAGGACAGACCGCCGACGAACAGAAATGGCCTGATGGACAGCCAACGGCCGGCGGCCGAGTCCCGTCCCTCGCCCGCGTAGAGCACCAGCGCGGTACCGACGCAGGCCGGTAGCGCCGCCAGGCCTGGGAAAACCGACGTCGGGGTTAGCAACGCGTAAGCCCCGGCGATCAGCGCAAGACCAACCCACGATAGCACGTCAAGCATGCGCTCGGAGCGCGGCTTCGGCAGGCCTGCGGCGATGATGCAGCCGACCAGCAGCTCCCAGGCGCGGGTCGCGACCGAGTAGAAGGCCGGTGACGCGTGACCCGTGCGCAGCAGCACCTCGCAGATCACGAGCGAGCCAAGCAACCCCAGCCACAGGAGCGGCTTGAGCCACCGGCGCCAATAGCGCGAGACAAGGTAGAGGAAGATGGGGAAGAAGAGGTAGAACTGCTCCTCCACCGCCAACGACCAGGTGTGCAGCAGGGCGTTCAGCTCGGCACTGTCAGTGAAATAGCCGGTCTGTCGCTGCAGGACGATGTTCGAGACGAAGAAGATCGTGCCCAGCGTGGTGCGCGCAAGCGTGGCGAGTTGCTCCGGCGGGAGCAGCACTAGACCGCAGATGAGCGTCGTGGCCAGCACCAGGTAGAGCGCGGGAAAAAGCCGCCTCACGCGCCGTACGTAGAAATGGGCGATGGAAAACTGGCCGGCGGCGATCTCCCGAAGGAGAATGTGGGAGATGAGATAGCCGGAAATGACGAAGAATACGTCGACCCCGGCGTAGCCGCCCGGAATCAGGTGCGGATACGCATGGAAGAGCACCACGGGAATGACCGCGAGCGTGCGCAGTCCCTGAATGTCGCCGCGGAACCGCTGAAGACTGCTCATTCTATCCCTCACTGTGCTGCATGGTCGAGATAGCCGCCTTGCGTGAGGCCCGGCGCTTCAACCGTCCGTGCAAGGTGGCCTGCCAAGCAGAAATCACGTTGCGCCACATGCGACGGGCTGTGCCCCGACCGGGATGACATGCTGCAGCGCAGCAAGAAAACACTTTGCAGCCACACCTCCCTCATATAGGTTAATAGTTGAAGCTTTGGAAGCGATTTTGAAGCCTTGAATAAGTTTTACGCTCGACGTTGTTTGCCTGACGATAGATATTCCAAGTTATCTGCCTGAATTTGCGTGCATTCACGCAGGCCTTCCTTGTTATTTATTTGGCATTCGCTCCGTAATAGATGGATGAACTTGCCATGAAAGGTGCCTCGGCCTTAGGCCCCTCGTCATCGCTGCCGCTATTCGGCTCTTCGGCTGCGCGCGCCACGGTCGGCCATCGGCGAGACATTGACGGGCTGCGCGCGCTGGCGGTGCTGCCGGTCATCTTGTTCCACCTGCGCAGCGGTCTGTTCAGCGGCGGGTTCATCGGTGTCGACGTCTTCTTTGTCATCTCCGGCTTCCTCATCACGGGAGTGATCGCGCGCGAGATGGAGGAGAACAGGTTCTCCATCCTGAAATTTTACGAACGCCGGGCACGGCGCATCCTGCCTGCGCTGTTCGCCACTTGCCTGCTGGTCCTTGTCGCCGGCCTGCTGATCTTCATGCCGGACGAACTGCGCGATGTGGGGACTAGCCTGGTCGGAGTGGCGACGTTCTCGTCCAACGTCCTGTTCTGGCAGCAGATTGACTACTTCAACGGCGCGGTCGAGCTGAAGCCGCTGCTTCACACGTGGTCGTTGGCCGTCGAGGAGCAATTTTATCTCTTTTTGCCGCTGCTGCTTCTGCTGCTCGGCAAAAAAGGACCGGGTGGTTACCGGGTGCCCTTGCTTGCGCTCCTGGTGGTGTCATTCGCCGGCGGCATCGCTGCTGTGTGGCTCGCGCCGGAAGCCAATTACTATCTGCTGCCAACCCGCGCATGGGAATTGCTGGCCGGCTCCGTCGTTGCGCTCGGCTATGTGCCGCCGCACCGCTCCGCCGCGCAGGCGGAGATGTTTTCGGCCACCGGCATTGCGCTGATCCTGGGCGCTTCGGTGTGGCTGGATTCCAGCAGCCCCTTCCCAGGCTACAACGCCCTGTGGCCCTGCCTTGGTGCGGCGATGTTCATCCACGCCAACAGCGCGCATGAAACCCGGATGGGCGCGCTGGTCGGTACCGCGCCGCTCATCGCCATCGGCCTCATCTCCTATTCGCTTTACCTGGTCCATTGGCCGGTCATCGTGTTCTTCGAATACGCGCTGATCCGACCCGCCACATTGGCGGAAAAAGTGGGCCTGCTTGCCGGGATGATCGCGCTGGCCGCCCTGTTCTGGCGATTTGTCGAACAGCCCGTTCGCAACCGCGAGAAAGTTCCTGATCGGGTGATCTGGATCGGATCCGCGATTGGGCTTGCGGCGCTCGCCGGTGCCGGATTGACCCTCTATCTGACCGACGGGCTGCCCCGGCGGTTCGCCAACCTGCAGATCACGGAAACGACGCAGCCTGCGGCGACGGCAGCAAATTGCTTTCTCAATGACGCTGAAGAGGCATGGGGCGGGGATGCCTGCTTTATCACGCGCAAGGCCGCTGCGCCCGTCACCTTGCTGTGGGGGGACTCGCATGCCAACCATTACAAGCACGGCATCTCCGCATCTTCGCCCGTCGATGCGAACATCCTGCTGTATTCGTCCGCTGCGTGCCTGCCGGTGCTGCACAATACCGGCGAACCGCGCCCCTATTGCGATGCGGTCAATGCCCGGGTGCCGGACATCATCGACCAATTCGGCGTGCAGCAGGTCATCCTGTCAGGGCATTGGGAATATGCCAGCGAGGAGAGCGGCATGCCGCTCAGCGATGTGGCGCAGACCGTGCGACAGTTGAGGAAGTGGGGTTTGCGTGTGATGATCGTGGCGGACAGCCCGGAATACAGCTTCTCCAATCCCGAATATCTGGCCCACCGTCTGCAGCAGCGGGACAAGCCGCTTGCGCCATTCTACATGCAGCCGCGCAACGATTGGCGGACCAACAGGACCTTGCAGCAGATGGTGGGGCCGCGAGACTACTTCGACCCGGCGGAGGTGCTGTGCCGGAAGGATGGTTGTCTGGTCTATGAAAATGGCGAGACGATCATGAGCGATAACGGGCACTTCAGCGTCTATGGGTCAAAGAAGGTGGCGGCCGCCATGCTGCCCTTCGTGCAGCGTACGCAGTAAACGGCAAGCACTGCGGACCATCCGGCGTCTGCCGGCGAAGCCCGGCCGGGAGTGGAACGCGTCGGTCAGTCGTGACGCGTGCCGTGCCCCCGGGGTGCCGCCTCGTCGAGAACATAGGGCATTGCCCCGATCGCAAAACGCCGCTCGGTCACAGCACCCGCTGCGTGGGCGATCTTCGTGGCGAGCAGGCGGCAGGCGAGCCACGCCCCGCTGCCCAATTCGGCCATCGTCCCGGCTGCATCCAGACGCATCATCCGGGCAATCATAACGCGCGCTTCATTCCAGCGCCGATGGCGGATCAGCCGCGACAGGGTAAAACGCATCACTCTGATATTGCCGCGCTGCAGCTTCCTTCGCCAAAGCGGATGGCGCTCCGCGATCTCTGCGGTGACGATGGCGCGGGAGCGCATCATCGCATCGACATTCGTTGACATTCCGGAACCATGGATACGGTAACCCAGCAGATAGGCTGGAACAATCGCGGTCGCGTATCGCTCGATGATGCTGAAATAGAGCCGGTAATCCTCGCACCCTTGCGCGTTGCGCGCCCGCAGCGATGCGTCGTACCCGCCCACTTCGATGACGGCTTCCCGCAGCAGCAGCGGCAGACTGCCGGACCCCAGGATGTTGTTGCGACACATCGCGGGCAACAGCGCATCGGCATCTGGCATGTCGGCATATTTGCGGGCTACCCGATCAGCTTCGTCGATCTGGACGTACCAGCCGTAGACCAGGCCGATCGTCCGGTCGGCCCCCGATGCGGCGGTCAACTGCTGTTCCAGCTTGTCCGGAGCCCAGAGATCGTCGGCATCGACCGGGGCAACGTATCGACCCCGCGCCTGCGCAATCCCCGCATTGCGCGCGGCTGCGACGCCGGCATTGTCCTGCCGGACGAGGCGGATGCGCGGATCGCTGCGGCTCCATCGCTCCACCTGGGCCGCAGTATCGTCGGTCGACCCATCGTCCACCACGATTATCTCCATCGCCCGGTGTGTTTGCGAGACGATGCTCTGCAGCGTGCGATGGATGAAATGACCGGCGTTGAACGCTGGCACGATTACGGAAACGAGCTCTTGGGGGTCGTAGGTGCCCACGGCTCAGCCTGCCCACCCATGCAGGTCCGGCAGGCACGACATGGGCGGAGGTGATGCAATTGCCGCCATCGCCATCATACCCCGATTGGTCGCCTGCATCCGATCCTTGCCCAAACAGCGCGTCGTGACAAACAGCGTATCGCCCCTGGGGTGAGATGTCGCAGCCTAGACAATCACGCCATAGACGCTGGTGCTGGCAGGAGGAAGTGGTAGCGTGAAGCGACGAATTCGGCGTGGCTGCGGGAGGTGTCGGTTTGATCGCGGGGTATCGTGGTTGACGGAGCCGGCTGGTCGATCCGACGCTCGACTGGATGCGGCGCACGGCGCCTGAAACTTATGGAGGCTGCATGAAGACGGTTCTGGTGACAGGTGGTGCCGGTTATGTCGGCTCGCATTGCTGCAAGGCGTTCGCCGCAGCCGGGTGGAACGTTGTCACGCTGGATAATCTAAGCCGGGGCTGGCGCGATGCGGTGAAGTGGGGCCCGCTGGTGGAGGCGGATATCGCGGACCGGGACGCGGTTGGCGCGGCGATCGACCGCTACGCACCCGATCTCGTCGCCCACTTCGCGGCCTACGCCTATGTCGGGGAATCCGTCGAGCAGCCGGATCTCTATTACTCGAACAACACCGCCGGGACGCTTGCTCTGCTGGAAACGATGCGTGCCAAGGGCGTGGCGCGGATCCTGTTTTCCAGCACCTGTGCGACTTACGGCAATCCGGTGCGCCTGCCGATCGATGAAGATCACCCGCAGGCGCCGATCAACCCGTACGGCTGGTCGAAGTTCATCATTGAACGCATGCTGGAAGATTACTGCCAGGCATATGGCTTCTCATCCACGATCCTGCGCTATTTCAATGCGGCCGGCTGTGACCCTGACGGGGAGATCGGCGAACGGCATGAGCCGGAGCCCCATGCCATCCCCCTCGCCATCGCGGCCGCGCTGAAGGAGGGTGGCGTCTTCCGCGTCAACGGCACCGCCTTCGACACGCGGGACGGCAGCGCCATCCGCGACTACATCCATGTCGCCGACCTTGCCGATGCGCATGTTCTGGCAGCGGAAAAGCTGCTGGATGCAACCGGGGTGGAGATTTTCAACCTGGGCACCGGCACCGGAACATCGGTGCTGGAACTGGCCGATACGGTGAACCGGGCGACAGGGGGCGGGCTGCAGGTCGTCCATGCCCCGCCCCGGCCCGGCGATCCGGCGATGCTGGTGGCCTCGGCGGCCCGCGCCCAGGCGAAGCTCGGCTGGATGCCGTCGCGATCATCCATCGACTTCATCGTGGAGACGGCGCTCAGGTGGCAACAGAGCCGGTTGCAGCATCCCTGACCTGGTACTGGACATCCCACCGCCGAGGCGGGCTCAACGGCCCGGTGGTGGCCACGCCGTTGCTGATGGTGATGTGGGAGACACGCCATTGGTAATCATAAGCGTAGGCCCAGCCTGCCTCGTACAATCCGATCGTCAGGAAATAGTCGCCTGGGGCGAGGTCCAGCCTGTCGATGGTGAGCCGCACGGAGCGAAGCTGACCCAGTTCGGGCAGGTCGATGCCCTCGCCCCACGTATTCAGGTCCAGCGGATTGCCGCGCTCGTCATTTCCGAACGCCACGGCGACGATGCCACGCTTCTGCAGCCCGGCGCCGTCGATGTCGATGTCGATGACGATGGGCTGATCGGGCGAGAAAATCTTCGAGCCATCGCCATTCGGACCACTGACACGGACCCCGGAGATCCTGGCTTCAAAGGAGCCGAACCGGTTCTTCATCGGTTCGAGAGTCACCCCATCGGTGGAGATCACGGTTGGAAAGTCGTCCCTGGTCATCACACGCGTCCGGTTCATCATCGTGACGCGGTAATCCGGCACCACCGTGGCCGCTGCGCCAAGTGCCGCGACATGGCCGCCGCTCAGCCACAGCACGCGATCGCACAGCTTTTCCACCTGCCCCAGATCGTGACTGATCAATACGATCGTGCAGCCCCGGGCCCGGAATGACTGGATGCGATCGAGGCATTTCTGCTGGAAGGCGACATCGCCGACCGATAGCACCTCGTCGATCAGCAGGATGTCGGGCTGAACGTGAGCCGCCGTGGCGAAGCCGAGACGCAGCTTCATCCCGCTGCTATAGGTGCGGACCGGATTGTCGATGAACTGCTCCAGCTCGGCAAAGCTGATGATCTCGTCCAGTCGCTCCCTGATCTCGGTTCGTGACAGCCCGGCAATGACGCCGTTGATCAGGATATTGTCGCGACCGCTCAGATCCTCGTGCATGCCGGAATTCAGGGCCAGCATGCCCCCCACGCGGCCGCCCGTCAGCAGCTGTCCCTCGTCCGGCTGCATCACGCCGCCCAGCAGCCGCAGCAAGGTCGACTTGCCGGCGCCATTGTGGCCGACGACCCCCAGCATCTCGCCGGCCGGGACTTCGATCGACAGGTCACGCAGCGCCCAGAAATGGTCGGTCGAGCGCTTGTGCGACCCCAGGCGCAACAACCACTCCTTGGCGGTGCGGGGCGCGTCTTCGTGCCGTGCGCGGAACCGCTTGCCGACACCGCTGGCCGAAATGCGACCTTGCATCAAATCTCCTCCAGGAAATTGGCACTCGCGCGCATGAAATAGCGGTGCGCGATGACCAGCAGTACGATCGATGCGGCAGCCACGATCGCGAGCGGCAGGAATTGCGGCGCCACCCCGTCGATCACCACGGCCCGATACCCGGCGATGATATGGTACAAGGGGTTGAGCTGGAGGAGGGAACGGTATTCTGCCGGAATGGAAGCCGGATCATAGAATATTGGGGAGATGTAGTAGCCAAGCTGCAGCACCACCGGCAGGATATATTGCGTATCCCGGAACACGACATTCAAAGCCGCGACGATATAGGCGAAGCCCAGCATCAGCAGGAACTGCACCGCCGCGATCAGCGGCATAAGCAGGATCGATACATGCAGCCCGGCCCCTTCGATCAGGGCGATCAGGATCAGAACCGGAGTGGCAGCGGCAAAGGTAATCAGGTTGGTGGCGATCGCCGCAATCGGCAGCGCGGCCACGGGAAAACCCGGTTGCATGATCAAGTTCGGCCGCGACGTGATGCTGCCGACAGAATCATTCAACGCCGACTGGACCCACATCCATGCAAGGACGCCGATAAAGACGTAAGTTGCGTAGAACGGTACGGAGATCGCAAAGGCAATCCGGAAAACCGTATAGAAAACCGCCAGGTACATCAGGGGGCTGATGAGGGACCAGCCCAGGCCGATGACGGTATTCTTGTACCGGCCCTTGTAATCCCGTGTGACGAGGACGACGATTACATCCCACAGTCGCACCAGGGTGCCGCCACCTGCACCCGCGCCTGTCCGCGTGGAAATACCGGGTGCGTCCGACCGCCCGCTACTCATCAATGTGCTTCCCGCTCGGCCGTCCATCACATCGATGGATTTCCCCGGCAACTTGCTAGCGCCCTCTGACCTGCCTGTCTTGTCCTGTGACGCTGCCGCATGCATGGTAATGAGACAATGCAGGGTTCATCACTTGGCCGAACCGCTGGTCAATCAATATGGCTGTGCCAAATCTGAGGAGTGTTGCGGGTGGACGTGCGCGAGGAATTGGTCAGCGTAATCATACCGGCCTACAATGCGGCCGCGACCATAACGGAAACGCTGGAAAGCGTTCGCGCGCAGACATACCGGGCGCTCGACATTATCGTGGTCGATGATGGCTCGTCCGATGACACGCGCGCTTTGGCGGAGGCGCAGGCAGCCCTTGATCCGCGCATCCGCGTCATCACGCAGAAGAACGGGGGGGTGGCGGCAGCCCGGAACCACGGACTGGACGTGTCGCAAGGGGCCTTTGTCGCGCCTGTGGACGCGGATGACCTCTGGCGTCCGCGCAAGATTGAACGTCAGATGCGGGCGATGCGCGCCGGCGGGCCGGAAACGGGGCTAGTCTATTGCTGGAGCGCGGTGATCGACGGACATGGCACCATCACCTCCCGCGGTGGCAGGCCGGTCCATGAAGGCGATGTGCTGCCGCAATTGTTCGTCGGCAACTTCGTGGGGAATGGCAGTTGCGCGTTGATGCGGCGCGATCTCGTGATCGAAGCGGGCGGCTATGACCCGGGCCTGCGGGCGCAAAGGGCACAAGGGTGCGAGGACTGGAAGCTGTACCTGCTGCTTGCGGAACGCAGCCTGTTCACCGTGATCCGCGATCATCTTGTCGGCTACCGGGCACTGGCAGGATCGATGTCGGGCGACGCGGCGCAGATGCTGCGATCCGACGCGATCGTGCGTGCCGAGATGCTCGAAAGGCACCCCCATTCCATCTACGAACTGGATTATGGCCGCCGGTTCTACATCGACTGGCTGATACGCGAATCGCTGACAAACCGGAACTGGCAGCGCGCATCGTCCGTGCTGGAGGAAAAGACCCGTGACGGCAGCGTGCTCGGACGCGCGAAAGAACGCGCAAGACTGGGTGCCCGCTTCCTCAAGTATCGTCTGGACGATCGCAAGGTGTTCAAGGATATCCGGTTCATGTAGGCGGCGATCCGCTGTCCATCGGTCGGCTCCGCTGGCGCTCCCGGTTGTCCAGGCTGGCCGACCGGGTGGTTCAAGTCGAGACGCTATCGCCGCAGGCGCTTGAAGATTCTGCTCTTTCAGCCATGCCACAGGCAGGTGTGACTAAGGGGGCGAGGCATGCATCGGAAGCGGATACTTGTGACGGGGGGCGCCGGCTTTCTGGGCTCCCACCTGTGTGACCGGCTAATCGCGGCCGGCAACGAGGTCATCTGCCTCGACAACTTCTTCACCGGATCGCGCGACAACATCCGGCACCTGCTGTCGCACGATCTGTTCGACGTTGTCCGTCACGACGTCACGCAGCCGATCCATCTGGAAGTGGACGAGATTTACAATCTCGCCTGCCCCGCCAGCCCGGTGCACTACCAGCGCGACCCGGTCCAGACCACCAAGACCAGCGTACACGGCGCGATCAACGTCCTCGACCTCGCCCGCAGGCTGCACGTCCGCGTCCTGCAGGCGTCAACGTCGGAGGTGTATGGCGACCCGGAGGTGCACCCGCAGCCGGAGTCATACTGGGGCAAGGTTAACCCGACCGGGTTCCGGTCCTGTTATGACGAAGGGAAGCGGTGTGCGGAAACGCTGTTCTTCGACTACAACCGGCAATATCAGCTCGAGATCAAGGTCGCGCGGATCTTCAACACCTATGGCCCGCGAATGCAGCCGGACGATGGCAGGGTCGTGTCGAACTTCATTGTCCAGGCGTTGTCCGGCTCTCCCATCACGATCTATGGCGACGGCTCGCAGACCCGCTCCTTCTGCTACGTATCAGACCTGATAGACGGCCTGATCCGCCTGATGAATACACCGGAGGATGTCACCGGGCCGATCAACCTCGGCAATCCGGGTGAGTTCACGATGTTGCAACTGGCCGAACTGGTGGTGGAGTTGACCGACAGCCGATCCCCGATCGAATTCCGGCCGCTCCCCGAGGATGATCCACGCCAGCGCCAGCCAGAGATTGAACGTGCCCGCACCGCTCTGGGCTGGGCGCCAAGCGTCGCCTTGCGTGACGGGCTGGTGGAAACCGTGTCCTACTTCCGCTCTCTGCTGGCGCAGCGATAATCCGCGTCATGAAGGCGCCCGATCATGGCGTCGTGCCTTGCGCGGCTCCGATCACATGATTGACAGGATGGCGGGCGGTCGCCGCATCCCGGCAGCGTTCGGGAAGCGGTGATGCACGTCTGCGTGATAGGGCTGCGCGGCGTGCCCAACGTGATCGGCGGGATAGAGGCGCAGTGCGAGCGCCTGTATCCCGCGATCGTGGCAAACGATGCGGACGTGCGGGTCACGTTGCTGATCCGGCGCGGCTACGGACCGGAAGACCGCTTCGATTTTCGCGGCACGCAGGTGCTGTCGCTCTGGTCGCCGTTCATCTGGGGCGTCGACACCGTGGTGCATACGGCATGGGCCATCCTCTATGCCTGGCTGCGGCTGAAGCCCGACATCATCCACATCCACGGGATAGGGCCGGCATTCTTCACCCCGCTGGCATGGCTGCTGCGCGTCCGTACGGTCGTGACCCACCACGCCCCCGACTACCAGCGCCCCAAGTGGGGTCACCTGGGCCGCCTGTTCCTGATGACGGGGGAACGGCTGGCCGGCCGCTTCGCCAATCGCGTAGTCTGCGTCAGCGACTGGCTCCGCGACGACTTCCTCCAACGGGTTCCGGCGGCCCGGCGCCGCACCGTTGCCATCCGCCATGCCGGCAGCCTCGATGATATAGCCACCGGCGGCTCCTCGACAGTCCTGGACGATCTCGATCTGGAAGCGGGTCGATACCTGCTGGCCGTCGGGCGATTGGAAGCCACCAAGGGCTTCCATGAACTGGTCGCCGCGTTCGCCGGTGCCGGTCTCGACGGGTACAAGCTTGCCATAGTCGGATCTGCCGCGGGCAACACTGCCTATGCCGAGGCATTGCAGGAACAGGCCCCGGCAAACGTCGTGTTCGCCGGCTATCGGTCCGGCGCCGATCTTCGGCAACTCTACGAAGGGGCGGCCCTGTTCGTCCACCCCTCCCACATGGAAGGCTTTGGACTGGTGGTGGCGGAAGCCCTGTCGGCCGGGATTCCCATCCTGCTCAGCGACATACCGCCGCATCGAGAGTTCGGGCTTGAACCACAATGCTACCTGCCGGTGGGCGATGTCGATGCGCTCACCGCCGCGCTGACGGTGCAGGATTACAGCGCATACCTGTCGCGCGAAGCCATTGCACACCATCGTACGGACTGGTCGATTGCCGCGCGTGACCACATCGCGCTGTATACCGCCATCATGGCTGACTAGCGCGATCCCGGCCTGATCCCGCGGCGACACCGTCAAACAACCGCCAATACTGGCCGCTGATGATCGGAGCCGCAAAATCGCCGGCCCGCTGGATAGATTTCTGCCTGTATCGCTCCAGCATGGGGTTGGCCGCCATCAAGTCTATCGCATGGGCAAGGGCCGCATCGTCCTGAGGCCTGACCAGCATGCCATATTCCGCCAGGGCGACCTCGCCGGCGGCGGTGGGCGCCGCACCACGCAGGATCTCCGCCGGGCCGGATGGGCAATCCGTCGCGACGATGGGCTTGCCCAGAACCATCGCCTCGACCAGCGCATTGGGGAACCCCTCGTTGAGAGAAGAGGAAACAAAGAACTTCGCACGGGCGATGATGGCGAACGGATTGGATGCGTAACCAGGCAGTATCACGCGATCGGTCAGGTTCAAATCCGTGACGAGGCGTTGCAGTTCGCTCCGCTGCCCCCCTTCCCCCACGATGACCAGTTGCCCGCCTATACGGCTAGCGGCAAAGGCCCGGATCAGGCCGGCGAAGTTCTTGCCTAGTTCCAACCGGCCGGCCGCAACGATGAAGCGGTCAGGCAAGGCAAACTCCGGCTCCTTCTCCCCGTCGCGGCGGATGGCGGCGATGTCGTACGGGTTGTTGATCGTGGCGAGCTTGGACCGATCGACACCGAAATTCAGCGCAAGATCCTCGCTGACGCCTTCCGAAACGCCCAGGATGCGGGTCGCCAGACGGTAGCACAGGCGCGGGGCGACGCGGGCGGCAAGATGGCGCCAACCACGATACTTCAGGCGAAAATGGGATGTCAGGTGCATCCGTTCGCATACGATCACCGGGATACCGAGCAGCCGGCCAGCGCAGGCGGATGCCACATTGGCGCGGACGAGGAAGCTCACCACCAGGTTCGGGCGCAGTTCAGCCAGGCAGGTGCGCAGGACCCTGATCGAACGCCCGGTCCGCTCCCGCGCGTCCAGCGTATGCACGACGATGCCGGCGGGCATCTGTCGGCGATGCGCCATGTCGTCCAGGATGACCAGGTGGATATCCCAGTCCGGCCGCTTCGATAGCCCCGCCTCCAGGATATTGGCCAGTGCCCGCTCGGCCCCGCCATAGCCGATGGAGTTGATCACGAAGGCAATACGCCGCCTGTTGCTCGGCCGGTCCGCGCCGGTACACTTCGACATGGTTCCAGCCATACGGCGGTCGATCACCTTCAACCAGCGGCTTTCGGGTCCGCGCCGAACGGGGCATCGGCGGGCGGCAGGCCCCGCCGTGCCCGTAGCGCGCAGGCGTCAGGCAGCGCGGCGCGCGGTCCTTGCCGCGCCGGACATCACTTCCTGAGGAGGACGCCCTTCGCCACGCGCGGAACGCGGGGTGCGAGCATAGAACACCAGCCCGGATATGGCCCCGCTCACCTGTTGACCCAGAAAGCGCGTGTTGGGGGTTACGCCACGGAGCAGCCGTTTCACATACCCGCCAAGATAGTAGCGGGGCATCGCGAAGAACGCCCGGTACAGATTGCCGATGTCGCCGGTGCGTTCGTACTGCACCATCAGCGCCGCCGTATGCCCCCGCAGATAATGGAAGATCTGGCTTTTCAGGCCATCGATGGTCAGTCGGTGGTGGTGCCAGACAACCGCCGTCGGTTCGTATCGGCAGGTCAGGCCGGCGGCGAGGATGCGGTACCAGTACTCCGAGTCACCGGAACAGCCCGCCTGCCCGACATCCAGCCGTTCGTCGAACAGGCCGATCTGGTCGAACACGCTGCGGCGGAAGGCCATGTTCGCCCCGGCGCCGACGGTCCAGGCGGGACAACCGCGCCTGCGGGTGGACCGGTAGAAGTCACGATCGTAATCGATCCGGTCGTATCCCCGGCCGAAACTCCAGTCGCGTTCGAACAGCCACTGCGCTTCGGTGATCAGGGTGGCGGGTAGCACCAGCCCGGTGACGGCCGCCACATCCGGGCGATCGAATGCGGCGACCACGTTCTCGATCCACCGCGGGTGGATCTCGGTGTCGTCATCGGCATACAGGATGATCTCTCCCGTGGAGGCGAGAACACCGCTGTTGCGCGCGAAATCGAGGCCCGGCCGATCCTCCCGCACGTAGGTGACACCGGCACTTTCCGCGACACGCCGCGTCTGCGGCCCCTTGGAGGCATTGTCGACCACGATGATCTCGTCTGCCGGCATGCTCTGCCCGGCAAGGCTTGCCAGGCAACGGCGCAGTTCCTCCGGCCGGTCCCGCGTGCATACGACAAGGCTGGTCGTCGGGCGTCGCAACGGCTGCGGGCGTGACGCCCCGCGCCGTGCCACCCGGTCGACGATGTCACTGGGCAGCCCCGTGCTTGCACCGGGCGCAAGCCAGACCTGCCCGACCGGAAGGTCACCCGCAATGAAGATGGCCAAGGTGCGCTTTGACACAGTGACGGCGGTATCGGGATCGGCCGGCAGAGCGATCACGTCCACGAACTTGTCGGCGCCAGATGAGCCTGTCCACATTGATGCGAAACTCCTCGCGACCGGTTACTTCTTTGCAGCCGCTTGAAACCCCTCATCAGTCGCAGCTGGGCATAGGGGTGGGCGTTAGGCGCAATCGCTATTGTGCGATATCAGACATTTGATCGTCAACCAGCAGGAGGTACGCCCGGCCGCTCAAACTGTGCCATTTTGAGCAAATAGAGGTTAAGAAAAGCTCTCCGCATTAAACAGATGCATACGGCCTCCGGCTGTGCTGGCCTGTCCCGGCTCGGCGGTGACCGCCTGCACCTCGCCCCTGTCGCAGGTGGCGGGAGACCGTCCGATCGACATGGAAGCGCTGATCACCATCGGTGGCTGTGACCCAGCCCATGGAGGAGAATACCCATTGCCCGACAACAAGGTGACCCGTTCCGAGCAGGCCTGAACGGGCGAGCAGCGCTTGCGCAGCGCGCCTACCCTATGGATCTTTCCCGGATCGAAACGAACCGAAGCGGACGAAACCGCAAATAAACGTTGCTCCTGCCGGAACGATAAGGCAGCCATTCAAATGGCTGCGAAAGACGGCCTTGCGCTTCCTTACGATTCGAGGGCGCAAGAGGGGGAGGAATATGGGCGACATCTTTAGTAGCAGCCGTGCGGCTGCGCATCTGACAGTATCCGCCGCCGCATTGGCGATCGCGCTGACCGGCGCACCGGCCTGGGCGCAGGTCACCACGGCGCCGCCGGCGACGACCACGCCCGATCCGGGCCAGAGTGTGCAGGAGCAGGAGGAAGAGGCCGCCAACGCCGCCCGCAACCCGGAGGAGCCGGCCGAGCAGGCCACCGACAGCGGTGAGATCGTCGTCACCGGCTACGCCGCATCGCTGCGCAAGGCGCTGAACGAGAAGCGCGCGTCCAACTCGCTGATCGACGTGATCACGGCGGAGGATGTCGGCAAGTTCCCCGATACAAACCTTGCCGAATCGCTCCAGCGCCTGCCCGGCATCACGATCGAGCGTGACAGCACCGGCGAGGGCCGCACCATCACCGTGCGCGGCCTGGGCGGTGACTTCGTCCGCACCCGGCTGAACGGCATGGAGACGATCGCCAGCGCCGGTTCGCAGGAGGGTCAGAGCAACATCAACCGCACGCGCGGCTTCGACTACAACGTGTTCGCGTCCGACCTGTTCAGCAAGCTGACCGTGCGCAAGTCGGCCGAAGCATCGGTGGAGGAAGGGTCGCTCGGCTCCACAGTCGATCTCAACACCGGCCGGCCGCTTGATTACGACAAGCTCACCCTGGTGGTGTCCGTCCAGGACACCTATTTCGAGAATGACGAGCGCCACAATCCGCGCATCGCCGGCATGTTCTCCGATACCTTCTTCGACGGTACGCTGGGTTTCCTGATCTCGGGCGCCTATCAGGAGCGCGACAGCCAGATCAGCGTGTACGACCGCAATCCCGGCCAGTTCGAATTCAACTATCGCGGATCGGACCTGGCAGGGCCGGTGCGCAACGGTACGGGCAGTTCGGTCCGGCCGACCTGTTCGACAACCGTCAACACGGTCAACGCGACCACCAACACCTCGCCACTGAACTGCTACTACGGCTTCGCGCTGGGCGACCGTGGCCCGTTGACCCCGGCGCCGTCGGGCGTCGGCCAGGTGGCGAACGGCATTGATGCCAATTCGCTGATGTTCGGATCGAACCCGGCGGCCTTCTCGCTGCTGGATGCCAATCCCACCGCCATCGTGCCGGCGCTGGTCGGTCTGCAGCAGCGCCGGACCCAGTACGAACGCCTGGGCCTGACCAGCACGCTGCAATGGGAGCCGACGGACCGCACGCGCTTCACGGTCGACGGACTGTACGCCAAGTTCAACCAGGACAATGAATCACGCATCCTGAGCCCGTTCGGCCTCAACCGCCACGGCGACCAGGCGCGCGCATCCATCGGGTTGACCAATACCACCACGGGGCTGCGTCCGTATGTCGCGGGCCAGTCGCCCTCCAACTATTTCGTCGATCGCCGCGCGGCCTACGCCAATGTCTGCAACACCACCGCGACGTTGAACTGCGCCGGCTCCCTCGGCGATCCGACGGTGGGCGTGCTGCCGACCGCGCAGGTGTGGAACGGCAGCAGCTACATCTCGGTGCCCGGCGTGCTTGGCACCACGACGTTCTCGACCAACCCGTACAACCTCGACACCTACGACTATTACAACAACCCGTTGTCGGTCGGGTACAATGCGGCGCGGGCCGCGGTCGACCGGCGCGGCATCCAGTTCTACGACCAGCTCGTCGGCAAGGAACATGTCGCGGTGCGGGACGTGAACCTGAACGATGCGAACCAGGCCGATTACATTGCGCTCGACCGCGTCGACTGGATGACGAACAATGCCTACGCCGAAAACCGGTCCAAGTTCTACCAGATCGATGCCATCGTCGATCACGAATGGTCGGACAACCTGACGTCGCAGTTCCTGTATGGCCGGTCGCAGTCCGAACTGAGCATCGATGGCGGCCGCACCGATGTCTACGGCTTGGACAAGAACGGCTACATCTTCGACGAGCGGGAGGGCGGCGACATGCCGACCTTCATCCCCGGCTTCGACGTCACCAACCCGCTGGAATATACCGGCGGCGAGCTGGCCAAGGGCTATGCCGGCATCTCCCGCTATTTCCGCTACAACAAGAACCGGTACCAGACGGCACGCGGCGATTTCCTGTGGTCGCTGGCGCCCGAATTCGAGCTGGCGTTCGGCCTCAGCTGGAAGAAGTTCAACTACGAACAGCGGGAGGCGGGCCGCAGCCTGGCGGTCATCCCGACCATCGCGGAGCTGAACAAGTACGGCCGCGACAAGAACCTGCCGCAATATGCCAACCTGACGCTCGGCCAGATGGGCAGCATCGTCAACTGGGGCGCGGGCCTCGACGTGCCGGAGGGTACGCCGACATCCTGGTGGAGCCCGGACCGGCAGACCTTCGCCGACGTGTTCGGTTACGAATGCGACTGCGTGAACGAATTCGGCGACTGGCGCCTCAACAGCGACAATGGCGGCACCCTGTTTGTGCAGGAGCGCGATTTGGCAGCGTACCTGCAGGCCAATTACGACGTCAACGTGTTCGGCCGTCCGCTGCGCGGCAATGTCGGCCTGCGCGTCGCCAAGACGCTGCTCGACAGCCGCTCCGTCAGCACGACCGGCGTGCTCGCCGGGCAGGAGACCACCGCCGACAACGACTATGTCGACTGGCTGCCGTCGATCAACCTCAACTACGAACCCACGGACACGCTGGTCCTGCGCTTTGCCGCGGCGAAGACGATGGCGCGCCCGCAGCTCGGCAACCTGGCACCTGGCATTACGTCGTTCTCGCTGGGCGCGACGCCGGACAGCACCGGCAGCATCCCCCGAGTGACCGTCGGCAACCCGCAATTGCAGCCGTTCCGCTCCACCAATTACGACGCGGCGGTGGAATGGTACTTCGCACGCGACGCGCTGATCTCGGTCGCGGCGTTCTACAAGGATCTCGGCTCCTTCCCGCGCAGCCAGACCTTCCAGGAGAAGCTCGACGAGTTCCTGTCACCGGAGCAATATGCGCTGATCGTTGCGGCGGCCCAGCTGCCCGCGCAGCAGGCGTACCTGAATGGCGAGAACCTGTGGCAGGTGACGTCGGTGAACGACAGCCCCGGTGGCTTCGTGAAGGGCATCGAAGTCACCTACCAGCAGCGGCTCACCTTCCTGCCGGGCTTCCTCAGCGGCTTCGGCCTGCAGGGCAACTTCACGCACATCAAGTCAGAGCTGAGCTTCCTGACGCAGACGGGCGTGCTGGCGAAGGCGCCCTGGCCGTTCGCCTCCCCCTACACCTTCAACGGTACCGTGTTCTACGAACGCGGCCCGTTCGAGGCGCGCGTGACCTATAGCTGGCGTGACCGGTTCGCATCGTCCTTCCCGCAATCGTCGGGAACCTGCGTACCGGGGCTGACGACGAACAATGGCGGCGTATGCAACGCACCGTTCAACGACTTCGCCGGGACGGAGGCCGCCACCTACGTCGACTTCAAGACGTCCTATGCCTTTGGCGACCACATCAAGGCCGACCTTGGCATCCAGAACATCTTCGGGGAGACCGACCGGTTGTGGGTGTACGAGCCCAGCGTGGTACGCGGGTACAATGCAGGCGCGGGGACGATCTACACCTTCGGCCTGCGCTTCACGCTCTGACGCAGGCCACTCGCCGGCATCCACGCGCTCGCGCGGCCGGATGCCGGCGGACCGCCCTTTACGCTTAGGCTAGCTGCGCCGGATCAGCGCCCGGGCAAGGCGGCGGTCCTCCAGCGAGTAATAGAGCCAGATCGCCCCCTGCTCGACGACGACCGACGCGGCGAAGGCGATGTCGGTCGCGCTGCGATCGTCCACCGGCGGCGGTGTCAGCATTGGCTCGATCCCCCGGGCAACGATGCGTTCGTAGTTCGCGTCAAAGGCGATCCAGCCGATCCGCCAGCGCGCGTCGCGCGTAGCGCCATTGTAGAACATCACGGGCATGGCGGGATCGTCGGTCAGCAGCGGTCCGGGTGACAGGTGCCAGTCGTCCCAGCTGTCGTGGCGCGGCATGAACGGCGTGGGCTGCTCCACCCATGGTCCCGCGATGCCCGACCCGATCGCCAGCCCGATGCGCGACGCGGCATCGGCGGCATATTCGTAAAACATCCGCCAGCGCCCGTCGGCGGAGCGATCGACCGTCGCCTCCTTGGTGTTGCTCTCCGACTTGGAGGATGCGAGCGCCACGCCGCTCTTGCGCAAGCGGTCGAGCGACGGACCCATTGCATAGGACAGTTCCCCGCGGGCATGATCCGCCAGCACGCCCGAATAATAGACCACATAGCCGTCGGCCTGCCGTACCACGGTCGGGTCCTCGACCCCGCCAGCGTCATGGTCGTCCGGACCCGGCACGATGGAGGGAGAGTCGAGCATGGCGAAGCGTACGCCGTCATCGCTCCACCCGGCCCAGATCTGCCCGGTGTCCGTCAGCACCTCTCCCGGCCGGACCGTCGCGCGGACCATCATGCCCCAGCGCCCGTCATCCTCCCGCCAGACATAGGGGCTCATCAGGTCGCGGCGCATCAGTTCGGGCGGGCCGTCGATGGTGACCGTCTCAATACGCTTCACGTTGAAGTCGAGCGCGATCTCGGCCGGCTGGACGCTATCGCGCCGGTGCGGATCGTCGATGCTGCCCTTATTCTCCTGCCCGTTCATGCGCCGAGTGCCTGCATCAGCGACAGCCCGCCATCGATCGGGATGCGCGCCCCGGTGATGTAGCGTGCCTGGGCGGAGGCGAGGAACACCGCCAGGGCCGCCACCTCCTCGGGTTCGCCGGCCCGGCCCAGCGGTATGTTCCCTTCCAGCGTTCGCCTGTAAGCCTCGTCCGCCTGCGCCCGCGCATTCATCGGGGTCAGGATCATGCCGGGCTCAATCGCGTTCACGCGGATGCCGCGCGCCGCCTCCTCGATCGCCAGCGTCTCGACCAGGTTCGACAGCCCGCCTTTGGCTGCGCAATAATCCGCTCCGCCCGATCGCACCGCATAGGCATGGATGGACGAGATGTGGATGATCGCCGCATCGCCCACCTGCTCCCCCCGGCCGACCAGGAAGCGGCGCGAGACCAGGAAGGCGCCGGTCAGGTCGGTGGCGATCAGGCGTTGCCATTGATCCAGCGTCATGGTCCGTACGGGTACGCCGCTCATGTTGAGGCCGGCGGAGTTCACCAGCACGTCGACCGGGCCCCAAGCCGTCTCCACGGCATCGAACGCGGCGCCGACCGAGCCTTCATCGTCGATATGGGCCTGAACCGTCATCGCCTGGCCGCCCGCTCGCCGCACCAGATCGGCCGTGCGCTCGGCAGCATCGAGGTCGGTGTGATACAGGACCGCCACCCGGTCCGCCAATGTGCCGAAGGCGGCGGCGCAGGCGGCACCGATGCCGGACTCCGCCCCGGTTACAAGAATGGTCCGCACGGCCGTCACAGCTCCTGGCTACCTTGCCAGGGGAAACTCACGGCCGCCGCATTCGGCCTCCGGCAAGGGCTGACGCCGCCTCTTCGGCCAAGATTGGCAGTATGGCGGCGCCCGCAGCCATGGTATTCTCCTGCCAAGCCCGGGCACCGCGATCCGGGCAGGAGAGGATCATGCGCGTTCTTGCGCTCACCGCCGGGCTCGTGCTCGGCCTCGGCATTCCTGCCCTCGCGCAGGAGCCGATCATCGCCACGCCTGCGCCGGCGCCTGCGGCCGAGTTGATGGAGCTTGGCTACGACCGCCACAGCCGTCCGACCCTGCCCGTGATGATCGGCGATGCCGGCCCGTACAGCTTCCTGATCGATACCGGGGCGCAGGCGACCGTCCTGTCGCGCGAACTGGCCGATGCGCTGGCGCTGTTCGACCGGCGGCCGGCCACCCTGATCGGCATGGCCAGCCGGGTCACCACACACACGGTTGCGCTTACCGGACTGGGCATCGGCCAGCGGCGAACCGACGTGCCGCGCGCGGTGCTGGTGGACGGGCAGAACATCGGCGGCACCGACGGAGTGCTTGGCCTGGACGCGCTGCAGGGCCAGCGCGTGCTGTTCGACTTCGTCCGCCGGACCATGAGCATCGCGGCCGCCGGCGAAGCGAGGAGCAATCGCGGTTACGAGATTGTCGTGCGCGCCCGTGCACGGGCCGGCCAGCTCATCATCACCGATGCCACGGTGGAAGGGGTCCGCACCGCGATCGTGATCGATACCGGCGCGCAGCTGAGCGTCGGCAATGCGGCGCTGGCCCGCCGGCTACGCGCGCAGCAAGTGGAGCAGACCGAGCTCAGCGACATCAACGGGACGCTTGCCTACGGACATCTGCACGTTGCGGAGCGGGCGGAGGTCGGCCGGCTGGCCATGTCGAAGGTGCCGATCGTGTTCGCCCAGTCGCCCGCCTTCCAGGCGCTCGACCTGGAGGATCGGCCCGCGATGTTCCTCGGCATGCGGGAATTGCGGCTGCTCCGCCGGGTTGCGATCGACTTCAGGAGCAGGCGCATCCTGTTCGACGTGCCGACCTCCGACCGCGAGATCGCCGAGGCGTGGGCGCGGCTGCTGGAACCCTGAGGCGCCCTGCCCGGTCAACCAATTATCAGACCACGGCTTGCGTGGCCTGACCGCCTCCCGCACAAGGGCCGGGACGTGAGCGGATACGGGAGAACGGGATTGCTGGACGGGCGCATGCGATGGCTGGTGCTGCCGGCTGCCCTGGCCATGGCCGCACCGGCGGGCGCGGCGGAGATGGTGCTGTTCGATGGCGGCGCAGCGCCGGTCATCGTCCATGCGGACGATCCCGCCATGCGCCTCGCCGCCGAACTGCTGGCACGCGATCTGACGGCCCTGACCGGGGCGGCTCCCGCCATCGCCACCGATCTTGCCCGCTGCACCGTCACCTGCATCGTGGTCGGCCGGCACGATGCCGCATTGCTGGCGCCGTTCGCCGCCGACACCGCCGATCTTGCCGGCGGGTGGGAGCAATATCGCCGCGCCGCCATCACCGACAGTGCCGGTCGACGGATCCTGCTGCTGGCCGGATCGGACACACGCGGCGCGGTGTGGGGCGTGATCGACCTGACGCGCGAACTGGGCGTGTCCGCGTGGGAATGGTGGGCCGACGTGACGCCGCGTCGCACCAGCCGGCTGGCGGTGGATGCAGGACCCGTCCGCTCCGCCGAACCATCGGTGCGCTATCGCGGCGTGTTCCTGAATGACGAGGATTGGGGCCTGCAACCATGGGCCGCGAGGACGCACGAGCCGGAGGTGGGGGACATCGGCCCCAAGACCTACAGCCGCATCTTCGAATTGCTGTGGCGGCTGAAGGCGAACACCATCTGGCCGGCGATGCACGACAGTACCCGGCCGTTCTGGCAGGTGCCCGGCAATGCCGACGCGGCGCGCGACCATGCCATCGTGCTCGGCACCTCCCACGCCGAACCCATGCACCGCAACAATGTGCGGGAATGGGAGGAGGCGGAGCGTGGACCGTTCAACTGGTTCACCAACCGCGACGCGCTGCTCCGCTACTGGCAGGAACGCGCGGTCGAGGCGCAAGGGCTGGAGACGATCACCAGCATCGGCCTGCGCGGCAAGCACGACAGCGGGATGGAGGGGGCGAGTACCCCCGAACAGGCGCGCGACGCCACCGCGGCGGTGATCGCCGCGCAGCGCGACCTGCTGGCCGGGGTGCAGCAGCGCCCGGCGGGCGAGGTGCCGCAGGCGCTGACCCTCTACAAGGAGGTGCTCGACACCTACAATGCCGGGCTGGAGGTGCCGGAGGATGTCACGCTGGTGTGGCCGGACGACAATTACGGCTACCTCCACCAACTGCCCGACGTCGACGAGCGGCGGCGGGGCGGCGGTCACGGCATCTACTACCACCTGTCATACTGGGGCCGACCGCACGATTACCTGTGGCTGGCGAGCACGCACCCGGCGCTGGTGCGCGAACAATTGCAGCGGGCGTGGGAAACGGGCGCGCGACGCATCTGGATCGCCAATGTCGGCGACATCAAGCCGGGCGAGTACCTGACGCAGTATTTCCTCGACCTCGCCTTCGACGCGGACGGTCTCGCCCAAACCCCGGCGGAGCACCTGCGCGGCTGGGCGACCCGCCAGTTCGGCGCGGAGGTCGGGGCAGAGGTCGCGGCGATCATGAGCGACTGGTACGACCTTGCCTGGGAACGTCGGCCCGAATTCATGGGCTGGGGCCAGACGGAACCGACCCGGCCCAACCAGCCCAGTGCCTATGTCCGCACCGGCGGGCCTGAGGCGGAGCGGCGGCTGGATGCCTACGCCGCGCTGGTCGCACGGGCGGAGGCACTGGGCGCCACGCTGCCGGCGGATCGGCAGGACGCCTTCTTCCAGCTGGTGCTCTACCCCGTGCGCGGGGCGGCGAGCCTCAACGAACGAATCCTGAAGCTGGACCTTGCGTCGGTCCATGCGGGCGCGCAGCGGGCGCCGGTGCCGCTGACCGACCCCGGCGGCGTCGCCAGCCGCCATGCCGGCGTGCCCCGCGCGGACATGAATGCGCTGGCGCGGCAGGCCCGCGCGGCGCAGGACCGCATCGCGGAGGATACCGCCGCCTACAATGCGCTGGGCAATGGCAAGTGGGCCGGCATGATGGACGCCGCCCCGCGCCGCCTACCGGTGTTCCAGGTACCCGCCTGGCCTGGCTACACACTGCCGCAGGGCACGGCTTGCGGGCTGGAGATGACCGACCTCGCCTTCGTTGACGGACGGCCGGCAACTCGCGCGTTCACGCTGTATACCGGCGGCGGCGCGGCGGACTGGACGCTGTCCACGCCTGCCGGCCTTGCCGCCTCCACCACCGGCGGCCGACTTGACGAGGGTAATGGCTACCGGGCGCGGATCACGCTCGCCTACGATGGCAGCGATGCCGTGACCGGCGGCACGATCACCTGCGGCGACCGGCAGATGCCGCTGAGCCCGACCCTGCTGCCCGCGGAGCCCGCGCCGGCCATCAACGGCATCATCAGCCTGCCCGCCGCGAGCGTGCGCAGCCCGGATTGGGAGCCGGTCCCCGGCCTCGGCAGCCATGGAACCGCGCTGCGCAGCCGGCTCGACCTCGCCGGCCGGGCCCGCGCCTCGCTTACCTACCGCTTCGCCACGCAGGCGGAGCAGGATGCGGAACTGCGGATCGTGGCCCTTCCCGCCCACATGCTGACCGGGCGCGACCGGGTGCGCATCGCCGTCTCGATCGATGGCGGGGCGGCCGCGATGCTGGACTTCGCCACTCATGGCCGCAGCGAGGAATGGAAGGCCAACGTCCTGTCCAACACCGCCGTGCGCGCCATCCCCCTGCCCCGCCTGCCCGCCGGCGAGCACCGGGTGGAGATCATCGCGCAGGACCCCGGCGTGCTGCTGGACCGGGTGGAAGTGCGCGGCGACGGGGCGATCGACGAGTATGGGGCAGGTCCGACGGCATGATCCTGCGCTGACCGCCCGAACACCTGCGGATTGCTCATCCATTCGTTGAGAATGGATCATTTCCGTTCTCGACCGTTTTCCATCATAACCGATGATGAGGGTCGCCGTCGCGCGACCCGGTGCGACAGAGGGTTCAATGACTGGTCCAGGCAATTTCGAGGTCACTCGCCGCACGGTGCTGGCGGGCAGCGGCGCCGCCGTGGCGCTGACGCAGGCGCCCAGTGTGCAGGCGCAGGACGGCGGCGCGCCCGCCGGCGATCCGCCGAAGATACCGGTGCGTTTCACCGTCAACGGCAAGCCGGCGGAGCTGGAGCTGGATACGCGCGTCACGCTGCTCGATGCGCTACGCGAACATCTCCAGCTGACCGGCACTAAGAAGGGCTGCGACCATGGCCAGTGCGGCGCCTGCACGGTGATGGTGAACGGGCAGCGCATCAATTCCTGCCTGTCGCTCGCCGTCCAGCACACCGGGGACGAGGTCACGACGATCGAAGGACTCGGCACGCCCGACGACCTGCACCCGATGCAGGCGGCGTTCGTGAAGCATGACGGCTATCAGTGTGGCTATTGCACGCCCGGCCAGATCTGCTCCGCCGTGGCCGTGCTGGAGGAGATCCGCGCCGGCATCCCCAGCCATGTGCAGGGCGACATCACTGGGCGGCCGGCCATGAACGCGGAGGAGATCCGCGAGCGGATGAGCGGAAATATCTGTCGCTGCGGCGCCTACAGCAACATCGTCGATGCCATGACCGAAGTGGCGGGAGTCTGACATGCGCGCCTTTACCTACGAACGCGTGGCCACCCCGGCGGAGGCCGCCTCCGCCGTGGCCGGGAAGCCGGGCGCCAAGTTCCTGGCCGGCGGGACCAACCTGCTCGACCTGATGAAGCTGGAGATCGAGCGGCCGACCCATCTGGTGGACGTGCAGGATATCGAAGGGCTCTCCACCATCGAGGCGACGGAGGAGGGCGGGCTGCGCATCGGCGCGCTCGTCAGCAACACCGCCCTTGCAGCGGACGAGCGGGTGCGGCGCGACTATGGCGTGCTGACCCGCGCGATCGTGGCCGGCGCCAGCGGACAGTTGCGCAACAAGGCGACCACCGCCGGCAACCTGCTGCAACGGACCCGTTGCCCGTATTTCTACGACCCCAACCTGCCCTGCAACAAGCGCAACCCCGGCAGCGGTTGCGCCGCGCTGGAGGGGTATTCGCGCCAGCTCGCCGTTGTCGGCACCAGCGACAAGTGCATCGCCACCTATCCCGGCGACATGGCCATCGCCTTGCGGGTGCTGGACGCCACGGTGGAGACGGTGCAGCCTGATGGGCAGACCCGCACCATCCCCTTCGGCGAGTTCCACCGCCTGCCCGGTGACGAGCCGGAGAAGGACAATGTGCTGGTCCACGGCGAACTGATCACCGCCGTCACCCTGCCCCGGCCGCTGGGCGGGCAGCACTTCTACCACAAGGTGCGCGATCGCGCGTCCTACGCCTTCGCGCTGGTGTCCGTGGCGGCGGTGGTGCAGCCCGACGGCACTGGCCGCGTCGCCTTCGGCGGCGTCGCGCACAAGCCGTGGCGGGTGGAGGCGGCAGAGGCCGCCATGCCGCAAGGCGCCGCCGCCGTCACGGCCCGCGTCTTCGCCGATGCGCGCCCGACCGAACACAACGCTTTCAAGGTTCCGCTCGCCACCCGCACGCTGGCGGGCGTGCTGGCCGACGCCAAGGGATGACCATGGACTTCAACCAGCCCGCAGGGGCAAACCTGTTCGACAATGCCACTGTTTTGGGCAAGTCGACCCCGCGCATCGACGGGCCGCTGAAGACCGCCGGCATGGCGCCCTACGCCTACGAACGGCACGATGCCGTCGCCAACCAGGCCTATGGCTACATCGTCGGCTCCGCCATCGCCAAGGGCCGGATCGCGTCGATGGACGTCGCGGCGGCGCGGCGGGCGCCCGGCGTGGTCGCGGTGGTCGCTGCGCCCGACGTGGCGCCGGTGGGCAAGGGTCAGGGCAATGTCGCCCCGCTGTTCGGCGGGCGGGACATCGCCCATTATCACCAGGCGATCGCAGTCGTCGTGGCCGAGACGTTCGAGCAGGCGCGCGCCGCCGCCGCGCTGATCCGCACCGACTATGAACGTGCGTCCGGCGCCTTCGACCTCGCCCGGGTCGCCCCGTCGGCTGACGGGAACGAGCAGGATGACGGCGCGGGCGATGGCGGCGATCCGCAGAGCCAGCAAACGCCGAAGCTGATCGGCGACTTCGCCGGTGCGTTCGCCGCCGCGCCGGTGAAGGTGGATGCCACCTACACCACACCCGACGAAAGCCATGCGATGATGGAACCGCATGCGACCATCGCGGCGTGGGACGGCGACAGGCTGACCCTGTGGACGTCCAACCAGATGATCGCCTGGTCCAAGCGCTCCATGGCCAAAATCCTGGACATGCCGGAGGCGAACATCCGGCTGGATTCGCCCTATATCGGCGGCGGCTTCGGTTCGAAGCTGTTCGTGCGCGCCGATGCGGTCTGCGCCGCCCTGGCCGCAAAGCAGGCGCGGCGCCCGGTGAAGATCGCCCTGCAACGCCCGCTGATCGCCAACAACACCGCGCACCGCCACGCCACCATCCAGCGTATCCGGCTGGGCGCGGGGCGCGACGGGAAGATCACCGCGATCGGCCATGAATGCTGGTCCGGCAATCTCGACGGCCAGTCGGGCGAGGACGGGACGGCCCAGACCCCCGTGCTGTATGCCGGCGCCAACCGCCTGATCGCCAGCCGCGTGGCCCATCTGGACCTGCCCGAAGGCAACGCCATGCGCGCACCGGGGGAGGCGGTCGGCCACCTGGCGCTGGAGGTCGCGATGGACGAGCTGGCGGAGGCGGCCGGCATGGACCCGATTGCCCTGCGTCTCGCCAACGAGCCGACCGGCGAGGTGCCCGGTTCCCCGGGCAAGCGCTATTCCGATCGCAATCTCTCCCGCTGCCTGACCCATGGGGCGGAGCGGTTCGGCTGGTCGCGGCGCAACGCCACGCCGGCGGCGAACCGTGACGGGCGCTGGCTGGTGGGCATGGGTGTCGCCGCCGGCTATCGTGGAGCCCCGACGCAGAAATCCGCCGCGCGCGTGCGGCTGCAGGCGGACGGATCGCTGGTGGTCAAGACCGACATGACCGATATCGGCACCGGCAGTTACACCATCATCGCCCAGACCGCGGCGGAAACCATGGGCGTGCCGCTCGACCGGGTGAGTGTCCGGCTGGGCGATTCCGCCTTCCCCGCCGCCGCCGGATCGGGTGGGCAATGGGGTGCGGCCTCCTCCACCGCGGGCGTCTATGCCGCCTGCGTGGCGCTGCGGCAGAAGATCGGCGAGAGGCTGGGCTTCGCCGCCGACGGCGCCACCTTCGCCGGCGGGCGGATCAGCGCGGGCGACCGCAGCTGGGCGCTGACCGACGCCGGTACGCAGGTGGCGGAAGACGGCATCACCTTCGGCAAGTTCCAGCAGGACTACGACATCGGCACCTATGCCGCCCACTTCGCGGAGGTCGCGGTGGATGCCTTCACCGGCGTCACCCGCATCCGGCGGATGCTGGCGGTGTGCGATGCGGGGCGCATCCTCAACCCCATGTCGGCGCGCAGCCAGGTGATCGGCGCCATGGTGATGGCGGCGGGCGGCGCACTTATGGAGGAGCTGGCGGTGGACACCCGCTTCGGCTTCTTCGTCAATCACGACCTCGCCGGGTACGAGGTGCCGGTGCACCTCGACATCCCGCAGCAGGAGGTCGTGTTCCTCGACACGGCGGATGCGGTGGCGACCCCGCTGAAGGCGAAGGGCGTGGGCGAACTGGGCATCTGCGGCCCCGGCGCGGCGATCGCCAATGCGATCTACAACGCGACCGGCATCCGCGTGCGCGAATATCCGCTGACACTGGACAAGTACCTGGACCGCCTGCCGCAGATCGCCTGAGCGATCAGATCCGCGTCAGCCGTGCGATCAGCGGCAGCAAGGCGGGGAAGCCACGCGCCAGCGTGACGCCGATCCGCGCGGCTGCCGGCCGCTCGGCCACCTGCCACGCCGTGCGCGCCACCCCCACGGGTCGGTGCGCACGGCGGGCGAAGTCCTGCTGGTGGCGGATCGCCGCCGCCGGTCCGCCGCCGGTGTAGGCACTCGCCGCCGCCTCCGCGCTGGCGATGGCTATGGCCATGCCCTCCCCCGCCAGCGACGGGATCACGGCAGCCTGATCGCCCAACCGGAACAGGCCGGGTCCGGTCCGGGTCGCTCGCCAGCCATACGGGACGTTGGCGACCGCATCCGGCACGCCCGCCATGCGCCAGGCCAGCCGTTCGGCAAAGGGCGCGCTCTCCATGGCCCATGCGCCAAGCAACCCGTCCGCCCCGCCCGCCTCGGTCAGGCGGGAACGATGGACCGCGAGGCACAGATTGCCCGTCCCATCCTCCTGCACCACGAGCCCGGCATAGCCGCGGTCGAACAGATGCAGCTCCACCGCCGCGCCGACGCTGCGCTGCATGGCGGGCGCGGCCTCAAGCCGGACGCGCAGGCCCAGCGTGGGATCGCCGCCGCGCGCCGCCTCCGGCCGCATCGCCCCGCGCACATCATGCTTTCCGCTGGCGAGGAACAGGGCATCCGCCGCCAGCTCCGCCCCGTCGCCTAGCCGCGCGGTGAGGCCGTCGATCGCGCGCACGGTAATCCCACGCTCCACCCCCGCGCCGGCCTGCTCCGCCGCGTGCAGCAGCAGCGTGTCGAGATGGCGGCGTGACACGCCGCGCCCCGGCTGCGGCAGCGCCGCCTCCGCCATGCGTCCGCCTGCGAATAGGCGCACATGGGTAACGGGCTGCGGGTTCAGCGCGTCCGCCGCGATGCCCAGCCGGTCCAGCATCGCTAGCGTGCGCCAGCTGAGGAACCCGCCGCACAGCGCGTCGCCCGTCTCACGGCTCCGCTCCAGCAGCAGGTGCGGCGCCCCCGCCCGCGCCAGCCGCAGCGCCAGGCTGGCCCCGGCCGGCCCGCCGCCCACGATCAGCGCAGGCGTGCGACGCATAGTCGGAAGGGGAAGGCGCGCTGCACCCGTGCGTCGGTGACGCCGGCCGCCGCCAACAGCGGCTGCCATTCGGCGGGGCGGAAGGAGCGGGCGATCGACACCTGCCCGTCATGCCGCACGATCGGGTGCCATCCCGCGATCCGCGCCAGCAGGGGGTAGCCGCGCTTGGCGAAGCGGTGCCGCAGCAGGTCGTTCACGAACCAGCCGATGGCGGCCTCCCGCTCCATGAAGCGGAGGAAGGCGATCAGCTCCTCATCAGTCATGTGGTGCGCCACCAGGCTGGACAGGATCACGTCCCACCTCTGCCCCGCCAGATCGGCATAGTCGCCCGTGACCCAGCGGATGCGCGATCCCGCCGGCGTATGCGCGCGCGCCGCCGCCTCGCTGCGCGGGTTCAGGTCCACGCCTGTCAGTTCAACGCCAATGCCGCGACGCCGCGCCCAGCCTTCGATCCGGCGCAGCATGTCGCCATCGCCGAAGCCGACGTCGAGGATGCGCAAACTCCCTCGCCCACGTGCCGCCCTATCTAGGAAGCGCGAGGTGGGCCGCGCCGCCAGCGTGACCGTGTTCACCCGCGCCAGATCGCGCATCACCGCCACGTAGGTATCGGCCGGCAGGTCGTCCGCATCCATCAGCTCCGGCTGGGTGGACCGGACGGCGAGGGTCATGGCGCGCTGCGGAAGGTCAGCCCCTCCGCCGCCAGCCCCGGCCCGAAGGCCAGCGCCACACCGTTGGCCACCGGCGGGCCCGCCAGCAAGCGCTGCAGCACGAACATCAGCGTGGCCGACGACATGTTGCCATTGTCCGCCAGCACGGCGCGCGAATGGTCGAGCGCATGCCCGTCCAGCGTCAGCGCCCGCTCCACCGCGTCCAGGATGGAGCGGCCCCCGGCATGCACGGCCCAGCCATCCACTCCGTGTGGGTCGCAGCCCAACGCCCTGGCGAACGCCTCCTCCGCCAGGGCGCCGGCGATGCGGTTCGGCACCGCGCCCGACAGGTGCATGGCGAAGCCCTGATCGGTGATGTCCCAGCGGATCAGCTCGTGACTGTCAGCCAGCGTGGTGGAGAACGGCCGGTCAAGCAGCAGGCCGCCCTTTGACATTTCCCCGGCTTCCCCCGTCACCAGCGCGGCGGCCGCGCCGTCGCCGAACTGCAGCATGGCCAGAACCGGCTCCAGCTCCGCCGTGTCCTGCAGGTGCAGCGTGCACAATTCCACCGTCACCACCAGCACGCGCGCCGCCGGCTCCGACCGGACGATGTGCCGCGCGCTGCGCAGCGCGGCCACCGCGGCGTAGCAGCCCATGAAGCCGACCAGCAGCCGCTCCACCGATGGGGCAAGACCCAGCCGGCGGGCGATGATCTGGTCGATGCCGGGCGCGACGAAGCCGGTGCAGCTCGCCAGCACGACATGGGTGATGCCGGTGAGCGGCACCTGCTCCCCCAAGCGGGCGATTGCCGCGCAGGCAAGGTCGGGCGTCTCTTCGGCATACACCGCCATGCGTGCGGCCGTGCCGGGCCATTCGTCCGCGCGGTAGAAGCCGTCGGCGTCGGCATCGAAGGAGGTATCGGGCAGCACGGACCAGCGCCGGTCGATCCCGGCGCGCCCCGCCATCCGGTCGAACAACGCGGCCTCCCGGCGGCCGGCGAGCTGCCGGCGCGCCCAGCCGAGAAACGCCTCGTGGACATCATGGGGCGGCACCGCGGTGCCGATGGAGTGGAGGAAAGCTTGCAATAATCGACCCTTGCTGTGACCTCATCAACGCACGGGGCGTGACAACGGGCCGGACGCCACGCGATTTTGCCGGTTGGCCCCCGCCCGCCCATCTGCAAAGGCTATGTGCGGGAGCAAACCGGGAGACACGACCATGCTGCGCCATCTGCCCTGGATCGCCATCGGCACCGTCGGCCTCGCCGCGCTGGCGCAGGTCGCGCTGTCGCGGGGGGAGCCGGTCAACGCGCTGTGGGTGGTCACCGCCGCTCTCGGCTGCTTCATCGTCGCCTATCGCTATTATGCGCTGTTCATCGCCCGGCACGTCATGCGGCTGGACGGCGCGCGGCCGACCCCGGCGATCCGGCGGGCGGATGGCCTCGATTATGTGGCGACGGACCGCACCGTGCTGTTCGGCCACCATTTCGCCGCGATCGCGGGCGCGGGGCCGCTGGTCGGGCCGGTGCTGGCGGCGCAGATGGGCTACCTGCCCGGCACGCTGTGGATCATCTTCGGGGTGATCTTCGCCGGCGCGGTGCAGGATTTCATCGTCCTGTTCCTTTCCATGCGGCGCGACGGGCGCAGCCTGGGCGAACTGGTGCGGATGGAGATGGGGCAGACCGCCGGTACGCTGGCGCTGGTCGGCGCCTTCATGATCATGGTCATCATCCTGGCGGTGCTGGCGCTGATCGTGGTGCGGGCGCTCGCCGAAAGTCCGTGGGGCCTGTTCACCGTCGCCGCCACCGTGCCGCTGGCGATCGGCATGGGCATCTACACCCGCTGGATCCGGCCGGGCCGGGTGGGCGAGGTGTCGCTGATCGGCCTGGTCGGCCTGCTGCTGGCGATCGTCTATGGCGAACAGGTCGCCGCCAGCTCCACCTGGGGTCCGGCCTTCACCTTCAGCCCGCAGGCGCTGTGCTTCGTGCTGATCGGCTATGGCGCGGTCGCGTCCGTGCTGCCGGTGTGGCTGCTGCTGGCCCCGCGTGATTACCTGTCCACCTTCCTGAAGATCGGCGCGATCGTGGCGCTGGCGATCGGCATCGTCATCATGGCGCCGCCATTGCAGATGCCCCCGCTGACCCGCTTCATCGCGGGCGGCGGGCCGGTCTGGTCAGGCGCGTTGTTCCCGTTCCTGTTCATCACCATCGCCTGCGGCGCGGTCAGCGGGTTCCACGCGCTGATCGCCAGCGGCACCACGCCTAAACTGATCGCGGCGGAAACGGACGCGCCGCTGATCGGCTATGGCGCGATGCTGGCCGAGGCGTTCGTGGCGATCATGGCGCTGGTCGGCGCCTCCATCCTCGACCCCGGCATCTACTTCACCATGAACAGCCCGACTGCGCTGATCGGCAGCGATCCGATCAGCGCGGCGGCGGCGGTCACGGCGATGGGCTTCCCCATCGATGCCACCGCCATCGCCCGCCCCGCGCAGGAGGTGGGCGAGGCGACGATCATCAGCCGTGCCGGCGGCGCGCCGACGCTGGCGGTCGCCATGGCGGAGATCTTCAGCCACGTCGTCGGCGGGCCGGCGATGAAGGCGTTCTGGTACCACTTCGCCATCCTGTTCGAGGCGTTGTTCATCCTGACCGCGGTGGATGCCGGCACCCGCGCCGGCCGCTTCATGCTGCAGGACCTGCTGGCGCTCGCCGCCCCGCGCTTCGTGGCGGAGCGTGGGCAGGTGGCGGGCATCCTGTGCACCGCGCTGTGCGTCGCTGCATGGGGGTATTTCCTGTACCAGGGCGTCACCGACCCGCTGGGCGGGGTCAACACGCTGTGGCCGGTGTTCGGCATCTCCAACCAGATGCTCGCGGCCATTGCCCTGATGCTGGGCACCGCGGTGCTGTTCCGGATGAAGCGTGACCGCTTCGCATGGGTCACTGCCGTGCCGACCGTCTGGCTGCTGGTCTGCACATTGTCGGCCGGGTGGCTGAAGCTGTTCAGCGCTGATCCGGCAATCGGCTTCCTGTCCCACGCCGCCCGCTTCTCCGATGCGATCGACCGGGGGCAGGTGCTGGCCCCGGCGCGCGACATGGATGCAATGCGCGCGATCGTGCTGAACGACCGGATCGATGCGGCGCTGGTCGGCCTGTTCCTGCTGATCGTGCTGGCACTGGCCGGCTTCACGATCCGCACCATACTGGCTGCGCGGGTGGCGGCAAGGCCGACCACGCAGGAGATCGGCGGCGCGTCCGCACCCATCACGGCGGAAGACCGCGCGCTCGACGCCGCGGGCGTCGCCGCGTGAGCGCGCTCTGGTCCACGCTGGCGCGCACGGCACGCGCGATGGTCGGGCTGCCCGATTACGACACCTATTGCCGGCACATGGCGCAGCACCATCCGGGCGCGCCGGTGATGGATCGCACCGCCTTCTTCCGCGACCGGCAGCAGGCCCGCTACGGCGGCAAGGGCGGCGGGCGCTGCTGCTGAAACCTTCCGCAGGGCTGGCCATTCTGCCGAAATGGCTGAACAGGATGAACAGGGCGGCGAGGTCCACAATGTGGAAGATATCCTCGCCCGGCTGAAGGAACTGGCCGACCGGCAGGACAAGGTCAGCATCGGCGACGTGGTGCAGGCCATGGGCCAGCGCAGCTTCGGCCCGTTCCTGCTGATCCCGGCATTGATCGACATCAGCCCGATCGGCTCCATCCCCACCCTCCCCACGCTGCTGGCGGTGATGATCGTCATCACGGCGGTGCAACTGCTGCTGGGGCGCAAGCATCTGTGGCTGCCCGGCTTCATCACCAACCGCTCCGCCAAGGCGGAAAAGGTCAGGAAGGCGGCGGACAAGCTGGGCGGTCTCGCCCGCTGGCTCGACCGCTGGTTTCACGGCCGCCTGCCGATGCTGACCAGCCCCCTGTTCCAGAAGATCGCGGCGCTGGTGATCATCGGCCTCACCTTCACCATCCCCCCGCTGGAGCTTATCCCCCTCGCCACCACGGCGCCGATGGCGGCGATCGCCGCCTTCGGCCTCGCCATGCTGGTGCGCGACGGGCTGCTGATGCTGATCGCCTTTGCCGCCAGCATCGCCGCGATCGGCTTCGGCCTGTCGATGCTGGGCAGCGGTGCCAGCGGGGGGTGACAAACCGCTTTCCTACACCGCCCAATTACGCCCAAGCGGTTCGGTGAACCATCTGCCGATGCAGCGCCGTCGCCGGCAGGAGCGATCGCGGGAGGTGTCAACTTAGTGTAAACTTCCGGCTGGCCCAGGGGCCTAGATGACGCTCAGCAGCACCGTCAGCGTCAGTACCGAACCGATTGTGGTCGCCAGCAGCACCCTCGCCGTCACCGCCGGATCGCGGGTATAGATGGCGCTGACCATCCACGCGCCGGTGCCCGTCGGCAATGCCGCGATCAGCACCGCCAGCGTCGTCGTACGCGCATCCAGCGCGAAGACCTGCACCGCCAGCACCCAGGTGACGAGCGGCTGGCCGATCAGCTTCAGCGCCGTGAGCGCCGCCACCGTCGGCAGCGCCTGCTCCCCTTCGCGCCGCTGCTCCCCCAGGAACAGCCCCAGCGCCACCAGCGCACACGGGCTGGCCGCGGCGCCCAGCAGGCTGGCAAAGGCATGCAGCGGCGCCGGCAGGCCGAGACCACTCGCCAGCACCAGCGCCCCGATTGCGGGCGCCACTACCAGCGGACTGCGCACCAGCCGCGTGCCGACCCGCTGCGCGATGGCGCCGATCCCGCCTCCTGCGCCGCGGCCGTGCAGGCCCAACTCCACCAGCGCCAGGGAGATCGCGAACAGGATGGTCATGGTCAGGATGCAGGCGATCAGCACCCCCGTGCGCGACCCCGGCCCGAGCGCCGCTGCCGCCAGGGGGAAGCCGACATAGGCGGTGTTGGAGTAACCGGCGTTCAGTCCGTCCACCACCGCATCGGGCAGGGACCGGCGCAGCGCGCGGCCGACCAGTATCGTGGCGCAGAAGATCACGGCGATCCCGCCGCTGAACGCGCCGATATAGCCCGGCTGCCAGATATCCGCCCACCGCGCGGTCGCCACGATGTCGAACATCAGCGCCGGCAGGGCCAGCCAGATGACGAAGCGATTGAGTTCGGCCGTGGTACCCGCGCCGAAGACGCCGACCCGTCGCAGCGCCCAGCCCGCAGCGATCAGCCCGAAGATCGGCAGGATGATGAACAGGATCGCCAGCACGCTGCCGGTGCGCATAGCCGCGCCCCGCCGATGCGCAAAGGCGCAGGGCACCGCGTCAACCCGCCCTTTACCATTGCCGCCGCACGATGGCGGACATGACGCGCAGATCGGCCCCCCGCACCCGGCACGATGCCGACCGGCGCACCCGGTACTTCGCCGTGATGAGCTTTGAACGGTTCATCGCAGCCCGTCGCACGGTCGGGTTCGAGATCGCCAACCGCATCCTGGTTCGCGCCGCCGACCGCATCCTGGCGGCGATGCAGGCGGGATCGGTCGGCCGGATCGGGCATGACACCATCGAATTCACCTTCCGCGCAGCCGACGCCGCCGCCGCGCGCAACGATCTGGCGGGATGCCTTACACTGCTGGAACGCCGGCTGGAGATCGGCGGCGTCAGTTTCCAGCTGACCGGCACCGTCGCTTTCGCCGCGATCCCGACCGGGCAGGCCGCCATCACGGACGAGCTGTTCGATGCGGTAATCGCCACCCTGTCGGGTGACGACGCCGGCAGCGGGCGCATCCGCCATGTCGATCCCGCACTGCCCATTCCGGTGCAACTCGACGACCTCGCTCTACTGCGCGCCCTGCCGGGGGCACTGGCCGGTAACGAGCTGACGCTGGTCTACCAGCCGAAGCTGGACTGCCGCACCGGCCTGCACCTGTCGGCGGAGGCGCTGCTGCGCTGGGTCTCCCCCCGGTTCGGCGCGGTCAACACGCTGCGCATGATCACGCTGGCCGAACGCACCGGCATGATCCGCGACGTGACGCTGTGGGTCATCCGCCAGGTGCTGCGCGACCTTGCCGTGCTGGAGGCGGCGGGCCAGCCGTTGACGGTGTTCGTCAACATGTCCGGTCCGCTGCTAGCGGATCAGGCCTTCATGACGGAGGTGATGCGGCTGATCGCCGGGACGCCCCCACGGGTCGGGATCGAGATCACCGAAACCAGCGTGATCGAGGATCCGGAGGCTGCGATCGAGACGCTGGCGGCGCTCGCCGCCGCGCAGATCCCGGTGGCGATCGACGATTTCGGATCGGGGCTGTCCAGCCTCGCCTATCTGAAGCGGCTGCCCGTCAACGAACTGAAGATCGACAAGATGTTCGTCAGCCAGCTGACAAGCAGCAACCGCGACCCGTTGATCGTGCGCGCCTCCATCGACCTTGCCCATGCCATGGACATGACCGTCACCGCGGAGGGGGTGGAGGACGCCATGTGCCAGTCGCTGCTGCAGGTGATGGGCTGCGACGCGCTGCAGGGCTACCACATATCGCGGCCCGTGCCCTTGCCCGACCTGATCGCCTTCCTGCGCACGCGGGGCGAGGAACGCCCGGCGCGACGCGCGCCGGCAGGCACGGTCCGGCTGGTACGGGGTGGAAGCACGCAGGGCTGAGGTAACCCGCCGTTAACCCCGATCCTTTGCCCGCCGCATACCGGCGCCCGCCCATGATCATCCCATGTCCCGCAGCCGAGTCGGGTCATGCAACAGGAGGGCACGGGTGCGCACACGGTTCAACAGGGTAGGGCTGCTGGCGACGGCCGGCATGATGATGCTGCCGCTGGCAGCGGGCAGTCCGGCGGCAGCGCAGAGCAGCGACACGAATGCCGCCGCGATGACCGGGCCGATCCGGCCGATGACTGGCTATATCCGCGCCTTCCATTCGGTCGATCCGCAGACCGGCTATATCCGCGCGTTCGAGGGGGCTCTCGATCCGCACACCGGCTATATCCGTGCGTTCGACGGGGACATCACGCCTTATACCGGCTACATCCGCGCCTTTGCGGGCGGTGTCGATCCGCATACCGGCTACATTCGCGCATTCGGCGGCGATTTGGACCCCTACACCGGCTACATCCGCGCGTTCTGGGGCACGCTGACGCCGGAAGGCGGCGATCTGTCGCCGCAGACCGGCTATATCCGGGCGTTCAGCGACCAGTTCTTCCCGCACAGCACCGCCACTCTGCAGGCCTGGGCCGGGGCCGGCACCAGCGGCGACTACGCGGCGGTCGCCAGCCTGCTGCAACAGATGCAGCAGGACGCCGCCGGCATCTGGGGGGATCGTGTCACCGCGAAGACGGGCCAGTCCTTCGCGGGCGGCTTCGCCGATGCGTTCTGGACCAAATGGGGTCTCGATCCCGCGGACCCGCAATCGCTCGCCACGCTGGAACCGGTCGAACGGCAGCTGATGCTGCTCGACTGGCATGACAATCTGCTGCTGTTCTCCGGCCTCGACAGCGCGGATCATTGGATGAACGCGGTCAACTGGCGTCCGGCGCTGACGCAGGTGCAGGGCGGCGGGCGCAATACCACGATCGGCCTGGTCGACTTCTTCGCCGCGGCGGACAGCGATGTCGCATCCAAGGTGGTGTATGACGGCGGGTACGAGGATGTCGCCAACCCGCATGGCACCGCCGTCGGCAGCTTGATGGTCGCATCGCATGACGGGCATGGCGTGATGGGCATCGCGCCCGATGCGCGCATTGCCGCCTACAACCCGTTCGACCACACCATGACCGCGAGTTGGACCGATGTCCGCACGGGGGTCGAGGCGGTCGTCCGTGCCGGGGCCAGCGTCGTCAACCTGTCGCTGGGCGTCAGCGGACAGGTGCTGCCGGGTGAATGGCGGGGCGTGTTCCGCCATTCGTCGATCGACAGCCACAAGGACAAGGTCACCTACGTCATCGCCGCCGGCAATGACGGCGTCGCTCAGCCGACCAATATCGAAATGAACGGCGCGCTCGATTCCACCTTCCTGGTGGTCGGTTCGGTCGGGCCGGGTGGCGTGATCTCCCCCTTCAGCAACACTCCCGGCACCGCGTGCCTGACCGATGGCGGCATCTGCAAGAACACCGCCGTCTGGGCACGCGGACGCGGTACGTTCGAGAAGGCGGACTACCTGAAGGAAAGCGGCCTTCTGATGAACCGCTTCCTGGTGGCGCCGGGCGAACTGATCCTGGTGTCCGACGGCCACGGCGGCGTCACCCGCATGTCCGGCACCTCCTTCGCCGCACCGCTGGTATCGGGTGCGATCGCGCTGCTGCATGATCGCTGGCCCTGGCTGAAGAACGCACCACGCGCCACGGCCAAGATCATCCTGGAAAGCGCACAGGACCTGGGCGCGCCGGGCGTCGATCCGGTCTACGGCCATGGCCTGCTGGATATCGAGGCGTCGCAGGCGCCGCTCGATTTCAGCACCCTGAAATACTACCTCGTCAACGGTTTCCAGACGCAGGAGGTTGCCGCCGTCACGCTGCGCCGCAATGGCGTACAGGCATCCTGGACGGCACGCGACGCCTACTTCACCGCTTTCGAAAAGGTCGACAGCGCGGAGCGTGACTTCCTGATCCCGCTGACGAACCGCCTGTTCAACGCCAGCCTGGCCGGTCGTTCATTCCAGGAATTCGTCTATCACCGGATGATCGGATGGATTGGCGGCGGCGCCAGCAACCGGCACATCGCGGCGCTGACCGACAGCATGCCGGGGACGACCGCGCCGCTGGCTGATGGCTGGACGCTCACCATGCGCGGCCGGCAGCAGCAGGTGCCGGGATCGCAGGGCATCGACCGTCTGCAATTGCGCACCAGCATGGAACTGACCGCGCCCGACAGCGCCTTCTCCGTCGGCTTCGGTCATGGTGACGGCGCGTTGCTGCTGGGCGGCACGGCCGGCCTGCAGATGACGGGCGACTTCAATCCGCAGACCGGCGGCGCGAACCCGCTGCTCGGCTTCGCCAGCGGCGGCGCGCATGTCGCCAGCACTGTGCGGCTGATGCGCGGGGTGGACCTGCAAGTCGGCGTGACGCGGCAGGACCGCGCGATCGAGCAGGACCTGGCAGGGGCGTTCTTCGATCCGGCGGACACCGTTCTGCTGGAACGCATGGGCGACTACCGTGCGATGGCCACGCAGGCCAAGCTCACCTGGCGGCCGGCGCAGGCGATCGCCTTGTCCGCATCCGCCACTCGGCTGCAGGAAGATGGCGCTTTTCTGGGCGTTCGTTCCGTCAATCCCGGCGATTTCGGCCGCGGCGCCACCAGCACCGGCGTGACGCTGGCAGCCGATGCGGCTCTCGCGGCGGGGTTCAGCTTGTTCGCCAGCGGCACAGTGGCGAACAGCACCAGCGGGCGTGATGCGGCGCTGCAATTGTCGAACACCCGCAGCACCGCCTTCCAGCTCGGCATCGCCAAGCAGGCCCTGTTGGGCGGCAGTGACCGGCTGCGCCTGTCACTGGCTCAGCCGCTGACGACTGAGGACGGCACGTTCCAGTACCGTCAGCGGGAGGTGATCGACCGCCAGACGGGCGAGATCGGCCTGGTTGCGCGCGATGCCCGGATCGGTGCACCCGAACAGCGCCGGCTGGTAGCGGAGGCGCTGTATGGCGCCGAGGTCGCTGACGGACGCGGGGCCGCAAGCCTGTTCACCAGCGCGGAACTGGGGGCAGTGCAGGTGGACCGGGCATCATGGACCGTGGGCGGCAATCTCCGCCTCGGCTTCTGATCGGTGCGGGGCGGCGAGCCTTTGCCAAGGCTTAACCGCCCCGCCTCCATGATGGCGCGATGACCAGCACGCGCCTGTTCCTGCCCGCCCTGCTCCTGCTCGCCGCACCCGTGCAGGCAGTGCCGGCTCAGGGCTCCGCGGCGGCGACCTCCGCCGCCGCCACCGCCTTCGACCGGGCGATCACCGATGCCAAGGCGGCGATGATGGCCGACCCGCGAACGGCGCTGGCGGCGGCGGACCGGGCGCTGGTCCGTGCCGCCGCTCTTCCCGGATCACAGGGCGCCATCGCGCGGGCGACGGCCCTGTGGCTGCGGACGGAGGCGCTGATCGGCCTCAACCGCATGACCGAGGCGCAGAGCGAGGTCGATGAGGCACTGGCACTGGCCGAGGCGCATGCCCCGCGCACCAAGCTGATGGGCGACCTGCTGCGGGCGCGAGGCTCCCTCTCCAGCATCAAGGGGCAGGTGCAGGCGGCGTTGGCCGACCTTCTGGCCGCGCATGACGTGTTCCGCATCGCAGGCGAGCCGCGCAGCCAAGCCATTGCCCTGATGGACATCGCTCAGCTGTATGGCGAAGGCGGCGATTACAGCCGGGTGCTGCGCTACAACTCGCAGGCGCTGGACCTGTATGACGACGACCCGGCGGTGACGCTGGCGGCGCACAACAACAATGGGGAGGCGTTGCGCACACTGGGCCGCTGGCAGGAGGCGGAACGGGAGTTCGCCGCCGCCCTGACCGATGCGCGCAAGCTGGGCAGCCCCTTGCTGGAGGCGCGCATCCTGGGCAATCTGGCGCTGGTGCAGGTGGATGGCGGCAAGCTGAGCCATGCAACCCGCAACATCCATCGCGCCCTGACGCTGAGCCAGACGCCGGATGCCGCCGAATGGCGCTGGACCCTGTTCGGCGTTCTGGCCAAGATCGCCGCGGCGCGCGGCAACGATGCCGGCGCGGTCGAGCTGCTGGACCGGGCCTTTGCCGGCCGGGACCTTTCCCGCACCGACATGACCGCGCGCGAGTTCCACGAGCTGGCGGCACGCATCTACCACCGGCAAGGGCAGGTGCAGCGCGCCTATGACCACCTGGCCGCGTTCAACCGCATCGACAGCGAGGCGCGGCAACTGACCGCCACCGCCAGCTCGCAGCTGATGGCCGCGCAGTTCGACTTCGCCAACCAGAACCTGCGCATCGCCCAGTTGCGCGAGGATCAGTTGCAGCGCGACGTGCAGCTGGAACGCCAGCGCGGCACCTTCCGCACGACCATCTTCGCGTTGCTGGGCGCGGGCGCCGCCGTGCTGCTGGGCCTGATGGGCTGGACCACCCTGTCGATCCGCCGCAGCCGCAACCAGGTGCGCAGCGCGAACACTGTGCTGACCCGCGTCAACACCGACCTGGAACGCGCGCTGCGCGCCAAGACCGATTTCCTGGCCATGACCAGCCACGAGATCCGCACCCCGCTGAACGGCATCCTGGGCATGACGCAGGTCATGCTGACGCGCCCGGACGTGGCGGGCGAGACGCGCGAGCAGGTACAACTGGTGCATGGCGCGGGCGAAACCATGCGCGTGCTGGTCGACGACATCCTCGACCTCGCCAAGATGGAGGCGGGGGAGATCACGGTGGAGCCCGCGCCCACCCGCCTAAGCCCGATCGTGGACGATGCGCTGGCCCTGTGGCGCGCGCGCGCCGCGGCCAAGGGCCTGCGGCTGGTGGCCGAACTGGACCTGCCGGCCGGCGCGATCGAGACCGATGGCGCGCGCGTGCGGCAGATCTTGCACAACCTCCTGTCCAACGCGATCAAGTTCACCGCAAGCGGAGAGGTACGGCTGGTGGCCGCGACGGACCGCAGCGCCGGCACCCTGATCCTCTCGGTGTCGGACACCGGCATCGGCATTGCGCCGGAAGACCAGGCCGCGGTGTTCGAGGCGTTCCACCAGGTGGACAGCGCCATGACCCGCCAGTTCAGCGGCACGGGCCTGGGCCTCGCCATCAGCCGCAATCTGGCCGAGGCGCTGGGCGGTGCGATCACGCTGGCGAGCACACCGGGGATCGGCAGCACCTTCACCCTGCAACTGCCGCTGCGCGAAGTCGCGGCGGCACCGCGCGTCGTGCCGGCCAGCCTTGCCGATGCACGCATCGGCATCGTCGATCCCGATGGCGCCCGGCGCCTGAAACTCGCCGGATTGCTGCGCGCCCATTGTGCGGCGGCAGTGCCGCTGGACGATGCCGCGGCTGCCCTAGACTCGCTGGCCGACGGCCTGCTGGACGGGCTGCTGGCCGACGGCGCCGGCTGCACCCCGGCGCTGCTGGCGGCGCTGGCCGAATCGGGAGTGCCGGCGATCGTGCTGGCGGGCGAGGGCGATCTGCCGGCCTTCGCCACCATGCCTGCCGCCACCGTGCTGGCGAAGCCGGTGCCCGCCACCCGCGTGCTTGGTGCGCTGAGAGACAGTTTCGCCCATCCGCTGGCCGCCGTCGCGTGACGGTCAACAGCCTGTTTACCTTGGTCGCCTACCGTCCCGGCAAGGTCGATGGAGTGCAATGAATGCTGGTCTTGTTTGTCGAGGACGACGCCATGAACCGCCGTGTCGTGCGTGACATGCTGCGCGTCGTCGACACCGCCATGGAAGAAGCGGAGGAGGCGGAGACCGGGCTGCGCATGCTGGCCGCCACGCCGTATGACATGGTGCTGATGGACCTGCGCATGCCGGGCATGGACGGCATCACCGCCATTCGGAAGCTGCGCGACCAGCCCGGCCCCAACCAGGCGGCGCCAGTGGTGGTCATCACCGCGGACATGGCCCCGGACCTGCGCGACCGCTGCCTGGCGGCAGGGGCGGATGAGGTGATTGTGAAGCCAGTCGCCATGGCCACGCTGCTCGACACCATGGCGCGGCTGGTACCCAGCGTAACGGACGACGATTTCCTGATCGACTGACACGACAAGGGCGCCGGTCCGACCGGACCGGCGCCCCTACCTCGCGCGTTTGCGTGATTGTCAGAAGGCGTAGCCGAGCGACACCTGCACCACCGGATAGACCTTGTAGCCGTCAATATCGCTCTCGATCTCGGCCTCTTCCTCCACCAGGCTGGCGAGCACCGCGGGATTGTTCGCGAACGGCCCTGTCACGACGAGGTCGTTCACCCGCGGCGTGCCGTGGAACATGGCGCCGGCCTCGAACCCCAGCTTCACCCCGCGCGTCAGCCCGCCCGACCAGCCGATCGTCGCTACGGGCGCAAAATCGTCCGCCGCCACATGGCCGCGCACGGTGCCGATCTGGTTTTCGGTGTAAACATCATTGCCGATCTGCACGCTCCTCGATGGCGTTGCCAGCAGGTCCACCCGGTTGTCGCCGATCCGCGCACCGCCGGAGATGCGGAAGCCATTGCGCAGCGGATGCAGGTCCAGCATCACGCCGCCCGACTTCAGCCCCAGGTCGCCATCATAGGTGATGTCGCTCGAGTCCACCTCATGCCCGAAGCCGAGAAAGGTCGCGTTGGCGCGCACACCCACGACCGGAGAGGCGCGGAACGTCACCTCCGGCCCGATGCCCAGCGTGCCGCCGGTCACGCCCAGCATAACACGGCTGGCCTTATCCTGCGCCGCGGCCGGGCTGGCCGCGATGACGCAGAAAAGAAGAAGTGCCGATACCCTCATATGCTGAACCGTCCTGTTGCAATGACTGGTCAGCCTACCGGCAGCTCCTCCCCCTGTGCAGTTCGTAGAATTGCGGAGACATAGGGTTGCGAAAGGGATGCCTCAGGCCGGCGCCACATGCACCGGCCCGCCGGCGAATGCCTCGGCCGCCGGCAACTCGCCGATGCGCGTGTCGCCCCACCATTCGGCCGATGGCATGGTGCCGTCCCCATCCATGATCGCGGCGGAACAATGCAGCGCGAAGGCAAGCATCAGGGCCTCGCCATCGCCTTCGCGGCGGAACGCCAGGACATGGTCCGCCTTGGCACCGCTGACCTCCACCGGCTGGTAGCCGCCGCCGGTGAACATCGCCGGATGGTCGCGCCGCAGATGCAGCAGACGGCGCAGCACGTCACCCTTCCAGTGGCCGCCCATCTCGCGAACCGTGTAATCGACCGGACGACGATTATCGGGATCGACCAGGCTCAGATCCTCGCGCTCCGTCCCCTGATATGTATCGGGCATCCCCGGCACGGTCAGCCGCAGGGCCATCTGCACCAGCGCCACCGCGCGGAAGGCCGGCTCGACCCGGTCCACAAATGCGGCGATCGCCCGTACCAGCGGCTGATGGCGATCGTCCGTCAGCACGGCGGTCACAAGGTCGGCGCATACCTGCTCGTAAGCCTCGTCCGGCGCCTCCCACGACGAGCGCAGCTTGCCTTCGCGCAGCGCCTTCTGCTGCCAGGCATTCACGCGCTCGGCAAAGGCGGCGCGCCCGTCGGCATCGTCCACGTTCAGCCCGGCCGGCCATGCGCCGAACAGCGTCTGCCACAAGGCGTAGCGGTCGGCCGGGTCCACGCTCGTACCCTCCCCGCCGGCCAGCCAGTCCCAGCCGGTCACTTCCTGCCGCCACAGATCGGGCACGCCGCTCAGCACGGCCAGCCGGGCGCGTACATCCTCGCCCCGCTTGTGGTCGTGGGTGGCAGTGGCGAGCATCGCGTGAGGGAAATGCTCGGCCCGCTCCGCATTGCCGGCGTGGAACTCCTCCGCGCTCTGGCTCCAGCGTCCGGCGTCGAACCCCACATCGGTCCGGCTGAGCAGCCGGCAGTACCGGTAGAAGCCGGTGTCCTCCACCGCCTTGGCGGCGATCGGCGCGGATAATTGCCAGAAGCGGCGTCGGGCCGCCTGCAGCAGCCGGTCGCCTTCCGCAGGCTCGACCAGCCATTGCAGCACCTGTTCCACCACCTCGGCCTCGCCCGGCGGGGCATAGGGCTTCACCGCCGCGCGCACGCGGTCCAGCATGGCGTCCTGCGTAGGTGCGTTGTCGCGCGGACGGTAGGTACGATAGACCGGGAACACCCATAGCAGCCGCTCGATCGCGCGGCGCATCATGCCGGTGGTCCAGCCGCGGCTTTCCGGTCGTGCGGCGGCGAGGTCTGCGAACAGGTCGGCACAGGCGCGGAACTGCGCATCGAACGACCACGACAGCAATTGCTGCCGCGCCAGCAACTCCTCCTGATGCCAGGTGAGGTCGCGTCCGCTGAACTCGTGCCACAGCGCGGTGAGCGGTGCCTCTCCGGCGGGATCGTGCAGCAGCGCGCTGACCTCCTCCATGAAGTCGTACCCGCTGGTGCCGTCCACCTGCCAGCTGGTCGGCAGCTTCTCGCCAGCGCCCAGGATCTTCTCGACCACCAGATAGGCCGGGCCGGCCGGCGCATCAGCCGGACGCTGGATCGCCTCCAGCCGCTCGCGCACCATGCGGCAATAGGTGCCCGGATCGGCCAGGCCGTCGACGTGATCGACACGCAGCCCATCCACCAGCCCTTCGGCATAGAGGCGGAAGTAGAGCGCGTGCGTTTCCTCGAACACCTCCGGGTCCTCGACCCGGAGACCGGCGAGTTCGCTGACGGTGAAGAAGCGGCGCCAGTTCAGCTCGTCATCCGCGGTGCGCCACCAGGCCAGCTGGTAATGCTGCCGGTCGAGCAGCGCCCGCAGGCGACCGATATCCCCGTCCGCCGGCAGATCGCCGTGATCCTCTGCACGGATCGGAACGCGTTGCTCGCCATACAGCAGCAGGGCCGGTTCGGCTCCATCGCGGTCGACGGTGATCTGCCCCTCGGCCAGCACATCTTCCAGCCGGGCGCCCAAGATCGGCAGCAGCGGCTTGCCGCCGGTCCAGTCGATGTCGAAGAAGCGGGCGTAGCGACTTGCTTCGCCATTCCGCAGCACGTCCTGCCACCAGGAGTTCTCGCCCCCGGCGATGCCCATGTGGTTGGGGACGATGTCGATGATCAGGCCCATGCCATGCGCGCGCAAGGCGGCGACCAGCGAACGCAGGCCATCCTCCCCGCCTAGCTCGGGATTGACCCGGGTGGGGTCGGTCACGTCGTAGCCGTGCATGGACCCCGCGACCGCCGTGGTGATCGGGGATGCATAGACGTGGCTGATGCCGAGATCGTGCAGGTACGGCACGATGGCTTCCGCCGCGCTGAATGGAAAATCGCGGTGCAGCTGCAGGCGGTAGGTGGCGCGGGGGATGCTCAAGCCATGTGTCCTTTGCGGGCCGCGCCGATCCGGCGGGCTCTGTCGGCGATCTGCGGGCGGTCCAGCAGTTCCGGTATCGGAGCGGGCAGGCGACGGCGCCAATTGGGATGCTCGTCCGTGGTGCCGGGCAGATTGGGCTGTTCCTCCAATCCGATCAGGTCCTCCAGCGGCAGGATCACCAGCGGGCCGGAGGCGGTGCCGATATGCGCGGCGGCGGCGTCCACCACCGGGTCGCGGTCCCAATCCGCCGGCCGCGAACCTTGCGCCGCGGCGCTGTCCTGCATCGCCCGCCACAGCCGGTCGCGATCGGCATCGCGCGCCTGCATGTCCGCAGCCTCGCTGTCGGCGCCCGACCGGCCGAGCCGCCAGGCCCAGTCGATGTCATGCGCCTTCCACCAGCCGGCTACGGTGGCGAGGTCGTGCGTGCCAGTCATCGACACCGCGGTGGGCCGGTAATCGCGCGGCTGGATGAAGCTCTTGTCGTCGGCCTGTTCGAACCACAGCACGTTCATGCCGTGGACTGCGCGCTGCGCCAGCCGCGGGCGCAGCCCTTCCGGCACGGTGCCCAGATCCTCCCCGATCACCACCGCCTGTTTCTTGTGGCTTTCGATCGCCAGGATGCGCAGGTAGTCGTCCAGCGGATAGGTCAGGTACGCGCCATGCTTCGACGCCTGCCCATGGGGCACCACCCACAGCCGGTTGAGGCCAAGGATATGGTCGATGCGGATGCCGCCCGCATGTGTGATCGCGGCGCGCAGCGTGCCGATGAACCCGGCAAAGCCGGTGCGCTGCAAGGCCATCGGCGCGAAGCTGGTGATGCCCCAATCCTGCCCTTGCGGCCCCAGCAGGTCAGGCGGCGCGCCGATCGAAAGTCCCTTCAGCAGGTCATCCGGCCGGCTCCACGCATGGCTGCCGCCGCTGTCCATGCCGACGGCGAGATCGGCGATCAGGCCGATCGCCATGCCTGCGTCCTTGGCGGCGGCCTGCGCATGCGCCAGGCTCTCCTCCGCCAGCCATTGCGCGAACAGGTAGAAGCCGACCTCGTCCGCATGTGCGTCTGCGAATTCACCCACCGTGTCGTCATCAGGATTGTGAAAATGCTCTGGCCAGCCTTGCCAACCGCCGGCCCCGGAGTGGAAGAAGTGGGCATGGAGCGCATCAAAGGTCGCATGCAGCGCAAGCTCGCGACCGCCCTTCGCCGCATATTGGGCGACCCGCTGACGCACGCTGTCACTGTTCAGATTATAAGCAGCGCGCAGAGCCGCCAGCCGTGCTGGAATGGCCGCTTCCCAGTCGATCAGCTCGCCCGCGCCTGCCGACGCAGGCAATGCGCCGCCGACCAGCCGCGGATCGGCGTAGAGGATATTGAGAAACAGCCGGCTGGATGGCGCATAGGGTGAAAACCGGCTGGCATCGGCGGGGAACAGCGCATGGGCCGGACTGATCGCCAGCGCATCGGCACCTGCCTGCCCCAGTGCACGCGCTGCCTGAGCCAGCGTGCCGAAATCACCGAACGCACTCGGTTCGGGATCGACCAGGCTGGCGATCTGGGCCGCGCTGCCCCACAAACGGCGGCCGGGCGCCGCATCGTCGAAACTGAAGCAACGCCGCGGCGCCACTGCCAGCGTGTAGTCGCGCGCTCCTATGCGGAGCCGGTGGTAGCCGGTCGTCATCACCCGCGACGTTCCCAGGCGCAGCCGCCCGTCACCGTGCGGCACCAGCGGCAGGGTCATGCCGCCGCCGTCCTCCAGCGTCAGGTCTGCGTGGCTGGTACCGACATCGTTGACCAGCAGGTCGTCACCCAGGTCGACGGACAGAAAGTCACGCTGCGCGCGCTCCGCCGCCAGTTTCTCGTACGCGGCCGCGATCTCCGCCCCGCTGCCCGCCGGATAGCCGAGCGCCGCCAGCACGCGGGCGAGATCCTCGTCCGCGGTGACCTGCGGCCGGGCATGGGCGTCGTCCCATTCGGGCTGTAGTCCGGCGGCACGCGCCAGATCGGCGACCGCACTCATTTGGCGATCCATGCGGCGAAGCTGTCGGGTGCGCCGCTGTCGCCAAGCTCCAGCAGGACGCGGCCCTCCGCACCGGGGAAGGTCACAGGGGCTCGACCCAGATTGATGCTTAGTCCCAATGTGCAGCCATCACCCAGCAGCCAGCGCGCGGCCACGGCGCCATCGCCCAGCACCTCTACCCCCGTCGATCGGGCACCCGCTATGCCGGGCACCACATGCCGGGAACGCAGCGCCAGCAGGTCGGCGTAGAACGCCCGCCAGGCGGCGTTGTCGGGGCCGGGTTCGGGCGCGGAGCGGGCAAAGGTCATCCCGTCGTTCGGATCGGGGATACCCTCCCGCGCGGCGGGATCGGAGAAGGCGGCGAAATGGGCGAATTCCTTGCGCCGGCCTTCGCGTACCGCATCGGCCAGTTCATCATGGAAATCGGTGAAGAACAGGAAAGGCGTCGTGCTCCCTTCGGGCTCCCCCATGAACAGCAGCGGGATTTGCGGGCACAGCAATTGCAGCGCGGTCGCGGCGCGCAGCCGGTCAGCATCGGTCAGGCTGATCAGCCGTTCGCCCAAGGCGCGATTGCCGACCTGATCGTGGTTCTGCAGGAAGCTGACGAAGTGGCCGGGCGACAGATGCCCGCTGGGCTTGCCGCGCGGCCCGTGGCCGCCATCCTCGCCCTGGTAGATGAACCCCTCCGCCAGGCAGCGCGCCAGCCGCTCGGTCGCGTTGTCGGCGAAGCTCTTGTAATAGCCCTCCTGCTCGCCCGTCAGGATGACGTGCAGCACGTTGTGGAAGTCGTCGTTCCACTGCGCATCGTACAGGCCGGGGGCAAGGCGATCGGGATCGTTGTTCTCGTTCTCCAGCACCAGATGCGTCTGCCGATTGGGCAACGCCGCCCGGATCTCCCGCGCCATGTCGTCCAGGAAGCCGTTGTCGGCGATGGCATGCACCGCATCGAAGCGCAGCCCGTCCAGCCGGTAATCGCTCAGCCACATGAGCGCATTGTCGATGAAGAAGCGGCGCACCGGGTCCTTGCTGACCGCGACCGCCCCGCCCCATGGCGTATGGGCATGTTCGTCGAAGAAGCCGGCGGCATAGGCGCTGAGGTAATTCCCGTCAGGACCAAAGTGGTTGTACACCACGTCCAGGAACACCATCAGCCCCAGCCCATGCGCCCGGTCGACCAGCGCGCGCAGATCGTCGGGTGAGCCATAGGCCTCCGCCACGGCATAGGGCAGCACGCCGTCATAGCCCCAGTTGCGGGTACCGGCGAAGGCGTTTATCGGCATCAATTGAACAGCGGTGATGCCCTGGTCGCGCCATTCCGGCAATCGCTCCGCCACGCCCGCAAAGCCGCCCAGCACGCCGGCATGAACCTCCAGGATCACCGCCTCTTCCCACGGGCGGCCCTGCCAGTCGTTCTGCCAACTATAGCCCGCAGGATCGCACAACACACTCCACCCATGGACGCCGTCAGCCTGCCGGCGCGACGCGGGATCGGCGACGGCGAGATCGGCATCCAGTCGGAAACGGTAGCGGGCGCCGGGGGCGGCCTGCGCCTCCACGACAAACCAGCCGTTCGCCGCAGCCGCCATCGGCAAGGACGGGGCGCCATCCAGTTCCAGCGTGATGCCGTCACGATCGGGCGCCCACAGGGCAAAGCGGGCGCGCCCGTCGCCCAGTATTTCCGGTCCCCAGTGCATGGTCACTCCCCGCCGTCAGGATCGGCGTCGTCGTGCGGCGCGTCCCCGTGCTTTTCCGTACCGACGATCAGGACGACGGCATGGGCCTGCACCTCCACCGTGTCGCCAACCACGCGCTCTTCCGCCAATGGCTCCGCGCTGTCGATCACCAGCCGCCGTTCCAGCGATGGCTTCGGCAGGGTGAAGGTGAGCGGCGTGTCACCGCCGTTCATCAGCATGGACACCGCCTGCAGCACGCCGTCCTTGCGCCGTCGAACCCGCCGCATCAGCAAGGCGCGCCCTTCGGGATTATGCCAATCGTCGTTCGTCAGATGCTCGCCACGCTCGTCGAACCAGTCGATATCGAGCACGCCCGGCGCGATCTCCTCCTCCCCGTGCAGGAAGTGGCCGGCGCGCAGCAGCGGGTAATGCTTGCGCACTGCGGTCAGGCGACGGACGAAGTCGCTCATCGCGTGGCCGCGCTCGCTGTTCAGCTGGTTCCAGTCGAACCAGCTCAGCTCGTTGTCCTGGCAATAGGCGTTGTTGTTGCCGTTCTGGGTGCGCCCGAACTCGTCCCCGCCCAGCAGCATGGGGGTGCCGAGCGAGGCGAACAGGGTGGTCAGCATGGACCGTGCCACCCGGTCGCGGGTCTCGATGATCTGCGGGTCGTCGCTTGGCCCTTCCACGCCCCAGTTGCGTGAATGATTGTTGCTGTGACCGTCCCGGTTGTCCTCGTTATTCGCCTCGTTGTGCTTGTCGTTGTAGCTGACGAGGTCGGTGAGGGTGAAACCGTCATGCGCGGTCACGAAGTTGACGCTGGCCCAAGGCCGGCGCGCGCGGCGGTCGAACAGGTCGGCGCTGCCCGCGATGCGATTGGCGAATTCGGGTCGAGTGCCGGATGCGCCATTCCAGTAGCTGCGCGTCACGTCCCGGAACTTGTCGTTCCATTCGGCGAAGCCCGGCGGGTGGTTGCCAAGCTGGTAGCCGCCGGGGCCGATATCCCACGGCTCGCTGATAAGCTTCACTTGCCCCAATACCGGGTCCTGCCGCAACACGTCGAAGAAGCCGCTGCGGGGGTCGAATCCGTTATTGCCATCGCGCCCCAGCGTGACGCCAAGGTCGAATCGGAAACCGTCCACATGGTAGCTCTGCACCCAGTGGCGCAGACTGTCCGCCACCATCTGGATCACTCGCGGATGGCTGAGGTCCAGCGTGTTGCCGGTGCCGGTGTCGTTGACGCAGTAACGCGGCTGATCCTGCACCAGCCGGTAATAGGTCGCGTTGTCGAGGCCGCGGAACGACAGCGTCGGGCCCAGCTCGCTGCCTTCCGCGGTGTGGTTGTAGACGACGTCCAGGATCACCTCGATACCGGCGGCATGCAGCCGGCGGATGGCGATGCGCAGCTCGTCTCCGCCGCCCGCCATGTAGCGGCGTTCGGGCGCGAAGAAGCCCAGCGTGTTGTAGCCCCAGTAATTGGCGAGGCCCGCCTCCTGCAGGCGCTGGTCCTGCACGAAGGAATGGATCGGCAGCAGTTCCAGCGTGGTGACGCCGATCCGCTTCAGATGGTTGATGACGGTAGGGTGCGCCAGCGCGCCGTAGGTCCCGCGCTCGCGCCGGGGCACCTCCTCCAGCAGGCGGGTCAGGCCCTTCACATGCGCTTCGTAGATGACCGTCTCCGACCACGGCACGTTGGGCCGCATATCGCCCGTCCAATCGAACCGATCGGCCACCACCACCGCCTTGGGCATGGCGGGCGCGGAATCGCGCTTGTCGAAACTCAGGTCCTTGCGCGGGGAGCGCAGGCGATAGCCGTGCAGCGATTCATTCCAGCGCACATCGCCGTGCAGCATCTTGGCATAGGGATCGAGCAGCAGCTTGTTAGGGTTGAAGCGATGGCCCGCCTCCGGCTCGTACCGGCCATGCGCGCGGTACCCGTAGAGAAGGCCCGGCTTGGCGTAGGGCAGATAGCCGTGCCAAACCTCATCCGTGCACTCGTTCAGCGGCAGGCAGGCAATCTCCTTGCCGCCTTGCGGATCAAACAGGCACAGGTCCATGCCATCCGCATTTGCGGAGAACACGGCGAAGTTGACGCCGAGCCCGTCGAACGTGGAACCCAGCGGATAGGGCGATCCCGCCTGCAGCCGGTCGGGCAGCGGGCTCAAACGCCCGCCGCCTTCAACACCACTACGCCCAGCGGCGGGATATTGACTGCGGCGGAATGCGACTGATTATGGCAGCCATCGCCATCGGCCAGCACCACCCCGTCATTGCCCCAATTGCTGCCACCGTAGATGGCGGCATCGGTGTTCAGGACTTCCATCCAGCGCCCCCCCTGCGGCAAGCCGACGCGATAGCCATGCTGCGGTTGGGGTGTCAGGTTGACGATCACCGCCACCTGAGCCCCGCCGCCGCCTGACCGCACGAAGGCGTACACGCTGTTGTGTGCATCGTCAGGCACAAGCCAGAAGAAGCCGCCGGGTTCCGTATCCAACGAATGTAGAGCGGGCTCGGTCGAATATAGCCGGTTGAGGTCGCGAACGAGCGCCTGGACGCCCGCATGGTCGGGCCGATCCAGCAGGTGCCAGGGCAGCGTGGCATCATGGTTCCATTCCGCCGGGGCGCCCAGCTCGCAGCCCATGAATAGCAGCTTCTTGCCGGGATGGGTCCACATGAAGGCGAGGTACGCGCGCAGGTTCGCGCTCTTGCGCCAGGGATCGCCCGGCATCTTGTTCCACAGCGAACCCTTGCCATGAACCACCTCGTCATGGCTGATCGGCAGGACGTAGCGTTCCGAATAGGCATAGACCATCGGGAAGCTCAGCTCCCCATGGTGCCAGCGGCGATACATCGGATCACGTTCGAAATACTGGAGCGTGTCGTGCATCCAGCCCATGTTCCACTTGTAGTCGAAACCGAGGCCGCCATGCTCCAGCGGGGCGGAGACACCCGGCCAAGCGGTGCTTTCCTCCGCCACGGTAATTGCACCGGGGCAGCGCTGGTGGACGAGGCCGTTCATGGTCTTGAGGAATGCAACCGATTCCAGATTCTCCCGCCCGCCATGGACGTTGGGCACCCATTCGCCGTGCTTGCGGCTGTAGTCGCGGTACAGCATGGAGGCGACGGCATCGACGCGCAGACCGTCGACATGGAACGTCTCCAGCCACCAGATCGCGCTCGCCAGCAGGAAGCCCGACACTTCGTTGCGGCCGAGATTGTAGATCAGCGTGTTCCAATCCTGGTGGAACCCTTCGCGCGGGTCGGCATGTTCGTACAGCGGCGGACCGTCGAACCGCGCGAGGCCGTGGGCGTCCGTCGGGAAATGCGCCGGCACCCAGTCCAGGATGACGCCGATCCCCGCCCGGTGACAGGCATCGACGAAGCCGGCGAAATCCTCCGGATTGCCGAAGCGGGCAGACGGCGCAAACTGGCCAAGCGGCTGGTAGCCCCACGATCCGCCGAACGGATGCTCCATGATCGGCAGCAGCTCCACATGCGTGAAGCCCATGCTGGCGACGTAAGGCACCAGCCGGTCGGTCAGGCCCGCCCAGTCTAGCGCCTCGCCTTCCTCGCCCCGGTCGCGCATCCATGATCCGACATGGACCTCGTACACGCTGATCGGCGCATCGGCCGCCTGCCGACGGGCACGCTCCGCCATCCAGTCGCTGTCGGTCCAGGCGAAATCGGGCGCGGCGGCGACGATGCTGGCGGTAGCCGGCGGCACTTCGGTGGCTCGGGCGAGCGGGTCGGCCTTCTGCACCACCGATCCGTCCGCGCCGGCGATCTCGAACTTGTAGCGGGTGCCGACCGCCAGTCGGGGCACGAACAGCTCCCACACGCCTGTTGGGTGGCGGGCGCGCATCGGATGGCGGCGGCCGTCCCAGCTGTTCCAGTCGCCCACCACGCTGACGCGCCGGGCGTTGGGTGCCCAGACGGAGAAGTTGACACCATTGACACCGTCCACGCTGGTCGGCTGCGCGCCGAACACGCGCGGCAGGTCCAGGTGGCGCCCTTCCGCAAACAGGTGCAGGTCGAAATCGGACAGGACCAGACCGAACGTATACGGGTCCTCCGTCTCCTGCACCGATCCGCCCGGCCAGGTGATCCGCAGCAGATAGGGTCCTTCGGCTGCCAGCGGCCCGGCGAACAGGCCGGGCGCGGCTTCGGTCAGCGGGCAGACCTTGCGCCCCTGCACCGCCTCGACCTTCTCGGCACCCGGCTGGAAGGTGCGGACCACCGTGCTGGACCCTTCTCGATGCGCGCCAAGGAAGGCGAAGGGATCGTCCAGCCGGCCTTCCAGCATGGCCGCCGCGGCGGCGGGCATCATGTCGGTCATTCGCCCGTCTCCCGCAGCAGTTCACGCGCAGCCTGCGCCAGGCCGCGGGTCGGCACGCCGATCCAGTCGGGCCGGTTCGCCGCCTCGTACCCGATCTCGTACGCGGCCTTCTCCAGCACGAAGAGCAGCAGCAGCGGCCCGCGCTCCTCACTGCCGTGATAGCCTTCCAGGAACGCCTCGATCGCGCGGCGGCGGAACATCTCGGCGCCCTCGCCCGCACGCTCCTCCAGGCTGTCGGACGCTGCGGGCCGGTTGCTGGCGGCGACGGCTGCGGCGTAGTCGAAGCTGCGCAGCATGCCGGCGACGTCGCGGGCCGGCAGATCCTTCGCCCGGCGCTGTTCCAGCGGCCGGGCCGGCTCCCCTTCGAAATCGATGATCATGACGTCGTGCCCGGTCATCAGCACTTGCCCCAAATGCAGGTCGCCATGGATGCGGGTGCGCTGCTGCCCTTCCGCCGTGGCGGCGAGACTGGCGACGGCATCGGCGATCGCATCACCCTTCCCCGCCAGCCATTCCGCATCGGCCCGAGCCTCTTCCGGCAGATCGGCATCGGCGAGGCGCGCGATCGCCTGGCGGACCTCACGGACCACCCGCTCTCCCAACGCTGTCGCATTAGCAGCCGACAGCATCTCCGGCGCGAAGTCGGGATTGTCGGTCGGACGGGCGAGCACCGCATGCATCTCCGCCAGACGGCGACCCAGATTTGCGGCGAAGTTCTCGTAATTGGTGAACGACCAGTCGGTGTCCGTCGACAACCGCTCCAGCGCATTCAGCGTCCACTGCCAGCCATCGCCCTGGTTGTAGACGAAGGCCTGCGCCAGCATCACCAGCGTTTCGGTGCCGTCATCCTCCGCCCGCGTCACCGTGCCGAGCACGGCGGGCACGTTGGCGAAGCCGTTCTCCCCCAGATGGCGGGCCATTTCCGCATCGGGATGGACGCCCGGCGCCAGCTTGCGCAGCAGCTTCAGCACCGCCTGCTGGCCTACCACGACCGTGCTGTTGGACTGTTCGGCGGCCAGCCATTCGGGTTCACCATCCGGATCAAGCTCGAAGGCCGGGGTCGCGGCAAAGCGCAAGGTGCCGCCTTCCGATGCGACCTCTGCCCCGTCGCGCATCGCGGAAAGGACCGCGGCGGCGAATTGCGAAGTGGCGAAGCCATCGGTCAGCAGGCCGACATGGCGCCCGCGCCTGACTCGCGCCAGCGCCAGATTGCTGGCGAAGGGGCCGGTCCGCTCGCCCTCCCACGCAATGCCGAGCGGCAGCGTGTAGATCGCTTCCTCACCCCCGCTGGTGACGGCGAGTTCCGCCAGCAGCAGGTCGTCCGCCCCAGGCATCGGCGTGGTGCGCACCACCCGCAGGCCATCGACGCCAGCATCCTTGCCGCCGAACCAGCGCCGTTGCCCCACATAGGCCGGCAGCAGGTCGCCCTCGAGCATGGAGCGGCTGGCGCCCTGCATCACGTCGGCAAGCTCCGGCCGCAGGACAAAGGTGTGCCGCTCGCTGTCGAGCGAGGGCGCCGAACTGGCCCAGGCAGGCGCGTCGCCGTGCGTCAGCTCGAACCACAGGAAGCCGTAGGGCGGCAGGGTCAGCAGGTAAGGCAAGTGGCCGATCGCCGGGAACGCCTCGCCGCCGGTCAGCTCTACCGGGGTGAAGCCTTCATATTCGTGCAGGTCCAGCTCCACCGCCTGTGCATTGCGGCCCAGATTGGCGACACAGAGGATCGTCTCGTCACCGAACTGGCGCAGATAGGCGAGGATGCGGCGGTTGGCCGGGCGCAGGAAGATCTGCTCCCCACGGCCGAATGCCTGGTACCGCTTGCGCACGGCCAGGGCGCGCTTGACCCAGTTGAGCAGCGAATGCCGGTCCCGCTCCTGCGCCTCCACGTTCACCGCAGCATAGCCGTAGAGCGGGTCCTGAATTGCCGGCAGCGTCAGCGTGGCGGGATCCGCCTTGGAGAAGCCGCCATTGCGATCGGGCGACCACTGCATCGGCGTCCTTACACCGTCCCGGTCGCCCAGGAAGATGTTGTCGCCCATGCCGATCTCGTCACCATAATATAGCACAGGCGTGCCGGGCATGGTCAACAGCAGGGCGTTCATCAGCTCGATCCGGCGGCGGTCCCGCTCCATCAGCGGGGCCAGACGGCGGCGGATGCCAAGGTTGATGCGCGCGCGTCGGTCGGCGGCGTAGGTGTTCCAGAGGTAGTCCCGCTCCGCGTCCGTGACCATTTCCAGCGTCAGCTCGTCATGGTTGCGCAGGAAGATCGCCCATTGCGCATCGCCCGGAATGGCGGGCGTCTGGCGCATGATGTCGGTAATGGGGAACCGGTCCTCCTGCGCCACCGCCATGTACATGCGCGGCATCAGCGGGAAGTGGAACGCCATGTGGCATTCCTCCGTCACCTCTTCCTTCTGGCCGAAATATTGCTGCGTATCCTCCGGCCACATATTCGCCTCGGCCAGCAGCATGCGGCCGGGGTAATGCTGGTCCAGATCGGCGCGGATCTTCTTCAGGACGTCGTGCGTCTCCTGCAGGTTCTCGTTCGACGTGCCGTCCCGCTCGATCAGGTAGGGGATGGCGTCCAGCCGCAGCCCATCGATCCCGGCATCGAGCCAGAAGTGCATGACGTCCAGCACCTCCTGTAAGACCGCCGGATTGTCGAAATTGAGGTCCGGCTGGTGCGAGTAGAAGCGGTGCCAGAAATAGGCACCCGCCTCCTCGTCCCAGGTCCAGTTCGACTTTTCCGTATCGAGGAAGATGATGCGGGTGCCCGAATACAGCTTGTCGTCGTCCGACCAGACATAGAAGTCCCGCTCCGGGCTTCCCGGGGGCGCCTTGCGCGCCGCCTGGAACCAGGGGTGCTGGTCGCTGGTGTGATTGATGACAAGTTCGGTGATGACGCGGATGCCGCGGTCATGCGCCGCGTCGATCAGCGCGCGCACATCCTCAATCGTGCCGTAATCGGGCGACACGTCGCGATATTCGGCGATGTCATAGCCGTCGTCGCGCCGGGGGGAGGGGTAGAACGGCAGCAGCCAGATCGCCGTGACGCCGAGATCGGCGACATAGTCCAGCTTCTGCATCAACCCGGCGAAATCGCCGATCCCGTCATTGTTCGCATCGAAGAACGACTTGACGTGCAGCTGGTAGATGACCGCATCCTTGTACCACTGCGGATCGTCCGCCGGGTCGACGAGGACGGCGGTGGTGGTGGCACTGGCGGTTTGCGGGGCGAGTTCGGTCACGATGCGTCCTTGGGCAGGGTAAAGCGCCAGATGCGGTAGGGCTCGTCGGGCGTGATGTGGATGGTCTGGTTCTTGCCATACAGGCGGAAGCTGTTGCCGTGGGCAAGGTCCTCCACCTCGATCGCGGCATCGTCGGCCAGGCCGAACTGCCACAGCGGCACCTCGTAGGTGCAGCCATGGGCGTTGTGCGGGTCCATGTTGACCATGACCATGATCATCTCGGCCAGCGTCTCGCCGCTGTTGGGCGCGGACTTGCCGTACCAGATGATCTGGTCGCTATCGGCGGCGTAGAAGCGGGTGTTGAGATGCGTCTGCAAGGCCGGATGCGCGCGGCGCAGGCGGTTCAGCAGCGTCACGTCATCGACGATGTCACCGGGCCTGCGCGCCTGATAGGGGCGGATTTCGTACTTCTCGCTGTCGAGGTATTCCTCCTTTCCCGGCCCGAGCGGGGTCGCGTCGCACAGCTCGAACCCGGAATAGACGCCCCACAGGCCCGACAGGGTCGCCGCCAGCACCGCGCGGATGCGGTGCGCCGGGCGGCCGCCGGTCTGCAGGAAGTGCGGGTTGATGTCGGGCGTGTTGACGAAGAAGTGCGGGCGGTAGAACTCCTTCGGCGCGGTCGTCGTCAGCTCCGTGATATACTCGGTCAGCTCCGCCTTGTGGTCACGCCAGGTGAAATAGGTGTAGCTCTGGCTGAAGCCGACCTTGGCCAGCCGGTACATCATGGTCGGCCGGGTGAATGCCTCCGACAGGAAGATCGTTTCGGGATGGGCAGCGCGGACTTCACCGATCATCCATTGCCAGAAGGGCAGCGTCTTCGTGTGCGGGTTGTCCACGCGGAAGGTCTTCACGCCTTCCTTGACCCACAGCAGGATCACATCCCGCAGCGCCAGCCACAGACCCGGGATCGCGTCGGGCGCGTAGAAGTCGACATTGACGATGTCCTGGTACTTCTTGGGCGGGTTCTCCGCATATTTCATGCTGCCGTCCGGCCGCCAGGCGAACCAGCCGGGATGTTCCTGCAGCCACGGATGGTCGGGGGAGCACTGGATGGCGAAGTCCAGCGCGATCTCCAGCCCATGTTCGTGCGCCGCGGCGACCAGCTTGCGGAAATCGGCGAAGCTGCCCAGTTCCGGGTGCAGCGCATCGTGGCCGCCATCGGGGCTGCCGATGGCATAGGGGCTGCCGACATCGTCAGGGCCGGGCGTCAGCGTGTTGTTCGGCCCCTTGCGATTGGCCGTGCCGATCGGATGGATGGGCGGGAAGTACAGCGTGTCGAACCCCATGTCGCGTACATGCGGCAGGATGCCGATCACGTCGGCGAAGGTGCCGTGCCGGTTCTTGCTGTCGGTGATGGAGCGGGGGAAGATCTCGTACCAGCTGGAGAAGCGCGCCTCGACCCGCTCCGCATCCACGATCTGCGGTTCGCTGACGATGCGGAACGGGCGGTCGTCCGCCGCCGCCATCAGCTCCGCGAGTTCATCCGACAGCAACAGCTGCACGCTGTCAGCTTCGCTCGCCTTTTCCAGCTGCGGCAGCAGGCCGGTCAGCTGCTGCTTCACCGCGCCCGACATACGGCCGATGGCGTCCGCCACCAGCGCGCGGCCCTCCGCATGATCAACAGCCTGCGCGACGCCTGCATCCACCTTCTTGCGGAAGTCGCGCCGGAACCCGCCCCAGCGGTCCAGCCAGCCTTCGACGGCGAACAGATGACGGCCCATGCGCTGCAGCGGGAATCGGGCGCTCCAGCGATCGTTTGGAAGCTGCTGCATGGGGGCCCGCTGCCAGGCGTCACCATCGCCCGCACGCCACAGCAGTTCGGCGGCGAGCTGTTCATGCCCATCACCAAACAGGATGGCCGTGACCGCCACCTCCTCCCCCACGACACGCTTCACCGCGAAGGCGCCACCCTCCACCGACGGTTCGATCCCTTCCAGCACAAGCCGCGGCATGGCGGCCATCGCCGCCGGATCGGTCCTCATCGGGGCGGAGGTGATGGGGGCGGCAGCGTCCATCGTGATCCGGCGCACCTCGCCCGCAGCCAGGGTCAGCGGCACGATGCTGCCGGTAAAGCGGGCGCCAGCAGCGGAGAGCTGCGCCGGAGTTACGACCTGCTCGGCGCCGCTGCCATTGGCGAGGATAAGCTCCGCCCGTGAGGCCAACCGCGGATCGGCACCGTCCGGGCGCAGCAGTGCCAGCACCGGATCGGAGCTGGAGGACAGACGCACCAGCGGGCCGCTGCTGGCAAGTGCCGGGCGGATCGCTGCGGCGCTGCCGGTCGGCACGATCACCCCGCCGCCCAATGCCTGCGCCAACTGCATCTGCGCCTCGGTGCCGTCGGGCCCGATCTCATGCAGCAGCCCGCCTACGCGGGAAAGCGCATTGATTTCATCAACCAGCCAGGGCGCCGTGCCATTCCACCAGCGAAGGGAGGTAACGAGGTAGTCGGCACCCGCCTCCCCCAGAGCCAGCAACGCGGCCCGGTCCCCGCCCGCCGGTCCGGCGATGAAGATGAAGTCCGGAACCTTTGCCAGCACCTGCCGGCGCATGGCCGCGAACAAGGCCGGCGGCAGCGCATCGGCCGCCAGTCGCAAGCCTGCCAGGCCGTGCCCCGCCAGTTCGATCAGCCGTGCGGCCAACGCGTCGGCAAACAGGTCCTGGCGTGCGGGATCGCGCAGCCGGGCGCGCGCCTCCCCCGTCAGCGGCAGCGGCTTGCGCGGGTCGATCACCGCACCGGGAGCACCGGCCGTCCGGACGGAAAATGCCCCCGGATTGGCGGATACCAGGGGGTGATCGTACGCGAAGCGCGCGGGATCCGCCTGCAGCAGCAGCTGGGCACCCGCCTTGCGCGCGGCCGCGCCCCATTCGGCGATCGCCATATCGGTCGCGGCATCGAACAGCGCGGGCAGTTCGATCAGCCAGCCGTCGCCGGGTCCATCACCAGATGCCGCGCCGGCCCCGGTCTGCGTATGGTCGAGAGCGCGGACGATCTGCAGGGGGGCAGCGGGCAAGGGCATTGTCTCCCGGAAAGTGGGTCAGGCGGTGTCTGGCTCCAAACAATCCGCCTGCCGCCATCGTTCCGGCCCTCTGCCCGACGCCGACGATGTGGGCGTTATTCGGGCTCGCCTGCCGGCAGCCCTTCATCCAGGCGGGCCAGCATCAACTGCAACTGCTCGTTCAGCGTGGCGATCTCGGCCTCCGAAAAACCGGCGAACATCCGGTCGCGCATCGGGTCCGCCACGGCGAAGATCTGCTCTAGCGCGGCCAGCCCCTCGTCCGTGATGCTGAGGTAGTTGGTCCGCCGGTCATGCGGCGCCTGCTCGCGTGCGACCAGGCCGTCGCGGCTCAGCGTGTCGACCATGCGCGTCATGGTCGGGCCTTCGATGCGCAGCCGCTTGGCGATGTCGATCTGTGCATTGGGGTCGGGCGCGTTCATGATCGCGCTCATCGCTTCCATCCGGGCGGAGCTCTGCCCGATGGTCCGCAACCGCTCGTCCAGCAAAGCGCGCCAACGGCGGGCGACCAGCACCAGGTTGATAGACAGCCGGATGGCGGGGGTGGTCCCGCCTTCCCGATAGACGGGGAAGGTCGATCCGCCGGTGTCGGCAGAGGGGTTCGGGGGGGTTGTGTCTTCGCTCATAATCGATCCAGTGGCACACGGCATAATCACCGGCGCGACACCCGCGCCGGGACCTGCAGCATCCATCCCCAACTGTTCCGTTGCGTCCCTCTGGACATAGAAGGCTAACAAGTCCAGCGCTGTTACGCATCGGGGCCGGCCGCATCTTGATCAGATGGCCACAAGGGGCCACCTGCCCTCCGGGGCATATCACAGGACGGATACGGGATTTCGTACATGACCACGCACACCACCCGCATGCTGATCATCGGCAGTGGCCCGGCGGGACTTACCGCCGCCATCTATGGCGCGCGCGCGGGCATGGAGCCGATCGTGGTGCAGGGCCTGCAGCCCGGCGGGCAGCTGACCATCACCACCGATGTGGAGAACTATCCCGGCTTCCGCGACGTGGTGCAGGGGCCGTGGCTCATGCAGGAGATGCAGGCCCAGGCGGAACATGTCGGCACGCGCATGCTGTGGGACACCATCACGGAGGTGGACATCGAACACGGCCCTCCGTTCCGGGCAAAGGGCGACAGCGGTGACGAATATGTCGGCGACGTGCTGGTGATCGCAACCGGCGCGCAGGCGAAGTGGCTGGGCGTTCCGGGGGAACAGGCGCTGGGCGGCAAGGGCGTGTCCGCCTGCGCGACCTGCGACGGGTTCTTCTATCGCGGGAAGAAGGTCGCTGTGATCGGCGGCGGCAACACCGCCGTGGAAGAAGCGCTGTACCTGACCCACCATGCCGATGAGGTGACGCTGATCCATCGACGCGGCGATCTGCGCGCGGAGAAGATCCTGCAGGATCGCCTGTTCGTCCACCCCAAGATCAAGGTGCTGTGGAACAAGCGGGTCGAGAGCTTCGAAGGCGATCCGCTGAACGGCGGCCTCACCCATCTGGTATTGGCCGACAGCGATACCGGCGAGTTCAGCGACTTCCACTGCGACGGCGCCTTTGTCGCGATCGGCCACGCGCCTTCGACCAGCCTGTTCCAGGGCAAGCTGGAGATGGACGACAGCGGGTACATCGTGGTGGAGCCGGGGACGCCCAAGACCAACCGCCCCGGCGTGTTCGCCTGCGGCGACGTGGCCGACCATACCTACCGCCAGGCGGTGACCGCCGCCGGCAGCGGCTGCATGGCGGCTCTCGATGCCGAACGCTTCCTGGCGACGCTGGAATTTGTCCGCAACGAACAGGCCGCCCAGGCACGGCAGGCGGAGCCTGCCGAATAGCGCGAGACGCGCGTCCAGCGGACGATTCCGCGGGGCACCATTGCACCGCTAAGCTGTTTGGGTAATCTGTACCGGCCGGTAAAGTTCGGCCGGCTGGGACAGAGGACCTTTCGCCCGATGAGCATCATCGTCAACGGCCGTGCAGTTGCTCCGCCGACCGATCCCCGTGTCTCCCTGCTGGACCTGCTGCGCGAGCATGAGGGGCTGACCGGCACCAAGAAGGGCTGCAACCAGGGCGCATGCGGCGCCTGCACCGTGCTTGTGGATGGGGAGCGTATTCTGTCCTGCCTGGCGCTCGCCGTGCAATATGACGGGTGCAGCGTCACCACCGTAGAGGGTCTGGGAACGCCGGGCGACCTGCACCCGCTGCAGGCTGCCTTTGTCGAGCATGATGGCTTTCAATGCGGCTATTGCACGCCGGGGCAATTGTGTTCGGCGATGGCAATGGTGGAGGAGTTACGCCGCGGCGTGCCGAGCCACGTGACCGGCGATCTGTCGGCCACCGACATCCCCTTCACCGCCGACGAACTGCGCGAACGGATGAGCGGCAATCTGTGCCGCTGCGGCGCCTACAACGGCATGGTCGATGCGATCATGGAAACCTTCGCGCAGAAGGAGCCGGCGGAATGACGCCCTTCACCTTCACCCGCGCCGCCGATCCCGCCGCCGCGATCGCCCGCGCCACTGCCGATGGCGCCCGTTACCTGGGTGGCGGCACGAACCTGGTCGATCTGATGCGGGAGACGATCGAGCAGCCTGCCGCTCTGGTCGATGTGACAGGGCTTGATCAGGCGATCACAGAACTTGCCGACGGCTCGATCAGGATCGGCGCGGCCGCCAGGAACACGGCGATCGCCGAACACCGGCTGATCCGCACCCGCTACCCCGTGCTGACCCGCGCCATCGTAGCCGGCGCCTCCGCACAGATCCGCAACATGGCAACCGCGGGCGGCAACCTGCTGCAGCGCACCCGCTGCACCTATTTCTACGACAACGAAGGGTCGCGCTGCAACAAACGCCAGTCGGGGCAGGGTTGCGATGCAATCGGCGGGTTCCACCGCGGCCACGCGATCCTGGGCGCGTCCGACGCCTGCATCGCCACGCATCCATCGGACATGTGCGTCGCGCTCGCGGCGCTGGACGCCAGCGTGGAACTGGACGGGCCAACGGGGCCGCGCAGCGTGGAGCTGGCCGATTTCCACCTGCTGCCAGGCGACACCCCGCATATCGAGACCGTGCTGCAGCCGGGCGAGCTGATCACCGCTATCACCCTGCCATCCTCTCCGCTGGCGGCCCGGTCCACCTATCGCAAGGTGCGCGACCGGGCGAGCTATGCCTTCGCGCTGGTCTCCGTCGCTGCCGCGCTTGAGGTGGAGCACGGCCTCGTCTCCGGTGTGCGGCTGGCGCTGGGCGGCGTCGCGCACCGACCATGGCGCTGCCGCGTCGCGGAAGGGCACCTGGTAGGCCGCAGCGCCAGCGAGGAAACCTTTCTGGCAGCGGCCGACGCGGAACTCGCCGCGGCGCGGCCGCTGGCCGATAACGCCTTCAAGATCGAACTTGCCCGGCGGACCATCGCTGCGACGCTGGCCGACCTTGCGGAGAACGGACAATGAGCATTCTGGGTGATGCCAAGCAAGTGGTGCAGGGCGCGGTCAGCGGCGTGATGGAGAAAGCGGTTGCCTTGGCGCCCGACAGCTGGGTGCCGGGGGGCCAGCCCGATCCGCTGATCCGCCGCCAGCATGGCCATATCGGGCAGCCGGTCAGCCGGCTGGATGGACCACAGAAGGTGGCCGGGCAGGCGACCTTCGCCGCCGAGTTCGCGCTGGAGGGCATGTGCTACGCCGCGCTTTCCTACAGCACCATCGCCAGGGGCCGGATCGCCAGCATCGATACCGTGGCGGCGGAGGCGGCGCCCGGCGTGATCCTGGTGATGACGCATCGCAATGCGCCGCGGCTGAAGGACCCGCCATTGTTCATGACCGCCGCGAAGGCGGGCATGGGCGACAGTTCGCCGATCATGCAGGACGCCCGCATCCACTGGAACGGGGAGCCAGTGGCGCTGGTCCTGGCAGAGACGCAGGAACAGGCCGACCATGCGAAATCGCTGATCGCCGTCACTTACGAGGTGGAGGAGGCGAAGACCTCCTTCGACGAGGCGAAGGCGAGCGGCACCATCCCCAGCCAGTTCATGGGCCACCCGCTGCACGCCGCTGTCGGCGATGCGGAGGCGGCGTTCGCCGCCGCGCCGGTAAAGGTCGATCACACCTACGCCACGCCGCCGCACAGCCACAATCCGATCGAACTCCACGCGGTGACGCTCGCGTGGCAGGAGGATGCGGATGGGCGGGAGATCCTGCGGCTGCACGACACCACGCAGATGGTCGACAACACCGCCTGGAGCATGGCCCAGATCTTCGGACTGGAGGAGGCGCAGGTCCGCGTCACCAGCCCGTTCGTGGGGGGCGGTTTCGGCAGCAAGGGCATGTGGCACCACCATGTGCTGGGCGCCGCCGCGGCGAAGCTGGCGGGCCGCCCGGTGCGCATCACGCTGAGCCGGGAGGGCGTGTATCGCCTGGTGGGAGGCCGCGCGCCAACGGAACAGCGCGTGGCGCTGGGTGCGACGGAGGACGGGCGGATCACCGCCATGATCCATACCGGCACTACGCTGCAGCCCGGTCATGGCGCCATGCCCGAACCATTTATCCTGGCCAGCATGTCGATGTACGGGCCGGAGACGATGCTGCTGGACGTGCAGCATGTCGAACTGGACGTCATCAGCAACATCTTCATGCGCGCGCCGGGCGAAGCCGTGGGTACGGTCGCGACGGAGATCGCGCTGGATGAACTCGCCGAACGGCTGGGCATGGACCCGATCGAGCTGCGCCTGAAGAACGAGCCGGAGAAGGACCCATTGAAGGGTCTGCCCTTCTCCATGCGGGAGACCGAAACGATGTGGCGCAGCGGCGCCGCCGCCTTCGGATGGGACCGGCGGCAGGCGCCCGGTATCCGGCGCGAAGGCGAATGGCTGGTCGGCATCGGCTGCGCGGGCGGCACCTACCCTTATTACCGGATGCCCGGCGGCGCGGCGCGCATGACGCTGCGGCGTGATGGCGCGGTGCAGGTGGACATCGCCGCGCACGAGATGGGCATGGGCACCAGCACCGTGCAGACGCAGGTCGCCGCCGACCGGCTGGGCCTGCCGATGGACAGAGTGGACTTCCGTTATGGCGACAACACGCTGCCGGGCGAAGTGCTGGCTGGCGGATCGCAGCAGACCGCCTCGATCGGCGCGGCGGTGATCGCCGCGCACAAGGCGCTGGTGACCGAACTGCTGAAGCTGGCCGGCAATGATTCCCCCCTCGCCGGACTGACGGTGGAGGAGGTCGGCGGGTTCGAGGGCGGGCTTGCCGCGCTAAGCGATCCCGCTCGCCACGAAAGCTATGCGTCCATCCTCGCCCGTGCCGGTCGGGAAGAGGTCAGCGTGGAGGCATCATCATCACCGCCGATGGAGACGATGCACTGGTCGATGCACAGCCATTCGGCCATCTTCTGCGAGGTGCGGGTCAACGCCATAACAGGGGAGCCGCGCGTCAGCCGCGTGCTCGGCAGTTTCGATGTGGGCCGCGTGCTCAATCCCAAGACCGCCAGCAGCCAGTTCCGCGGCGGGATCATCATGGGGCTGGGCCTGGCGCTGATGGAGGAGACGGAGGTCGATCCACGCACCGGGCGGATCATGAACCCCAGCCTGGCGGAATATCATGTCCCCGTGCACATGGACGTGCCGCCAATCGAGGTGATCTGGACTGACATCCCCGATCCGCACAGCCCGATGGGTGCGCATGGCGTGGGGGAGATCGGCATCACCGGGGTGGGCGCAGCCGTTGCCAACGCAATCTACAACGCCACCGGCAAACGGGTCCGTGACCTACCGATCACGTTGGACAAGCTGCTCTAAGACAAGGAACAAATGCAACCTCTTGCAGCGCGATTGCGGCAGGTCCAAGGGCGCGCAATGATCGACCGTTCCGCGCTCCGCACCGCCTACCGCCAGGAAGAGACCTCCTGCATCGCCGATCGCCTGCGGGAGGCGGCGCCCGCGCGGGCACTGCATGGTGAGGCGCGCGCCCTCGCCATCCGCCTGATCGAGGGTGCGCGCGCCCGTAAGGCCAGCGGTCTCGATGCCTTCCTGCAGAGCTACGGCCTCGGGACGCAGGAGGGGATCGCGCTGATGTGCCTGGCGGAGGCGCTACTGCGGGTGCCCGATCCGGAGACGGCTGATGCGCTGATCCACGACAAGCTGGCCGGCATTGACTGGGCGGAGCATCTGGGTGAGTCCTCCTCCACCTTCGTCAACGCGGCGACCTTCAGCCTGATGCTGACGGGGCAGGTGCTGCGCGGCAGCCAGGCGGCAGCGGGCATCGCCAATTCGCTGCGGCGCGCGGTCGGACGGCTGGGCGAACCGGTGATCCGCCAGGCCACCCTGCAGGCGATGCGCATCCTGGGCGGGCAGTTCGTGTTCGGCCGCGACATGGACGAAGCGCTGAAGCGCGCGGAGCCCGAGCGGCGCCGTGGCCTGACCCACAGCTTCGACATGCTGGGCGAAGCGGCGATGACCTTCGCCGATGCCGAACGATACCGCGCCAGCTATTTCGGTGCCATTCGCCGACTGGCGCGCGAGAGCGGCGCGGGCGTCGCTGATAGCCCCGGCATCTCGGTCAAGCTGTCGGCACTCTATACGCGCTATGACTACCTCCATGCGGAGGCGGCGCGAACCGCGCTGGTGCCGATCGTGCGCGAACTGGCCATCGCGGCGCGCGATGCGGACATCCACTTCACCGTCGATGCGGAGGAGGCGGAGCGGCTGGAGCTGAGCCTCGACATCATTGAAGAACTGGTGACGGACGACGTGCTGTTCACGCGCGCGGACGGTCGCCGTTGGGAAGGCTTCGGTCTGGCGCTGCAGGCCTACCAGAAGCGCGCCGTGCCGCTGTGCGACTGGGTCGCGCGGCTCGCCCGCGCGCATGGGCGCCGGCTGATGGTGCGCCTGGTCAAGGGCGCGTATTGGGATGCGGAGGTGAAAGCCAGTCAGGTGGGCGGCTTCCCCGATTACCCGGTATTCACCCGCAAGATCGCGACCGATGTGTCGTATCTCGCCTGTGCCGGCCGGCTGCTGGCAGCGGCCGACGTGCTGTATCCCGCATTCGCGACGCACAACGCCTACACGATCGGCGCGATCGAGGCGCTGGCGCGGGAACAGGGCAGCCCCGAATTCGAGTTCCAGCGGCTGCACGGCATGGGGGAGGATGTGTATTCAGCCCTTGCCGCAGAAGGCCACACCCGTCGGGTCCGCATTTACGCGCCGGTGGGCGGGCACAAGGAACTGCTCGCCTACCTGGTGCGCCGACTGCTGGAGAACGGCGCCAATTCTTCCTTCGTCAACCGCATGGCCGATGCCGGCATCCCCGCAGCGGACCTGGCGACCGACCCCGTGGCGGAGCTGGTGGCGCTGGTGCCGCAGCGCAATCCGTCGATCCCGCTGCCTGGCGACATTTTTCCCGGCCGACGCAATTCGGCGGGTGTCGATCTCGCCGACCCGTTGGTGCGGCGCCCACTGCTGGACCGCCTTGCCGCGCTTGATAGCCGTGAATGGGCGGCGACGCCGACGGTGCTGGTCGACGGTTCCGGCGCGGGCGAGCGCACCCGGCCGGTGATGAGCCCGCATGACGGCGCGCTGGTCGGCCACGTGCTGGAGGCGGAGGCGGAGGATGTCGATGCCATGCTGGCACGCGGCGTCGCGGCACAGGGTGCGTGGGACGCGGCTGGCGGCGCGCACCGTGCCCAACTGCTCGACCGGGCGGCCGACCTGTTCGAGGAACACACGGACGAGATCCTGGAGCTGTGCCGGCGCGAAGCGGGCAAGACGCTGCCTGATGCGGTGCTGGAACTGCGCGAGGCGGTGGATTTCTTGCGCTATTACGCCGGGGAGGCGCGCCGTCATTTCAGCGGCCCCGGCCTACCCCTGCCCGGTCCGACGGGGGAGGAAAACCGCCTGCGGCTGCATGGTCGTGGCCTGTTCGTCACCATCAGCCCGTGGAACTTTCCGTTGGCGATCTTCATCGGCCCCGCCGCCGCTGCGCTGGCTGCGGGCAACAGCGTGATCGCCAAGCCGGCGGAGCAAACCCCGCTGATCGCGGGCTTCGCGGTGCAGCTGTGCCATGCGGCCGGCATCCCGGACGACGTGCTGCAACTGGCGCCCGGTGACGGGCGGGTGGGCGGCATGCTGACAGGCGATCCGCGCGTCGCCGGGGTCGCCTTCACCGGCTCGACCGCCACGGCGCAGGCGATCAACCGTGCCTTGGCCATGCGGCCCGGCCCGATCGGGCAATTCATCGCCGAGACCGGCGGACAGAACGCCCTGATCGTCGATAGCTCCGCCCTGCCCGAACAGGTCGCGCGTGACGTGATCGCTTCCGCATTCCAGAGCGCGGGGCAACGCTGCAGCGCATTGCGCGTCCTGTACCTGCAGGAGGATGTGGCCGAACCGATGCTGGCAATGATCCGCGGCGCGTTCGATGCGCTGGTGATCGGCGATCCGGCGGAGCTTGCCACCGACGTCGGCCCCGTGATCGACCGGCAGGCCCAGGGCCAGCTGTCCGATCACTTGGCGGAGATGCGCGCCGCCGGCCGCAATGTGTGGCAGGCCATGCTGCCCGGACCGTGCGCGAATGGCAGCTATGTCGCGCCCGCGATCGTGGAGATTGAGGCGATCGGCGACCTACAGGCGGAGAATTTCGGTCCGATCCTGCACGTCGCCCGCTTTCGCGCCGGCGAGTTGGCGCAGGTGGTGGACCAGATCAACGCCACCGGTTTCGGCCTGACCTTGGGGCTGCACAGCCGGATCGAGGCGAACCGCCGATTGGTGGAGGCACGCGCGCGTGTCGGTAATTTCTACGTCAATCGCAACCAGATCGGCGCAGTCGTCGGCAGTCAGCCATTCGGCGGGGAAGGTCTGTCCGGTACCGGACCCAAGGCAGGCGGGCCGCATTATGTAGCCCGCTTCGCCACGGAGCGGGTGACCACCGTCGATACGACGGCAGCAGGCGGAAATGCGACCCTGCTGGCCACCCTTTGAGGTCTGTCGAACTCACCAGCATCTGACCACTTCGACCACATAGTGCAAAGAACCGCTCGACAGCCGTTGCCCTGCCAATTAGGCTGGTAACAATAATCGCATAATCGAGAGGAAGCTGGGTTCGGGAGGTCTGCGCAGGGGCCTGGTGCCGTAATGGCATCAGAAGGCGCGACCTTCCATCCGTCAGACAATCACCGATGCAACCTGCTTCGCGGGTTGCGGGCGTGCGCCCTGCTTCTGCCAATGGACCATGCCGGCTGCGACGCGCGGACCGGCACGACGAGGGAGAGCGTGGTGATGCGTTTCACAAAGATCGGTCGAACCCTGCTGGCGAGTGCTGGCCTGCTGGCAGTCGGAACCACGGCCTTTGCCGGGACGCCCGTCACCGTGCAGCAGCGGCAGATGGAGGCACTAGACCGGGGCGTCGTGGTCGTCCCGGCGGTTGAAGGGGGCAATCTCGTCTCCTGGCGGATGATGGCCACGGACAGCATGGCCGCGCGCTTCAACGTCTATCGCGACGGCACGCTGCTGAATGCCCAGCCGATCGCCGACCGCACCAATCTGGTCGATGCCGGCGGAACCGCCGCTTCCACCTACACCGTGCGTGCGGTGCTGAAGGGCGTGCCGCAAGCCCCATCCGCTGCCGCGGGGGTATGGAGCGAGGGCTACCGCTCCATTCCGCTGTCGCCGCCGCCGGGCGGCACGCTGGGCGGGGCAGCCTTCAGCTATATGCCCAACGACGCCAGCGTCGGCGATCTGGATGGTGACGGGCAGTACGAGATCGTGCTGAAGTGGGACCCGACCAACGCCAAGGACAATTCGCAGAGCGGGTATACCGGCGATGTCTACATGGACGCCTATCGTCTGGATGGCACCCGGCTGTGGCGCATGAACCTGGGCCGCAACATCCGCGCCGGCGCCCACTACACGCAGTTCATGGTCTATGACTTCGACGGGGATGGCCGGGCTGAGGTCATGATGAAGACCGCCGACGGCACGGTGGACGGCACCGGGCAAGTGATCGGCGATGCCACTGCCGATTATCGCAACAGCAACGGCTACGTACTCGCCGGTCCCGAATACCTGACCGTCTTCAACGGACTGACAGGTGCGGCCATGGCGACGATCGACTACAACCCGCCGCGCCATCCTGATACGCTATCGCCCAGTTCCAGCCAGCTGAACGCCGTCTGGGGCGATGGCTATGGCAACCGGGTAGACCGCTTCCTGGCGGGGGTCGCCTATCTGGATGGAAGCCGCCCGTCCGCCGTGTTCGCCCGCGGCTATTACACCCGCACCACGCTGTGGGCGGTGGATTGGCGCAATGGCCAGCTGACGCAGCGCTGGTTCTTCGACAGCGACGTGGCCGGCGAAGAGTATCGCGGCCAGGGCAATCACCAGCTGGCCATCGCCGATGTGGACGGGGATCGGCGGGACGAGATCGTCTATGGCGCGATGGCGGTCGACGACACTGGCGCGGCGCTGTGGAACAGCAACCTGAAGCATGGCGATGCCATGCATGTGACCGACCATCTGCCATCGCGTCCGGGCCTGGAGAAGTTCGGCGTGCATGAGGATTATCGTGGCAATGGCGGGGTCGGCTCCTCCATGCTGGACGCCCGCACGGGGGAGGTGATCTGGAGCACCCCGTCCACCCGCGACATTGGCCGCGGTATCGCGATCGACATCGACCCGCGTCATCCGGGGTCGGAGGCATGGGCCGCCAGCAGCAACAACCTGTACAATTCCGCTGGGCAGCTGATCGGCACCCGGCGGCCGAGCGCTATCAACTTCGCAATCTGGTGGGATGGCGACCTGCTGCGGGAACTGCAGGACGGCTTCACGATCAGCAAGTGGAACTGGGAGACGAACGCGGCCACCCCGCTGCTGTCGCCGACCGGGATGACCAGCAATAACGGTACGAAGGCCACGCCCACCCTGTCGGGCGACATCCTGGGCGACTGGCGGGAGGAGCTGATCCTGCCATCGGCAGACGGTACGGAGCTGCGCATCTATGCCACCCCGTACTCCACGCCTTATCGCCTGCGAACGCTGATGCATGATCCGGTCTACCGCCTGGCGATCGCCTGGCAGAACGTCGCCTACAACCAGCCGCCGCATCCCGGCTTCCATCTGGGCGATGGCGCGAACCTGATCGGCAAGTAGGATGCAGTCGCCACGGGCATGGCTGGGCGCAGGTGCGGCGCTGGCAGGGATACTTGCCATTGCGCTGCTGCGCCCCGGCGGCTGGTGGGCTGGGGATGGCGGCACCGCCACCTCCGCCCCGTCGGCAGTGGTGCCCGCCCCAACCGGATCGCCGCTGCCGAGCCCATCGGCAACACCGTTGCTGGAACCGCCCACGGCACCCACACTGCCCGCCGCGGCGTCCGCTCCGCCCGACGCCTATGTCGGGCAGTGGGGCGATGCCGGCGGCAACCGCCTGACGGTCAGACGCACCGCGCCCGACCGGTATGCACTGGTGCTGGCCTATGCCGGGGATGGCGGGTCCGAGACATATGACGGCATCGTCAGCGACGGACGGGTTCATTTCACCCGTGGGATCGATGGCGACTGGCTGCAGGTACGCGCGGGCGACCGCCCGTGCCTGTATCTGGGCATCAGCGGGGAGGTCTACTGCAAGGCCGGCTGACGCTTGCCAGCGTCGCCAGTGGCCCTATGCCCGCCGCCATGACGATTCTCTCCGACCGCTGGATCCGCGAACAGGCGCAGGGCGCCGGCATGATCGAACCCTTCGTGGAACGCCAGCAGCGCGAAGGGTGCATCTCCTACGGCCTCAGCTCCTACGGCTACGATGCGCGGGTGGCGGACGAGTTCAAGATTTTCACCAATGTCGACAATGCTGTGGTCGATCCCAAGGATTTCTCCGCCAACAGCTTCGTCGATCGCAAGACGGACGTCTGCGTGATCCCGCCCAACAGCTTCGTGCTGGCGCGCACCGTCGAATATTTCCGCATCCCGCGCGATGTGCTGGTGATCTGCCTTGGCAAGTCGACCTACGCCCGATGCGGCATCATCGTGAACGTGACCCCGCTGGAGCCGGAGTGGGAGGGGCACGTCACGCTGGAATTCAGCAATACCACGCCGCTGCCCGCCCGCATCTACGCCAACGAAGGCGCGTGCCAGTTCCTGTTCCTGCGGGGGAACGAGCCGTGCGAGGTCAGCTACGCTGACCGGGCCGGCAAGTATATGGGCCAGCAGGGTGTAACCCTGCCCAAGCTGTAGCGTACAGTAGTCCGGCCGGCCGGTCAGGCCGGCCGCAAATGCGGCCCGGCCAGCCGTACCTCCTGACCGGGCGCGAGATCGAGTGCCCGGGTCACATCCCCGAACCGGACGATCCGGCGTCCGCCGATCGTGCTGCGTAGCGTCACGCTGTCAGGGGCGCCGCGGCGCCAGGTCAGGTCGACGGTACAGGCGCCCCGCGCGCGCAGGCCGCTGACCGAACCGGCAGGCCATGCGTCGGGCAAGGCGGGCAGCAGCAGGATCGTCTCGTCCGCGCTGCTCAGCAACATTTCCGCGATGGCGGCGGCGCCCCCGAAATTGCCGTCGATCTGGAAGGGCGGGTGCGCATCGAACATGTTGGGATAGGTACGCTGCGGCCCAATCAGGAACCGCAGGATGCCGTGCGCACGATTGCCGTCGCGCAGGCGCGCCCACAAGGCAATGCGCCACGCAGTCGCCCACCCGGTGGCCTCGTCTCCGCGAATGTCCAACGATCGCATCGCCGCCTTCGCCAGGTCGGGGGTCGTCTCCACGCTGATCTGCCGGGCCGGATAGACCGTATAGAGGTGGCTGACGTGCCGGTGATTGATGTCCTGCGCCTGCGCATCCCAATCTTGCTGCCATTCCTGCAACTGGCCCTGCCCACCGATGCGGAATGGCGGCAGCTCTTCGCGCAAGGCGCGCAATTGCCGCGCGAGGTCGGCATCCGTGCCAAGGATGTCGGCCGCATCCGCCACTTGGGTGAACAGGTCGCGCAGGATGCCGGCATCCATCGTCGGGCCGGCACAAAGCGCGCTCATCCCGCCATGTCGGTTCTCCGGCGAAGTGGTCGGGTTCGTCACCATGGCACCGGTCAGCGGATCGCGGACCAGCGTGTCCACGAAGAACAGTGCCGCACCCTGCATGATCGGGTAGACCGATTGCAGAAAGGCGCGGTCGCGGCCGTAATCGTAGTGGTCCCACAGATGTGTGGTCAGCCACGCGCCGCCCATGGGCCACATGCCGTAGCTTGGCGCGTCGATCGGCGCGGTCGCGCGCCACAGATCCGTATTGTGATGGCAGACCCAGCCGCGGGCGCCATACATCGTCCGCGCGGTGCGGGCGCCGGTAACGGACAGGTCCCGCAGCATCGCCACCAGCGGCTCCACGCATTCAGGCAGCGCGGCAGGCTCCGCCGGCCAGTAGTTCATCTGCGTGTTGATGTTGATCGTGTACTTGCCGCCCCATGGCGGGCTGGTGGAATCGTTCCAGATACCCTGCAGGTTGGCCGGCTGGCTGCCCGGGCGGGAACTGCCGATCAGCAGGTAGCGGGCATAATTGAAATACAGCGCCGCCAGCGACGGATCATCCCCCGCCCCCCCGCGCCGCACGCGCTGATCGGTCGGCAGGTCCGCGTGCGGCGTGCGCCCGAGATCGAGCGACACCCGGCGGAACAGCGCCCGATGATCGGCGCTGCTGTCCTCCGCGATCCGGCGCCATCCCAGCGGGCGGGCGCGGTCGATCTGCGTGGCGGTGATCGCGGCGGGATCGCCGGAGACATCGTCGTACCGGCGATAGCTGGTCGCCATGGCCACCAGCAGCACCACCTCGTCAGCACCGGTCACGATCAGCTGATCGCCCTCCTGCCGCAACGTACCGCCCTTGTGCTGCATCAATGCGCGCGCATTGTAGGTCAGCGCCCCCGCCACCCCCTGTGCCGGAGCATTGGCGCCCGACAGCATCAGTTCGCCCGCCCGCCCGGCGGCAACGGCTGCGTCCTTGTTCGGCGACACGAAGGCCAGCGCCAGCGACACCGCGCCCGGTCGATCGGCGGTGATCCGCACGGCGATCACCTGGTGCGGGTGGGATGCGAGCACGTCCTGCCGGTGGATCGTGCCATCGTCGGCGGTCCAGCTGGTGGTGGCGACCGCACTGTCGAGGTCCAGTTCGCGCCGGTAGCCGGGCAGCGGCATGGGCGGGACCGACGGCGTCACCACGCTGCGGATCGCCCGCTCCGCACTGAAAGGCGGCGGGCCGGGCACGCTGCCGAGGCGGGTCAGCACCAGCCAGCCGACGGTGCCGTATGGCATCTGCTTCAACGGGCGGGCCATGACCTTCTCGCTCAGCAGCGTCTCCGCTTCCGCAAAGCGTCCAGCGAAGATCAGCTCACGCGCAGTCGGCAGGGCATCGCGTGCATCCGGACTGGCAGGATCGTAGGGGCCGCCCGACCACAGTGTATCCTCGTTCAATTGCAGGTATTCGCGGGTGGTGCCGCCATGGACCATGGCGCCGATGCGCCCCGCGCCGACCGGCAGCGCCTCCACCCAGCTGGCGGCGGGCTGCGCATACCAAAGCACACTGTCGCTGGCGGGCGAGCCACCGGTCGCCTGTGATCCCGCATTGGCGACCGCTGCCGCACCGCCAGGAGCCAGCGCAAGTCCGGCGCCCAACGTCGCCAGCGCGTCCCGTCGGTCCATGTGTGGCTGCCAACCTGCCATCGCCTTGTCCTCTCCGCCCGTTACGCCGTTTATGGCAGCAGGTATGGACGGCTTCTTTCATATACGCAATCTACTTCCATATGCGTCACTGGTTCAGGTCGGCATTCAAGCGGCATGCCGCGCGCTCGCGTGATGCCTCGGGCGTTCCGCCTCATTCGGCCGATGCTCTAACAGTCGTTGTTCATGGCCCTGACAATGCGATACGACATGATCCCGGCGCCGCGGGCGCCAGTGCAAAGGATTGTCTATGGCAAGGGCCGTTTCACTCGCCGACGAGCTGTACGACAAGCTGAAGGCCGAGATCATCAGCGGCACCATCGCCCCCGGAACCAGACTGCCATCGCAGAAAAGCATCGCGACCACCCAGGAAGTTAGCCGCACCGTGGTGCGCGAGGCCGTCGCCCGGCTGGAAGCGCAGGGCTTCGCCCGGTCGCGGCAAGGGTCAGGCGTGTTCGTGACCGAAGGTGCGCGCTATCGTGCCTTCCAGGTCACGCGGGAGGAACTGAGCGAACTAGGCGAGATCGTTCGCCTGCTGGAGATGCGGCTGGCGATCGAGACGGAGATGGCGGGCCTGGCCGCAGCGCGCCGGGACCAGGCCGATGTGGACGCGATGCGGGCGGCCATGCGGCAGATGGCGGAGGTCTGCGAAGACCCGGCGGCCTATGCCAGCGCGGATGCGCAGTTCCACATGGCGATCGCACAGGCGACGAAGAACCCCTACTTCGCCCGCTTCATCGACTTTCTGGGCATACGGCTGGTGCCGCCCCGCAACCTGTACCTGCGCGACCAGCCGGGGGAGGCGCACGATCACTACGTCGCCAAGGTCAGGGCCGAGCACGAGGCGATCCTGGCCGCAATCGTCCGCATGGACATCACCGGCGCGCGGGACGCGGCGCGGCATCATATGACCGAAAGCCTGTCGCGCCATTCGGAGCTGGGCGCGGCGATGACGACGGGGTGACGTCGCCCGCAGGCATCGCCACCCCGCCCTGATCGTCAGAACGAAGCGCGCGCCCCGAACAGGAACTCGCGCCCGAAGTGGCGATAGTTGGAGACGCGGTTCGTCACATCGACGTAGCGGTCGTTGTACTCGTCGGTCAGATTGATCGCCTCAACCGACAGGCGCACGCCGTCCGCCACCTCGTAGGAGATGGATGCATCGAGGTTCAGCGTCGCATTGACGCCTTCTTCGGTGTTGCCGTTGCCGCCGGGGAAATCGACCAGGTAGTCATCCCGGTAAGCGGCGGACGCCCGCGCGCTGAACCGGTCATCTTCGTAATACAGGGTGGCATTGTACATGAAGTTGGACTGGCCGCGCAGCCGGTTCTTGCCGAACGCGCCGTAATCGACCTCTGAATCGACAAAGGTCATGTTCCCGATGAAGCCGAAATTATCGAGCACGCCGGGCAGGAAGCTGAACGGCTGCTGGTACTGCAGTTCCAGCCCCTTCAGTTCGCCACCGCTGCCGTCGGTTAGGCGGGTAACCTCGAAATCCTCGTCGGGAGAGGCGGGCGAGCCGGCGAGCAAGCTGTCGGGCAGGCCCAGGCTGCGCCATGGCACCATCTCCGTGACGGAGGTCGGGAAGCTGTCGATCTTCTTGTAGAACACCGCCGCCGCCAGCAACGCCTCCGGTGCGAAGTACCATTCGATGGCGGCGTCGTAGTTCGTCGCCTGAAACGGGGTCAGCAGCGGATTGCCGTAGGACACGCGCCGGGTCGGGGTAGACAGCGTGCCACCGGGGGTCAGGTCGCCCAGGCCAGGGCGCGAGATCACCTTTGCCGCGCCGAGCCGGACCACCAGATCGTCAGCCGGCTCGACCGCCAGGTTGAAGGACGGCAGCCAGTTGCTGTAGCTGTTGTCCACGTCGACATATTCCGTGCTGAGGAAGCCGGAGGAGGTCGTGTCGGTGTGGGAATAGCGCAGGCCGACATTGCCGCGCACCGTCAAGCCTGCCGCCACCGTGTCGAAGTCGACCTGGACGAAGCCGCCCGTATCCTTCTCCTCCACCTCGCGCGTACCGTTGAACGCGGGAACCAGCGGATCGTCATACCGGCTGAGGACGGCGCTGATCGCCTCGATATCGGGGACGATGTAGTTGAGGTCGGTTCCTGCCGGGATGTCGAGCCCGCCGGCGATCGTCTCGATCTTGCCCAAGTTCGTCACGTCCGTGGCCCGGTCGGCGCCCGACAGCGCGGACACCTCCTGCTGGAAGCCGAACGTTTCGAAGTCATAGGTGCGGTATTCGGCGCCCGCCTTGATCGTGAGATCGTCCGTCAGGTCGTATTCGAACGCACCAGCGGCGGTCTTCAGGCGGTAGTCGGCGCCTCCGCTGCTCCGCCGCCATTCCGTAAGGGTGAAATTGCGCCCATCGGTCACGTCGAAACCGTAGGAGATCTTCGGCAGGCGATCATTGTCGCGGAAATCGTAGGTGAAGCCGTCCACGTTCAACGCGTCGAACATGTAAGCGACAGATAGCGGCGTGCGGGCGCGCGAGTGCGAAGTACCCACCTTTACCCTGGCACGGAACCGGTCGGTGAAGGCGTGACGCGCGTTCAGCGACAGCTGCGTGAAACGGCTTTCGTTGCGGGTGGTCCCATTCTCGCTGCGGACATCGACATTGTCGAAGACGCCATAGGACAACGTGTTCTTGTCCCGATCGATCTCGTATTCGCGCAAGACCGTCTCACGCACGCCGCCGGCGGCGCGACTGAAGCTGATCGCCTCGATATTCGGGCTTTCCCCGCTCTGGTTGAAGTTCGAATACAGGCCGTCCAGCACGATCTCGGTGTCCGGGGTCGGCTGCCATTGCACCGACCCGGTCAGGCCCAGCCGGTCTTCCGAGAACAGCCCGATCGTGTAGCGCGGGATGCGCGGGTAGAAGGCGGAGAGAGCCTCCGACCGCTCAGCGTCGGTGGTACAGGTCAGGCAACCGGCGAAATTGTTGCCGGCGCCGTAGGCCTCGGCCGGATTGCCGCTCTGCCAGCGCGTGGTGTTGAAGCTTTCGCTGGTCGGGCGCCGCTCGCTGTAGGCGACAGACGCCAGCACGCCGAAGGTCTCGTCCTCGTTGGCCCAGCTCAACAGGCCGGCAAGGCGCGGCAGGGTCTTTTCGGACAGGTCGTTGTAGGACGCCTGACCCGCCACCGCGCCATGGATGCCCGCGCCGAAGTCCAGCGCGCGACCGGTTTGCAGGTCCACCGTAGCGCCCAGCGAACCTTCTTCGATCTCCGCCGACTGCGTCTTGCGCACGGTGATCGAGTTGAACAGTTCCGATGCGAAGATCGAGAAGTCGAAACCGCGACCACGATTGCCGCCGACCGCAGCCTGCGCCTCCAGCCCGTTGATCCGGACGCGGGTGAAATCGGCACCCAGACCACGCACGCTGATCGTGCGACCCTGCCCGCCATCACGCTCGATCGTGACACCGGGTAGCCGCTGGATGGATTCCGCCAGGTTCAGGTCGGGGAAGTCGGCCATATCCTCCGCCAGGATGGCATCGACGGCACCCGCCTCGTTCCGCTTGATATCCAGTGCGCGATCCAGGCTGCCGCGGAAACCGGTGACCACGATCTCGCCCGTTCCCGCATCGGTGCTGGCCGTGTCGGCACCCGAGACGCCTTGTGCCGCGGCGTCCACTGACGTCTGAGGCGTGCCTTGCGTGGCGGGTTGCTCGCTGGTGCCGCCTGGCAACGGCGCGACTTGCGCCAGCGCCGGCGTGGCAGCCACCATGATGGCAAGCGCAGATACCCGCAGGCCCAGGCGGGCCCGCGAAGTGGCGGATTCAGGCATGTTTCGCTACTCCGATCGCCAGCCTGACAGCTGGTCTTGCCGAACCTGTATGATAACCTGACACCGGTGACAAGCGCAGCGGGCTTCGTTTTTCCCGAATGAAGCCATCATGATGCCGCAACGCAACGCACTGGATGCACGGCTCGTCTCGTTCGCTGCTTCAAGCCTGTCACACCCATCTTGATCGGGTAGGGAGCGGAAGGTGACGTTCGCAACGCTGGAGCCCGCAATCCCCTGCGGTTCTCTTGCATCCACTTATATGACATGTAACAGGTACGCTGCGGCCTTGGTCGCCATGCCGGGGAAAATGGTCCGGCTTACAGGAAGCCCGGTCGCGCCGCGCCCGGGACGAGCCACGGGAGACAGGCTTGACCATACGCATTCTGACCGCCCTGCTGCTCGCAGGCTGTACCCTTCATGCAGGTGCCACGCAGGGCAAGGTGATCGCCATCAACCAGCCGGCCCTGCCCTTGACGGAGCAGCGGATCGCTACCCTGCCCGACGATCAGCAGGACGTTTGGCGCGCATACCTGCTGCGCTCGAAGCTGCAGATGGAGATTGATCGCCAGTCATTGCCGGCGGAACTGGCGCAAGGCCAGACCCCGCCGCCGCCGCCGGTCGCAGGTGGCGGCAGCGACACCATGCCGCTCGATCGACCAGCGCGCTGGTATCGCACGGCGGAAGCGCGCGCGATCGCGGACACGGTGGTCAGCTTCCAGACGCCGGCCGGCGGGTGGAGCAAGAACCAGGATCGTCGCGGACCAGCGCGCCTGCCAGGCCAGCGCTACGCCAATGATGCGGAGACTATGGCGCAGGACCCGGCCAATTTCGACGCCCCGACCGATCGGTTCTGGACGTTCGTCGGCTCGCTGGACAACAACGCCACCACTACGGAGATGCGCTTCCTGCAGCGTGTCGCCGCCGCCCTGCCGGGTGATGAGGGCGACGCGTACCGGGCCAGTTTCGTTCGCGGGGTCGAGTACCTGTTGGCTGCGCAATATCCCAATGGCGGCTGGCCGCAGAACTGGCCGCTGGAAGGCGGCTTCCACGACGGCATCACCTTCAACGACAATGCGGTGGCCAAGGCGGCGATGCTCCTGGGGGAGGTGGCGGCCCAGCCGCAATATGATTTCGTGCCCCAGCGCCTGCGCCAGCAGGCGGCCGGCGCGGTCGATCGCGCGGTGGCGGTGATCCTGGCATCGCAGGTCCGCCGCGACGGCGCGCTGCTGGGCTGGCCGCAACAGGTCGATCCCCTGACGCTGGAGCCGATCTCCGCCCGCAATTACGAGCCGCGCTCCATTGCCAGCGGCGAGACGACGGAGGTGCTGGAGTTCCTGATGAGCCGGCCCGATCCCAGCCCCGCGATCCGCGCCTCCGTCGAGGGTGGCATCGCCTGGCTGCAATCGGCGGCCGTGCGTGGCTTCGCGTGGGAGCGCGTGGGTAACGAGGGGCGCAAGCTGTTCCCGCGCGAAGGCGCCGGCCCGCTGTGGTCGCGCAATTACGACATCGTCACCGGTCAGCCGATCTTCGGGGACAAGGACCGCACCATCCACGATGACGTGAACAACATCTCCGAAGGGCGGCGCAACGGCTATAATTGGTGGGTCACGCAGCCGCAGCGTGTGCTCGACGAATATGAGGATTGGAAGCGGTAGAGCACCGGCCTCCCCGCCGCGCCTGCCAACCGGCGACAGGCGTGGCGCGGGTCATTCGGGCATAAAGGCACTTACCCGCATTCCGCGCGTTCCCCTGCAACAAAGATCAAGGGGAGTATCGCCAATGTCCGCCATCGCCGTTGCCATCGGGCGCGTCCTGCTGGGTGCGCTGTTCTTCGTATCAGGTATCCAGAAGCTGGCCGACCTGCCCGGCACCGCCAGCTACATCGCCTCCAGCAGCACGCTGTCGCCATCGCTCGCGCTGCCGACCGCCATCTTCGAACTGGTCGCGGGCGCGCTGCTGGCGCTGGGTTTGGCAAGCCGGCTGATCTCGCTGCTGCTCGCCGGCTTCACCGCGCTGACCATCCTGCTGTTCCACGCGCAGATCAGCGATCCGATGCAGGCGCAGGCAGCCATGAAGAACCTGGCAATCATCGGCGGCCTGCTAGCGGTGTTCGCCTACGGCCAGATGCGCTGGCACTACGACCATATCCGCACCGTGCGTAAGGGCGAGATCGAGACGCACAAGGCGGAACTGCGCGCGCGGGAGGCGGAGCTCGCCCAGGCTCGGGCAGAAGGCCTGGCGGAAGGCCGCGCCACCAACGGCGCGGGCGACCGGCCCTTCGTCACCGCCCCGGCTACGCCCGGCGGCTATGTGGATACGGATGGCGACGGCGTGCCGGACACCAAGCGCCGGGCCTGGTGGCGGTACTGAGCTTGTCGCCTACAGGCTGATCCGTGCACTGACCCGGAAGTTACGACCTGCCAGCGGCACGAAGTCCTTCGTGAAGCTGGCGTGGTTACGCCCTTCCTTCGCGAAGACGTTATCGAGTTGCAGCAGGATCAGCACGTTCTCGTTCTGCGGCAGCGGGTGATAGCCGAGCGACAGGTTCACGAAGGTGAATCCGTCGGTCGGCGTCTCGCCGTCGGCCAGACGGTCCTGATCATCGAACCACTGTACCTCCGCTCGTGCGTCCACCGGGCCAAGGCCGGCCTGCAGTGCGCCCAGCAGGCTGAGTGGCGGGATGCGCGGCACCGGACCACCTTCGTCCAGCGTGGCGCGGGTATAGGTGGCGCGCAGATCCGCCGCCAGATCGAACCGGCTTGTATCGACCAGCGGGAACTGCACCTCCCCTTCCGCGCCGAACAGGTTCATGCCCCCTTGCGCAAAGGTCGACACCGGCAGACCATCTTCCTCCACACCCGTGTCGGTCAGATAGATGAAGTTGTCGAACCAGCTATGATATACCGACGCCGATAGCTGCGCCCCGCCGAAGCTGCCGCGGACATAGCCTTCCAATCCCCAGCTACGCTCCTTGTCGAGATCGGCATTGCCAATCTCGAACTGCTGCGTGGCGATATGCGGCCCTTCCGCGAACAATTCCGTCGTGGTGGGCGCCCGTTCCGCATGGCTGCCGACGACACCCGCGCGCAGGCCGGTCCCGCCAAGCGGCAGCGACAGGCCGAGCGAGCCGGAAAAGCCGTCAAAGTCACGCTGCTCACCCAGCGTCTCCACATCGATGGAGGTGTTGTCGTAGCGCGCGCCCGCCTGCAACTCGGCCAGGCCAAGCTCTACTGATTGCAGCGCAAACAGGGCGAAGGTCTCGGTCACGTTCGGCGGAACGAACGCCTCGGCCCCGACGGCACCGAAATCGGTATGCAGGTACTGCGCGCCGATCGATCCCGACCAGCCATCCCGCGGCGTCTGGACCAGCTCAGCGCGCCCTTCCACGGTCTCCACGGTGAACACGGTCCCGACCTCGTCACCCTCGAACTCGGTATGGCGATAATCGGTGTAGGCCCAGCGGGTGCGCAATTCATCGAAAAAGCCGGTGCCAAGGTCCAGGACGCCCTTCAGGTCGCCCCGGTACTGCTGCATGCCGATGGTAACATCGCCATGTTCGTGCCCTTCCTCGTGCTCGTGTTCAGCGTGATCATGGTCGTGGTCGTGGTCTTCCGCCTCCTCGCTGTGCGCGTGCCCCGCGCCGGGCCGCTCCGGCACGCCATAGGCGGTGTCATACCAGCTGAAGGCGGCACCCAGACTGCTATTGCCGGAAAACCAGTTGAGGCTGGCGGCGGCGCTCTTCTGCTCGCTGGCGGAATTGGGCACCCGCCGCCGGCGGCTCGCCGCCTCGGTCAGCTCGGCCGCTTCCTCCGCCTCGCCTTCTGCCGCATGCTCGGCCGCATCGGCCAGCAGGTCGGTCCGGAGGTCGGGCGCCACGGCGTAGCCGGGGATCTCCAGGTCGCCGGTCTCCTGATATGCGCCATCGACATGGAACGACAGGCTCTGCGATAGCGGCAGGTCGAAGCTGGCCCCACCCTGGAAGCGGTTGAAGGCCGTGTCAGCCCCGACCAGCGCATTGACCTGCGGCGCATCAGGTACCCGGTCGGGCAGGCGGCTGGTCTCCACATTGACCGCGCCGCCGATCGCCTGGCTGCCATACAGCAGCACCGCCGGCCCGCGCAGCACCTCCACCCGCTGCGCGATCAGCGGATCGACGGTAACGGCGTGATCGTCCGACACATTGCCGGCGTCGGCCGTGCCGAGATCATCGACCAGCACGCGCACGCGGTCGCCACCAAGGCCGCGCAGGATCGGGCGGGAGGCACCGGGGACGAAGGCGGTGGTGCTGACGCCGGGCAGCTTGGCAATTACGTCGCCGATCTGCCCCTTCAAGTTGCGCTGCAGGTCCTCGCCCTCGATCACGCTGGTCCCGGCCAGCAGGTCCAGTCGCGCAAGTCCCGGGGCCGTGACGATGATCGGTCCGCGCAATACCTCCGCCCGATCACCATCCACCTGCTGCTGCGCCAGAACCGGCGTGACGAGGAGACTGCCGGCAAGGCAGGACGCGGCAAGGAGCAGTTGGCGAGGCATGAGGCGAGTCCGCTATGTAATTCTGTTACACGCCCGCTAGTATCAATATATCATGCTGCCAAGCCAAAATTATTGCGCTGCAGCAGCAAGCAGCCGCCTGCGCGCCTGCACCTGCCCGATCAACGGCAGCAGCCGATGCATGTCGGGCCCTGCATCAAGGCCCGTCAGTGCCTGACGCAATGGCAGGAACAATGCGCGCCCCTTGCGCCCCGTTGCCTCCTTCAGCGCCGCAGTGAGCACAGCCCACGGATCATCGCCCCACCTGTCGAGATCGGCGGCGAGCTGCAGGAACGCGCGCGTTTCCTCATCAAAGGGGGGCGGGGTCACCGGCCCCTCGATCACCTGCCACCAATCGGCTGCCTCGCCGATGCGATGCAGGTTCGGCCGCACCGCTTCCCACGCCTGTGCCCCCATGCCTGCGGGCAGCCGGTCGGCGACCCGAGCGAACGGCAATTGGTGAATCACAGCCGCGTTCACCCGCGCCAGTTCCTCCGCATCGAAGCGGGCCGGCGCCCGCCCGAACGTTGCGAGGTCAAAGCCGGGCACCAGCGCCGCAATGTCCGGCTGTGGCTCGACCGGTTGCGAGGTGCCGAGCCGCGCCAGCAGCGACAGCAACGCTTCGGGTTCAATGCCGTCATCCCGCAGCGCATCGCAGCCGAGCGAGCCCAGTCGCTTGGACAACTTGCCCTCGCTTCCGACCAGCAGCGCCTCGTGCGCGAAGCGGGGTGGCCCGGCACCCATGGCGGTGAACATCTGGATCTGCAGGGCGGTGTTGCTGACGTGATCCTCGCCCCGCAGCACGTCCGTCACGCCCATTTCGATGTCGTCGATGACGGAAGGCAGCATGTACAGCCACGATCCGTCGGCGCGCCGCACCACCGGATCGGACAAGGCGGCCGGGTCGAAGTGCTGCGCGCCGCGAATACCGTCCTGCCACCTGATCGGCTCCGCATGGTCGAGCAGGAAGCGCCAGTGCGGCGCGATGCCCGCAGCCTCCTTCTCCGCCCGCTCGGCCTCGCTCAAGTGCAGCGCCGCCCGGTCGTAGATCGGCGGCAATCCGCGGCCCAGCAGCACCTTGCGCTTCAGCTCCAGCTCCTGCTGCGTCTCATAGGCCGGGTAGATCCGTCCGGCCGCACGCAGCCGATTGAACGCTTGCTCGTAGATCGACAGCCGGGCCGATTGCCGCTCCTCCCCATCCGGCACCAGTCCCAGCCAGGCGAGATCGGCACGGATCTTATCGACAAATTGCTCCTCGCTGCGCGCGGCATCGGTGTCGTCGATGCGCAGCAGGAAGCGTCCGCCTGCCGCCCGCGCCAGCAGCCAGTTGTGCAGCGCGGTACGGATATTGCCGACATGCAGCCGGCCGGTGGGGGACGGGGCGAAACGGGTGGTGACGTTCATGCCCCGCCCGCTAGCAGATCGTGGCCCGCGTGGAAGGTCAGCCGGGCGCGAGAACGAAGCTGGCCGTCGCGCCGCCGACCTTCAGGCTCTCGTCAGCCAGACGGGTGATCGTCGGCCCGGTCGCCAGCACGTCCTGCACCTTCTGTTCCGCCGGCAGCAATGCGCGGCGGCAGGAGGGGACCGGAGCGGGGGTCAGGTTGAGGACATCGCCTTCCAGCTGGTAGTCGAAAGCAAAGCGGACGCAGCCCGATCGCACATCGATGCGGGTCGGAGTGATGGCCGCCTGCATCGGCTCCGGCAAGTCGGCCGGTGTGTCATCCAGCGTGGTCACGCGATATTCGCCGGCGATGGTGGCTGCGCTCACCACCGGTGCGCTGCCGGGCGGATCGGCAGGCTGGCACGCGGCCAGCAGTGTTAGGCCAGTCGACAGGGCGAGCAGGGGAGCGATGCGCATGACCCGCACCCTACCCCCCGCCCGCCCCGCCGCCAAGCGTCAGGCGAGTTCCTTCAGCGCCGCCACGTCGAAGTCCCGCAGTTCGTCCGCCCGGTTGGCGCGGATCTTCTCCACCCAGTGTGGATCGGCCAGCAGCGCGCGGCCGACGGCGATCAGGTCGAACTCGTCCCGCTCCATGCGCGCGATCAGCCGGTCAAGCTCGGTCACCTGCGAACCTTCGCCCGCGAAGGAACCGAGGAACTCACCCGACAACCCGACGGAGCCGACGCTGATGGTCGGCAGGCCGGTCAGCTTCTTGGCCCAGCCGGCGAAGTTCAGGCCATCTTCGCCGTCCAGCTCCGGGAACTCCGGCTCCCAGAAACGCCGCTGCGAACAGTGCAGAATGTCGACGCCGGCATCCACCAGCGGTGCCAGCCACTGCTCCAGCTCCGCCGGATCATTGGCCAGTCGGGCAGTGTAATCCTGCTGCTTCCACTGGCTGAGGCGCAGGATGATCGGGAAGTCCGGCCCAACCGCGGCACGCGCCGCTGCCACGACCTCCGCGCCGAAGCGCGCACGCTCGCCAATGGTGGCGCCGCCAAACCGGTCGGTGCGCTGGTTGGTCGCCGCCCAGAAGAACTGGTCGATCAGGTAGCCGTGCGCCCCGTGCAGCTCCAGCGTATCGAAGCCCAGCCGCTGCGCATCGCCGGCCGCGCGGCCGAAGGCGGCGATCGTGTCGGCGACGGCCTCCTCGCTCATCGGCTCGCCGGCAGGATCGTTCGGACCATTGAGGCCGGACGGGCTGTCGAGCGGACCGCGCCGGTAATCAGGATCGCTGCTGGGCGTGCCCCCGGTGTGCCAAATCTGCGGCCCGATCCTGCCCCCGGCGGCGTGGACCTCATCCGCGACCACCTGCCATCCGGCAAGAGCGGCATCGCCATGGAAGTCCGGGATGTGCGGCAGGTTACGGCTGGATGGCCGGTCGATCACCGTGCCTTCCGTCAGGATCAGCCCGACATCCGCCTCCGCCCGGCGGCGATAATAGGCGGCGTTCGCCGGACCCGGCACGCCGTCGGGCGCCTTGTTGCGCGTCATCGGCGCCATGACGATGCGGTTGGCGAGTTCCAGCTTGGGGCTGCGGAACGGCTGAAACAGGACGGCGGTGTCGGTCATGCGGAAATCGGCTCCAGAAAGAATTACGTACCGAGCGGTATGTGGACCGTGGCCGCGCCGGATCAAGCGGTGGTGCAGCGCACAACCGCTTGGCCGGGGCAAAGAAAAACCCCGCCGGACCCAAAGGCCCGACGGGGTTGATCCTGGCCGCGGCTGCGACGCTTATTCGGCGTCGGGCTCGCTTTCAGGCGTCTCGTCGCTCTGGATCAGGTAGTCGCCGGCATCGGCATCGGTGCCATGCGTCTCCCCTTCCATCCGGGCCAGCGGATCGTCGCCGATCGCCGCCTCTTCACCCTGCAGCAGCTCGGCAGCGTGCTCCTCCTCCGCCGTATTGGCAGCGATCAGAGCCTCCTGCGCCCGCTTCCACTGCGCACGGATGGCGGCATCACGGCTGGTGGCGGTGACCCGCAGTCGATTCATGCCCGCACCGGTACCGGCAGGGATGAGGCGTCCGACGATCACGTTCTCCTTCAGACCGTTCAGCATGTCCTTCTTCCCTTCGACCGCCGCCTGCGTCAGCACGCGGGTGGTCTCCTGGAACGACGCGGCCGAGATGAACGACCGTGTCTGCAGGCTCGCCTTCGTGATGCCCAGCAGGATGGGGAAGCCAGCCGCCGGCGCCTTACCCTTGGGCAGGCCGGCATTGACCTCCAGCATCTCCGCCAGGTCAAGCTGCTCGCCCGGCAGCAGGGTGGTGTCGCCACCATCGCTGATCTCGACCTTTTGCAGCATCTGGCGAACGATCACCTCGATGTGCTTGTCGTTGATCTTCACGCCCTGCAGACGATAGACCTCCTGAATCTCGTTCACCAGGTACTCGGCCAGCGCCTCGACACCCAGCACTTCCAGGATGTCGTGCGGATCGGGGGAGCCCGAGATCAGCGTATCGCCCTTGCGGACCATGTCGCCTTCCTGGACGTCGATCACCTTGGTCTTGGGGATCAGGTATTCCACCGGATCGCCCTCTTCCGGGATGATCGCGATCTTGCGCTTCGCCTTGTAGTCGCGGACGAATTCCACCCGGCCGCTGATCTTGGCGATGATCGCGTTGTCCTTGGGCTTCCGCGCCTCGAACAGTTCGGCCACGCGCGGCAGACCGCCGGTGATGTCACGGGTCTTGGCGGCTTCACGGCTGGCACGCGCCAGGATGTCGCCCGCCTCGACCTGCTGCCCGTCCTCGACCGACATGGTGGTGCCGGGCGCCAGCATGTAGCGCGCAGCCTCCGTTTCGCCACCTGCCTCGTTCAGCAGGGTCAGGCGCGGACGCAGGTCCTCCTTCTTGGAACGGCCGGCCGCCCGGTACTCGATCACCACGCGCTGGGCGATGCCGGTGGCATCGTCCACCCGCTCTTCCAGCGTCTTGCCTTCCACCAGGTCCTGATACCGGACGATACCGGCGGTTTCCGTGATGATCGGCAGGGTGAACGGGTCCCACTCGGCCAGGCGATCGCCTTCCTTCACGGTCCCGCCGTTCTCGTGCATCAGCACGGTACCGTAGGGCACGCGGTGGATGGCGCGCTCGCGACCCTCGGCGTCGATCACCGCGATCTCGCCATTGCGGGCCAACGACAGCCGACGGCCGCGCTTGTCCGTGATGGTCGGGATGTCGCGATACTCCACGCGGCCGTCGCTGATCGATTCCAGATGGCTGGTCTCGTTCACCTGTGCCGCGCCACCGATGTGGAACGTACGCATGGTCAGCTGCGTGCCGGGCTCGCCGATGGACTGCGCCGCGATGACGCCGACCGCCTCGCCGATGTTCACCGGCGTACCACGGGCCAGGTCACGGCCGTAGCAGGTGGCGCACACGCCGACCTTCGCCTCGCACACCAGCGGCGACCGGATCTTCGCCACCTGCACCTCGGCATCCTCGATGATCTTCACCATCGGTTCGTCCAGCAGGGTGCCGGCCTTGGCGATCACCTCTCCGGTGGTGGCGTTGACGATGTCCTCGCCCACGGTGCGCCCCAGGATACGCTCCGCTAGGGAGGCGATCACGCTGCCACCCTGGATGATGCCGCGCATCTCCAGCAGGCGTTCGGTGCCGCAATCGATCTCGCCGATGACGCAATCCTGCGACACGTCGACGAGGCGGCGCGTCAGGTAGCCGGAGTTCGCCGTCTTCAACGCCGTGTCCGCCAGCCCCTTGCGGGCGCCGTGGGTGGAGTTGAAGTATTCAAGGACGGTCAGGCCCTCCTTGAAGTTGGAGATGATCGGCGTCTCAATGATCTCGCCCGAAGGCTTCGCCATCAGGCCGCGCATGCCGGCGAGCTGCTTCATCTGCGCCGGCGAACCACGCGCCCCCGAATGGCTCATCATGTAGATCGAGTTGATCGGCTTCTGCCGGCCATTCTCGTCCAGCGGCGCCGCGCGGATCTCGTCCATCATGGCGTTCGCCACCTGGTCGCCGCAACGGCTCCAGGCGTCGATCACCTTGTTGTACTTCTCCTGCTGCGTGATGAAGCCGTCCTGGTACTGCTGCTCGTAATCGGCAACCAGCGCCTTGGTCTCGTCCACCAGCTGCACCTTGCTGTCGGGGATGATCATGTCATCCTTGCCGAAGCTGATGCCGGCCTTGAACGCGTTGCGGAAGCCCAGCGCCATGATGGCGTCGGCGAACAGCACCGTGTCCTTCTGGCCGGTGTGGCGATACACCTGGTCGATCACGTCGCCGATCTCCTTCTTGGTCAGAAGGCGATTAATGACGCTGTAGGGCACCCGGTGGCTCTTGGGCAGGCACTCGCCGATCAGCATGCGACCGGGCGTGGTTTCCACGCGGGCCATGTACTGCTTGCCCTTCTCGTCGGTCTGCGGAACGCGGCTGACGATCTTGGTGTGCAGCGTGACCGCGCCGACATGCAGCGCCTGGTGCACCTCTGCCAGGTCCGCCAGCACGCTACCTTCGCCCGGCTCGCCTTCGCGGTCCATCGAGAGGTAGTACAGTCCCAGCACCATGTCCTGTGAAGGCACGATGATTGGCTTGCCGTTCGCGGGGCTGAGGATGTTGTTGGTCGACATCATCAGCACGCGCGCTTCCAGCTGCGCTTCGAGCGACAGAGGAACGTGAACGGCCATCTGGTCGCCGTCGAAGTCGGCGTTGAAGGCGGAGCAGACCAGCGGGTGCAGCTGGATCGCTTTGCCCTCGATCAGCACCGGCTCGAACGCCTGAATGCCCAAACGGTGGAGCGTGGGCGCGCGGTTCAGCAGCACCGGGTGCTCGCGGATCACCTCGTCCAGGATGTCCCAGACTTCCTTGCGCTCCTTCTCGACCCACTTCTTGGCCTGCTTCAGGGTCATCGACAGACCCTTGGCGTCGAGGCGCGCGTAGATGAACGGCTTGAACAGCTCCAACGCCATCTTCTTGGGCAGGCCGCACTGGTGCAGCTTCAGCTCCGGCCCGGTCACGATAACTGAACGGCCCGAGTAGTCGACGCGCTTGCCCAGCAGGTTTTGGCGGAAACGGCCCTGCTTGCCCTTCAGCATGTCGCTGAGCGACTTCAGCGGACGCTTGTTGGCACCGGTGATGACGCGGCCGCGACGGCCGTTGTCGAACAGCGCGTCGACCGCCTCCTGCAGCATGCGCTTCTCGTTACGCACGATGATGTCGGGCGCGCGCAGTTCCATCAGCCGCTTCAGGCGGTTGTTGCGGTTGATGACGCGGCGGTACAGGTCGTTGAGGTCGGACGTCGCAAACCGGCCGCCGTCCAGCGGGACCAGCGGGCGCAGTTCGGGCGGGATGACCGGCACGACCTCCAGAATCATCCATTCCGGACGGTTGCCGGAATCGATGAAGCTTTCGACGACCTTCAGCCGCTTGATGATCTTCTTGGGCTTGAGCGTCGACTTGGTGGTCTCCAGCTCCCCCAGCAGGTCCTTGCGCTCCTGCTCCAGGTCCAGGTCCATCAGCATGGTCTTGACCGCCGCCGCGCCGATATCGGCGGTGAAGGCGTCCTCGCCATACTCGTCCTGCGCGTCGAGCAGCTCGTCCTCGGACAGCAGCTGGAACTTCTCCAGCGGCGTCAGGCCAGGTTCCGTGACGATATACGCCTCGAAGTACAGGACCCGCTCAAGCTGCTTCAGCTGCATGTCGAGCAGCAGGCCGATGCGGCTCGGCAGCGACTTCAGGAACCAGATGTGCGCAACGGGCGCGGCCAGCTCGATATGGCCCATGCGCTCGCGGCGGACCTTGGTGACGGTCACCTCGACGCCGCACTTCTCGCACACCACGCCCTTGTACTTCATGCGCTTGTACTTGCCGCACAGGCACTCGTAATCCTTCACGGGACCGAAGATGCGCGCGCAGAACAGGCCGTCACGCTCGGGCTTGAACGTGCGGTAGTTGATCGTCTCCGGCTTCTTGATCTCGCCGAAGGACCAGGACCGGATCTTCTCCGGGCTGGCGATGCCGATCTGGATCTGGTCGAACGTCTCGGGCTTGGCCAGCTGGTTCGTGAATTTGGTCAGTTCATTCATCTGTTTTCATCCCATGAGGGGGAAAATCTTGGGACAGCGGCGGGCGGCATCGCTGCCGCCCGGCCACCTGTCACTCCGCCGCGATCTGCAGGCCGTCGTCATCCTCGCCCTCGTCCATGGAGGCGAGTTCGACGTTAAGACCCAGCGAGCGCATCTCCTTGACGAGCACGTTGAAGCTTTCGGGAATGCCGGCCTCGAACGTGTCGTCGCCCTTGACGATCGCCTCGTACACCTTGGTTCGGCCGACCACGTCGTCGGACTTCACCGTCAGCATTTCCTGCAGCGTGTAGGCCGCACCGTATGCCTGCAGCGCCCACACCTCCATCTCGCCGAAGCGCTGGCCGCCGAACTGCGCCTTGCCGCCCAGCGGCTGCTGGGTGACGAGCGAGTAGGGGCCGATGGAACGCGCGTGGATCTTGTCGTCCACCAGGTGATGCAGCTTCAGCATGTAGATGATGCCCACGGTAACGGGGCGATCGAACGCCTCGCCGGTGCGGCCATCATACAGCGTCGACTGGCCGGACGAGGCATAGCCCGCCTTGATCAGCATGTCGGACACGTCCTGTTCCCGCGCGCCGTCGAACACCGGTGTGCCCATCGGGACGCCAGTGCGCAGGTTGCCGGCCAGTTCCACCACCTCGGCCGTGGAACGGCTGTCGAGGTCTTCATGGTACTGGTCGCCATAGATGTCCTTCAGCCGGTCCACGATGGCCGCCGGCGGGGGCGCCGCCTGCGGGTCGGGATTGGCCTCGCGCCAATCGTCCAGCATCCGGCTGATCTCCATGCCCAGGCCGCGGGCGGCGAAGCCCAGGTGGGTTTCGAAGATCTGGCCGACATTCATGCGCGACGGCACGCCCAGCGGGTTCAGCACCAGGTCCACATGGGTGCCGTCCTCCAGGAACGGCATGTCCTCGATCGGCAGGATGCGGCTGATGACGCCCTTGTTGCCGTGACGGCCGGCCATCTTGTCGCCCGGCTGCAGCTTGCGCTTCACCGCGACGAACACCTTGACCATTTTCAGCACGCCCGGCGCCAGCTCGTCGCCGCGCTCCAGCTTCTCCTTGCGGTCCTCGAACTTGTCCTTGATGCGCTTCACGGCCTCATCATACTGGCCCTTCACCGCCTCAAGCTGCGCCTGCACGTTGTCGTCGGCCACCGCGAACTTGAACCAGTCGTGGCGGTCGACACCGTCCAGCAGCGCACCGTCGATCGCGGTACCCTTCTTGATGCCCTTGGGCGCCGCCGCGGCGACCTGCCCGTCCAGCATCTCGCGCAGACGATTGTAGGTGGCGCGGTTCAGGATGCCGCGCTCGTCCTCGCTGTCCTTCTTGAGACGTTCGATCTCCTCGTTCTGGATCGCGCGGGTACGGTCGTCGATCTCGATGCCGTGGCGGTTGAACACCCGCACCTCGACAATCGTGCCGGACACGCCCGGCGGAAGGCGCAGCGAGGTGTCGCGCACGTCGCTCGCCTTTTCGCCGAAGATGGCGCGTAGCAGCTTCTCTTCCGGCGTCATCGGGCTTTCGCCCTTGGGCGTGATCTTGCCCACCAGGATGTCGCCCGGATGCACTTCGGCGCCGATATAGACGATGCCCGCCTCGTCGAGGTTGCGCAGCGCTTCCTCGCCCACGTTCGGGATGTCGCGGGTGATGTCCTCCGGCCCCAGCTTCGTGTCGCGGGCCATCACCTCGAACTCCTCGATATGGATCGAGGTGAAGACGTCGTCCTTCACGATCCGCTCGGAGATCAGGATGGAGTCCTCGTAGTTGTAGCCGTTCCACGGCATGAACGCGACGAGGCTGTTGCGACCCAGCGCCAGCTCGCCGAGATCGGTCGAGGGACCGTCGGCGATGATGTCGCCCTGCGACACCACGTCACCCACCTTCACCAGTGGACGCTGGTTGATGCAGGTGTTCTGGTTCGATCGCTGGAACTTCTGCAGCGTGTAGATGTCGACGCCCGGATTGGTCGTGTCGACCTCCCCGCTGGCGCGAATCACGATGCGGGTCGCATCCACCTGATCGACCACGCCCGACCGGGTGGCGGAGATCGCCGCGCCGGAATCGCGCGCGACGGTCTCTTCCATGCCGGTGCCGACGAAGGGCGCTTCCGCCTTCACCAGCGGCACAGCCTGACGCTGCATGTTGGAGCCCATCAGCGCGCGGTTAGCGTCGTCGTTCTCCAGGAACGGGATCAGCGATGCGGCGACCGAAACCAGCTGCTTGGGCGACACGTCCATCAGCGTGACCTGCTCGCGCGGGCTCATCGCGAATTCGCCGTTCTGGCGGGTGGACACCAGGTCCTCCACGAAGCCGCCATCGCCGTTCAGCTCGGCCGAGGCCTGTGCGACGGTGTGGCGCTGCTCCTCCATCGCCGACAGGTACTTGACCTCGCCGGTGACGCGGTTGCCCTCGACCAGGCGGTACGGTGTCTCGATGAAGCCGTACTTGTTGACGCGGGCGAAGGTCGACAGCGAGTTGATCAGGCCGATGTTCGGGCCTTCCGGCGTTTCGATCGGGCAGATGCGGCCATAATGCGTCGGGTGAACGTCGCGCACCTCGAAGCCGGCGCGCTCACGCGTCAGACCACCCGGCCCAAGCGCCGAGACACGGCGCTTGTGCGTCACTTCGGACAGCGGGTTGGTCTGGTCCATGAACTGCGACAGCTGTGACGAGCCGAAGAACTCGCGCACCGCGGCAACCGCCGGCTTCGCGTTGATCAGGTCGTTCGGCATGACGGTGCTGACGTCGACGCTCGACATCCGCTCCTTAACCGCACGCTCCATGCGCAGCAGGCCGACGCGGTACTGGTTCTCCAGCAGCTCGCCAACGGAACGCACGCGACGGTTGCCGAGGTTGTCGATGTCGTCGACCTCGCCCTTGCCGTCCTTCAGGTCGACCAGCTCCTTCACCACGGCAAGGATATCCTCCTTGCGCAGCGTGGTGACGGTGTCCTCGGCATCGAGACCCAAGCGCATGTTCAGCTTGACGCGGCCCACGGCCGACAGGTCGTAGCGCTCGCCATCGAAGAACAGGCCTTCGAACAGAGCCTCGGCCGTCTCCTTCGTCGGCGGCTCGCCGGGGCGCATCACCTTGTAGATGGCTTCCAGGCCCTCGTCGCGGTTCTCCGCCTTGTCGGCCTGCATGGTGTTGCGGATCCACGCGCCGGTGCTGACGTGGTCGATATCCAGCAGCTCCAGCTGGTCGATGCCGGCAGCGTCCAGCTTTTCGAGGTTCTCCGGCGAAACTTCCTCGCCCGCCTCGATGTAGATGCGGCCGGTGCTCTCGTTGATGAGGTCGCGCGCGGAATAGCGGCCGAACACCTCTTCCGTCGGGATCAGCAGCGTCTCCAGACCATCCTTGGCCGCCTTGTTGGCGGCACGGGGGCTGACCTTCTGGTTGGCGGGGAACACCTCCTCGCCCGTCTTGGCATCCACCAGCGGGAAGGTCGGCTTCTGGCCGCGCCAGGCTTCCGCCACGAAGGGAATCTGCCAGCCGCTGGGGCCGCGCTTCCACGTCACGGTCTGATAGAAGTGGTTGAGGATATCCTCGCCATCCATGCCCAACGCATAGAGCAGCGCCGTTACCGGCAGCTTGCGCTTGCGGTCGATACGGACGTTGACGATGTCCTTGGCGTCGAACTCGAAATCCAGCCACGAACCGCGATATGGGATCACGCGCGCGGCGAACAGGAACTTGCCGCTGCTGTGCGTCTTGCCGCGGTCATGGTCGAACAGCACGCCCGGCGAACGGTGCATCTGGCTGACGATCACGCGCTCCGTGCCGTTGACGATGAACGTGCCGTTCTCTGTCATCAGCGGCATGTCGCCCATGTACACGTCCTGCTCCTTGATATCGAGCACGGAGCGGGTCTCAGTCTCGGCATCCACCTCGAACACGATCAGCCGCAGCGTCACCTTCATCGGCGCGGCATAGGTGATGCCGCGCTGGCGGCATTCGGTGGTGTCGTACTTGGGGTCTTCCAGCTCGTAGTGGACGAAGTCCAGTTCCGCCGTGCCGGCGAAGTCGCGGATCGGGAACACCGAGCGCAGGGTCTTCTCCAGACCCGAGACATAGCCGATCGACGCGTCGGAGCGCAGGAACTGCTCGTAGCTTTCGCGCTGCACCTCGATCAGGTTCGGCATCTGCACCACTTCGTGGATGTCGCCGAAAATCTTGCGGATGCGCTTCTTCTTGCTGGCGATCGTGGTGCCGGTGCTGGTGCCGGTCGCCTCGGAGAAGTCGGTGGCCATGAAGGGTGGTGCCTCTTCGGATAAAGCCGGCACGCTTGCGCCGGCAGATGAATCTTGCTGGCGGGGACGCGAGACGCACGGAAGGCCGCCCGGCGACTCACCCCCATGGGATGGTCGTGGCAGCACTGGCTTCGTCTCACGGGGTGCCGGATGTCCATCCATCGCACAGGCCCCCGCGCAAGGCCCGGCTTTCTCGAAGCTGTCCGGCAGAGGGCGCATATAAGGGGAGTCCCGCAGGTGGTCAACCATCCGGCCCGATCCCGGCATTGGCTACGGCGACATATCGAAAAGCAATATTATTGATTGACGATATGCCCGACCTGACGTATCGATAAACAACAATGACATTGCCGGAGATCGATATGAACCTGTCTATTCGCCATACCGGCGCGGCACTTGCCGCCCTGCTCATCGCCACCATTGCGCTGCTGCCTGCATCCGCCGCCCAGCCCCTGCTTGCCGCCGCCCCGCTGCTCGCCTGATCGCCCGAGGGAGTAATGACCATGTCCATCCGTCAGATCGATCCACTGCTCGCGATCGCCAATGCCATCGTCCTGCTGTTCCAGGCGGCGCTGGTGCTGGCCACTGCGGCCCTCCTCATCGCCCTTCCCGCGGTCCAGTTCTTCTGGGATGACATCATCGCCGGCGTCCGGACCGAGATGGCGGATCCTGCATTCGTGCTGCCGCTGGTGCCGGTCACGGCGCTGTTGATCATGGCGCTAGGGATCGTGGTGCTGCTGTTCCTGTTCCTTCAGAACCTTCGCCGGATCATTCGCACGGTCGGGCAGGGTGATCCTTTCGTGCCGGCAAATGCCGATCGCCTGACCGGGATGGCGTGGATCATGCTGGGGGCCGAGATGCTCAGCCTGTTCATGATGGGCGTCGGCTACCGCCTGGTGTCCATGCTGCCGGCGACCGACGCGGACCCGGTGCAGGCGGATCATGGTTTCGGCCTGGATTTCAGCGGCCCGATCCTGATCCTCACCCTGTTCATCCTCGCCCGCGTGTTCCGCCAAGGTGCCGCGATGCGCGCCGACCTTGAAGGAATCGTGTGATGCCGGCGGAAGAAGGAGGGAACATCGTGGTGAAGCTCGACGACCTGCTGCACGCCCGCCGCATGACACTGACGGAACTCAGCGAGCGGATCGGCTTGACGCTCGCCAACCTGTCGATCCTGAAGACCGGCAAGGCCAAGGCGATCCGCTTCTCCACGCTGGAGGCGATCTGCCGCGAGCTGGAATGCCAGCCCGGCGACATCCTGGGCTACGACCGGCACTGAGGAGGAGCGTCCGCCGGAACTACTGCTTTTGCAATATGTTGTATCAGCTTCAAAGCAGTGGGGACTAGAAGACATGACGAAGCTGATCCTATGCGCGCTCCCGCTCGCCCTTGGCCTGGCCGCCTGTGACGGCCCGGCGGAACAGGCAGGCGAGGAGATCGACAACATCAACAATGTGAACGGCCAGGCCGAAGCTACGGGCGAGGTCATCGACCGCCAGCTGGAAGCACAGGGCGAGATGATCGACGAAGCCTCCGAACGGCTGGACGAGCGGGCCGATGCGCTAGAGGATACGAACCCGGCCGCCGCCCAGCGGATGGAGAACGAGGCGGAGGTCCTGGAGGACCAGGCCGACAAGATGTAAAGGCAGCCCGCCTGCCATGCCGCGGCTTGACGTTTGCCGCCGGCACGCTAAAGGCCCGCCCCGATCCGGCGGGCCTTTTCGCGTCCACCGAATCGACCGTCCGAGACAGCTGGTGGGGTTCGCCCCTTAATTGCCAGCCGAGATGGGGAACAGGATCATACCGGGTCATCGCACCCGTTCGCGCCATCGGTTCCACCGTGGCGTCTCCTTCCCTTGTCGCAACGGACCCGCCCCGTGCCGCCCTGGCGGTGCGGGACAACGCAGCCGGTCGCCCGGCGGGCCGTCGTGTCCGCCGTGCAGCCACAAGTGAAGGAGTAAGGCATGGATCGCTCGCAGAAAGCCGATTCGGTCGCCCAGCTCAGCGAAGTCTTCGGCGAGGCCGGCGTGGTGGTGATCACCCGCAACCTCGGCCTGTCGGTCGCGCAGTCGACCGTACTGCGCACGAAGATGCGTGAAGTGGGTGCGACCTATAAGGTGGCGAAGAACAGCCTCGCCAAGCTCGCCATCAAGGATACCGACTATTCGGGTCTGGACAGCTTCCTGTCCGGCCCGACCGCGATCTCCTACTCGACCGATCCGGTCGCCGCGGCGAAGGCCGTGGTCGACTTTGCCAAGAGCACGGACAAGATCGAGATCGTCGGCGGTTCCATGGGCGCGCAGGTGCTCGACCCCGAAGGTGTGAAGGCGCTCGCCTCCATGCCGTCGCTGGACGAGCTGCGGGGCACGATCATCGGCCTGGTGCAGGCACCGGCGACCAAGATCGCCCAGCTGACCACCGCGCCCGCCGCCAAGCTTGCCCGCGTCTTTGCCGCCTATGGCGACAAGGAAGCCGCGTAAGCCGCGACACCAATGCGAATATCCACGGGCACGGCGATAGGCCGGCCCGTGGGGCAACCTTATCGAACGGAGTATTATCATGGCCGATATCGCCAAGATCGTTGAAGACCTGTCCGCCCTGACCGTGCTGGAAGCTGCCGAGCTCGCCAAGGCGCTGGAAGAAGCATGGGGCGTTTCCGCCGCTGCCGCCGTTGCCGTGGCCGCCCCGGCCGCCGGTGGCGCCGGTGCCGCTGCTGAGGAAGAGAAGACCGAGTTCGACGTCGTCCTGACCGGCGACGGCGGCAAGAAGATCCAGGTCATCAAGGAAGTCCGCGCCATCACCGGCCTGGGCCTGACCGAAGCCAAGGCGCTGGTCGAAGGCGCGCCCAAGCCGATCAAGGAAGGCGTGAACAAGGCCGAGGCCGAGGACATCAAGGCCAAGATCGAAGCCGCCGGCGGCACGATTGAGCTGAAGTAATCGGCCTGGCGCCGGCCCTGCACAAGGGCCGGCCCGGTTCAGGAAAAGGGCGGCACCCCGTGGGGTTGCCGCCCTTTTTCATGGGCGTCGGCGATCCGTCCGTGCTGGAAGTTGACACTAAGTTGACACCTCCCACGCCTGCCGGCGGCAGGCGGAATGACACGCCGGACGGGTCGGGATCCGGACTGCTGGAGGGGGTGGCGAGGCATACCCCGCGCGATGACAGATGCGCGCCGTGTAGGACAGCGCTGCCTTGTGGCTACTTACCCAGTGGCCGCTACCCCGCCCGCCCGCCAGCGCGCGACGAAGAAGCCGTCCATGCCACCCTGGTCTGACAGCAGCGCCGGATGGGTGCGGACCCAGCCTTCTGCGGTGGGCGAGACACCGGCGGGCAGTTCGTCCGCGGTGACCGGCACCGCCTGCAGCGAGATGCGCGGGGCCTGCGCCTCGCCCTCCTCCCGCTCCAGCGAGCAGACGGCGTAGACCAGCGTGCCGCCGGGCTTCAGCCAGCCGGCGGCGCGGTCGAGCAGCTTCGCCTGCAGGTCCACCATGCCTTCGATCTGCTGCGGGCTGACGCGGTGCAGCACGTCGGGGTGGCGGCGGGCGGTGCCGGTTGCGGTGCAGGGCGCGTCGAGCAAGATGGCGTCGAACGGCTCCTCCGGCGTCCAGTCGAGGGCGTTCGCCACCACGATCTTCGCCCACAGGCCCAGACGCGCGCAATTGTCGCCCAGCAGGCCCAGTCGGCGGCGGCTGATGTCGAGGGCGGTCACCTCCCACCCCTGCGCCAGCAATTGCAACGTCTTGCCACCCGGCGCGGCGCACAAGTCGAGTGCGCGCCGCCCGTCACCCGCACCCAACAGGCGCGCGGGGATGGAGGCCGCGAGGTCCTGCACCCACCATGCCCCTTCGGCAAAGCCGGGCAGCGTTTCCACCGCGCTGCCGCGCGGCAGGCGGACATGGCCGGGGGCGAGGCTGGTGCCGCCAAGCCGTTCGGTCCACTCGCCGGTCGCGGCGGGATCGCGCAGCGTCAGGTCGAGCGGCGGCGGGACGGCGAGACCTGCGGCGATCGCCGGGGCGCGGCTGCCCCACCGCTCCGCCACCAGCGGCGGCAAGGTGGGCACGTCGGGCAGAGCGGCGCCCTGTCGCACCAACGCGCCGAACACGCCATGCGCCAGCCGCCGTGGCCCGCCCGCCAGCAGGTCCAGCCCGGTCGCCACCACCGCATGGGGCGGCGTGCCCAATCGCAGCCATTGCGCCAGCATCAGGCGGAGCACACCGCGCGCCTTGGCATCGTCGGCCAGCCGCAGCCGGGTCGCGCTGTCGATCAGCGCATCGAGATCGACCATCCAGCGCAGCGTCTCCCCGGCGATGGCGCGGGCGAGTGCCCGGTCGGCCGGCGCCTGCACCCCGCGCAGGGCGCCCGCCTCCGCCTGATCAAGCGTCTCGCCACGGCGCAGCACGGCATCGAGCAGCTTCAGCGCGGCGCGGCGCGCGGGCAGGCCGGCGGCGGGAGGATTGTTGCTGCGGTTCTCTTGAGTGGGGCTTTGGGCCATGGCACCCCCTAATGGCCCTTGCGCGTCAGGGCCAGTCGTCCCAACTGCTTCATATGACAGAGCGTGCCACCCAGCGACCCGACAGCTTCGCCAAGCCCGCTTACTGGAGCGACGCCCCGCCCCCGGCCCCCAAGCCAGGCACTGAGCATGACGAGCTGAGCCCGACCCGGTATGGCGACTGGGTCAAGGACGGGATCGCGATCGACTTCTCCTGATCCGCCCGGTTACAGCCAGCCGGACAGCTCGCGCCTGACGAGCGCCTCCAGCATGGCCATGCCGGGCGAGCCGGCATTGAGGCAGTCGAGCGCATGGAACTGCTCGCCGCCAGCCGCCATGAATTGCTCCCGCCCGCGGATCGCCAACTCCTCCAGCGTTTCCAGGCAATCGGCGGCGAAGCCGGGCGCGGCGATGGCGAGGCGCCTGGTTCCGGCCTTCCCTTCCGCCGCCAGCACATTATCCGTCGCCGGTTCCAGCCATTTGGCCCGGCCGAAGCGCGACTGGAAAGTGGTGACGCAGCGCAAGGCTGGGCGGGCCAGCGCCGCCTCCAGCAGGCGTGCGGTCTTGCGGCAGTGGCAATGGTAGGGGTCGCCCAGCTCCAGCGTGCGTTGCGGCATGCCGTGGAAGCTCAGCAGCAATACCTCCGGCACGAACTCCAGCGCGTCCAGCTGCCGTCCGAGATCCTGCGCCAGCGCATCGATGTAGAGCGGGTCGTCATGGTAGGGCGGCAGGGTGCGCAGCGCAGGTTGCCAACGCATCGTCCGCAGCTTGTCCGCAGCCTTGTCCACAACCGTGGCGGTCGTGGCGGCGCAATATTGCGGGTACATCGGCGCGAGCAGGATCCGCTCGCACCCCGCATCGTGCAGCCGCTGCAGCTCCGCCGCGATCGCCGGCCGGCCATAACGCATGGCCCAGGCGACCTGCACCGCGTCACCCAGCGCCTGCTGCAACCGGCTCGCCTGGTCGGCGGTGATCGCCGCCAGCGGCGATCCCGCCTCCGTCCATACCTGCTGGTAGGCATGCGCGCTCTTCTTCGGCCGGGTGGTCAGGATCACGCCGCGCAGGATCGGCTGCCAGGCGATCGGCGGGATCTCCACCACGCGCCGGTCCGATAGGAACTCCGCCAGGTAGCGGCGGACCGACGGGGTGTCGGGCGCGTCGGGGGTACCGAGATTGACCAGCAGCACGCCGATGCGGCCGGTGCGGACAGGCGGGTGAGCGGGGGGCAGCGATTGCGGCTGGAGCGTCATGTTGTGCTCCCTACCAGCGGCAGGGCACGCAGGCGATTGCCAGTGGCGGCGAACAGCGCGTTGGCGATGGCCGGCGCGACCGGCGCCACCGGCAGCTCTCCAGGGTCGAACGGGTGCCCGTCGCTTTCCAGCAGGTCGATGCCGATCTCCGGGCATTCGGCCAGCCGCGGCAGGCCGAGGTCCCGCAGCCGCCCCTGCCGCACGACGCCCCCTTCGTAGGAGAGGGCAGAGCCGAGCGCGAGGCCGAGGCCGTAGAGCAGCCCGCCCTCGATCTGCTGCAGGGCGATATCGCGGTTGATGACCCGGCCGATCTCGACCGAGGCGGCGAGGCGCGTGACGTGGCCGCCACCGGGCGCCACGCTGGCGACCAGCGCGATGCGCCCGCTGGCGGGCCCGAGCTGCATGCGATGGCAGGCCAGGCCCATCCGGCTGCCGGGTGCGCCGCCATCCCACCCGGCCAGTCGCGCGGCGCGCTGCAGGCACAGTGCCAGCCGTGGATCGTCGCCCAGCAGCGCGATGCGGAACGACAGCGGCTCCCGCCCGGCGGCGCGGGCCAGTTCGTCCATGAAGCTCTCGACGGCGAAGCAGGTGATCCCGTCGGCATTGCCGCGCAGGCGGCCAGCGGGCAGCGGCAGGGTGACGGGCACATGTTCCACCAGGGCATGCCCGGCGCGATAGGGCGGCAGCAGGCCGGTGCAGGCGAGCGGATCGGCACGCCCCGCGGCCGCCTCGCGTGCAGCCCAGGCGGTGCGGTTCTCCAGCAGGCGCTCCCCGAATTCCAGCGCCGCCGGCGGCGTGGCGATGCGGGCGGCGAAGCTTGCCAGCGTACCATCCGGCCCGAGCCGGGCGGTCAGCGCGATGGCGGCGGGTGGACGTGGACGGGTGCGCAGCTGTTCCTGCCAGCGGCTCCAGGTCAGTTGCACCGGGCGGCCGACCGCCTGCGCGATCACCGCCGCCTCCACCGCATGCTCATGCTCCAGCCGCCGGTCGAAGCTGCCGCCCGCGGGCATGGGATAGAGGACCGTCCGGCCGAGCGACACGCCCACCGCCTTCGCCGCGGCGGCGCGCGCCTGCTCCGGCGCCTGGGTCGCCAGCCACAGTTCCAGCCGGCCATCGGCCAGCCGCGCGGTGCAGCTGGCGGTCTCCACCGTGCCATGCGCGGCAGGCGCGATGTCGTAGCGGTGGGCCAGCGTCGGGCGGCCGGCGGACGCTTCAGCGGCGCCGCGGGCGGCGACCTCCTGCCCCTCCCCTTCGCGCAAGGCGGTGTCGAGGAGTTGCGCGATCCGCCCGCTGTCCACCGGATCCTCGGCGCGGAAGCGGGGCGCCATGGCGGCGAGCGCCGCCTCCGCGCTCCACCAGTCGCGCGCGACCACGGCCAGCCAGCGGCGGTTCGCGACCACGCCGACGATTCCCGGCACGTTCGCGGCGGCCGCGCGGTCGAAGCTGCCCAGCGCCGCCCGGTCCAGCGGACCATGGCGGATGGCCGCATGCAGCATGCCCGGCAGGCGCACGTCGCCGGCGAACAGCCAGCTGCCATCGACCTTCGCCGGCGCGTCCAGCCGGGGGAAGGCAGTCGGCTCCCCCGCCGGGGTGGGGTCGGTCGGCGGTTCCGCCCGCAAGGGAGGCGGGTCCGGCGGGCTGAGTTCCGCCGCCCGATCGGCCAGCGCGCCGAAGCCGATACGGCGCCCTTCGTGCGTGACGAAGCCGTCCGCCGCCTCGCACTCCTCCCACGCGACCTTCCACCGCTCCGCTGCGGCCATGCACAGCAGGGCGCGCGCGGCGGCGGCGGCATCGCGCAGCGGCTGCTCGTAGGCGGGAAGCGAGGTCCCCTCCGCCGTGGCGGTGAAGCGGTGGGTGCGCGCCCAGCGGCGCAGCAGGGCATCGTCAGGCGATCGTGCCAGCGCTGGTACAAGCGGGTCGCGCAGCGGGATCCAGCGCGCCGCCAGCGGCAGGTTGGCGTAGCCGGCGCTGACCGGCGCGGGCTCCACCGCGACCTGCCGCCAGTCCGCGCCCAGTTCCTGCGCCGCGATCTGCGCCAGCAGGGTGGTGATGCCCTGCCCCATCTCCAGCTGCGGGATGGCGACGGTGACGATTCCGTGCCGGTCGATCTTCAGCCACAGGCCGAACACCGCCTCCCCATCACGGCCGGGCAGCGGCGGCAGGTGATCGCGGTCGAGCAATTGCCAGGCGAGCAGCAGCCCGCCGCCGGCCGCCGCGCCGCCGATCAGCTGCCGCCGGGTCACCATCCGCTCAGCCCTTCAGCCAGCCCGCCAGTCGCGCGGCGATCGCCCGGAACGCGTCGCCTTCCGCGCCCGCCATCGCGGCGGGCGGCTGGCCCGCATCGCTGGCGGCGCGGATCGCCATTGCCAGCGGCACGCGGCCCAGGAACGGGACGTCCAGCTCAGCCGCGGTCGCCTCCGCGCCGCCGCGCCCGAACGGATCGGACACCTCCCCGCAATGCGGGCAGGCATAGCCGGCCATATTCTCCACCAGGCCGGCGATCGGCACGCCCGCGGTGCGGAACAGGTCGAGCGCGCGGGTGGCGTCGATCAGCGCCAGATCCTGCGGGGTGGACACGATCACCGCCCCCGCCGGCTTGAAACGTTGCAGCATGGTCAGCTGCACGTCGCCCGTGCCCGGCGGCAGGTCGACCAGCAGCACCTGCGTATCGCCCCACGCCGCGTCCATCATCTGCGCCAGCGCGTTGCCGACCATCGGCCCGCGCCAGGCGATGGCGCGGCCCGGCTCGACAAGCTGGCCCATGGACAGCATGCGCAGGCCCCAGGCGCATTCGACCGGGTTCAGCTGCTGCCCCGTTGCGGTGGGCTTCACCCCTTCGGCATGGAGCAGCGTGGGCTGGCTGGGGCCGTAGATGTCGGCATCGACGACACCGACCTTCAGCCCGCCCTGGGCCAGCGCAACCGCCAGGTTCGCGGTCAGGGTGGACTTGCCCACCCCGCCCTTGCCCGATCCGACGGCAATGATCCGCCGCTCCACCTTGTCCGCCATCAGCGCCACGCGCACGGCGGCGACGCCCGGCACGGCGGCCAGCGCCTGCTCCAGCCTCTCCTGCAGCTTGCCCGCCGCGCCGCGATCCATCCCGGCGGCATCGACGATGGCGGTGACGGTGCCGTCCTCCGCCTGCCGGAGGGAGCGGATGCGGGGTTGCAGTTCGGCCGGCACGGCACGGGCGAGCGGGTGGTCGGAAGCGGGGTCGATGGCGGCCATGGGCGCCGCCTCTATCGCGTCAGACGGAGCGCTGCAGCGAAAATGCGCCGTCGCGCCCCTGTTTTTTGCCGCTTCGCCTTCTATAAATGTTTGCATGATGGACAGACGTGGTCGGTTGGGCAGGTGGACTTTGGCAATGGCGGGCAAGCGCAGCCCGTGGGGCGGCACGCCCGAAGGTGACGGAACACCGTCCGGCGGGGAGCCGTCCAGCGGGGAAGGTCCGCGCAGCGAAGACCCGACCCCGCCACCACGCGGCCCGCGCAATCCATGGCTGCCCGGCGGCGGCGAAGGCGGCACCGGCGGGGCGGATCGTCCGCGCCGGCCGGCCAGCATAGAGGACATCTTCCGCAATCGCGGCCCCGAAGGGCCGCGCCGTCGCAGCGGCGGCCCGGGTGGGCCGGGCGGTCCCGGCTTCCGCATGCCGCGCCGCGCCAATGGCGGCAGCTGGGTGCCGATCATCGTGGGCGGCGTGGTCGCCGCGCTGGTGCTCGCCACGTCCATCCACCAGGTCGGGCCCAAGGAACAGGGCATCGTGTCCACCTTCGGCAAGTACAGCCACACGCTGAACCCCGGCCTCAACATGACGCTGCCCTGGCCGCTGCAGAACGTGGAGGTGACGGACGTGACCTCCATCCAGTCCGAGCAGATGCCTGACGGCAATGCGGAGCAGCTGATCCTGACGGGCGACCAGAACCTCGTCGACCTCAGTTACCTGATCCGCTGGAACATCAAGGACCTGAAGCTCTTCCGCTACCAGCTTGCCGAACCGCAGGAGACGCTGCGCGAGGTGGCCGAGGCGGCGATGCGCGCGTCGGTGGCGGAACAGACCTTCGACAGCGTCGTGTCCGGCGCCGGGCGTGCCACCGTGGAGGAGCGGGTGCGTACGCGGATGCAGCAGATCCTGGATGCCTATCGCTCCGGCATCGCGGTGCAGGGTGTCGACATCGGCCGGACCGAGCCGCCCGAGCGGGTGGTGGAGGCGTTCAAGGACGTGTCCGCCGCACAGCAGGACGCCGATGCGGAAATCAACCGGGCAGAAGCCTATTCGCAGCAATTGCTCGCCCGCGCGCAGGGTGACGCGACCGAGTTCAACAAGATCTACGAGGAATACCGCCAGGCGCCCGAAGTGACCCGGCGGCGGTTGTATTACGAGACCATGGAAAGCGTGCTGGGCAAGACCAACAAGACGATCGTCGAATCGAACGGCGTGACCCCATACCTGCCGTTGCCGGAGGTGAACCGCCGCAACCCGCAGCCGCCGCGGCAGCCCGCACCCGCCGCCCGCACCCAGCCGGGAGACCAGTGATGGACGTCGTCTGGAGCCGTTACAAATTCGCCATCATCGCGGCCGCCGTGCTGCTGGTCGCCGCGCTGAGCAGCCTAGTGATCGTGCCCGAAACGCAGCAGGCGGTCGTCGTCCGCACGGGTGAGCCGGTGCGGGTCATCAACCGGTTCCGCCCGGACGTGCCGTTCGGCGACACTGGCGCCGGCATTTCCGCCCGCATCCCGTTCCTGGAGCGGGTGCAGTATGTCGACCGGCGTGTGCTGGACCTCGACATGGAGCGCCAGCAGGTCCTGTCCAGTGACCAGCAGCGCCTGCAGGTCGATGCCTATGCCCGGTTCCGGATCATCGACCCGGTGGCCATGGTCCGCAATGCCGGTACGGAGGAGAACCTGCGCACGCAGCTGTCTCCCATCCTGACCAGCGTACTGCGGCAGGAACTGGGCCGGCGCAGCTTCGCCAGCCTGCTGACGCCCGAACGCGGCAACGCGATGAGCAACATCCGCACTCAGCTTGACCGGCAGGCGCGGCAATATGGCGCCCAGGTGATCGACGTGCGCATCAAGCGCGCCGATCTGCCCGACGGCACGCCGTTGCAGGCCGCCTTCACGCGGATGGAAACCGATCGGGAGCAGGAGGCCGCCTCCATCCGAGCGGGCGGCCAGCGCGACGCGCAGATCATCCGGGCGACGGCGGAGGCCAACGCCGCGAGCACCTATGCCGATGCCTATGGCAAGGACCCGGACTTCTACGACTTCTACCGCGCGATGCAGTCGTACCGCCGCACGTTCGAGATGGGCGAGGGGGAGAGCAACATCATCCTGTCGCCCGACAACGACTATCTGCGACAATTCCGGAACGGAAACCAGTAGCAGCGTTCAAATGCAGTTCACCGGGTGTGCTGCTATCGTGGCACACCTGATCGGCGGTCCCGGCCGCCGTATTTTCGCAGAGGACCCCCACCAACGTGAAGCCCGCCCGTTATTCCTACGGTATCACCGCCGCCCTGCTGGCTGGCGCCGCCAGCCTTTCGCTGATCTCCGGCTTCCCCGCCGGCGCCCAGGTGGCGCAGAACGATGCGGGACGGATGACCAATGTCGTCCCGCGCGCCGGTGCCCCCGCCAGCTTCGCCGACCTGACGGAGCAGTTGCAGCCGGCGGTGGTCAACATCTCCACCCGGCAGCGGGTAACGGTGAACAACAATCCCTTCGCCGGTACCCCGTTCGAAGGGATGTTCGGCAACCAGGGCGGGCAGCAGACGCGGGAGGCGCAGTCGCTGGGCAGCGGCTTCCTGATCAGCGCTGACGGCTACGTCGTCACCAACAACCACGTCATCAACCCGCCCGACAGCAATGCGGAGCTGGAGCAGGTAACGGTGACGCTGCCCGACGGCAACGAATACCAGGCGGAAGTCGTCGGCAATGATGCCGAGAGCGACCTTGCCGTGCTGAAGATTGCCCGCAGCGAGCCGTTCCCCTTCGTGAAGTTCGGCGATTCTACCGCCGCGCGCGCGGGTGACTGGGTGGTCGCGATCGGCAACCCGTTCGGCCTCGGCGGCACGGTCACCAGCGGCATCATTTCGTCCGTGCTGCGGTCCATTGGCGGCGGCGCCGCCTATGATCGCTACATCCAGACCGATGCCTCCATCAACCGGGGTAATTCGGGCGGGCCGTTGTTCGACATGCAGGGCAACGTGATCGGCATCAACAATGCCATCTTCAGCCCCAGCGGCGGCAGCGTAGGCATCGGCTTCGCCATCCCGGCCGACATCGCCGCACCGATCGTGCAGCAGCTGATCGCGGGCGAGGAAATCGTGCGCGGCTATCTGGGCGTGCAGATCCAGCCGATGAACGAGGATCTGGCCGCGGCGCTGGGCATCGCCGCCAACCGTGGCGAGTTCATCCAGGGCGTACAGCCCGGCGAGGCGGCGGAGCAGGCCGGACTGCAGGCGGGCGACGTGGTGCTGACGGTGAACCGTGAGGAAGTCACCCCGGAACAGTCGCTGTCCTACCTGGTGGCGAACACCGCGCCCGGCACGCGCATCCCGCTGGAGATCATCCGCAACGGACAGCGTCGCACCGTGCAGGTCACTGTCGGCCGCCGACCGAGTGCCGAGGAGCTGAACGCCCAGCAGTTCAACATGGACGAGGAAGCGCCCGAGCAGCAGCCGGCGCCGAGCGGCGACGGGTTGGTGCCGCAGGCGCTGGGGCTGCAGGTGACGCCGATCACGCCGGTGATCGCGCGCCAGCTGGGCGTTGCCAATGACACCCGCGGGCTAGTGGTGCTGGCTACGGCGCAATCGGCCGATGCGGCGCGCAAGGGCATTCGCCGCGGCGTCATCATCGAGGCGGCAAACGGCAATCCCGTCGCCACCGTCGGCGATCTGGAAGGGGCCATCCGCTCCGCCCGCAGCGAAGGGCGCGAAGCGATCCTGCTGCGTGTCCGGGCGCGGGGCGCACCGTCCACCTCCATCCCGGTGCGGCTGAGCGCGCAGTAAACCGCGCCTCCGCTGACAGGCAGAAGGGCACCGCGGGGTCAACCTGCGGCGCCCTTTTTCGTATCGCGCGGCTGGATCAGCCCGGCAGAGCGGCGATCCAACGGCCCACGGCGGCAAGGTCGGGCAGCACCGCCGTCGCCATATCGCGCGTGACGGGCGTGACCGGCGCCAGGTCCGGCACCAGCAGCGCCATCATCCCGGCAGCGGCCGCGGCGGCGAGGCCGTTGGGCGAATCCTCCACCGCCACGCAGGCGGTCGGGTCAGCGCCGAGGCGCTCCGCCGCCAGGAGGTACGGCTCTGCATGGGGCTTGGGATTGGTCACGTCGCTGACCGTCACCACCGTGGCGAACCGGTCCAGGATGCCGGCGCCGGCTAGCCGTTCCTGCGCGTGGGGCGCGCGGGTAGAGGTGCACAGGCCCAATGGCAGGCCGATTGCGCGCAAGGCGTCCAGCAACTCGATGGCGCCCGGACGGAACGGCACGCCCCGTCGCCACATCTCGCCGAACAGCCGGTCGGATTCGCGGTAGAAGGCGAGCGGCGCCTCCGCATCGTCCCACAAGGTGGCCAGCCGCGCGAGGTTGCCTTCACGGTGCACGCCGACGAATTGCAGCAGCACGTCCGCCGGCAGGTCGCGGCCGATCGCCTTCGCCGCCGCGGCGTGGGCGGCATGCTCCACCGCCTCCGTATCCAGCAGCGTACCGTCCATGTCGAAGATCACCGCCTGTGGCGGCCGCAATTCAGGCATCAGGCGACCCGATCCTAGTTGGAGGTGTAGAGGCGGGTATCGTCCCGCTCCCGCGGCGGGGGCGGTCGGCGGTAACGCTGCGGCGGCGCGGATTCCTCCCGGCCGAGCGCCTGGTCCAGGAAGTCGTCGCCCACGGCGGCGGGCGGCTGCTGGCCGGGTGGCGGAGGGCGCACCTGCACCGGGCGACGGGGGTCGCCGGCAGGCGGCAGCTCCACGCCCGATCCATCGTCATATCCCGGTTCCTCGGGATAGGGGCCGATCGGATTACCCTGCTCGTCATACATGAAGTAGCCGTCTTCCGGATCGCCGCCGAACAGGTACTCGTCATCCGGCTCGAGCTGCCAGCCGGGCAGCTTCAGCTCGGTCTGGAACTGTTCGATCGGGCGGCTCGCTACGGCGACGCGCATGTAATCGGCGAAGGCGCGGGCGGGCGCGGTGCCGCCCTGCAGGCCGCCCACGGCGCGCGCATCGTCGCGGCCCATCCACACCCCGGTGGTGATGCCGCTGGAAAAGCCGACGAACCAGCCATCCTTGTTGCTGGTGGTGGTGCCGGTCTTGCCCGCCACCGGGCGGCCGATCTGCGCCGCGCGGCCGGTGCCGGTGCTGACCGCCGTCTGTAGCAGGTCGGTGATGCCGGCAGCGACATATTCGGGGACCAGCAGGTCGCGGCGTTCCGGCTCCCGCGCGTAAAGCAGCTCACCGCCGCCGGTGGTGACGCGGGTGATGCCGTAGGGTTCGATCGACTCGCCCCGGGCGGACACGGCGGCGAAGGCGCGCGTCATGTCGATCAGGCGCACTTCGGACGCGCCCAGCACCATGGCCGGGTTGGTGGCGATGGGCGTGGTGATGCCGAACCGGCGCGCCATGGCGGCGACGCTGGAGAAGCCGACCTCGTTGCCGAGCTGCGCCGCCACGGTGTTGACCGAATAGGCGAACGCGGTGCGGACATCGATCTGCCCGGTGAAGCGGCCATTGCTGTTGCGCGGGCTCCAGCCGTTGATGGTGACGGGGCTGTCCACCACCGCATCATCGGGGGTGTAGCCGTTCTCCAGCGCGGCGAGGTAGACGAACAGCTTCCAGGCGGAGCCGGGCTGGCGCAACGCCTCCGTCGCGCGATTGTAGTTGGAGCGGACGTAATCCGTGCCGCCCACCATCGCCAGCACCGCGCCGTCGCGGTCCAGGCTGACCAGCGCGCCCTGCGCCCCGCCAGGCGCATTGGCGCTGATCGCCCGCTGCGCCGCGCGCTGCATGGCCGGGTCGATCGTGGTCCAGACCTCCACCGGTTCGGTGTTGTCGTATGGCAGCAGCAGGTCGAGCTGCGGCAGCACCCAGTCCGTGAAATAGCGGATGGAGTTCTGCCCTTCCTCCTCCTTCAGACGGATGGCGTCGACATCGACCTCCGCCTCCCACGAACTGATCGCGCCGTAGCGCTGCATGGCGTCCAGCACCACGCGGGCGCGGGCGACCGCGGCATCGGTGTCGGCGGTGGGGGAATAGCGGCTGGGCGCCTTCACCAGGCCGGCGATGATCGCGGCTTCGCCCACGGACAAGTCCTTCGCCGAATGGCTGAAGAACTTGCGGCTGGCGGAATCGATGCCGTAGGCGCCGCCGCCGAAATAGACCTTGTTGAGGTACAGCTCCAGGATCTGCTGCTTGGAGAACTTCGCCTCCAGCGCCAGCGCCAGCACCGCCTCCCGCGCCTTGCGGTCCATGGTGCGGTTGGAATTGAGGAAGATGTTGCGCGCCAGCTGCTGCGTGATCGTACTGGTCGCGCGGACCGACGTGTCATAGCGCCAGGCGACGTACAGCGCGCGGGCGAGGCCGATCGGGTCGATGCCGGGATGCGAGTAGTAGCGGCGATCCTCCACCGCGACCATCGCGTCCTTCATCACCTGCGGGATCTCGTCGCTGCTCAGCCATTCGCCGTAGGACGGGCCGAGATTGACGATCTCGCTGCCATCGCGCGCGCGGACCACGATGGTCTGCCCGTTCTGGCTGCTCATCAACGAGCCGTAGCTGGGCATGGATCGGGCCGCGAAATAGACGGAGGTGCCGAGGGCGATCAGCGCCAGCAGCACGACCAGTCCGCCGCCGATCAGGATGCGCCGCAGCCACTTGCCCGCGCGCGAACGTTCGGGCGGGGGCGGCCGCTGACCTGACCGGGAAGAGCCTGATCCAGAAGTTGAGGAGCGCCTGCGCCGCGCTTGCGCCATGAAAAGCCTTTATCCTGCCAGCAGGTCCAGAACGGCCCCGGTCAGCCGCGCGCCATGCGGCCGCCTGCCGGAATGGCGGCTTAACGGGATGGACGCAAGCGCGGCGACGTTCCGCCTACTCCTTGGGCTGGAAGTCCAGCGCCGCGCTGTTGATGCAGTAACGCAGCCCTTCCGGCCCCGGACCGTCGGGGAAGACATGGCCGAGATGCCCGGCGCACTTGCTGCACACCACTTCGGTACGGATCATGCCATGGCTGATATCGCGGTGCGCCTCCACCGCATCGTCCGCCGCGGGCTGGGTGAAGGACGGCCAGCCGGAGCCGGAATCGTACTTGTCATCCGATTCGAACAGGGGCTGCCCGCACCCGGCGCAGCGATATTCGCCTTCCTGCTTGTTCTTGTCGTACTTGCCGGTGAACGCCCGCTCCGTCCCGCCATGGCGCAGCACCTGGTACTGTTCGGGGCTGAGGCGTTCGCGCCATTCGGCATCGGTCAGGTTCAGCTTGTCGGTCATGGCGGCATGTCTCCTTTGCGGGAGATATGGGTGGCTGCGGGTCATGCCGCTAGGGCCGGGCAGCGGCCCAGCGTTCGTGCGCGCGGGCGACATTGGTCCCGCTGGTGTTGAACCAGCTATAGCCGTTGCGCCGTTCCAGGCTGATCTCCCCCACGTCGTCATGGATGGTGAGGTCACGGTCGCCGAAGATCGGCCGACCCGTAGCGGTGTCGTAGAACCGCGCCCACAATGGCCCGGCGCCCTGTTCCGCCACCAGCATACGCCCGCGCCCTTCACCCGCATCGCGCCATGCCACGTCAGTCAGCGCATGATCGGCAAACCAGCGGGTCGCCGCCTCAACCGACCGGGCGATGCGCGGATCGCTGCGGTCCTGCCGCATTAGGAACGACAGCACGTTGGCGCTTTCCCCGGTGGAGAGCGCGACGGGTTCGAAGTTGCGCGCGGCGATGGGCTGGCGGGTCAGCGGGTCGTATTGCTGCGCCCAGATGGTCGGCTGCCCCGCCACCTGCACCTGCGTCGCCAGCAGCACATCCACCGCACGCGCCGCAGCCGCCGCGGAATCGACGCGCAGGTCCGCCGGCACGAAGGCGTAGGGCTCGGCCCCGCGTCCCACCTCCTGCAGCAGGGTGGCGGCGTTCACCAGCAGGTTGTCGTTCAGCGTCAGCGCGTCGTGATACAGGCCCTGCAACGGCCAGGTCTGCGGCCAGCCGCCACCCGGAAGTTCGGCCCGCAGGACGTAGCGCACCCCTTTCAGGAAGGATCGGCGATAGGCCTCCCCCGGTGCGCCGGGCAGCGCCGCCTGCACGCGGGCGAGGAAGCGCAATTCGGTGATGGTGGCATCGTTGTCGAGCGTGCCGACAAAACTCCACCCGCCGGCGCCGTCCTGCGCCAGATACGGGCCGCCCTTCCCGTCATGCACGATCCAGCCCTGACCCGGCACACGGGGTGGGCCGCTGCGATCCTGGTTCTTGCCCCAGCCGCCGGACGGCGTCTGGAAGCTGACGATGTTGTCGGCGACGGCGCGTGCCTCCGCCCCGGCATACCATGCCGCATCCCGATCGAGCGGCGCGCTGGCGGCGCTGTCCCCCTCCGGCGCCGGATCGGGGATCGGCCGCCCGGTCTTGCGCAGCGCGGCCCGCTCCGCCTCCAGCACCGCCTTGTCCAGCACCATCGCCTGTTCGGACTGCTGCAGCCAGGCGAGCCATGTCGCCCGCGCCGGCCCGGCGGGCAGCGCGGCGCGGATCTGCGCGGCATCGAGCGACTTGGGCGGCACGGTGGTGCCAACCACGGCGGCGGTGACGGGCATGGCGGCAGCGGCCAGCAGCAAAGCGAATGGGGTGAGGTGGCGCATGTCAGCCCTCCGGTTCAGGGTCGAGGATCAGCAGCGGGCGCATGGCCGGGACGGTTGTCGCCAGCAGCTTCGCCATCATGACGGCGAAGTAGTCGGCGCCTTCGCGGCCCAGATGCGTACGATCGAACGACAGGCGCGGCACGGCAGTCGGCAGGTCGTCCACCTCCGTCGCGGCAGCGGTGGCGGGGGCGGGTGCAGTGCCGGTCGGCGTGGAGCCGGGCGGCAATTGCGCAAAGCGGTCCGCCGCCGCCTCCCCCATCTGCTGCACCGCCGCGGAACTGGCGGCGTTGAGATCGACCAGCGGCGTGTCCGTCTCCGCCGCCACGCGGCGCACCGCCTCCGCCCACGGGGCGAGGTCGTTCTGCAATTGGCCGCCCTCGAAGATGCGGCGGGTCAGCGGCGTCACCAACACAGGGATCGCACCCGCGCGGCGCGCATCCTCCACATAGCGGCGGATGTAGCCCGGAAACTCCTGCGCCAATTCGGTGGAACGGGTCTTGCCCGGCTGGTCGTTGTGGCCGAACTGGATCAGCACCCAGACCTTGTCGTATCCGGGCACCCGCGCCTCGTTCAGGGCCAGCTCCCACGAGCGTTCCTGCATGTAGGTGCGGCTGGACCGGCCGCCGCGCGCCAGGTTCAGGCAGGCGGCGAAGGAGGTGACGTGCCGTTCGCAGAAGCTCGGCCCCCAGCCACCCACGACGGCGGTGGTGGAATCGCCGACCAGGATGATCTTGGCGGGTCGGATGTCGCGCGGAAACTCCCGTGCGACCGGCGCCGCCTCCTGCGCCATTGCCGCTCCGGAACAGGCCAGCAGCAGGCCGGCAAGCAGAGGGCGCAGCATCATTGGCGAAGCCTTTCCAACCCGGCGCGGATCCAGCCGGTGTCACCATCGAAGAAGGATTCCAGCCGCCAGGGCTCCGCCTCTTCCGCCGTCAGCTGGTGCGAGGTGGGTGCCCGTGTAGCGGGGGAGGCGCCGCGCCCGGCGGTCGCGTGCTCGGCGTACCAGGTGGTCGGCAGCTTGTTGGTGGTGCCCGGCGTCCATTCGCGCCAGCCGTCCGGGTGCAGGTTCGCATCGACCAGTGTGTCGAGGAAGATCACCCGCGAATAATCGCGCCATGGACGGCCGTACCAGATCTGCCCGGCGGCGGGATCGGCGGTGATCGTGGCGCGGTCGAAGACATAGGCGCTGTCCTCATCCGCCGCGTTGCGGCTTTGCGCGGTGATCATCACCTCCGCCCCGGCGAGGCCGTGGATGCGGCAGTTCTCCCAATAGGCGTTGGCATTGCCGAAGATGAAGTCGACATGCCCTTCGACATAGCAGTCGAAGAAGTATTGCCGGGACATGCGGCCGCCCTGCCCCTTGTTGGCATACAGGGTGTCCTGATGGCCCAGCAGCCGCACCCGGTGCAGCACGGCGCGGTCGCCCGTCAGCAGCAGCGCCACCGCCTGCGATGGCGGATGGGCCGGGTCGAGCCACCAGTCGTTCTGGATCGTGAGGTTGCCGACCGCCAGGTCATCGCCGCTGGCGGTGATGGAGGCGGACTTGCCCGTGCCGCCCGCGCTGATGCTGCTGTCGCCATAGACCAGCACCGTGTCTTCCGGCCGGCGCCCCATGCCGATCAGGGTGACGCCGTTTTTGGCGATGGTCAGCTTCTCGCGCCAGGTGCCGGGCGCGATGCGGATGGTCCCGCCCTCCGCCGGCAGCGCGTCGATCGCCGCCTGCACGCTGCGCTGGGCACCGGGCGCCTCCGCCGAAACGTCCAGTACCACCTGCGCCGCGGTCGGCCACCCGGCGATCAGCAGCAGTGCGGCGCACCAACGTGCCACCATCCTCATGCATTCTCTCCCGCAAGCCAACGCACGGCATTGGCGTAGAGCCGCCGTTGCAGCGGCGCCACCATGTCGGGCAGACGGTGCACCGCCACCCGCATGCCCTGCTTTTGCGCGATCAGCGTGGCCGCGCCGTTGAACCGGTCATGGTCGCGGCTGTAGCCGGCGATGATCTCCAGGCCCTCGCCGGTGACGAGCAGGCCGTTGGACGGCTGCCCTTCCACCTGATGGTACACGCTGGTGGCGCAATCGACCGGGATGCCGGCGAACAAAGGATGCGCGCGCAGGTAATTCCAGTTGCCCATCCACGGAGCACGCAAGGTGCCGACCTGCCCGTGATAGTCGAACAGGCCCAGCACGGCGAGCTGCCGCGCGACACCTTCGGCAAGCCCATCTTCCGGCACCAGTGCGAACAGCGGCGTGCCGGCGCGCACCGCCGCCAGCACGGCATCCGGTATCTGGCCGCGCAGGGTCACCGCCTCCTCTCCGGGTGGGCGCGCTTCCAGCCCGGTCTGTTCGCCCACCTGGCGGCGGGTGATCTCGTCCGCGCTGAGGCCGGATGCGATGATCCCGTCGTAAGTGGCGCCGGCGCGGAACGGTTCGAGCGTGACGCCCGGCAATTGCGCCAGTTGCCGCTGTACCGATCGCGCGATGCCGGACGCGGCGATGCGCAGCGGCCGCGAGACCGGCGCCGCGGGCGGCACCACCAGCAGGTCGCGGGTGAACACCGCATCACGCGCGCCCGAATGGGCGAAGCGCACCTGCCAGGTGCCGGGCCGATCGAACGCCGGCAGCTTCACCCCGGCCGCCACCAATTGCGAGAACACGTCGAGCTGATGCGCCGGCACCGGCCAGCGCGCGACCGATTGCTCCTGCCCGCCGGGGGCCAGCACGCTCAGCACCAGTTCGCCGGGTGCGGGGCGGTTGGTGTCGTTGAACAGATACAGGTCCAGCTCGGCCGCCTCGCCCGCATCGTAGACCAGCCGCCGCTGTTTCGCACATGGGCGCAGCGGCAGCAGGCTGCGGCGGACGATCTCCGGATCGGCCTTGAAGCCGCGTAGATTGTCGACGATGCCCGAATGGTTCTCGATCGCGGTCGTCTCCCACCCGCTGATCGCAGCGATATCCACGCTGTCGCCGATACGGATGTTCTCGTGGTAGTTCTCCCACGCATCATACACCTTGGTCCCGACCGACAGGTAGAAGGCGTCATCCGTCGGGAAGGCCTGGCGGAAGCCCCATTGATCCAGGAACGCGCCGGTGCGCTGCAGGATCGCCTGGTGGTCGGCCAGATCGTAGCTCTGCCCGTGCTCCTCCAGCTCGCGCACCATGGCGGCATGATTGTCGGCGACGGCGCAGCCCTGCATCTCGCCGAACTCGACGATGAACGGCTTGCCGGTCTGACGGTGGATGTAATTGTCCGGCCCCTGGTAGAACTTGTCGTACCATTGGTCGCCCGCGCCCTGGTGATTGACCCACCAGCCGCCGTGCTGCTCCACGTCGGAACGGTAGAGGTGGTCGCTGTAGGGCAGCAGCATGGCCTGGGCCGCGCCGCGTTCCACGAAGCCGTCGTTCAGGATGACGCAACGGCTGGGATCGGCGGCATGGATCGCGCGCAGCACGCGTTCAACATCGGGGTTGGCGAGGTTCGCGCCGATCTCGTTCTGCAGCGTGTAATGAACGAGGCTGGGGCGGGAGCGGAAGGTGCGGGCCATGGCGACGCACTTGGCCACCATGAACTCCACGCTGAAGCGGTCGGCGTAGGACAGCTCCTCCCCCGCGGCGCGATCCCGGCCGACGGCGTGGCGCCCGCCGCCCGGCTCCATCACCCGCAGCAGGCCCATGCGGTCCTGCGCGGCGAACACCTCCTCCTTGCCCACGTTGCGGTGAAAGTGGAGGCAGTTGAGGCCGAGCGCCTTGGCCGACGTCACCTCCCGCTCCGCCAGCTCCGGCGTGGGCCACAGGCCGTTGAAGCCCCAGTAACCCCACGAGATCGCGGAATAGAGCTTCACCCGCTCGCCATTCAGCCGCAGCATCGCATCGGTGCCCACGCCGTCGATGCCGATCCAGCGGAAGCCGAATTCGGCCAACCGCGTGTCATCGCCCCAGCCGAAGCGCAGGCGGTGCACGACCGGGTCGGCCAGCGTCCATAGCCTGGCGTCAGGCTTGGCCAGGCGGAACACGGCGGTGGCGACATTGCCAGTGAGCGTCAGGCTCTCCAGCGTCACCTGCGCCGGCAATTCCGTGCCGGCGCTGTCCAGCAGGGCAAGCGTGGCACGGCTGCGCAGCCCATCGATGTTCGCAGGCGGGGTGGTGAAGGCGATTTCCATGTGCGCCGTCACCACGCGGGGATCGGGCGTGTTGAACACCCAGGCATCGGCGATGCGCGCATCCATGGGATGCACGCTCAACGTCATGCCGCGATCGATCCCGCCGAACCCGTGAGAGGCGAACAGCTTGGCCGCGCCCCACATCATGGTGGTGGAATCGCGCCAGTCATACCGCCCGCCGGGGTTGGTGATGCGGATGGCGAGCTGGTTTGCGGCGCCCGGGCGCATCGCCGCCGTCAGGTCGCAATGGATCGGTAGCTCGCTCATGATAGAATAGCCGACGAGTTGCCGGTTCAGGAACACCTCCGCCCGAAGGCGCGCGCCGCGGATATTGAGCACCACCCGGCGCCCGGCCGCTTCCGCCGGAATGTCGATGTCACGCCACCACCAGGACACGCCGCGATACGCGCCGTTCTGCGGGACGCTGTCATCCTCCGCATAGCGGTATTCGTCGGCGGTGTATGAGCGCAGGCCGGCAACACCCCAGTGATGCTCCTCCACCGTGGTCGGCAGCGACACGGTGTTCGCCGCCACGCTGCCCAGCGCGCCCCACCCGCCGGTCGGCGCATTGCGCGGCAAGGCGGCGAGATCGACATCGGCCGGCAACCAGATCCGGTCCTGCTCCCACGATGCATCCCGATCCAGCCACAGCTGCCAGCCGGTATCGGGCACATCCGCCAGCAACGGCGCGGCATGGACGCTGGGAATGAACGGCAGGCCCGCGGCGGCCAGCACGCCGGCGCTGCCGGCGACGAAGCCGCGGCGGGTGATCGGCAGGGTGCCGGTCATCGGTGATCTCCAGTCGGGGAAAGCCGCCGGCGGCACGATGGCCGCCGGCGCGAGGATTGCCGCTGGCGGGGACCTGCCACCGGCACGAAGCGTGTCAGAACCGGACCCGGGCGCCCACGCGGTAGATCGGCCCGGAACTGGCGTATTGCGACACTACCGGATTGCCCTGGTACGCGAAGCGGTTGCTGGTCTGGTTGGTCAGGTTCAGCCCCTCCGCCGTGATCGACAGATATTCGGTCACGTTGAAGCTGGCTGCGGCGTCCAGGTTGAAGGTGGACGCGCTGGTCACGAAGTCGTTGATCAGCGGGCTGCCGCAATAGCTGACTGCCCCGTTCGGGCTGGCCGGCAGCGGGCTAGTGGTGATGCCCGGCGCGCAACTGCCCGCCGCCAGCGGATAGGTGGTGCTGTAGCCTTCACGGTAGGCGCCCGACACGCGCAGGCGCATCCGCTCCGTCTCGTAATACAGCGTGCCGTTCACCGCCTTGGGCGACACGCCCAGGAACGGCGCCTGATCCACCGTCTGCGGGATCGTCGCGGTGCCGGGGTCGAGGATGTAGGTCAGCTCGCTGTCGATGTAGGTGCCGTTCAGCTGCACACCGAGGTTGCTGAGGAGGCCCGGCAGGAAGGTGAGGTCGGTCTGGAAATTGACCTCGATGCCGCGCAGGTAACCACCCGGCGCATCGCGGAATTGCCGCGCCACGAACGGATTGTTGGCATCGATGTAGGCCAACTGGAACGGGTTGTTGAACTGCGCCCGGATCGCCTGGATCGTCGCGGCGTCGGCGAACTGCGACAGCTGCGCCTCGAAATTCACCGTTTGCGGGAAGCTGCCGATATCCTTGTTGAACAGCGCGACGGAGAACAGGCCGCCCGGCGCGAAGTACCATTCCACGCTGAGGTCGTAATTCGTGGCCCGGAACGGCGCGAGCTGCGGATTGCCGATGGTCAGCGAGCCGCCGGTATTGTCGCCATTGTTGGGGACGGAGATCGACGAGATGGACGGTGACAGATTGCCCAGCAGCGGCCGCGCCATCACCTTGGACGCGCCGAAGCGGACGATCAGGTCATTCACCGGCTCGTACACGAAGTTCAGCGACGGCAGCCAGTCGGTGTAGTCGTTGCGCCCGATGATCGGGCGCCCGGCCGTGGTCTCGCCCTGCGATTCCACTTCCGTCCGCATGACGCGCAGGCCGATATTGCCGCGCCATGGCTGGCCCAGCAGCTCGGTATCCCAGTCCAGCTGCAGGTAGGCGCCGGTATCCGTCTCGTCGACGCCGAAGCTAGCCGTGCGGTTGCGCTTGCGCGTGATGCGCCAGTCGCCCCATTCGTTCACGCAATTGCAGGTGAAATCGAACAGTTCGTCAAACGCCTCGATCGAGGGGACGACGAATTCCGTCACCGTGCCTTCCGGCACGTTCAGGCCCTGACCAAACTGGACGGTCTCCGATACGTCGGCGACGTTCACCCCCGCTTCCTTCAGCGTGGGATTGAGCAGGTCGTTCACCCGCTCGTACTGATCGGTGAAGAAGCTGTACTTGCGCTGGGTGATGCCACCCTTCAACACGAAGATGTCGTCCAGATCGTAGGTCAGGTCGAGCCGGCCGGTGGACAGCTTGTTGGTGGTGTCGCGGGTGTAGTTGCGGATCGCGGAGAAGCCCTTCACCGTATCCCAGTTGTTCGGATCGGCGGCATCGAAACCGAAATCGATCACCGGCATGTCGCCGCCCTCCCGCTCGTCATAGACGAACCGGCCGGGGCTATCCATGCGGTTGAATTCCACCAGCAGACCCTGCGACCGGTTGGTCGACTTGGATTCGCCGTAGATCACCTGCGCGCGCAGTCGGTCGGAGAATTCGTGCTGGATGTTGCCCGACACCTGCCGGAATTCGGTGGTGTAGCTGTTCTGGTCCTGCGCGGACCGGAAATCCACATTCTGCAGCACCAGGTATTCGGCGACGCCGTTATTGACCTCCGATTCAAGCACCTTCACCGCCGGACGGCCGATCAGCTGCCCGCGGAACGCCAGCCGATTGCTGGACGGGATGTACCCGACGGAACCCGGATTGTTGTAATAGTCGTACGGGTCGAGGTTGTTGGGATTGGTGGAGAAGATGTTGGCGTCGGCGGGGTTATTCGCCGCCACGGCACCCGGAACGATGGCCGATGGGGCCAGTACCGATGGCACCAGTTGGCCGGCCGCATTCAACGAGGTCGCAAAGGCGGGCGTCGTGCCGTAGAGTTGCTGCCCGCAATCCACCGCCGGCGTGAGGTCGGTTTCCGTCGCCGGCACGCACTGGCCTGGATAAAGCGCACGCGCGGCGGAGGGGGTCAGGTTGTTGCCCGCCGTGTTGAAGGCCGCGTTGGTGTTGTTGCGGTTGAGGCCGACGGACGACACCTGATTGTAGCGGCTGGTATTCTCAAACCGGGAGTAGACGCCATCCACCGTCAGCCGGGTGCGGTCGCTGACCTGCCATTGATAGGCCGCGGTGACGCCCAGCCGCTCATATTCCACATTCTGCTGCTCCAGCGCACCAAGCGCCGGAATGCGGACCTGCGAATCGTCAAACCGGCCGGGCGTGTTGAATGGCGCGCCGGGGAACAGGTTGGCATACGCGGCGGCGTTGGAGCCGGTCTGCAGGTTGATGACCTCCGGATTGGTGATCGCGGTGCCCAGATTGGTCCCGGTCGGCGCGGCGAAGCCGCCGCGCTGCGGTGTCTCGTTGCCGGCGAAGTCCGCGCCACGATAGAGGTAGTCGGAAGAGCCGACGCCGCGACGATACTGGTCCAGTTCGTTGCGCGACTGGCTGTACGCACCCGAGATCAGGAAGCCCATGTCGCCGTCCATGAACCGCTTGGACACAAGGCCGGCGATGCGCGGCGAGAATTCCTTGGAGTTCTGCTGGTAGTTGCCTTCCACCGACAGGGCCAGCGCGCCGCTGGAATAGTCGAACGGCTTGCCCGTCTCGAGGTCGATATTGGCACCGAGCGAACCCTCGTCCGTCTCCGCCGACGGGGTCTTTTGCACCTTGAGGCTGCTGAACAGTTCGGAGGCGAAGGTGTTGTAGTCGAAGGAGCGGCTTCTGTTCGGGCTGGTACCGGCATCGTTGGACCCGGCAGTCGCAAGCGCCTCCAGCCCGTTCAGACGGGTTCGGTTGAAGTCGCCGCCCAGGCCACGCACGGAGATGGAACGCCCTTCGCCATTGTCGCGGTCGATCGAGACGCCCGGCAGGCGCTGCAGCGATTCGGCAAGGTTGGAGTCGGGGAAGTCGGCAATGTCCTCCGCCGTGATGGCATCCACCTGCACGTTGGCGATACGCTTCTGTTCGATGGCGTTGCGCAGCGATGCGCGATAGCCGGTCACGACGATATCGTTACCAGTCCCTTCGTCCGGAGCCACTGCGTCCGCCTGGTCGCCCAGCGTCTGATCGGCGGGCACTGTGGACCCATCCGGCTGTTCGCCGGCGGTATTAGCTGGCGGCACCGTCTGTGCCTGCGCCGTGCCGGCCAAGAGCGCGACGGCACACGCCCCGGCACTAGCACTCACCAGAAGATAGCGGACACCGGTGTCAACGCTGGCGGACAATGCCTTCATCCCTCAATCCTTCTCCCTGACCGGCAGGTCTGATGACCTTGCCGCCCTGCCATGGAACCTGTCAGCGGCTCCTATGACACCGATAGTACGTAGGCCGAATGGTAACGCAACCCTTCAACCGCAAGGCAGATGAGTAAGAGTGCAACGTTAACGATTACGACCGGAATTAACCTCGAGACTGCGGCCCATTGGCCACTGTCTTCAGGCGTTCACGTCGGCGTAGTGGCTGGCGCCGGGTACGCCTTCCATCTTCTCCAGCAGCAATGGGCGGAAGCTCGGCCGACTCTTCATGACGCGATACCAGCCATGCGCCCCCTCGTGCCCGCTCCAGTCCAGGCCGCCGAGGTAATCGGCGACCGACAATTGCGCGGCGGCGGCGAAATCGGCCAGGCTCAGCTGCGCGCCCGCCAGCCAGCGACGCGTGTCGACCAGCCAATCCAGATAGTCGAGATGTTCGTGCGCAGCCCGCATTGCGCCGCGCAGCGCCTGCGAATCTGGCGGCTGGCGCAGCACGATGCGCTTCGTCATCTTCTCGTGCAGCAGCGGGTGGACGACATCGGCGTACAGCACCTCGTCGAACAGGGCGACCAGCCGGCGGATCTCCGCCCGCGCCGCGGCGGTGCCAAGGATCAGCGGGCTGCGCTCCACCGTCTCCTCGAAATATTCGCAGATCGCCTGACTGTCGGCGAGGGCGAGGTTCTTCTCTTCCAGCCACAGCGCCGGCGTGCGGCGCGCGTGATTCACGTGGCCGAACAAGTCGGACGGATCCCAAGGGTGCTCCCGCAGGATCTCGTAGGCGACACCCTTCTCGCTCAACGCCAGGCGGACCTTGCGACTGAAAGGGCACAGGGGAAAGGCAAACAGCTGCCACATAGCCCCCGTCCCTGCCATGAAGCACGAGCCGGCGCCAGCACCGTTCATGCCGCCATGCCATTGCGGCACGCCGGGCGCTTGCACCCGGAGCAACGGCCCGTTAGCGGCGCGCTGCCATGACCGCCTACAAATCCGGTGATCCCACCACGCTGAACCGCCTTTACGGCCGATCCAAGGGCAAGGCGCTGCGCGACCGGCAGCACCAGTTGGTCGAAACGCTCCTGCCGCGGCTGGCGGTCCCGGCGGATGGTCCGGTGACGGCGCAGGCGCTGTTCGGCAGCGACGGGCCGCTGCATTTCGAGATCGGTTTCGGCGGCGGGGAGCACCTGGCCTACCGCGCCGACCTGCTGCCCGATCACCGCTTCATCGGGGCCGAGCCATTCCTGAACGGCGTCGCCACCGCGCTGGGCCATGTGGAGGACGGCGCCCTCGCCAATGTGCGGCTGCACCATGGCGATGCGCTGGAGGTGCTGGCGCGGGTGCCCGATGGTGCGCTGTCCTTCGCCTACCTGCTGCATCCCGACCCCTGGCCCAAGGCGCGCCATGCCAAGCGGCGGATGATGAATGACGGGCCATTGGACATGATCGCCGCCAAGCTGCGGCCGGGCGGCGAGTTCCGCTTCGGCACCGACCATCCGATCTACCTGCGGCACGCGCTGATGGTGATGCGCCGCCACACCCACCAGTTCGACTGGCTGGCCGAAGGTCCGCGATCGTTCCAGCAGCGGCCGGGCGGATGGTGCGAAACCCGGTACGAGGCCAAGGCGCGGGCGCAGGGACATGAGGTCTGGTATTTCCGCTATCGCCGGCGCTGATCCGACCTGACGATTTCGTTCCCGGTTCAGGCCCCAAGAAAAACTATCTTTCGCGCCCCGACCGCTCCCCGCAAACAGGTTCAAACATCACCAACATGGTAGACAAATGGATCTGAGCCTACTCGATTTCTCCACCATGCTGCCCTTCATCGCGGTCGGGTTCGCGGCGCAGCTGGTGGATGGCGCGCTGGGCATGGCGTTCGGGGTCATCTCCTCCACCCTGCTGGTCAGCGTGCTGGGTGTGCCGCCCGCGACGGCCAGCGCCGGCACGCATATCGTGGAAACCTTCACCACCGGCGTGTCGGGCATCAGCCATGCCTTGCACCGCAACATCAACTGGCGGCTGTTCGGACGGCTGCTGGTGCCAGGCGTCATCGGCGGCGCGCTGGGCGCCTATGTGCTGACATCCCTTGATGCGGGCATCACCCGGCCGTTCGTCATGGCATATCTTACCCTGATCGGGCTCTACCTGCTGTATCGCGGCTTCGGCTTCCCGCTGAAGCCCAAGGAGCCGCATATCGTGGAGCCGCTGGGCCTTGCCGGCGGGTTCCTGGACGCGGCGGGCGGTGGCGGCTGGGGGCCGGTGGTCACGTCCAACCTGCTGATCCAGGGATCGCCGCCGCGCACCACGATCGGCACGGTCAGCGCGACCGAGTTCTTCCTGACGATGACGATTTCCGCCAGCTTCCTGTGGCACCTGGGTACCGACGGCTTCGATGCCGAGTTCATGAACCCGGTCGCCGGCCTGCTGATCGGCGGCGTCGTGGCCGCGCCGTTCGGTGCGCTCGTGGCGAAGCGGGTGCCGGCCAGGAAGCTGATGATCCTGGTCGGGATTATCCTGACCGCCACCAGCGCCTACGGCGTCTACAGCGCGCTCACCGCCTGAGCGCGCCGTAACCGCCCGCGAGCGTCACCCCACCACGCCCGCGGCGGCCATCACCGCCAGGGTCAGCAGGTCGGGGGCGATCGCCGTCATCGGCGCGATCTGCACCGGCTTTTCCATGCCGAGCAGCACCGGGCCGATCGTGGCGTTGCCGCCCAGTTCGCGCAGCAGCTTGGCCGACAGATTGGCCGATTGCAGGCCCGGCATGATCAGCACGTTGGCGGGCGCCGACAGCCGGCTGAACGGATATTGCGCCATGACTTTGGGGTTCAGCGCGGCATCGGGCGCCATCTCGCCCTCATATTCGAAGCCGGGCTGTTCCGCATCCAACAGGTGGACCGCATCGCGGATGCTTTCGAGCCACTTGCCCGACGGATTGCCGAAGGTGGAGTAGGACAGGAAGGCGACGCGCGGCTCATGCCCCAGCCGCCGCGCAAAGGCGGCGGTTTCCCGCGCGATGTGGGCGAGCTGCGCCGCATCCGGGCGTTCGTTGATGGTGGTGTCGGCCAGGAATACGGTCGTGTTCTTGCCGATCATCGCATGCACGCCGAACGGCAGGTGCCCGGCCTTCGGGCCCAGCACCAGCTGCACCTCTCGCATGGTCTGGCCAAACGGCCGCGTGGTGCCGGTGATCATCGCATCGCCGACACCCAGCGCCAGCAGTAATGATGCGAACACGTTGCGATCCTGGTTCACCACCCGGCGCACGTCCCGCTCGGTATAGCCGCGGCGCTGCAAGCGGGCATAGAGGTGCTCCACCATGGCCGGCACGTGGAGCGAGGTGGCGCTGTTCTCGATCTCGAACTGATCGGGGAACGGGACGCCCAATTCCACCAGCTTGTCGCGCACGGCTTGGGTGCGGCCGACCAGCACCGGAGTGCCATAGCCGAAATCGCGGAACTGGATGGCGGCGCGCAGCACCACCTCCTCCTCCGCCTCGGCAAAGATCACCCGCTTGGGGTTCTTCTGCGCGTCCTCGTACACCTTGGTCAGAACGCTGGTGGTGGGGTTCAGCCGCGCCTTCAGCGAGTGGCGGTACGCGACCATGTCCTCGATCGGGGCCTGCGCCACGCCGCTGTCCATCGCCGCCTGCGCGACCGCCGCGCTGACCGTTTCCATCAGGCGCGGATCGAACGGCGCGGGGATGATGTATTCGGTGCCGAAGCGATGATTGCGGCCATAGGCGGCGGCAACCTCCTCCGGCACCTGGTCACGCGCCAGCGCGGCGATCGCCTCGGCCGCAGCGATCTTCATCTCTTCATTGATCGTGGTCGCCTGCACGTCCAGCGCGCCGCGGAAGATGAAGGGGAAGCCCAGCACGTTGTTGACCTGGTTCGGATAATCCGACCGGCCGGTGGCGATGATGGCGTCGGGGCGCACGGCCTTCGCCAGTTCGGGCCGGATCTCCGGCTCCGGATTGGCCATGGCGAAGATGATCGGCTTTGCCGCCATGTTCGCGACCCATTCGGGCTTCAGCGCGCCGGCGGCGGACAGGCCCAGGAAGATGTCGGCGCCCGCCAGCGCCTCCTCCAGCGTGCGGGCCTCGGTATCGATGGCGTGCGCGCTCTTCCACTGGTCCATCGACTGCGTGCGACCGCGATAGATCACACCGTCGAGGTCGAGCATGGTGACGTTGTCGTGCCGCACGCCCATCGCCTTGATCAGCGCCGCGCAGGCGATGGCGGCGGCGCCGGCGCCGTTCACCACCATGCGCACGTCCTTCAGGTCGCGGCCGGTCAGGTGGCAGGCGTTCAGCAGGCCGGCAGTGGCGATGATCGCGGTGCCGTGCTGGTCATCGTGCATCACCGGGATCTTCATCCGTTCGCGCAGCGCCTGCTCGATGATGAAGCATTCGGGGGCCTTGATGTCCTCCAGGTTGATGCCGCCGAAGGTCGGCTCCATCAGCGCGACGGCGTTGACGAAGGCGTCCGGATCCTCCGTCGCCAGTTCGATGTCGATCGAATCCACGTCGGCGAAGCGCTTGAACAGCACCGCCTTGCCTTCCATCACCGGCTTGCTGGCGAGCGCGCCCAGATTGCCCAGGCCCAGGATGGCGGTGCCGTTGGAGATCACCGCCACCAGGTTCGACCGGGCGGTGTACTTGGCGGCGCAGGCGGGGTCGGCGGCGATCGCCTGCACCGGGACGGCGACGCCCGGCGAATAGGCAAGGGAGAGATCCCGCTGGGTCGCCATCGGCTTGCTGGCGACGATCTCGATCTTCCCGGGGCGGATCGTCGAATGGTAGAACAGCGCTTCGCGTTCGGTGAAGCTGATATTGTTTTCGGACAAGCTATCTCTCCGTTCGGCTGTCCGTTAGCGCTGCCATCGCTCCGGGGGAAGGGGCGTATTCCACATGCTGGTACGCGATCAGTCCTCCAGCTCTACATCCCAGTAGAGCCAGTCGCGCCAGGTTTCGTGCAGATGGCCGGGCGGAAACGAGCGGCCGTGCTGCTGCAATTGCCAGCTGGTCGGCCGGTGCGGGCGCAGGCGCAATTGCATGCCGGCCTGTGCCGGGGTCCGGCCGCCCTTCTTCATGTTGCATGGCGCGCAAGCGGTGCTGATGTTCTCCCACGTGGTTCGCCCACCCAGCCGGCGGGGCACCACATGGTCGAACGTCAGATGCTTTCCGCTGCCACAATACTGGCAGGAGAAGCGGTCGCGTAGGAACAGGTTGAAGCGGGTGAAGGCCGGGAACTCGGACGGCCGCACGAACTGGCGCAGTGCGATGACGCTGGGAATCTTCATGTCGAGCGATGGCGAATGGACATGCCGGTCGTAGGAATCGACGATGTCCACCCGTTCCAGGAACACCGCCTTGATCGCCGTCTGCCAGGGCCACAGGCTGAGCGGATAGTACGACAGCGGCGTATAGTCGGCGTTCAGTACCAGAGCCGGACAATTTTCCAGCGAACGCGGCGCATCGTCCGGCCGGGCGCGCAGCGCGGTGGCGTGATCGATCAGTTCGGCCTTGAACACGGTTGCGGTGTCCTCCCTGATGTTACGGAAAGGACCACTTGCACCGGCAAGCGTCAACCCTGTTACACACTGACGATCCACAAAGGTGTGCACAGTTTATCCACAGCTTGCCGCACTGTGGACTTGGCGTGCGGTCTACATCTGTTCCGCTCCGCGCCTCGATGCATTGCCGCTTGTGCGCCCCTTTGGGCCCGCTTATAGGCGCGCCAGCCTGCACCGGGCGGGAGACGGGAAACAGGCGGGGGGCACGTTCGGGCACCCTTCCCGATCCTGAACCGGGCAGCGTCATGCGGCTGGGGCATGGCGGCGGGCGGGGCGGAGTGAGCGCATAATGGCCGCGATATCGGGCGACGACATCGACATCCTTGCCAAGGCCAAGCGGGCCCTGGACCGGGATTATGCCCCTGGCGACCATGAAGAATACATGTCGCCGCAACAGCTGAACTACTTTCGGGTCCTGCTGCTGGAATGGAAGCGGTCGATCCTGTCCGCGTCGGAAAACACGCTGCAATCGCTGCAGGACGGTCCGTTGCGGGAAGCGGACCTGACCGATCGCGCCAGCAGCGAGACCGACTGGGGCATCGAACTGCGCACGCGCGACCGGCAACGCAAGCTGATCGCCAAGATCGATTCTGCCCTGCGCCGCATCGACGAGGGCGAATATGGCTGGTGCGAAGTCACCGGGGAGCCGATCGGCATCAACCGCCTGATTGCCCGGCCGATCGCCACCATGACGGTGGAGGCGCAGCAGGCGCACGAGCGGCGCGAGAAGGTCAGCCGCGACGATTGATGCCTGCAGGACGCCCGAAAACGGCACAGTCCTGATCGCCGATGCGCAACCAGCCGCATGGCACCTGCAGCAATCGTTAACTATATGCCGGCATTGTGAGCCGGAGGAGGCGCCTGAACCGGCTGGGCAACGGTCCGCAAGCGGACAACGCATGCGAGTTGCCGCAGGGTCGTGCACGGGAGTACAAGTTCGCAATGACCAATGTCGACACACGCCAGGTCCAACGTGACAGCTTGTTTCTGCTCGCACGGCTGCGGGTGGAGGAAGGCGGTACGGAGACCGAGTACCAGGTGCGGGTTCGCAACCTGTCGGCCGGCGGCATGATGGCCGAGGCGCCGGTGGACGTCGTCCGCGGCATGGCGATCAGTGTGGAGCTGCGCAATATCGGCTGGATTCGCGGAACCGTCGCTTGGCGGCAGGCGAACCGTTTCGGCATCGCCTTCACGCACGAGATCGATCCGTCGGTCGTGCGCGTCCCGGTCGGCAACACGGCGGAGTTGGAAAGCCCGCGCTATACCCGCACGCCCGCCGCGGCGAAGCCGACGGTCGATCCCAGCAAGCTGCGCCGCGTCTGACCGGCAAGTCGCCCGGCACGCGCGGCTGGGTGGTTGAACGTACCGTCATGCGTCCGTAAGCCGGACGCATCGTGCTGCCGCAGCCTGTCCTTCGCCTTTCGTGCCTGCTGCTTGCCCCCGCGCTGCTGCTGGGCGGCTGTCGTGGCGATAACGAGGGCGCGCTGGACATCGCCTTCGTGGACCAGGGCGGCAATGCCGGCGGCGGGGCGGCGACCGCGCGCGATCTTCGCCTGACGTCCGCCGCCGCGCACATGCGGGCGGCGACCGAATCCGGGCTGGTGACGCTCAATGCCGCGGGGGAGGTCGTGCCAGCGCTGGCCGATCGCTGGATCGTGACGGAAGACGGCCTGTCCTTCATCTTCCGTCTGCGCGAAGGGCAATGGCCGGACGGCACCGATCTCACCGCAGAGAGCGTCCGCCGCCGCCTGCGAGCCGCGCTGCGCCGGCTGGACGGGACGCCGCTCGGCCTCGATCTTGCAGGTGTGGAGGAGGTGCGCGCCATGGCGGGGCGGGTCGTCGAACTGCGCCTGGCCGCGCCGATGCCCTATCTGCTGCAGATGCTGGCCCAGCCCGAAATGGTGCTGCTGCACGAAGGCGGCGGCACCGGCGACATGCTGCTGCAGCAGCAGGGCCGATCGGCGGTACTGGTGATGCGCCCGCCGGAACTGCGCGGCTTGCCCGAAGAAGTGGACTGGAACGAGCATGTCCGCCCGCTGCTGCTGCAGCCGATGACCATGGGACAGGCATTGTCCGGCTTTGCCGAGGGGACGATCGACGTCGTGCTCGGCGCCGGGATCGCCGAATGGCCGCTGGCCAGCACCGGGCCGTTGTCGCGCGGGACAGTGCGGCTGGATCCGGTCGTCGGTCTGTTCGGCCTGCAGGTCCGCCGGTCCGAAGGGCTGCTGGCAACCGATCTGGGGCGGGAGGTGCTGGCGCTGGCTATCGACCGGGCTGCGCTGATCGAGCAATTGGGCATCGGCGGGTGGACACCCACCACCCGGATGGTCGCGCCCGATCTGCCAGGGGATGCAGGGCTGGTGGGGGAACGGTGGGCCGGCACCACGCTGGCCGCGCGGCAGGCGGCAGCCGCGCTGCGGGTCGCCCGGTGGAGTGCCGGCAATGGCGGGCAGCGGCCACGTCTGCGGCTGGCGCTGCCCGCCCCCTCCGCCGATCTGCCCGGCCTTGATCGCCTGTTCGCCGCCCTGGTCAGCCAGATGGGCGCAGCCGGCATTGTGCTGGAACGCGGCACACCCGGCGACCCGTCGGCGGACCTGATGCTGGTGGACCGCGTCGCCCGCTACGCCGCGCCCGAATGGTTCCTGCACCAGTTCGACTGCCGCGTGCAGCGCAGCGGCGGGCTGTGCGTCTCGGCCGCGGACGCCCTGGTGGCCGATGCGATGGCGGCGGCCGATCCGGCCACCAGAGCACAATTGCTGGCGCAGGCGGAAGAGACGCTGACCGCGGCGAACGTCTTCATTCCCTTCGGCCAGCCGATCCGCTGGTCGCAGGTGCGCAGCAACGTGACCGGCTACACCCCCAATGCCTGGGGCTTCCACCCCTTGCCGCCGATGGCCCAGATCAACAGATAGGGACCATGGAAACCCAGCGCCCCCGCCCCATGCCGCTTCCCACCGGCCGTGACCCGCATTCGGTGCGCGCACGGGTGGAGGCGATGGAACGGGTGCTGGAACGCAGTTTCACGATTCCCGGCATCAACCGGCCGGTCGGGCTCGACGCGATCATCGGTCTGGTGCCGGTCGCCGGCGATCTGATCGCCGCGGCCATGGGATCGTATCTGATATGGGAAGCCCGCAATCTGGGCATGTCGCGCTGGCAATTGACGCGCATGGCGGGCAATGTCGCAGTCGACGGCGCGATCGGTCTGGTCCCGATCGCGGGCGACCTCCTCGACCTCGCCTTTCGCTCCAACACCCGCAACCTGCGCATCATCCGCAAGCATCTCGACAAGCACCATCCGGTAATCGAGCAGCGCTGAGGCTTTTCCCACAAGCGCGGAGCGGGTAGCGGCGGGGGCAATGGCCGACACCCCAACCCCGATGATGGCACAATACCTCGCCCTGAAGGCGGAGGCGGGCGAATGCCTGCTGTTCTACCGCATGGGCGATTTCTTCGAATTGTTCTTCGACGATGCGCGAGTCGCCGCGCAGGTGCTGGACATCGCGCTGACCAGCCGCGGCGAACATGACGGCGCGCCTATCCCGATGTGCGGCGTTCCCGTGCATTCCGCCGAAAGCTACCTCGCCCGGCTGATCCGCGCGGGCAACCGTGTGGCGATCGCGGAACAGGTGGAAACGCCGGAGGAGGCGAAGAAGCGCGGCGGGTCCAAGGCGCTGGTCGCGCGCCAGATCATCCGCTTCGTCACGGCGGGCACCCTGACGGAAGAGGCGCTGCTGGAACCCCGCCGCGCCAACCTGCTGGTGGCGCTGGCGGCGCAGCGTGACCGGATCGGCATCGCCGGCATCGACATCTCCACCGGCCGCATGGAACTGGAGGATTGCGCCGCCGCCGACCTGCCCGCCGCGCTCGCCCGTCTGAGCCCGAGCGAGGTGCTGGCGGTCGAGGGGATGGAGGACGCGCCCGCCGGCAGCATCGTCCGCCCTCGCACCGCCTTCACCAGCGAGGAGGGCGAGCGGCGGCTGCGCAGCGCCCATGGCGTGGCGACGCTGGATGGCTGGGGCAGCTTCACCCGGCCGATGCTGGCGGCAGCGGGCGGCCTGCTCGCCTATCTGGACCATGTGGGTCGCGGCACGCTGCCGCTGCTGCTGCCCCCCGTGGCGCGCGCCGCCACCGGCACGCTGTTCATGGATGCGGCGACCCGCGCCAGCCTGGAACTGACGGAAGCGCAGGGTGGGGGCCGGGCGGGATCGCTGCTGGCCAGCATCGATCGCTGCGTCACCGGCGCCGGCGCACGCCTGCTTTGTGAGGATTTGTCCGCCCCGCTGGCCGAGCGCACGGGGATCGAGGCGCGGCTGGACCTGGTACACTGGTTCAGCGCCGATCCGCTCGGCCGGGCGGACTTGCGGGTGGCGCTGCGTTCCCTGCCCGATATCGGCCGCGCGCTGGGGCGCATCGTCGCCGGGCGCGGCTCCCCCCGCGATCTTGGCCAATTGCGCGATGGGTTGTGCGAGGCGGCGTGGATCGCCGGTTTGCTGGGGCCGCGGCCAGACCACCCGCCGCTGCTGCGCCAGCTGCTGCCGGCGCTGGGTGGGCACGAACTGCTGACGGATCTGCTCGCCCGCGCGCTGGTCGCTACCCCGCCGACGGAACGGGGCAGCGGCGGCTTCATCGCGCCGGGCTATGACGCGGCGCTGGATGCCCTGCGTGCCACATCGGGCGATGCCCGCCGCGCGATCGCCGCGCTGGAGGCCCGTTATCGCGACGAGACCAACATCGCGGCGCTGAAGATCCGCCACAACGGCGTGCTCGGCTATTTTATCGAGGTGCCGACCCGCCATGGCGAGGTGCTGCTGCACGGCGAAGGCGGCTTCACGCACCGGCAGACCACCGCCAACGCGATGCGCTTCAATTCGCTGACACTGCACGAGGAGGCGAGCCGCATCGCAGAGGCCGGCGGCCGCGCGCTGGCGGCGGAGGAGGCGCATTTCGAGGAGCTGATCGAGCGGGCCAGCGCCGCCAGGCAGCAGATCGCGGAGACCGCCGCCGCACTCGCCCGACTGGACGTCGCCTCCGCCCTCGCGGAACGCGCAGCGGAAGGTGGCTGGACCCGGCCTGTTCTGGCGGACGATCCGTGCCTGGCGATTGCAGGCGGCCGGCACCCGGTGGTGGAAGATGCGCTGGGCAAGGCGGGGGAGCGGTTCGTCGCCAATGATTGCCAGCTTTCCGCGGACGATCGCCTGTGGCTGATCGGTGGCCCCAACATGGGCGGCAAGTCCACCTTCCTGCGCCAGAACGCGCTGATCGCGGTGCTGGCGCATTGCGGCAGCTTCGTGCCCGCGACCTCCGCCCGCATCGGCCTGATCGACCGGCTGTTCAGCCGGGTGGGCGCGGCGGACAATCTGGCGCGCGGGCGATCGACCTTCATGGTAGAGATGGTGGAGACCGCCGCGATCCTGTCCCAGGCCACGGAGCGCAGCTTCGTGATCCTGGACGAGGTCGGGCGCGGCACCTCCACCTATGATGGGCTGGCACTGGCCTGGGCGGTGGCGGAGGCGATCCACGGCATCAATCGCAGTCGCTGCCTGTTCGCGACGCACTATCACGAGATGGCGCGTCTTGCCGAGAGCTGCGAGGCGCTAAGCCTCCACCATGTTCGCGCTCGCGAATGGAAGGGCGATCTGGTCCTGCTGCACGAGGTCGCGCCGGGGGCAGCCGACCGGTCCTACGGCATCGCGGTCGCGCGCCTCGCGGGCGTGCCCGCCCCGGTGCTGAAGCGGGCCAAGGGCGTGCTCGCCCGGCTGGAGAAGGGCCGGGCGGAAACGGGCGGGTTGGCGGCGGGTCTGGGCGAACTGCCGCTGTTCGCCGCCGCGCTGGAGGCGGCGGAGGAACGCAGCGATGCCCTACGTGACCGGTTGAACGGCCTCGACATCGATGCGCTGAGCCCACGCGAGGCGCTGGATCTGCTGTACGAATTGCGCCGGCTGGCGGGGGAGTAGCGGCTATTCGTCCGGCACCGTCAACGTCATGCTGACGGTGCGGGTGGCGCCGGGCGCCAGCAGCGCCATGCCTTCGCGGTTGATGGCGTCGGGCAGGTGGCTGACCGGCTCCAGGCAGAAGAACGCGCCTGCCGGTGGGCGATAGAGGTGGCAGTCGGTCGCGCCATCTGTCGCAAGGCGCACCGTGTGGTCATGCTGGCCGATCACCGCCTGCCCGTTCCACCCGGAAAAACTGTTGTCGATCAGCGTGTCGCCGCGCACCGCCGCCCCGGCCGCCCAGTCGCCGAAGCGTTTCGCCGGAACCGCATCGGTGCGCAGGTCCTGCCCGTCCGCCAGCCAAGCCTGTTCCGCATGGAAAGTCAGGCGCGTGGCCTCGGCGCACGGGAAATAGGGGTGCAGCCCCACACCGGCGGGGACCGGCTGTTCCGCCATGGACTGCATCGTCAGTTCCAGCGAGAACCGGTCCGGCGCTAGCGTCAAGCGCTGCTCCGCCCGGAACGGCCAAGGCCAGTGCTCGTCACCTGTATGGGTGTGCGTCAGCAGCGCCGTATCGCTCCCCGCCTCCGCCACGTCCCACCCGCGCAGCCAGGCCGTGCCGTGCAGCGTGTGTGGATGATCCGGCTGGAAGTTGCGCGGCAGCGTGTACTCCGCACCGCCGAAGGCGAAGTGGCCGTCCGCGATGCGATTGGCGTATGGCACCAGCGGGAAGCAGGCAGTTTCCAGCACGTGATCGGCAGCGGCACCGCCGGTCCGCAGCACGGCGCGGCCGTCATGCTCCAGCGCGCCGATGCTGCCGCCGATGGCCGGCAGCAGCACCATCCGCCAGCCATGCGCCGCAAGTTCCATCGCCGGCGCGCTCACCGCCAGCCGGCGTCCACGAAGTAGCTGTGGCCGGTCACCAGCCGCGCATCGTCCGAGGCCAGGAACAGCACCATGGCGGCGATGTCGTGCGGCAGCAGCCGCCCATCCATGCATTGCGCCGCCACGATCTCCGCCTCGCCTTCGGGCGTGTACCATTGCAGCTGCCGCGGGGTGCGGACATTGCCGGGGATCACACTGGTGACACGGATGTTGTCGCGCCCGAAATCGCGCGCCATGCTGCGGGTCAGCCCCTCGATCGCGGCCTTGCAGGTCTGATAAAGCGGCAAATCCGGCAGGCCCAGGTGCCAGGAGATCGAGCCCAGATTGACGATCACCCCGCCGCCCGCCTCCTGCATGGCGGGGATCACCGCCTGCGCGCAGAAGAAGGTGTGCTTCAGGTTCACCGCGATGCGGTTGTCCCAGTACTCCTCCGTCACATCGGCCACTTCGTGCCGGTCATCGTTGGCGGCATTGTTGACCAGCACGTCGAAGGGCCCGTGCCGCGCGATCGCCTCTTTCAGCTGGCCGATCTGCGTCAGGTCCACCCGCTCGAACACGGGCTTGCCATCCAGCCGCGCCACCAGCTCCTGAGATTCAGCCTCCGCGATGTCGAAGAAGGTGACATGCGCGCCCTGCCGCACGAAGCCTTCGACCAGGCCCGCCCCAATGCCGGAGCCGCCGCCCGTCACCAGCACGCGTTTGCCGGCAAGGCTGGGATAGGTCGCCGTGCTCATGCCGCACCCGCCCGCTGCCGCGCGGCGAGCGTGCGGAACAGGTCGCGGATGCCGAAGCTCCACGGCGCGGCATCCGCGGACGTGGTGACCGGGTTCTCCAGCGTGCCGAGCCGCGGCGTGGTGATCCGCACCACATCACCCACCTTGTGCGTGAAGCCGCGCCCGGCATCGTCGCGGTCCTGCACCGGCGCGAACAGCGTACCCAGGAACAGCACGAAGCCGTCGGGATACTGGTGTTCGGACAGCGTCTGCTTGACCAGGTTCAGCGGATCACGGCTGATCTGCGACATGGAGCTGTGCCCGTGCAGGCGGTAGCCTTCGGGCCCGTCGATCACCAGGTCGAGTTCCGCATTGCGGACATCGTCGATGGTGAAGCCGTCATCAAACAGGCGCACGAACGGCCCGATGGAGCAGGAGGCGTTGTTGTCCTTCGCCTTGCCCAGCAGCAGCGCGCTGCGCCCTTCGAAATCGCGCAGGTTGACGTCGTTACCCAGCGTGGCGCCGATAACGTCGCCCGCGGCATTGGCCACCAGCACGATCTCCGGCTCCGGGTTGTTCCAGTGGGAATCGCTGCGGATGCCGACCTCGGCGCCCCAGCCGACGCTCGACAGGACGGGTGCCTTGGTGAACACCTCCGCATCCGGGCCGATCGCGACCTCCAGATATTGCGACCACATGCCGGCTTCGATCAGCGCGGCCTTCAGCCGGGCGGCGGATTCGCTACCCGGCTCCACGCTGCGGATACCCCCGCCCACGCGTTCCTCCAGCTCTGCCCGGATTGCCGCGGCAGCGCCGGCATCGCCCCGCGCGCGTTCCTCGATCACACGCTCGATTGCGGAGACCGCGAAGGTGACGCCGCAGGCCTTCACGCATTGCAGATCGATCGGGGCGAGCAGTTCGTAGGGGCCACCGCCGATTGTCAGGTCCTCGACCGCGCACAGAAGCGGGCCGGAGACACCGACGGGATCGGCCAGGTCGAACAGGTCGGCGCTGGTCGGCGCGGTGGCCGACACGTCGAACACCTGCCCGCCGCGCACGATGACCGGCACCGGCCCATCCGCCAGCAGCACGCGCCCGGCCAGCACAGCCCCGGCGTGGTCGTCCGGCAGCGAAGCCGGATCAAAAGCCCTCATTCACCCTCTCCCAACAGTGCGGCTGCCCCGCGGCAGCGATCCCGTGAATAGTAGGAGGTTTGATAACGCTATCACCAACGCGCCTCAACAGGTAATCGTCGCTCGCAACGTCTGATACTGGTTGTTGACCCTGTGAGCGGCTGATCAGCCGACCCGCATCTCCACCTCGCCGGCGCCGGCAAAGGTCGCGCGAACCTGCGTGCCTGCGGCAACCTCGTGCACGCCGGTCACCGCACCGGTCGACACCCACCAGCCGGCCTGCGGCGTGATGCCGCGTGCCGCCAGGTTCGCCAGCAGGAAGCGGATCGCGCCGAACGGCCCGTCCAGCATCGTGGCGGTAGTGGCGGTGGCGACGAGGTCATCGTCGAACAGCACGGCCACCTCGATCTCGTCCAGGCGGTCCCACTCGGCCTCGGCCAGAACCGGGCCCAACACCAGGCCGTGATTGTTGCCGTGGTCGGACACGGTGACGCACGGCCCGTCGGCATTAATGCCCGCCCAGGGGGAGGAGGCGAGCTCGATCCCGAGACGCACCTGATCGACCCATCCGCGTGCCTCGGCATTCGTGGCCGGCGGCTGCGTCGCGCCGGCCGGCGGGGCCAGGCGCAGCATGAACTCCGCCTCCGCCGCGGCGAAGCCGCCGGCGAAGATGGGCAGCGACAGACCGGACGTCGCTTCGAAGATCGTATCGGTGAAGATCGGCCCGGCCAGTCGGTCGGCACCGAGGCGTTCCTGATGCTGCGGGGGTACCTTGCCGACCTTCCAGCCGCCGATTGCCCGGTCGCCCCACAGTTCCAGCGCCTGGTCCTGGATAGCGTAGGCTTCCGCCAGCGTCTCCGGCCGCTCGCCCGGATAGGCCGGCAGCGAGATGCCCTCGCGCCGGGCATCGACAAAGGCGCGCGCGATTTCGGTCGCACCGGTGGTTGCGCTGATCTGGTCGCCGCTCATGGCGGAATGTCCCTTCCCGTCCGTCAAACTTATGCCACGGCAGATGACGCAGCCGGAAACCGGTGTCAAAATCTTTGTTGGGCGATTGGCAGTTCAACAATGCCGATTGTGGATCGGTCATTGCCGCGGCTATGACCATGCCGGAGGGGAGAACGGCACTGCCATGAGCAAGGGTCAGCCGACAATCAATGACGTTGCGCGGGTCGCCGGCGTGTCCAAGAAGACGGTCAGCCGCGTCATCAACGCCTCCCCCCTGCTGCGTACCGACACGCGGGAGCGGGTGAACCAGGCCATTGCCGAGCTGGGCTACGTCCCCAATCCGCAGGCGCGCGCACTGGCGCTCCGGCGCAATTTCCTGATCGGACTGCTGCACGACAATCCCAATGCGCAGACGGTGCTGAACGTGCAGGAAGGCGTGCTCGACGTGATCCGCGACACCGATTTTGCGCTGGTCGTGCGCCCGGTCGATCGCCACTCGCCGACGCTGGTGGACGATTGCCGCCGCTTTATCGAGCGCCAGCGGCTGTATGGCGTGCTGTTCCTGCCGCCGATCAGCGAGAATGACGATCTTGCCCGCATGTGCCAGCAGGTCGGCTGCGGCTACGTCCGGATGGGCTCAGCCCAGCTGGACGAAAGCGCGCACATGGTCGGCTCCAACGATCAGGAGGCCGTCGCCGCCGCAGTCGATCATCTGGTTGCGGAGGGGCATCGCCGCATCGCGCTGATCCTGGGGCCGCAAGGCTTCCGGTCCGCGCATGAACGCGCAATTGGCTTTCGCGAGGCGATGGCCCGCCACGGTCTGCCGGTCCCCGGCGAATACGTCGCACCGGGCAATTACCGATTCGATTCCGGCGTGCTCGCCGCGCAGCAATTGCTGGGCGTCGATCAGCCGCCGACCGCCATCTTCTGCTCAAACGACGAAATGGCGGCGGGCGCCCTCCATGCTGCCCAGCGTCGAGGGTTGGAGGTGCCGGGCGACCTGTCGCTGATCGGTTTTGACGATTCCCCGATCGCCAAGCATATCTGGCCGCCGATGACGACGGTGCGCTGGCCCATCACGCTGATGGCGCGGGCCGCCGCGGTGAAGCTGATCCAGCCCGACCGGGCAGCGGACGAGCCGAGCCGCTTCCCCGCCGATCTGGTGCAGCGCGCCTCCGTCCAGCCGCCCGTTCCGGGCGGTCCGGCGGGTTGATCTGACCCGGCGAACACGCCTACACTGTCTGTGACACCGGTTTCCTTGGAGTGAATGGATTATGGCTTTGTTTGACCTGACCGGCCGCGTGGCGCTGGTCACCGGTGCCAATACGGGCATTGGGCAAGGCATCGCGCTGGCGCTCGCCGCCGCCGGGGCCGACATCGCCGCCGTCGGCCGCAGCGCGGCGGAGGAAACAGCCGCCAAGGTGCGTTCGATGGGCCGCCGGTGCGAACTGGTCGGCGCCGACCTCAGCTCCACCGCCCCGGTCGCGGGCGTGGTCGACACGGTGGCGTCGAAGTTCGGCCGCATCGACATCCTGGTCAACAATGCCGGCATCATCCGCCGCGCGGACTCGCTGGACTTCACCGAAGCCGATTGGGACGCGGTCATGGACACCAACCTGAAGGTGCTGTTCTTCCTGTGCCAGGCGGCGGCGCGCCACATGACCGGCTGGGCCAGCCAGACGGGCGAGCGTGGCAAGATCATCAACGTCGCCAGCCTGCTGTCCTTCCAGGGCGGCATCCGAGTCCCCAGCTACACCGCCAGCAAGAGCGGCGTGGCCGGCCTGACCAAGCTGCTGGCGAACGAGTGGGCGGCCAAGGGCATCAACGTCAATGCCATCGCCCCCGGCTACATCGCCACCAACAACACCGCCGCGCTGCAGGCGGACGAGACGCGCAACCGGCAGATCCTGGAACGTATCCCCGAAGGGCGCTGGGGCGCGCCGGAGGACATCGGCGGCGCCGCCGTGTTCCTGGGCAGCAAGGCGGCCGATTACGTGCAGGGTCAGGTCCTGGCGGTCGATGGCGGCTGGATGGGCCGGTGAGCAACCAGTCCGCCGCCCCACACGCTCCGGTCGTCACCTTTGGCGAGTTGCTGCTGCGCCTGACCCCGCCGGGTCAGGTGCCGCTGGCGCGCACGCCGTTGCTGGGCATCGATGTCGGCGGGGCGGAGGCGAACGTCGCCATCGCCTTGTCCTCCCTCGGCCGGCCGGTGCGCGCGGTCAGCCTGGTGCCGGACAATCCGCTGGGCCGCATGGCAAGCGGGGCGCTGGGATCGGCGGGCGTGGACATCAGCCGCATCGCCACGGGACCCGGGCGCATGGGGTTGTACTTCTTCGAACAGCCGTCCGGCCCGATCGCGGGCCGTGTGACGTATGACCGGGCCCACAGCGCCTTCGTCGCGGCGACGCCCGACCAGTTCGATTTCGCCGGCGCGCTGGATGGCGCGGCCTTGCTGCACATCTCCGGCATCACCCCCGCTCTCGGGCCGGGCGGCGTGGCGCTGGCGCAGGCGGCGGTGGATGCGGCGAATGCGGCGGGCGTGCCGATCTGCTTCGACGGCAATTACCGGTCGAACTTGTGGTCCGCCTGGGACAGCAATCCGCGCGAGATCCTGACCGGCCTCGTCCGCGAGGCAGAGGTGCTGATCGGCAATCACCGCGACATCTCGCTGCTGCTGGGCGAACAGTTCAGCGGCGATGGGCCCGACCGGCGGCGGCAGGCGGCGGAGGCGGCGTTCGATGCTTTCCCGAAGCTCAAGTTGATCGCCTCCACCGCGCGCCATGTCGCCGCCGCCTCCACGCACGAACTGGCGGCTCGGGTCGATCTTCGGAACGACCACTGGCAGACCGACGACATGCGGATCGAGAACATCGTCGACCGTATCGGCACCGGCGACGCCTTCGCCGCGGGCCTGCTGCTGCGCTACCTGGAAGGGGCCTCTGCCCGCGAAATGGCGCGCAGCGCGCTGGCCATGGCGGCGATGAAGCACGGCGTGCCGGGCGACACGATTGCAATCACGCGGGCGGAGCTGGACGCCTTCGACGGCGGCGGCGATGTCCGCCGCTGACGGCATCAGCCGCCGCGCGGTAATCGCCGGCGGCGTGGCCGGCGCAGCGCTGGCAGCAGGTCCGGCACTGGCGCAGCGGCTCGGCCGCTCCGTCCGGGCAGGACGCTACACCGGGCTGGTCGACCGCGGCGTACCTGCCTTTCTCGGCATCCGCTTTGCCACGGCGGCGCGCTGGGCACCTCCCGTTGCGGTGCCTTCCTCTACGGAGCGGCTGACGGCCACCGCCTTCGGCCCGATCGCGCCGCAGCAGGGCCAGACGGACGAGCCGCAGAGCGAGGATTGCCTGTACCTCAACGTCTGGACGCCGGAGATCGCGCCCGCGGCCAGGCGGCCGGTGATGGTCTACTTCCATGGCGGCGCCTACACCACCGGCACGGTCACCGACCCATTGACCCAGGGGCCGCACCTGGCAGCGGATGGCGATGTGGTCGTGGTGACGGTCAACCAGCGGCTGAACGTGCTCGGCTATGGCTGGCTGTCCCCATGGAGCGAACGCTTCCGCGACAGCGGCAATCTGGGGCAGCTGGACCTGATCTGCGCGCTAAAGTGGGTGCGCGACAACATTGCCGCGTTCGGCGGCGACCCCGCCCGCGTGATGGTGTTCGGCCAGTCGGGCGGGGGCGCGAAGATCGCCACGCTGATGGCGATGCCCGCCGCCGCCGGCCTGTTCCACGCTGCCGCCACCATGAGCGGGCAGCAGGTCACCGCCACCGGACCTGCCAACGCCACCGCACGGATGCGCGCCTTCATGGCGAAGGTCGGCGTGGCCGAAGGCGGCACCGACGCGCTGCTGGCCATGCCGGTGGAACGATTGATGGAAGGTTTGCAGGCGGAGGACCCGATCCGCGGCGGGCGGGTCTATTTCGGCCCGGTGCTCGATATGGTGCACTTGCCGCGCCACCCCTTCTGGCCCGATGCGCCGGCGCAGTCGCACGACATTCCCATGATCCTGGGCAACACGCATGACGAGACACGCGCCTTCATCAATCCGCGCGGGCCGGTGTTGCAGGGCCTGACCTGGGACAATCTGGCGGAGCGGCTGGCGTCCAACATCATCATCGACCTCGATCCGTGCTGGGTCGCGGCGCAATATCGCGCACAGTATCCTGACTGGACAGTGGAGCAGGCGTTCTACGCCGCGACTACCGCCGGGCGCAGCTGGCCGGGCCAGGTGCTGGAGGCGGATGCGCGCGCCGCCGCCGGGGCGGAGAAGACCTGGGTCTACCAGCTCGACCGCCCATCCCCCGTCGATCCGCTGCGCGGGGCCGCGCATACGGACGACATACCCTACGTCTTCGGCACGCTGGAAGCGAAGGGCAGTTTCTCCGGCAATGATGCCCGTGCACGGGAGATCAGCCGGCGGATGATGGGCGCATTCACCGGGCTCGCCCGTACGGGCCAAGTGGACTGGCAGCCCTACACCTTGCCCGATCGGCAAACTCTGGTCGTCGGGCAGGAATCCATCGCTGCTGTCAGCGATCCGCGCCGGTGGGAGCGGGAGCTATGGGCCAAGGCGCCCTACATCCAGCCAGGCACCTGAAAATCGACGGGCACCCCGGTCAGCCCCGGAGTGCCCGTCCACTCACTTCTTCACCGGATAGGCGATGATCAGCGATAGTGGCTCCTCGCCCACCTGACGGATGCCGACCACGGCGCCATCGTACAGGTAGGCCGTCATGCCGGGGGTCAGCGTCGCCTCCACCCCGTCGGAGATCACCACACCTTCGCCGACGGTGACGTAATACACCTCGTCATGCGCGATCGGGTGTTCGCCGATGGCGGCGCCCACGTCCAGCACACGGCGGCGGAACTCCATGGTGCGCGGCTGCGGCGCCGCATCGCTGATGCGATACGATGTGGACATGCCGATCGCGCCGTGGGGCACTGGCTCGCGCTTCTCCACATCCGCCTCTCGCACCACCACCATCGGCGGGGCGGAGGATGCGGCAGGCGCCGCGGCATGGTCCTGCGCCACGGCAGGGCTGGCGAGCAGGGCCAGCAGCGGTGCGAACCGGCGCATCAGCGTGACTCCCGCATGGCCCGGTCGCGGGGCGACAGATGTTCCTGCGCGCCTTCCTTTTGGCCCGGATAGACGCCGTTCTTCGGCCGCATCGTGGCAAGGTCCCAGTCGCGGTCCACAAACGGGGCAGCGGTCGGCGCGATCGTGGGATAGCCGCCCACCTCGACCTCGCTGTCGATCACGTCGCCCCGCCCTTCGGCGATGAAGTACAGCACGCGCACTTCCTGCGGCCCGCGATCCCATGGCCGCGCGCCCGCCGTGGCGAGCACCGTAGTCTCGACATCGGCGGCGGGCATGATGTCGTACCCTGCCAGGCTGGCCAGCGGCTGCGGCGCCTCGATCAGCTTGGCCGCCGTGTTGCCGTACCGGCCGAAGGCGGGCAGCGGGTTGCCGTGCAGGTCCACCGCGATGTTGTCGCTGGCATGATAGGCGAGGTCCCCCACGCCGCCCAGCATCAGGAACGGCATGTTCTCGTCCGTGTCGTTGCCGCCGCGCAGGACGTTGCCGACCGCGGTGATCTCCCCGGTGACAGGCTCGTGTCCCGCCCACTCAAGGTCCATCAGGTTGTAGTGCACCGCGCGGTGCTGCGGGTTGTAGATCAGGTTGTTGACCATCAGCACCTGGGCCCCGCCCTTCACCAGCGGGCTGCGCTCCACATTGTGGGCCCAGATGTTGCGGTCGAACACGATGCCGGTGGCATTGTCGTGGATCAGCGAACCTTTCGAATGCTCCCCCTTGGGGTGGGTGGAGTTCGCCAGGCCTTCCGCCGCCAGGTTCAGGCGGAACACGATATCGTGGCTGGTGCCCTCCCGCCATTCCTCCACCGTGTCGCCGGTGAAGCGCGGGCCGCTGGCGGACATGTTCTCGTCCACCGCCCACAGGAACGTGTTGTTCTCCACCACCACATTGTACGCGCCCACGGTGGAGAAGCTGTCCGCCTCCCACCCGCTCAGCAACGGTTCGCCGTTCGATCCGTTGAGGATGCGCATGTTGGACAGGATCACGTCATGCGTGGTCACGTCGATCCCGCCGCGCATCAGGGTGATGCCGGGAGATGGCGCGGTCTGGCCCGCGATCGTGACGAAGGGTTCGGTGATGGTGAGCGATGACTTTTCCAGGTCGATCGCGCCGGCGACCTCGAACACGATGATCCGCTTGCCCTTGGTCGCCAGCGCTTCCGCCAAGCTGCCGGGGCCGTCCTTCGCTAGGGTGGTCACGCGGATGATCCGCCCGCCAGTGCCGCCCTGGGTCGGATCGTCCGGATGGGCCGCTGCGGGCAGGCTGCAGAGCACGCCGGTTATGGCGGCTGCGGACAGGCTCAATCTTGCAAAGATGTTCATGGCATTCTCCCGCCGTCAGTCTTGACAGCGACGGCAGCACCGGACAAGACCAAATGACACCGGTTTCCGAAAAGACCGGGTGAATGGAGCGTGGCGGATGTCCTGGGAGCGTGGCCGAAAGGCCCATTGCATCCCTTTTCTAATGACACCGCTAGTACAAGTGGGATGCATATCATGAACAAGCGGGTATTCACGGGCAAGCTCAAGGCTGCGTTGCTGCTGGGCAGCGCAATCTCGCTGCCGCAGGTCGCGCAGGCGCAGCAGGAAGTCACGCCGGGCGCGTCCGTGCAGCAGGACGAGACAGACGAGGTGGTGGACGCCGCCGCCGGGAACGAGATCGTCGTCACCGGCTTCCGGCAGGCGCTGGACGCCGCCATCGCCGCCAAGCGGCAGTCCGCCAGCCAGGTCGACGTGATCGTGGCGGAGGATATCGCGAAGTTCCCCGACACCAACCTCGCCGAATCACTGCAGCGCGTGCCGGGCGTGTCCATTCAGCGCGAGGCTGGCGAAGGGCGTGCGATCACCGTGCGCGGCCTGGGGCAGCAGTTCACCCGCGTGCGCGTGAACGGGATGGAGGCGGTCGCCACCGCCACCGCCGATGCCGGCGCAAACCGTGAACGCGGCTTCGACTTCAACGTCTTCGCGTCCGAACTGTTCAGCAGCCTGGTTGTCCACAAGACTGCCGAGGCGTCGCTGGACGAAGGATCGCTGGGCGCGGTGGTCGACCTCAACACCGGCAACCCGCTGGCGCTCGACACCGGCTTCAGCGCCGTCGCGTCCGCCCAGGTCCGCTACAACGATCTCAGCGAAGATGCCGGGCCGCGGCTCGCCGGCCTGATCGGCTGGACGAACGAGGACGGCACCTTCGGCGTTAGCGCGTCGGCCGCCTATTCCCAGTACAAGACCAGCGAACTCGGCAACAATTCCGTGCGCTGGACGCAAGGCGCGTTCCGCTCCGTCGGCGGATCGTCGTGCTATACCGGCACCACCTACACGCCCAACAGTGCGTGCAACGCCGTTGGCCTCGCCTTTCACCCGCGCATTCCGCGTTACGGCGCGGTGGAGCATGACCGTGAGCGGCTGGGCCTGACGGGTTCGGTCCAGTGGGCCCCAACCGATCGCACCAAGCTGTCGGTCGATGGCCTGTATTCGACTTTCAAGGCCAGCCGTGACGAATATTGGGGCGAGGTGCTGTTCCGTTCCAACGAGCGGACCATCGATGTCGTCGATTACGAAATCGATGCGGACAACAACCTGATCTCCGGCACGTTCAACAATGCCTGGGTGCGGACCGAGCGTTACCAGCGCGAGAGCGAGACGAAATTTCACCAGGTCTCCGCACGGCTGGAGCACGAACTCAGCGACACGGTGAAGATTGACCTGCTGGGCGGCTTCTCCAAGTCGGAAGCGCCGATCACGCGCGAGGCGACGATCATCTTCGATGACCGTGACTTCAACGGCTACAGCTACGATTACAGCGACATGGACAACCCGCAGCTAAGCTTCGGGAACAACGGGATCAGCAATCCCGCGCAGTTCCAGCTGGCTGAGTTCCGTGATCGCCCATCCGAAACCACCAACAAGTTCCGCACCGTGTCCGGGAATATCGACTGGCAGGCGACGCCGGAGCTGAACTTCGAGGTGGGCGGCGTGTATCGCCGGTTCGACTTCGACACGATCGGCTATCGCGCGGACAGCACCTATTGCGCGGCCTACGCCTGCGCCCCGGGTCAGTACGGCCTGCCGGTGACCGCCGATATTGCCGAGCTGTTCCAGCTGGGCAGCGCGGGACAGCCGGCCGGCAACACTAATGAATGGGTCGTGCCGCTGCTCGGCCCCGCGGCCGATGCGGTCAATCTGTTCGGCCGCGATCCCGCCGCCTTCCCCGGCGATACCCGTTCCGTGCGGGAGGAGACAACAGGCGGCTATGTCCAGGCGAACTGGGACAGCGACTTCTTCGGCCTGCGCTTCACCGGTAATCTGGGCCTGCGCTATGTCCGCACGGACCAGTCGTCCACCGGCTTCGTCGGCACGCAGCAGGTAACGGTCGAGCGTGACTATGATGATTTCCTGCCGGCGTTGAACGCCAATCTGTTCCTGACCGACGACCTGATCCTGCGCGGCGCGATGAGCCGGGTCATCACCCGTCCGTCGCTGGGGGCGCTGACGCCGGGCGGATCGGTCGATCCGTTCAACTTCCGCATCACCACCGGCAACCCGTTCCTGGAGCCGTTCCGGGCCATGGCCTATGACGCGGCGCTGGAATGGTACTTCGCCCCCGGTGCGCTGGCCTCCGTCGCTGTCTTCTCCAAGGAGATTGACAACTTCCCGATCGCCGGCAGTCAGAACGGCACCTTTGCCGACAGCCAGTTGCCGACATCGCTGCTGACCCCGGGGACACCGCTGTACGAGGCGATCGTCGGCGGCACGAACATCAACGTGCCGATCGAATATCGCACGCAGATCAACAATCCCGGCGGCAGCCTGCGCGGCGTGGAGTTCTCACTCAACTTGCCGTTCAGCGTGTTCACCGACAGCACGTTCCTCGGCGGCTTCGGCGTGCTCGGCAACGTCACGCTGATCGACAGCGACGTGGACTACACCGTTCCGTCCGCCGGCACAGGCCTTGACCGCAGCGGCAACCCGACCGGCATCTCGGAGGTGTATACCCGTCCGCTGCTCGACATGGCGAAGAAGGCGGCGAACGGCACCCTGTACTGGGAGAACGACAAGATCTCCATTCGCACCTCGCTCGCCTGGCGGGACGAGTACATCGACGGCGTCAGCGGCAACCGCAACGTGTTCGAAGGGTTCGAGGACATCCTGAACGTCGATGCATCGGTCCGCTACAACCTGACCGAACAGGTGTCGCTGACGGTCGAGGGTACCAACCTGACGGACGCGGCGCGCAAGCGCTGGGTGGATGATTTCACCCGCCGCAATTATGAGAACAACCGCTTCGGCCGCATCATCATGGCCGGCGTACGCGTCCAATTGTAAAAACGGGAGAATGACGATGGCCTCCACCGACCGCCGATCGCTGCTGGCAGCAAGCCTGGCATTGTCGGCTGGGGCCATCGTCACCCATTCCGCCGCCGGAGCGCAGGCTACCGCGCCCGGCAGCGACCTGCCGGTGCCGACACCTGATCCGGCGGAGGTGATCGAATTATGGCCCGGCGGCGTGCCCGGCGCGCCCGATCCGCTGCCGGCGGAAAAGATCACGCAGCGTTCGACCGACCCGGCCTTGTCGGACCGTTACGTCGAGCGGACCGCCACGCCGCGCATGGTGGTGTTCCGGCCGCAGCAGCCGAACGGCGCCGCCGTGCTGCTGACGCCCGGCGGCGGCTATTCCCGCGTGGTGATCGACAAGGAAGGGTACGAGCTCGCCCGCTGGATGAATGCGCGCGGCTTCACGGCATTCGTCCTGTTCTATCGGTTGCCCGGTGATGGCTGGCAGAACCGCGCAGACGCGCCGCTGGCCGACGCGCAGCGCGCCATCCGGCTGATCCGCCACCGCGCGGCCGAATACGGCGTCGATCCCGAACGGGTCGGCGCGATGGGCTTCTCCGCCGGCGGACATCTGTGCGCCGACCTGTCGACCCGCTTCGCCCACCCGGCCTACCAGCCGATCGACGCGGCGGACCGGCTGTCCGCCCGCCCTTCCGCGGCGGCGCCGATCTATCCGGTCATCTCCATGGACCCGGCAATCGCCCATGCCGGATCGCGCGACCTGCTGTTGGGGCCGAACCCCTCACCGGAACTGGAGGCGGCGCATTCGCCAGACCGTGTCGTGCTGGCCGATGCGCCGCCGTTCTTCCTGCTCCACGCGGAAGACGACAACGTCGTGCCCGTCGCCAACACGCTGCGCCTGCGGGAGGCGCTGAAGACAGCAGGTGTCCGGGTGGAAACCCATCTATTCGAGGTCGGCGGCCACGGCTTCGGCCTGCGCGGCACGACCGGCAAGCCGGTAGAGATCTGGCCCGAACTCTGGCGCGCCTGGGCGCGCACTACACCACTGGGTTGATGGAGACGAGAATGCAGACCGATCGCCGTTCCCTGTTCGCCGGCACCGCAGCCGCCGGCCTTGCGACACTGATCCCGGGTGGCGGCGCGATGGCGCAGACCGCATCCCCCGCCCCGTCGTCAAAGGCTTACCGGCGCGGCTTCGACAATCAACGCGTGTCCGATCTTGGTAACGGTACCTTCCTCAACCCGCTGATTTCCGGCGATCGGCCTGATCCGGCGATCCTGAAGGATGGGGAGGATTACTACATGACCTTCTCCACCTTCGACGCCTATCCCGGCCTCACCATCTGGCATTCGCGCGATCTGGTGAACTGGCGCCCGCTGAAGGCGGCGCTCACCCGCAATATCGGTTCGGTCTGGGCACCATCGCTGCACAAGGATAACGGCCGCTACTACCTGTTCATTCCGGTCAAGGCGGAACCGAACGACACCTTCGTCACCTGGGCCGAGAACATCGAGGGGCCGTGGAGCGACCCCGTGCCGCTCGGCCTGCCGAACCATATCGACCCGTGCCATGCGGTGGGGGAGGACGGCAGCCGCTGGCTGTTCCTGTCCGGCGGGGACCGTGTGCGCCTGGCTGACGACAACCTCTCGCTCGCCGGCCCGGTGGAGCATGTCTACGACCCCTGGCGCTATCCGTCCGACTGGGTGGTGGAAGGCTTCGCCCCGGAAGGGCCCAAGATCCATCGGATCGGCGACTGGTTCTACATGCTGACGGCGGTGGGCGGCACCGCCGGGCCGCCGACCGGCCACATGGTGATCGCGGCCCGGTCGCGATCCATCAACGGGCCATGGGAACACCATCCGCGCAACCCGCTGGTGCGCACCACCAGCGCGGAGGAGGCGTGGTGGTCACGCGGTCATGCCAGTCTGGTGCAGGCACCCGATGACAGCTGGTGGTCCGTCTATCACGGGTTCGAGAACGGGTTCTGGACATTGGGCCGGCAGTGCCTGATGGATCCGGTCCGCTTCACCGACGATGGCTGGTTCGACATGACCGGCGGCGACCTGTCGCAGCCGATCACCAAGCCAGGCGGCGGAGCCGCGCAGCCGCATGGCATGGCGCTGTCGGACGATTTCTCCCAGCCGCTCGTGCTGGGCAGCAAGTGGGCCTTCTTCCGCCCATCTGCCGACGAGGCCAGCCGCATCCGGGTGGCGGATGGCACGCTGCACCTGGCTGGCAAGGGGGAGGCACCGTCCAGCGGGTCGCCGCTGCTGCTGACGGCGGGCGATACCCGCTACACCTTCGAATGCGATATCGAGGTTGCGCCCGGTGGTCGGGCAGGCCTGATCCTGTTCTATGACGACAAGCTTTATGCCGGGCTAGGCTTTGACGAGCAGCGGTTCGTCACCCACCAATACGGGATCGAGCGTGGACGCCCGGCCAATCCGCACGGGCGGCGCATGCGGCTGCGCGTAACCAACGACGCCCACATCATCACGTTCGATACCAGCGGCGATGGCGGGCAGACCTGGCACCGGTTCGACCGCGGCATGGAGGTGTCGGGCTACCACCACAATGTGCGCGGCGGCTTCCTGATGCTGCGGCCCGGCCTCTACGCCGCCGGGCCGGGAGAGGCGCGGTTCCGCAATTTCCGCTTCACCGCGCTGGACTGAGGACCTCAGCCGGGCGTGGCCGTTACTGGCCGCGCCCGGTCTTCTCCTGCAGCGCATCGATCCGCTTCGATGCCTCCGCCTTGGTCAGTTCGGTGTCGTACTGCCCTTCGTCGCCCGCTTCCTCGCTCAACGTCTTGAGATAGCTGGCCTGCGCGCCGGTCATTGGCTCGTCACCGGTGGTCCAGGTGTCCGGATCCTTCTCCGCATTGGAGACCGGGTGCGACTTCGGGTTCTCGTCAGGCTTTTCTGCAATCACGGCATGATGCTCCTTTGTCGACATCAACGCCGACATGTGCACCCTGTTCCGCCTCTGTTCCGCTCGACAGGGCACCGCCCGGCGGTATCATGCGGTTGCAGCCAGGGGGTTGGGGCATGAGCGAAGTCTTGCAGGCGGCCATACCGGCCGGCGGATTGGTGGCGGAGCCTTCCGCTCCGGTGACATCGGACGGGCACACGGCGGAACATGCCTGCCTCAATTGTGGGACCGCGCTGATCGGCAGCCATTGCCATGCCTGCGGCCAACAGGCGCATGTCCATCGTACAGCGGGCGCCTTCCTGCATGACCTGCTGCACGGGGCACTGCATTTTGAAGGACGGACCTTCGCCACGCTGCCGCTGCTGCTACGCCGGCCGGGGCAACTGACTCGCCGCTACATCGAAGGGGAACGGGCGCGCTTCGTCTCCCCGATGGGCCTGTTCCTGTTCACCATCTTCATCATGTTCGCGGTGTTCCAGATCATCGGCCTCAGCCCGCCGGCCGACATTGGTCTCCCGGACGATGCGGTGGCGCAGATGAAGCAGGTACAAAGCCAGGCGGAAGCGGATCGGACCAGGGTCACGCGCGACCTTGCCGCCCTGCCCGCCGGTGATCCGCAGCGTCCACAATTGCAGGGGCAGTTGGACGAACTGAACGGCCGCATCACCGCCATGGAGGCGGCACGCACCGGGCCGGACACGATCGAAGGGCTGGAGGAGGTCCACACCGGCTGGAAGCGGCTGGACAAGGGCATCGCCAAGGCACGCCGGAATCCTGGCCTCGCCCTCTACAAGCTGCAATCGAACAGCTACAAGTTCAGCTGGCTGTTGATCCCCCTATCGATCCCGTTCGTGGCGCTGCTGTTCCTGTGGCGGCCGCGTTACGGCATGTATGACCACGCGGTGTTCGTCACCTACTCGCTGTCGTTCATGTCACTGCTATTTATGGTGCTGACCGTGCTTGGCATCGCTGGCGTGACGCTCGACTGGCTGTTCGTGGCAGGTTCGGTAATCCCGGTGTGGCACATCGCAACGCAGCTGCGCCATGCCTATGGCCTGTCGCGCGGCTCCGCCCTGTGGCGCACGCTGGCGCTGTGCGTGTTCATCCAGGTCATCATTGCCCTGTTCGTATCGTTGCTGCTGGTGCTGGGGCTGATGGGCTAAGAACCGAAGGCCGCACATTCGGGATCGAGCGCCACGACCTGCCTTCTCAGCGCGGCACGCGCCAGCCGCTCCACCTCGACCCGCCGGCGGGCGGCGTTCAGCGGATGGCTGGGGGCAGGGCGCACGATTTCCGCATCGTAGCCGTCGGCAACGATGATGCCGCAGCAATCAGGCCGGTAATCGGCGCCTTCCAGCACGGACCGGTCCAGTTCCGGCGGCAGGCCCCAATAGAAGCGGTCGCAGAAGTCCAGGTAATCGGGCCACTTGCCATCACCCAGCAGATCGCTGCGGGCGGTCTTGATCTCCACGATCACGATCCGCCCTTGCGCATCCACCCCCATCAGGTCCGCCCGACGGCCGTTGCGCAGCGGCATTTCGGCCAGCACCCAGATATCGTTGCGGGCGAACAGCCGGCAGATGCCCCGCGTCACCGCGCGCGATCGACGCTCCGCATCGTTCTGCAGGGCCCCGGCAGCGAACAAGGCAAGGGAATCAACCATGCCCCTTGCTGGAACGCATGGAGAACAACGTCAAGCCCTGCACGATTGCGTTTGACCCCGCTGCCACTGCCGATGTAGGGGCACGGCCACCCAGCACCCGTAGCTCAGCTGGATAGAGTACTGCCCTCCGAAGGCAGGGGTCACAGGTTCGAATCCTGTCGGGTGCGCCACTCACTTTCCACTGGATCCGGCGACGCGGCAATCGCGTCCTCGACCGCCTCGTCTTCTGCCAGCGGGCCCTGTAGGGTATCCAGCGGCGCGGGGTAGAGCGGCGATCCCGGTCGTGCCTGCCGCCCGTCCGGCAGGATGCCGGGCAAGGGATCGCATTCAGCGAAATGCCACGACCGGGGCGACAGCCGTGCATGGCTGCCCCAGCTGTGCCCCAGGCGCGCCAGCGCGCGTTTCGCACCAAAGCGCAGCCGTTCCGCGGCGAAGCCCACCGCGGCGGAGCGGTCGTCGCTCCACAATTGCCGCGCCGCCCGCGCGGCGTTGCGCCAATCGCCAGAGCGCGCCATTGCGATCGCTGCCGCGCGGTTCGCCGCCACCAGCGCGAACTGCGCCTGCCGCCCGTCCAGCTGCGCCAGATGGACGAAGCGTTCGACCACTGCGATGTGACCCAATGCCATGCGCGTCTGGTCGGCCGACATCTGCGCGGCATGCAGGCGGTACCCCACCAGGTATTCCGGTACATATTCCAGCTTGTAGCGCATCAGCAGACGCAGCTGGAAATCGAAATCCTCGCTACCGCCGATCCCCGCCTCCGCATAGGATGGGTCGAATCCGTCCACCGCCAACGCCGCCTCCCGCAAGACCAGCAGGCTGGACCCATTTCCGACATGGTTGACGAGCAGGTGATCGAAGAAGAACGATCCCCGCTTCCCCGCGCCGTAGCCGCTGGCCAGCACGCGATCACCGTCATCCACCATGCGGAACAGGGCATAGCAGCCCACCCAGCCGTCATCGTCCGCATGGCTGCGCAGCGCTGCCATCTGCTTCTCGATCTTGGTCGGATGCCATAGATCGTCGGCATCCAGATAGGCGACATAGGTGCCGCGCGCCGCCTCCGTCCCGCGGTTGCGTGCACGCGCGACGCCGCCATTGGGGAAGGAGCGAACGGTCACCCGCGGCTCGCGCGCGGCGATCGCCTCCGCCAGGGCGAGCGTGTCGTCGGTCGATCCGTCATCGACGACCAACACGTCCAGCGCCGGCCAGGTCTGCGCCAGCGCGCTGGCGACCGACCGCGCGAGGTAACGCGCCATGTTCCACGCGGGAATCACCACCGTCACATGCGGCAGCGGACCCGGCCAGTGCGTGAAACGAATTTGCGGGTCCACTGGGCCTTCCCTATCTAAGGCGAACATTTCGCCGCGGGGCACGGCCCCCGGAGTGGAAGGTGTAGTGCGTCTGCCCCGATCTGCCCATCTGGAGAATGCACGATTAAGCACGAGTTCACTGCCCCTGCGGCAATCGCGCCACCATCACTTGTCTCCGACCGTTAGGGACGCGGGGATTTGTGGCCGGCACGTACCTGATGCCCTCGCCTTATCTGCCCAACAGTTTACGGAACCTTGCGTTGTCTGCCATGAATACTCTCCGCCCGATCGTCGCCACCTTGGCAGGGATCGGCCTGCTGGCCGGAACGGCGACGCCCGCCGCCGCCCAGTTCCGCAACGAATTGCGACACAACACCGCCTATTGCCGGGCAGGTGCCGGACCGGCGGTGAACATCACGGTATCAGGCGTTAAGTCAGGTGGCGGCACCCTGCGGGTGCAGCTCTATCGGGGCATCCGGGCCGACTGGCTGGAGAGCGGGCGCTGGGTCAACCGGATCGAGCTGCCTGCGCGCGCCGGCACGATGCAGGTCTGCATGCCGGTGCCGGTCGCGGGTACCTATGCCATCGCGATCCGGCACGACATCAACAATAACGGCAAGACCGACCTGACCACGGATGGCGGGGGCATGAGCAACAACCCGTCCATCAACATCTTCAACCTTGGCCGGCCGAGCTATACCCGCACCGCCTTCCCGGTCGCCGCGGGTGAGGTCAAGGCGATCACCATCACCATGAAGTACATGTAGCCCAGGCGGACCGGCGGGGCGGGGCGGATCAGGCCTCGCCCGCCTCCGCGGCGCGGCGCGCCTCCAGCCATGCCTCGGCCTCGGCCTCCTGCGCCGCTTCCGAGGCGGCGCGGGCGGCAGCATCACGTTCCGCCCGCAATTCCTCGATCAGCAGGGCGCGGTCATCGCGCTGCGCGACCACCGGCTCGGCCCCATCATCGGCGAGGTCTTCCTGAGGAAGGTTCTTGCCCGCCTTCGCCACCGCAGCGTCCAACTCCCGCTGGGAGCACAGGCCCAGCGTCACGGGGTCCTTGGGCTGGATGTTGGAGATGTTCCAGTGGCTGCGATCACGGATCGCGCCGATGGTCGTGCGGGTCGTGCCGATCAGCTTGCCGATCTGGGCGTCGCTGATCTCCGGGTGGTTGCGGATGATCCAGGCGATGCCGTCCGGCTTGTCCTGCCGCTTCGACACAGGCGTGTAGCGCGGCCCCTTCGTGCGGCTGACATCCACCGGCGCGCGGTGCATCTTCAGGCGGTAGGCCGGATCGGCTTGACCCGCCTCGATCTCCGCATGGGTCAGTTCGCCAGAATGGACCGGATCGCGGCCGGTATACTTGGTGCTGGTCAGGTCATCCGCCATGGCCTGCACCTCCAGGATGTGCAGCCCGCAGAACTCGGCGATCTGCTCGAACGACAGCGCGGTGTTGTCGACCAGCCAGCTGGCGGTCGCATGAGGCATCAGAGGGGTGGGCTGGGCCATTTCGGCTCTCCGGCTCGATAAAGAAAGGGCCGCCCCATCGCGGAGCGGCCGTCACCGGAGAGATGTAGGCGCTTTCAGGCGCGGCGGCAAGATAATCAGGCGAAGGCCGCCCCGGTCACGGCCGCACGGCCGGTGCCGACCGGCTCCAGCGCGCGCAGAAACTGGTCGGCGCTGGCTGCCCAGCTGAAGGACCGGCCATGCCCCAGGCAGGCATCGCGGTCGCGCGTCAGGGCGGCGGCGATCGCATCCTCCAGCTGGTCGGCCATGGCGCCGCTCGCCTCGTTCAGGACGTCCAGCGGACCGGCCACGGGATATGCGGCGACGGGCGTGCCGCAGGCCAGCGCCTCGATCATCACCAGCCCGAATGTGTCGGTCCGGCTGGGAAACACCAGCACGTCCGCGCCGGCATAACAGGCCGCCAGCGCCGCCCCGCTCTGCCGGCCCAGGAAATGCGCGGCTGGAAACTGCGCCTGCAGGCGGGCCAGCGCCGGCCCGTCGCCCACCACCACCTTGCTGCCGGGATGGCCATTGGCCAGGAACGCCTCCACGTTCTTTTCCGGCGCCACCCGCCCGACATACAGCTGGATCGGGCGCGGCAGGTCGAAGAACAGGTCCGGCGGGGCGACGTCCGGAGAGAAGCAGGCGAGATCGACGCCGCGGCTCCACGGCCGGACCCGCGCCAGTCCCTGTTCCTGCAACTGCTGGCGGATCGTGTCGGTCGCCACCATGATGCCGGCGGCCGGCCGGTGGAACCGGCGGATCATTGGCCAGAACAGCCGTGCGTCCATGCCGGTGCGCCGGGCGAGATATTCCGGAAACTGCGTGTGGTACGCGGTGGTGAAGGCGCGCCCGCCCCGCAGCGCCCAATGCCGGGCCGCCCAGCCGAGCGGTCCCTCGGTACTGATATGCAGCGCATCGGGCCGGATCTCGTTCAGCAAGCAGTCGACGCGGCGCTGAGGTGCCAGCGCCAGGCGGATCTCCGGATAGGTCGGGCAGGGCACGGACCGGAACAGATCGGGCGAGACGATGCCGACCTCGTGTCCGGCGACACGCAGTTGCGCGGTGACCGCCGCCAACGTGCGGACCACGCCGTTGACCTGCGGCGCCCAGGCATCGGTGACCATTGCGATCCGCATGGCCGCAGGGCCTTAAGCGGCGCGCAACTGGGTGACGCTGGCGCTTGCCTCGATGTTGCGGCGGCGCTCCATCTCGTCGGCCCAGTGCAGGATCTCCATGCGGCCATCGGCATGTTCCACCAGCGCGTTGCAGCCTTCGACCCAGTCGCCGTCGTTCCAGTATTCAACACCGTCGATGGTGCGGAACTCGGCCGTATGGATATGGCCGCAGACCACCCCGTCGACGCCCCGGTCGCGTGCGGCGCGCGCCACCACCTCCTCGTACCGGCTGATGAATTCGACGGCGTTCTTGACCTTGTGCTTGGCCATCTTGCTGAGCGACCAGTACGGCATGCCCAGCCGCCGACGAACCGCGTTGGTCCACCGGTTCAGCTCCATCATCAGGCCGTAAAGCGTGTCACCCACGAAGGCGAGCCAGCGATGCGCCAGCATCACCGCGTCGAATTCGTCGCCATGCGTCACCAGCAGGCGGCGGCCATCGGCGGTGGTGTGGAACGCGGCACGTTTGATTTCCACCCCGCCGAAATTCATGCCGGTGAACTGGCGGAACATCTCGTCGTGGTTGCCGGGAATATAGACGACGCGGGTACCGCGGCGGGCGCGGGCAAGGATGCGGCGCACGACCTCGTTATGCGCGGCCGGCCAGAAGAACTTCTTCTTCAGCCGCCAGCCGTCGATGATGTCACCGACCAGGAACAGCGTGTCGCTGTCGGTCCGGTCCAGGAAGTCGAGCAGCATGGTCGCGTTGCAGCCGCGGGTGCCCAGGTGCACATCGCTGATCCAGATGGTGCGATAACGCCGCCGCTCCCCCGGGCTCGTGGGTTCGGGCAGCGCCGGTTCCGCCGCCAGCATCGCGGGGATCAGGTCCCCGATCGGGCTGTTGCCCACCTCCCGCTCCAGATAGCCGCCGAACATACGCCTGCCCCTTGCTGCCCTGCAGGGCCCGCCAATGGCACGCGCATGTGACACGCTGCGGCAAGTTCGTGGACAGTCCCGCGACTGTATGACGTTTGTCGGTCAGGCTTCCATCGGCACGTAACCCGGCATCGCCGCCACCCGTGCCAGCCAGTCCTGCACAGCCGGGTAGTCGGCCAGCATGAAATCCGCCTCGTCCGCCAGGTGCGTATAGGCGTAAAGCACGAGGTCGGCCAATGTCGGCCCATCGCCCACGAACCAGTCGCGGCCGGTCAGATGCCGGTCCATCAGCGCCAGCGCCGCCTGCCCCGCGGCGTGCTTGCCGGGTATGGCGGCACGCTGTGCGTCCGATAGCGCACATTCGCCCACATAGCGGCGCCAGAAGCGCAGCGTCGCCACGTTGGGTTCGTGGCTGTACTGTTCCCAGAACATCCATCGCAGCACCTCCGCCTGCATGAAGCGGTCGGCCGGGATCAGCGCGCTGCCAGTTGCCAGCCACCAGCAGGCGGCATTGCTTTCAGGCAGGAAGCGCCAGGCGCCTTCAGCCCCGACCTGCAGCACGGGAATGCGGCCGTCTGGGTTGATGCCGGCCAGGAACGCCGGCGTGCGCGTCTCGCCCTTGCGGATGTCGTAGGCGACCCGCTCGATCGGCTGTCCGGTCAACGCCGCTGTGAGGCGAATCTTGTAGCAATTGCCGCTGACCGGATCCTCATGCAGGATGGGCGTCACGACGTCCCCTCCGGCGCCATGTTGAGCACGATCTTGCCGACATGGTCCCCCGCCTCCATCCGGCGGTGCGCGGCCGCCGCCTGAGCCAGCGGGAAGCCCTCGTCCATGACCGGGCGCAAGGCTCCATCCACCACGAACGGCCATACCTGCTGCAGCACATCGGCGACCAGCGCCGCCTTGAAGGCGACCGGCCGGGCGCGCAGGGTGGAGCCGGTCAGGGTATGGCGCTTCACCATCACCTTGGCCATGTTCACCTCCACCTTGGCGCCGCCCAGCGTCGCGATCGTCACCAGGCGGCCGTCTGGTGCCATGCAGTCGAGATTGCGCTGGGTGTAGCTGCCGGCCACCATATCCAGCACCACGTCCACACCCTCGCCATCGGTCAGTTCCAGCACCCGCTCAGCAAAGTCGGCCGTGCGGTAGTTGATCGCGTGGTCGGCCCCGATCTCCAGCGCGGCGGCGCATTTGTCGTCGCTGCCACAGGTCGTGAAGACCTCCATGCCTTTCAGCGCACCCAGCATGATCGCCGTCGTGCCAATGCCGCTGGTGCCGCCATGCACGAGCAACCGCTGACCAGGCTGCGCAGCCCCCCGCTGCCATACATTGTGCCACACCGTCAGCACCGTTTCCGGCAGAGCGGCCGCCTCCGCCAGGGACAGGCCGGCCGGCACCGGCAGGCACAGCCCGGCGTCGGCCGCCGCATATTCGGCATAGCCGCCGCCCGGCAGCAGCGCGCAGACCACCTGCCCCAGCAGAGCGGGGTCGGCGCCCTCGCCCAAGGCGACGACCGTGCCGGCGATCTCCAGCCCCGGTATCTCGGAAGCGCCCGGCGGCGGCGGATAGTTGCCCTGCCGCTGCAGCACGTCCGGGCGGTTCACCCCGGCATGCGCCACCCGGATCAGCACCTCGCAAACGCCCGGCACCGGCACCGGCGCATCGGTTGGCACCAGGGCCTCGGGCGCGCCGCCGGCCGCAGCGTCGATGGTGATGGCGATCATCTTTTCAGGTACTTGGCTGGTCACGGCGCGCATCTTTCTTACGAAACAATCCTGTGCGTGTAGGGGATTCGGACCATTGACAGCAAGCGGGCGGGCGGTGATGCTGCGCTGCAATGGACGATGACCGCCCTCTGTCGCGCGGCCCCAGCCATCCCCTGGGGCATGCCGGCCAACTGGCCGGGGAGCCGCTCGACAGCTACTCCCAGCACGAGTTGACTGACCGTATCGCCGCGCTGGAGGCGGAGATCGCCCGCGTGAAGGCGCATGCCGCGCGCTCGGCCGATCACCGGCGACTGGCCGACTCGATCTTCAGTCCAAGGTCAGGCGACTGATGGGGCGCGGCCCCGCCCCGCACCCCCTTCCAGCGGCGCGAACGCGCACCATATTCCATCATGTTGAGAACGCCGCCGCGCGCAAAGGCGAGTGCGCGAGCGGCCGCGAGGTCCCCCTCGCCGGGTATTCACGCCCGCCTCATCCCTATCGCCGACCTTCGGACCGCACCCCCGCACGAAAGCACCCCTTCTATGCCTAGTTTCGCCCAGAACCTCGAAAAGACGCTGCATGCCGCGTTGCAGAACGCGACGGAGCGCAGCCATGAATACGCCACGCTGGAGCATCTGCTGCTGGCGCTGGTGAACGATCCCGAGGCATCGGAGGTGATGCGCGCCTGCGGCGTCGAGCTTGACGAACTGAGCAACGTGGTGCGCCAGTACCTGGACCAGGAATATCAGAGCCTGAAGACGCAGGACGATGCCGACCCGCAGCCGACCGCCGGCTTCCAGCGGGTGATCCAGCGCGCGATCCTGCATGTCCAGTCCAGCGGCAAGGACACGGTGACCGGCGCCAACGTGCTGGTGGCGCTGTTCTCCGAACGCGACAGCTACGCCGTCTACTTCCTGCAGCAGCAGGACATGAGCCGGCTGGATGCGGTCAGCTTCATCAGCCACGGCATCGGCAAGGGCGGCAAGCCCGTCGACGGCCGCACGCCGACCGGCAGCGGGCAGGAGCGGGAGGCGAAGAACGAGGAGAAGCCGGACAAGAACAAGAAAGAATCCGCGCTCGACCAGTTCACCGTCAACCTCAACAAGAAGGCGCTGGATGGCAAGGTCGATCCGCTGATCGGCCGCGGGCCGGAGGTGGACCGGACGATCCAGATCCTGTGCCGCCGGTCCAAGAACAACCCGCTCTACGTGGGTGATCCTGGCGTGGGCAAGACCGCCATCGCGGAAGGTCTCGCGCGCAAGATCGTGGAGGGCGAGGTGCCCGAGGTGCTGGAGGATGCGGTCATCTACAGCCTCGACATGGGCGCGCTGCTGGCCGGCACGCGGTATCGCGGCGATTTCGAGGAACGGCTGAAGCAGGTCGTGTCGGAGCTGGAGAAGATGCCCGAGGCGGTGCTGTTCATTGATGAAATACACACGGTGATCGGCGCCGGCGCGACCAGTGGTGGGGCGATGGACGCCAGCAATCTGCTGAAGCCGGCGCTGTCCAGCGGAGCGATCCGGTGCATCGGTTCGACGACTTATAAAGAGTTCCGCAACCACTTCGAGAAGGACCGGGCGCTGTTGCGGCGGTTCCAGAAGATCGATGTGAACGAGCCGAGCGTGGAGGATACGATCAAGATCCTGCGCGGGCTGCGGAGCGCGTTCGAGGAGCACCACAAGGTCAAGTACACGCCCGATGCGATCAAGACGGCGGTGGAGATGAGCGCGCGCTACATCAACGACCGCAAGCTGCCGGACAAGGCGATCGACGTGATCGACGAGGTTGGCGCGATGCAGATGCTGGTGCCGCCCAGCCGCCGCCGGCGCACGATCACCGCGAAGGAGATCGAGAAGGTCATCGCCACCATGGCGCGGATCCCGGCCAAGTCCGTCAGCAAGGACGATAAGGCCGTGCTCGCCAGCCTGGAGAAGGACCTTAAGCGGGTCGTGTTCGGGCAGGACAAGGCGATCGACGTGCTCGCCACCGCCATGAAGCTGAGCCGTGCGGGCCTGCGCGATGCGGACAAGCCGATCGGCAGCTTCCTGTTTTCCGGCCCGACCGGCGTCGGCAAGACGGAGGTGGCCAAGCAGCTCGCCAACATCATGGGCATCGAGCTGAAGCGGTTCGACATGTCCGAATATATGGAGCGGCATTCGGTCAGCCGGCTGATCGGCGCCCCTCCGGGCTATGTCGGATACGACCAGGGCGGCCTCTTGACCGATGCCATCGACCAGCATCCGCATTGCGTGCTGCTGCTGGACGAGATCGAGAAGGCGCACCCTGACCTGTTCAACATCCTGCTGCAGGTAATGGATAATGGCCGGCTGACCGATCACCACGGCAAGACCGTCGATTTCCGCAACGTGGTGCTGATCATGACCACCAATGCGGGCGCGGCGGACGCGGCCAAGCAGGGGATCGGCTTCGGCTCCGGCACCCGCGTCGAGGCGGCGGAAGAGGCGGTGAAGAAGATGTTCGCGCCTGAGTTCCGCAACCGGCTGGATGCGATCGTGCCGTTCGATTACCTGGAGCGGGAGACCGTCAGCCGGGTGGTCGACAAGTACATCCTGCAGCTGGAGCTGCAGCTGACCGACCAGAACGTGCACATCCAGTTCGACACCGATGCGCGCGAATGGCTGGCCAAGAACGGGTACGACAAGCTGATGGGCGCCCGCCCGATGGCTCGCCTGATCCAGGACAAGGTCAAGCAGCCGCTGGCGGAGGAGCTGCTGTTCGGCAAGCTGGCCGGTGGCGGCGAGGTCCATGTCAGCCTGAAGGACGACAAGCTGCAATTCCAGCTGACCCCGGCCGCGCCGGGTGCGGCGAAGCCCGGCCGCAAGAAGCGCCGGGGTGCCGCCTCCGCCGCGGAGGAGCCGGGCCTGGAAGCCGGCGAGGAGTGATGGCGAATGGCGGCCCCGGACACGTTCCGGGGCCGCCAGACGCATGTCATCCGGGTGCGGCCGCGGAGCCGGCCAGCAATCCGCCATCCACGTTGATTTCCGTGCCGGTGAGATAGGTCGCCTCATTCCCGGCGAGCATCGCCGCGATCGCGGCGACCTCCTCCGGCTGGCCGAAGCGCCGCAAGGGCGTGTCGGCAACCAGCGCCTGCATCCGCTCGGCCCGGTCCGGTCCATCCCCCAGCATCGGTTCCCACATCGGCGTGAGGATGGCGGCGGGATGGATCGAGTTGCAGCGGATGCGCCATCCCTGCTGCGCGCAATACAGCGCCACCGTCTTGCTGTGATTGCGAATCGCCGCTTTGGACGAGGCATAGGCCGCCGCGCCGGGAATGCCGACGAGGCCGGAGCGGGACGAAATGTTGATGATCGACCCGGTCCCCGCCGCCTTCATCGCCCCGATCGCATAGCGACAGCCGAGGAAGGTGCCGTCGAGATTGACGCGGTGGACCGCCTGCCAATCGGCCAGGCTGGCATGTTCGGGGTCGTGCAACGCGCCCCCACTCCCGAACCCGGTCACGCCGGCATTGTTCACCACCACATCGGCGACGGGAGCGATTCGGGCGAGCCGCGCCCAGGCGGCTTCGTCGCCGACGTCGAGCGGTTCGAACCGGCAGCCGATCCGGGCGGCGGAGGCCCGGCCGGCGGTCTCGTCGATATCGGTGAGGATGACGGCGGCGCCGTCAGCATGGAAGCGGGCGGCGATGGCAAGGCCGATGCCGCGCGCGGCGCCGGTGACGACGCAAATCTTGTTCTGCAATGTGGGCATGATGATCCCGTATCAGGAGTGCGATCAGGCGGTTCGTTCCGCCGTCGGTGCCTGTTTCCGCATCAGCGGTGACGCTGGATCATCTCAACACACTCCTGAACCCGGCGCAGCATAGCGCGGGCCGCCGGTCCGGCAAGGCCACCCTGTCAGCCGGCGGCGGCCCGCCGCAGCCGGTCGTTGATGGCGGCGCCGATTCCTTCTGCCGGGATCGGCGCCGCTGCAACCCTGGGCTGCGGTGCGGCGGCGGCGGCGTGGAGGGCGGCGTAGAGGTTGGCGGCGGCCTCCGCCAGGTCGCCGCTGGCGGACAGGGTGATGGCGCCGGCGACCGGGCCGAAGCCAATCAGGTATTCGTCCCGCCGGGCCGTGACCGCATCGAGACGGAGCGGCTTGCCGGGCGAATAATGGCTGGCGAGCTGGCCGGGCGCCTCGATCCGCTGGTCCGCCACCGGGACCGGTGGACCGAGCAGGGCGGCGAGCGCATCCTGCGTCACCGGGCCATGGCGCAGCACCTGCCAGTGCCCTTCCGCCCGCAATGCGATGATGGTCGATTCCACGCCCTGATCGCATGGCCCGCCATCCAGGATCGCCGCCACCCGGTCGCCCAGCGATGCGGCGACATGCGCGGCGCTGGTCGGACTGACGCCGCCGCTGCGATTGGCGGACGGGGCGGCGAGCGGCAGGCTGCTTTCCCGCAGCACCGCGCGCATCAACGGGTGCGCCGGGCAGCGCAGCGCGATGGTCGGCAGTCCGGCAGTCACCGCGGGGGCGACGTCTGCGCCGGGGCGCAGCGGCAGGACCAGCGTCAGCGCGCCGGGCCAGAACGCGGCCGTGACCGCCTCTGCCCGGTCGTCGAGCACCGCCAGCGCGCGCGCGGCGGCAAGGTCGGGCACATGCACGATCAGCGGGTTGAACTCCGGCCGACCCTTCGCCCGGTAGATCGCCGCCACCGCTTGCGGCTGGTCGGCCCGCGCGGCGAGGCCATAGACCGTCTCCGTCGGGAGGGCGACCGGCGTGCCCGCGCACAGCAACGCCGCTGCCTGCGCGATGCCGGTGGTATCAGGTGCAAGCAGCTGCGGCTTGTCGCTCATGGGGGGAGCCTATAGGCGACGGCGCGATGAAGCACACCCTGAAGCGCATCGCCGCCGCGCTGGAGCGGCTGGCCCCGCCGCCGCCCGCGGCCGCCGACTGGCTGGACGCACCCGCCTATGTCTGGACGGGCGCCGGCGCACGGGCCGTGCCACAGATCGTCGCCCCGCCGCTGAACCTGCTGCAGGGGATCGACAAGCAGAAGGCGGCGGCGGCGGAGAATGTGCGGCGCCATGCCGCCGGCCTGCCCGCGCACGACATGCTGTTGTGGGGTGCGCGCGGCATGGGCAAATCCGCGCTGGTCCGCGCCAGCGTCGCCACCGCGCAAGGCGCGCACGGCGACACGCTGGCGCTGGTGCAGGTGGGGGCGGACGCCCTCGCCACCCTGGCCGACCTATTCGCCGCGCTGGCGGTGGTGGAGCGCCGCTTCGTCGTGTTCATCGACGATCTCGGCTTCGCCGACGGCGACAGCGACGGGCCACGACGGTTGCGGTCGTGGCTGGATGGCGGGGTCGAAGCGCGGCCCGCCAATGTGCGGCTGGCGGTGACCAGCAACCGTCGCGCTGTGGTGGCGCGCCACCTGGACGAGCAGGACGACCCGCTGAACCCGCGCGACGTGGTGGATGACCAGCTGGCGCTGGCCGACCGGTTCGGCCTGTCGCTGGGCTTCCACGCCTGCAACCAGGACGATTACCTCGCCATGGTGGCGGGCTACGCCGAGGCGCAGGGCCTGGACTGGGACCGGGGCGAGGCGCTGGAATGGTCCAAGCGCCGGGGCGCCCGGTCGGGACGGGTCGCGATGCACTTCGTCACGGAACTGGCGGGTCGGCAGGGGGCGTAGGCATCCTGGTCCTGCCCATCGCAGATGGGGAGGAGGCCACCCGCGCAGCGAATGGTGAAGAGGCATGCGCGACCTTGCGGGCGCCGCGCCCCTCCCCTCCACCAGCCTGCGGCTGGTCCCCCTCCCCATGCTGCGCATGGGGAGGATATTCAGCTTACAGCCGGCCGCGAATGCCGAGCAGGAACGTCGTGCCCGGCTTGTATTCGTTGTAGGTCGCGTTCGGAAACTGGAAGTAGCTCGACAGCGGTTCGTTGGTGATGTTGATGACGTTCACCGTCACGGTGGGCAGGTTGTCGCGGCCCAGGATATCGGCGAGGTCGATATTGCCGGAAAAGTCGAGCTGGCCGAAATCGCGCCCGAAGATCGCCGCGTCGGTGATGCCGTTCTGGTTGGGGTTCGATCCTTGCGACCCTTCGTTGAAGGTATAGGTCAGCCGCGCGGACAGGCCGTTCCCCTCGTAATAGCCGGTCGCGGTATAGGTCGTCGGCGCGACGCCCAGCGCCACCGCCGGCGCGCCGGTGCCCTGCCCGTCCTGGTCGATGATCGTCAGGTTGCCTTGGAAGCCGAAGCCGGTGATTCCGGCCCATTCGGTCGCGAAATCGAGCGGCTGGGTCAGCTGGAATTCCAGCCCGTTCACGATCAGCTTGCCGTCCGAATTGACCTGCTGCGTGATGACGATCGGGATGTTTTCCGGCGCAACGCCCGGTGCCCGCTGCGTCAGCGCCAATTGCTGCTGCTGCGTCAGCGTGCCGAAGGTGATGCCATACGGCGCCAGGAAGGACAGCGGCACCTCGCTGTTCTGGTTGACGGTGAAGCCGGTGATCGACTTGCGGAAGGCGGCGACCGCGATCACGCCCTCCCCACCGGTGTAGTATTCGAAGCCCAGGTCGATGTTGTCGGACAGGTACGGGTCCAGCGCGCCGTTGCCGACCGTGCCGATGTCGGCGGAGGGCGAAGTGAAGTTCGCGCCGGGCAGCAACTGGTTGGGATCGGGCCGGGTCAGGGAGCGGGAGACGGAGGCGCGCAGCACCGCCTCGTCCCCGAAGGAGAGCGCCGCGCTGAGCGACGGCAGCCAGTTGGTGTAGCGGCGATCGGAATCAAGGAACGTCACCACCGTGGGGTAGCATGAGCCGTCCAGCGTGAAGGCGGGGCTGGCGCCCGGACACACCAGCGGCCCGCGGATGTTGCGCGGATCGGTGCCGGTGATGCGGCCGCTGACCTCCTGATCGGTGCGGACGTAGCGGACGCCGCCGTTCAGCCGCAGCGTCTTGTTGTCGTCGATATCGAAGATACCGTTCCCTTCGACGAACAGGCCCAGCACCTTTTCGCGGATCAGGCCGCCGGCTGCGCCGCTGCTGCCCGCGCCCGTCTCCGATGCGCCGGCCAGCAGCTCGTCGTAATTGGTGTCGGCCTTGAACCGGTTCCAGTCGACGGTGATGAAGCCGTTGTCGCCCGGCCGCAGGTAACCGGGCACAGCCGCTGTGGGGATGGCGGAGCCGTTCCATTGCAGCGGGGCGAAGCCCGCGGAATAGGCGGTGCCATAGGCGGGGTAGGACGGGTAGCCGGGCGCGATCGGCGTGCCGGGCACCTGCGTGCCCACGACATTGGCGCCGTCGCACGGCGGCTGCCGGTTGGGGCCGGGCAGGTCGATGCTGGGGCCGTTGCCGCAGATCAGGTTCTGCCATGGCGGCGTGTTGTCGAACGGGCGGATGCGGCGCTGCACGTCGTCATAGGCGCCGCCGGTGCGCACGCTGAAGCGCGTCTCGTCCCCGAACAGCAGGCTGCCGCGCACGCCCTTGGTGCGGGTGAAGCGTTCCTCCCCATTCAGGTTCACGCGCCCGCCGCCGGCCCAGCCGAAGCGGGCGGGATCGTTCAGGTCGATGTTCGATTCCACCTGCGGGATGCCGCCATCATTGGTGTAGTCGACGACGATGCCGCTGCCCGCGGGGGTGATGACCAGCACGGTGGGGCTTTCGCGGCGGAAATTGCTTTCCGTCCAGTTCAGCTGGAAGTCGCCCTTGATCCAGTCGTTCACCTGGAAATCGAGGCCGGGATTGATGCCCCAGAAGTCGACCTCGTCCAGGTAGGGGCGGTATTCCAGGAAGAACTGCGCATTGGCGAAGGTGCCGCCGGTGACCACGCAGCCGGCATTGCAATCGTCGCGGTCGTAGGTAGTGTTGAGCGGGATCACCGCGCCGTTGCGGCCGACCCAGTTCATCGACCCCCGCTCGAACTCCGTCTTGCGTTCGGAATACAGGCCGTCGAGGTAGAAGTGCAGCGCATCGCTGGGGCGCCATTCCAGGCTGCCGATGGCATTGTAGCGCTGGCGGTAGCCTTCCTCGAACCGGGGGCGGCTGAGGCGCGGGATGATGCCGTTGTCGAGCTGCGCGATATTGGCGCCGGGATTGTTCGCCAGCAGGAATGCCTCATCGATCACCGTGCCGGTGGTCAGGCCCGCGCCGGCATTGGCGGGCACGGTGGCGGGGATCGTGTAATTGCCGCCGCCGGTGTTGTTGCGCGTGGCGCCGGTGCGCTGGGCGGCGGACAGGTTGGCGTTGGTCCAGCCGATCGTCTCGTACCCTTCGACCTGGAACTGGTTGCGCACCGCGGTGCCGCCCAGCAGGATGCCGAAATCGCCGAATGTCGCGCTGCCGATGGCGTAGGCGCGGTAGCCCCACTTGTCCGCCTGGCTGTTCTTGGACCCTTGCAGACCGTAGCTGACATAGGGGCGCGGATTGTCGAACGGCCGGGCGGAGCGCAGGTTCACCGTGCCCGCTGCGCCGCCTTCCACCTGGCTGGCGAGGGGGGATTTGCTGACGGTCAGCTGGGTGAACAGCTCCGTCGGCAGCAGGTCCAGATCGACCTCGCGATTGGTGCTCTGCGCGTCGAACCGGACGGAGGCGACCGCCACGGGAGCGCCGTTCAGCAGCACGCGGGTGAAATTGGTGCCGAGGCCGCGGATGGCGACGCTGGTCCCCTCGCCCGTCACCTCGCGCGCGATGGTGACGCCGGGGATGCGGTTCACCGATTCGGCGATGTTGGTGTCGGGGAACTTGCCGATATCTTCCGCGAAGATGGTGTCGGTGAAGCCGATCGAGTCGCGCTTCGCCGCGGTCTGGCTTTCAAGGCTGGCGCGGAAGCCGGTGACGACGATCTCGTTATTGCCGGTGGCGGACGGGTCGGCCGGCGGGCCGGCGGCATCGTCGATCTGCGTCGGCGCGGTCTGGCCGGCGCCGCGTGCCGCCTCGGGCTGCGGCGGCACCTGCGTGGTGCTGCTGGCGGAGGCGGACGGGGCGGGCGCGGTCTGCGCGAAGGCGGGCCAGGCGGCGCCGGCCAGCAGGGTGGCGACAAGGGCGGCAGCCCGGCTCACGATGGGCGTGGTGTGCATGATACCTCTCCTGGGCGCCGACTTTGTTGGTAGCCGGTCACTGTTCGTGTTAGCGTGAACATCGACGGCATGCAATCACCTTGGCGACACTTCCGCCCAAGCGCACTGGTTGCTACGCGTCAGGGACGAAGGGGAGCGGGATGGACGAGGTGAAAAGCGTGCGCAGCGCTACCATGCAGGATGTCGCCCAGCTTGCCGGCGTGTCGCACATGACGGTCAGCCGGGTGGTGAACGGCTACCGCTCCGTCAAGCCGGAGACGCGCCGGGCGGTGGAGCAGGCGATGGCAACGCTGAACTTCACCCCCAACGCGCTGGCGCGGGCGCTGACCGCGGGAGAGCCGCCGCGCATCGCGCTGCTGCACCGCCATCCCAATCCCGGCACGCTGGGCGAATTGCTGCTGCACCTGCTGGACCGGTCGGCCGAAACCTACGCCAACCTGGTGGTGCGGCAGATTCCCTCGCCGGCGCAGGACGGCGCGGTGGCGGAGGAGCTGGTCGCGCGCGGGGTGCGCGGCGTGCTGCTGGCGCCGCCGCTGGCGGACGATCCGGCGCTGGTCGCATTACTGCGCGCGCAGGGCATGGCCATCGTCGCAATCGGATCGATGCGACACGACCCGACCATCACCTCCGTCGGGATCGACGATCATGCCGCCGCCGGGGCGATGACGCGGCACCTGCTGGAACTGGGTCATCGGCGCATCGGCTTCATCACCGGCCATCCCGACCATGCCAGCAGCAAGCTGCGGCTGGAGGGTTTCCGTGAAGCGATGGCGGAGGCCGGCGCGGAAGCGGCGATCGTGGCGGACGGCCGTTACACCTACCAGTCCGGACTGGCCGCGGCGGAAACCCTGCTGGAAGCGGCCACGCCGCCCAGCGCGGTGTTCGCCAGCAATGACGACATGGCCGCCGCGACGCTGGCCGTGGCGCACCGGCTGGGCCTGGATGTGCCGGGCGAGCTGTCGGTCGCGGGGTTCGACGACAACGTGCTCGCCACCGCAGTCTGGCCGGCGCTGACCACCGTGCGCTCGCCCACCCGCGACCTGACACGGCACGCCTTCGCCCTGCTGCTGCAGGAGATCGCCGGCACCGGGCCGGACACGCCCGCGCCGCACGCCATCCTGCCGTTCGAGCTGGTGCAGCGCGAGTCGGTCGCGCCGCGCCGCTGACGGCCTACATCGTCGGCTGGATGTCGGCCGGCGGGTTCTCGAACGCGCGGCGCGGATCGCCGGTCAGTTCGCGCACCGGCGGCAGCGAGGCGTTGCGCAAACGCTGAGCCGCGGGCGCCGGCGGCGCGTTCGGCGCGATGACGCGCCAGATGATGTTGGCGGTATCGTCGCTGACCAGCAGGCCGCCCGTCCGGTCCCACGTCACCCAGGTGGGCCGGCCGCGGGTCGTGTCCTGATCGGCCAGGAACGGCTGCAGCACCGGCTGCGGCTTGCCCACGGGATTGCCGCGATCATCGAACGCCACATAAACCACGTCATAGCCGACCAGCGGCTTGCGGTTCCATGAGCCGTGGCGGGCGATAAAGGCGCCGTGGCTGAAGCGCGGCCCCATGCGCGCGCCTTCCTGCGTGAAGGCGAGGCCGAGCGCCGCGACGTGCGGCCCCAGCGCGTATTCGGGCGTGCGGGTATATTCGGTCAGGTATTGCGGCATGGGCGCCTTCACCCGCTCGTCGATCACCTCGTCCCAATAGACCCAGGGCCAGCCGTAATTGGCCCCGACCGGCACGTTGGTGAGGTAGTCGGGCACAAGGTCGCTGCCGAGCATATCCCGCTCGTTCACGGTGGTCCACAATTCCCCGCTCCACGGGTTCCAGTCGAGCCCATTGGCGTTGCGCAGGCCCGCGGCGTAGATGCGCGTCTGCCCGTTCTGCAGGTTGAGTTCGTGAATGGCGGCGCGGCCTTCCTCGATCTCCATGCCCTTTTCGCCAATATTGGAGGCGGAGCCGACCGTGACGTAGAGGCGCGTGCCGTCATCGTTCAGGACGATGTTGCGCATCCAGTGATTGCCGCCGCCCGGCAGGGACATCAGCTTCACCGGCTCCCCCGTGACGACATCCTGCCCCAGCTGGTAGTCGTAGCGGAGCACGGCATCGGTGTTGGCGACGTAGAGGTGGCCGTCGCGCCAGACCATGCCGCCCGGGCTGTTGAGGTCGTCGCGCAGCAGGTGGCGTTCCTCCGCCATGCCGTTGGCATCAGCATCGCGCAGCAGCACCAGCGAATTGGGCGACGGCACCGCGGCGCCGGCGCGGCGGAACAGCAGGCCCTGCACCCAGCCGGTGACCCGTTCGATCAGCCCCGGCGATTCCTCCGCCGCCGGATCGTTTTCCGGGCGGTTGGCCTGCGCCACCAGCACGTCGCCATTGGGCAGGGTGTAGAGGATGCGCGGGTGGTCCAGCCCTTCGGCGAAGCGGTTGACGACGAGGCCCGGCGCGGGCGTCGGCGCGGCATTGCCGTCCCAGCCGATCGGCTTGGCGACGCCGACCGTGGGGAAGGTCTGCGCGTCGGGTTGCGCGATCACCGGATCGGTGCCGGTCACCTGATCCAGCGGCAGTTCGGCGCGATCGCCGCGCGTCAGCCACCAGGCGAGGGCGCCCAGCAGCAGGATGACGATCAGGACGGCGAGGCCGATCTTCGTGCGAGTTCTCATGCCCGCATGAATAGGCGGCGCGCCACTTTCCGGCAATGGGATCAGCGCCTAGATGCACGGCCATGTTCGACTATGCCATCGCCCACCCCGCCGGATCGCCCGCCTTCCATGCCGAATTGCAGGAGGCGGCCGATGCGCTGACCGCGGGCGAGCCCGATCCGGTCGCCAACATGGCCAATCTAGCCGCCCTGATCTGGCAATTGGTGCCGGACCTGAACTGGGCGGGCTTCTACCGCCGGCAAGGCGACACGCTGGTGCTGGGACCGTTCTGCGGCCGGCCCGCCTGCATCCGCATCCCGCTGGGCCGGGGCGTGTGCGGGGCCGCCGCCGGGACGGGCGAGAGCCAGTTGGTGGACGATGTCCATGCCTTCCCCGGGCACATCGCCTGCGACGCCGCCAGCCGCAGCGAGCTGGTGGTGCCGGTGCTGCATGACGGGGTGGTGATCGCCGTGATCGATCTCGACAGCCCGACACCCGCACGCTTCACCGACGGCGACCGGCAGGGGTTCGAGGCGCTGGCGGCGTTGATCGCGGCGCGCATCGCCGAGGGGTGAGGGCCAGCGCCCGTCAGGATGTGCTAATGTAACAAGTGTTTAAGCCATATCAGGTCGGGAACCTCCCACCCGGCCCGGTCCTTCCCCTGCCAACACCCACCCGCAAGCACGAGGAGGCGCAGCGTGGCAGGACAGGATGAAGGATTGGCGACATTGGGCAAGGCGGCCGCGGTCGGCCTGGCCCTTGGCACCGCCGCGCTGGGCTATCTGGCGACCCGGCGCAGCAGCGGCAATGATGGCGACGACGCGCCCGGCTATTCCGCGCGGCGGACCGGCAGCGATGTAGCCGGACGCACCGTGACGATCCGCAAGGGGCGGCAGGAGCTCTACGACTTCTGGCGGAACTTCCCCAACTTGGTGGGCGTGATGGAGAACGTCACTGCCATCCAGGTGAGGGGCGAGCGCACCGTGTGGACGATCCGGGCACCCGGTGGCGGGACCGTGGAGGTCGAGACCGAGGTGACCGAGGATCGGGCGGGCGAGGTGATCGCCTGGCGGTCCGTCGAAGGATCGCAGATCACCACACATGGCCGCGTTACCTTCGCCGATGCGCCGGGGGAACGCGGTACGCGGGTGACGCTGGTGATCGATTATGCGCCCCCGCTGGGCGAACTCGGCCGCATGGTGGCAAAGATCGCCGGGCGCGAGCCGGCGGTGCAGGCTCGCCACGACCTGAAGCGGTTGAAGATGTTCATGGAAACCGGCGAGATCGCCACCAGCGCGCGGCGCAAGGACCAGACGCGCGCCGCCAAGATGGAAGAGGAGGCCGCCTGATGCGCGCACTGACCTGGCACGGCACGCATGACGTGCGCGTGGACTCCGTACCCGATCCCGAGATCGTCAATCCGCGCGATGCGATCATCAAGGTGACGAGCACCGCCATCTGCGGATCGGACCTGCACCTGTATGACGGCGTGATCCCGTCGCTGCAGCCGGGCGACATCCTGGGCCACGAATTCATGGGCGAGGTGGTGGAGACCGGATCCGCCAGCACCCTGAAGAAGGGGCAGCGCGTGGTGGTGCCCTTCACCATCTCGTGCGGCGGCTGCTTCCACTGCAAGGTGCAGCAATATTCCGCCTGCGAGAACAGCAACCCGGCCGAAAAGCAGGACATGTCCGAAACCCTGTACGGCCAGCCGATGGCCGGGCTGTTCGGCTATTCCCACCTGACCGGCGGATATTCGGGCGGACAGGCGGAATATGTCCGCGTGCCGTTCAGCGATGTCGGCCCGGTGGTCGTGCCCGACCACCTGGACGATGACACCGTGCTGTTCCTGTCGGACATCCTGCCGACGGGGTGGATGGCGGCGGACAATGCCGACATCCAGCCCGACGACACCGTGGCGGTATGGGGCTGCGGGCCGGTCGGCCTGTTCGCCATCCAGTCGGCCATCGTGATGGGCGCGGCGCAGGTGATCGCCATCGACCATTACCCACACCGGCTGGAACTGGCGCGCAAGCTGGGCGCCACCACCATCAACTTTCGCGAAACGGATGTGCGCGCCGCATTGATGGAGATGAGCGGCGGGATCGGCGTCGACGTGGTGATCGATGCCGTCGGCATGGAGGCGCATGGCTTTGCCATCGACAACATGCTGGACGTCGTGAAGCAGAAGGTCGGCTTCGGCGCGGACCGGGCATCCGCGCTGAAGCAGGCGCTGCTGTCCGTCCGGTTCGGCGGCAAGGTGTCGATCCCCGGCGTCTATGGCGGGATGACCGACAAGTTCCCGCTGGGCGCCATGATGGAAAAGGGCGTGCAGCTGCGCACCGGGCAGACCCATGTGCAGAAATACACCGGCAAGCTGCTGAAGATGATCGAGGAGGGCAAGCTCGACACCACCTTCCTCATCAGCCACCGCCTGCCGCTGGAACAGGCGCCCGACGGCTACAAGCACTTCAAGGAGGAGCAGGACACCTGGACCAAGGTGGTGCTGAAGCCGGGAATGCAGCCCGCCACCTGATGGCCGAGGCCGATTGACGGCCCGATTTTCACGAATTAGACCCCCGTTCCAGAATATGGAACGGGGGTCCCGTGCGTGGGTGCCACTCGTCTGACACGAGAGGTACGACACGCATGAATCCGCTTGTTGGCGTCATCTACCACTGGCTGGGCGGCTTCGCCTCGGCCACCTTCTACGTGCCCTATCGCGGTATCCGGCAATGGAGCTGGGAGATCTTCTGGCTGACGGGCGGGCTGTTCTCCTGGCTGATCGCCCCGTGGCTGTTCGCCGGGCTGATGACCGAAGACCTGCTGGGCGTGATCGCGGCGACGCCCGATCGCACCGCGATGCTGTGCGTCCTGTTCGGCCTGCTGTGGGGCTTCGGCGGGCTGACCTATGGCCTGACCATGCGCTATCTGGGCCTGTCGTTGGGCATGGCCGTGGTGCTGGGCCTTTCCACCGTGTTCGGCACGCTGATCCCGCCGATCGTGGAAGGCGACTTCGCCAGCACGCTGCTGGGTACCGCCAGCGGGCGCATCGTGCTGCTGGGCCTGCTGGTCACGCTGGCGGGCATTATCACCGTGGCGGTGGCCGGCGCGCGCAAGGACAGCTCGCTTTCCGCTGAGCAGAAAGCGGCGGCGATTGCGGAGTTCAACTTCCGCAAGGGGCTGGCCGTGGCGATCTTCTCCGGCATCATGTCGTCCTGCTTCGCCTTCGGCCTCGCCGCGGGGGAGCCGGTGCGCGTGCTGTCGGCACAGGCCGGCACGGGGCCGCTGTGGGTCGGGCTGCCGGTATTGTGCCTGGTGATGTTCGGCGGGCTGGTGACGAATGCGGTCTGGTGCGCGCACCTGATCCGCCGCAACCGTTCCGCCGCGCAGTGGGTGGGGGCAAGCGCCGGGACCACCGGCACGGGTACCGCAGGCGTGCTGCCCGGCCGTCCGCCGCTGCTGCGCAACTACCTGCTGGCGGCGCTGGGCGGCACGCTGTGGTACTTCCAGTTCTTCTTCTACACCATGGGCGAGAGCCAGATGGGGGCGCTCGGCTTCTCCAGCTGGACGCTGCACATGGCATCGATCATCATCTTCGGCACGCTGTGGGGCTTCGCCTTCCGCGAATGGAAGGACGCCGCGCCGGGTGTGCGCGCGCTGGTCTGGACGGGCGTCGGCCTGCTGGTGCTGGCGACGGTGATCATCGGCTACGGCAACAGCCTGGCGCAGTAGAACCGGCAGGCGGCGGCTCAGTTCAGCGTCGCCGCCGCACCGCGGCGTTCGTCCGGCGACATCTGCGCCTCTAGCGCGGCGAGCACCTGCGGGGCGCGCTGATGGCGCAGCAGGGTCGCGCTGTGGAGCAGACGCCAGGCGGCGACCCGGTCGGGATCGCCGCCCTCGCCCCTGGCGGCCATGACCGCCAGGTTGACCATGCCGTCCGCATCGCCCCGCTCTGCCGCCTGCGCAAACCACTGGCGCGCTGCGGCGTGGTCCTGCGTCACCCCGTCACCGGTGTAGAACGACGTGCCCAGTGCCGCCATCGCGCCAGCATGGCCCTGGATTGCGGCCTGCTTGTAGAAACCGGTGGCGAGCGTCCGGTCCGCCGGCACGCCGTTACCCCGATCATATGCCACCGCCAGCGCGAACTGCGCGCCCGGATGTTTGGCCCGTGCCGCCTCCCGATACCAGCGCAACGCCTCGGGCAAGTCGGCCTCCACCCTGTCGTCGCCGAATTCCAGGATCTGCCCCAGCGCGAACTGCGCGCCGGGCAGGCCGAACTCCGCCGCGCGGCGGTAGAAGCGGACCGCGCGGCGGGCATCGCGCTGCCCGCCCTCCCCGGCAAAGCACATGTCGCCCAGCACCTGCGCGGCGGGCAGGTAGCCGACATCCAGCGCCTGGTCGAACCAGCGGCGCGCCTCCGCCGGGTCGGCCGGGATTTCGTCATATCCGCTGCGGTACAGATTGCCGAGGATGATGGCCGCCTCGCCGATGGCGGTGGTCCAGTCCGCCCTGGCTGGATCGAAGCGGGGCATGTCGGTCATGGGATTATAGGGTGAGGTCGCGGTCCGCTTCAGCCAGCGGATGCCCTCCTGCCGGTCGGCCCAGTCGCCCGGTGCCAGCAGGTTGATCTTGCCGATGAACAGCGATGCCTCGTCCCCGCCGTCGGCGGGTTGCAGGCGTCGCTGCGCGCGGCGGAACCAGTCGAGCGCCTCCTGATAACGGCCCTCGTCAAACATGGCGAAGGCGGTCGGCAGCGTCTTGTCCCGCCGCACCAGCATGGTGCGGCCGGGTGAGCTGATGCCGCCGGGGCTGGACACCAGTTCGCCCTCGCCCCGCACCTCGGCCGGAGTATAGGTCGGGGCGAAGTCGCCGCGCTGGTACATCTGCCGGCACATGGTGATCACCACGTCGGCGCCGTTCGCGACCGTGGCGCTGGCGACCGGCGCACCTTCCGGGCCAACGACGAGATCGCCCTGCAAGCCGCGCAGGTCCGACGTCGACAGGCCGAAGCGGCGGTCGGAAGGGTCGGGCAGCGGGGAACCCGGCGCGCTGAGCGGCGCGGCCGTCCAGTCGGGATTACGCGGCGGGCGGGTCGGCTGCAGGATCTGCGGCGCCAGCCCGGCGCCAGCGGCAGTGGCCTGCAACAAGGCCTGGGCGTAGCCATCCCGTGCCAGCGCCTCGCACGTGGCGGAACGCGGCGCCTCCGCCGGGGGGAGCGCGTCGGCGCTGACGACCACATTCTCGTCCGTTTCCACTGCCGCGGCGGCGCGGTCCTGTGCGGCGGCGGGCAGCGGCAGCAGGATGGATGCGGCCAGCAGCCATGCCGTCAACAAGTCGCGGCCGCGCCGCATCCGGATGGTGCCGTCCATGTTTCCTCCGCCTGGCGTATCGTCGCACGCCCTTTGCAGGCGAAGGATATCATTTCGCGCCAGGCGGAGAAAGCGGCGGTCTGCGGGCCGACCTTCGCCCGCAAACCGCCGCCGCAATCAGTCCGCCGCCAGTGTCTCCGGCGCCTCGACCGCGTCCACCTTCAGGCCGCCGCGCACATTGCGCATGGTGACTAGGCGCACCGGTTCCAGCGTGTTGCCGGGTTCGCCATCGCTCGTCACCGCCAGCGCCAGCGTGTTGCCGCCGCGATGGTTCAGGATGCCTTCGGGGATGGGGAAGGTCCGCTGCGGGCCGACATGGGCGATGAACTGGCCCATGTGCCAGCCATTGACGAAGACCAGCACGCGGTACTCGCCTTCGGAGCGGGGCACCGAAGGGTCGCCGAACTGCACGCCGATCGTCGCATCCTGCCCTTCCGGCACGGCGAGATCGAAGTTCGTGCGGTACCACGTCGTGCCGGGTTCGATGTCGGTCGCAGGTGCGGCCTGCCGCTGCCACCGGCGATCGTCGAAGCCGGGCAGGTGCCAGCCCTGCCGTTCGCCGTACAGGCCGCCATTGTTGGGCACACCGCGGACCGGGTCGACGATATCCTCGCCCCCCTGCCGCCCCTGGATCTTCCAGGAGAGCGGGATGGCGAAGGACCGGCCGCCCTTTGGCTCCACGGAGACGGAGACGAGGCCGCGCGCCTCCTTGTGGAAGTCGTCGGCGTCGAGGTCCCAGTTATGGCCGTTGTTACGCACCATCACGGCAATGACGTGCTCGCCCGGCTGGCGGGCGGCGTCGGGCAGGTCGAAGTTCGCGGTGCCGGTGGTGATCGGCCGCGGCAGGCCCCAGGGCAGGTCGTCCTGCCCCACCAGCTGCCCATCCAGGAACACCTGCACCATGCCGCTGCCGCCCGCGCCGTAATACAGGCGGATGCGTTCGGCATCGGGCGTGCCGGTGAAGCGGCCGCGATACCATACGTCGCCTTCGTGGAAGCCGTAGGCGTCCATCAGCATGTTGGGTTCGCCATCGGGGCGCGCGGTGGTGCTGGCATAGGCGCGGCGGTCGATCGCCTGCCACCCGCTGTCGTCGAAGTCCGGCGCGATTTCCGGCGAGCCGGCGGCAACGCGCCAGTCATCCAGCGCCGGCAGGCCGAAGTCGCGCGGCCCGGCAAGCTCGGCCGTGGCGACCCGGCTGCCGCCCTGCCCGGCCGCCAGCCGCACGCGGGTGCCGTTCCAGGTGACGGAGCGCGCGGCGCGCGGTGCCCATATCTCCAGCGGGCTGGCCGTCGCGGTGTCGCCGGTCAGCGCCAGCCGCCCGCCCTTGAGTTCGGCGGAGCGCAGCAATTGCGGCCCGCGCACCAGCACGTCGCCATCCTTCCAGAAGCGCCAGCCTTCCTCCTCGTCCGCGATCAGCAGCGTCATCGCCGGACGCCCGCCGCCTTCGATCCTGACGCGAGCCAGCCCGCCATGGGTATAGTCGAGCTGCAGGTCGCCCTTGGCCGCGTCGAAGCTGTGGCGCACATCGCCATCCAGCACGGTGACGGTCGGCGCACTGGTGTAGCGCAGCAGGGTGCGCCCTTCCTCTCCCTTGCGGCCATACATCAGCATCAGGGCGGCATCGTCCTGGATGAAGCCGTATTGCAGTTCGCTGCTGGACCAGACCAGCCGCTGCCCGGCGACGTCCGCCCCCGCCACCAGCCACTTGGCATCGAAGCCGTGCAACCGCAGCGGCATGGTGTAGCGGCCGTCGGGCAGGTCGGCGGTAACCGTGAAGCTGTGGTCGCCGCTATTGTTGCTGGGGTTCTGCGTCACCAGCATGAACCGCGTATCCGTTTCGGGGGAGCGGTTGTGATAGACCTGCACCTGGTCGGTGGACTTTTCCACCGGCGCGGCGGGGATCATGCCCGCCATGGCCGGAACCGCGGCGATCAGGCCGCCAAGCTGCTTCAGCTCCAGCGCCTTGTCGCGCACCTCCCGCGTTTCCGCGATGGCGGCGCCGTAATCGTAGGACGTGAACACGACCGGCGCGGGCAGCCAGCCCCAGCTGGTGCCGCCATAGCCCATGTAGAAGCTCTGGATGCCGATGCCGTTCGCCAGGTTGGTGCCGTAGAACACCCGCTGGTAGCGGCGGCCGCGCTGTACCGCGTTGCATTCGTAGCCGCCATTGCTGCCCCAGTAATCGAACCAGCCGCCGCCGAATTCGGCCGCGAAGCCGGGGGTGTTCGGGCTGGCCGATGCGCCGCCCTTGGCCCCGCCAACGCCGTAATAGCCCCAATCGGGCGCTGCAGAGCCGCGCGTCGGTTCGCCGCCGACGGTGCAGGTGCCGCCGGGATAGGCGTCGAACGCGTACATGTCCTGCGGCCCATCGACGACCTTGGGGACCCCCGACCCTTCGGGCACCCAATAGCCGTTGCGACCCTGGTCGTTGTGGAAGATCGGCACGGTGATCCCGTCCGCCTTCGCGCGGGCGTAGAGGTGATCCATGTAGCGACGCTGCGCCGGGGTGGTCAGCGCCAGCTCGTTTTCGATCTGGTGCAGGATCACGTTCCCGCCATTGTTGATCTGGTGCTTGGCGATGATCGCGTTGACCCGCGTCAGCCATTCATCGACGGACGCCAGATAGGCGGGATCGTCGGTCCGCGCACGGACCCGCTGATTGACGAGGTAGCCGGGATAGCCGCCCCGCGTCAGTTCCGCATTCACATACGGCCCGGCGCGGGTCATGACGTAGAGGCCTTCCTCCTCCGCCACGGTCAGCAGCCGGTCGATGTCGCGGATGCCGGTAAAATCATACACGCCAGGGGCGGGGCTGTGGAAGCCCCAGTCGAAGTAGAACGCCACCGTGTTGAAGCCGGTTGCCTTCATCTTCTGCAGGATGTCGCGCCACAGATCGGGGCTGGGCAGGCGGAAGGCATGGACCTCCGCACTCCAGATCACCTTGCGCTCGCCATCGATCATCAGCGAGCGCCCGTCGAAGGAAACCCGGCCGAAAGTCTGGACCTCGCTGCCGAGCTGCAGATCGGGCCGCACGGTCTGCGCCTGTGCCGGCACGGCGAGCGCACCCGCCAGCATCGTCGCCGCCAATGCCAGCGTGCGCATCATCCGTCGGGTCATATCGTTAAGTTCTCCCACCATCCGCCCCTTGCTGGGCGGTCATCTCACATGGCGGGCATTTGTACTACAATATGGCACGCGGTCAACGCGGGTGGATGGTTCCTGTGGCTTGGGCAGCGGGACGCAAGCCCAGAAGATGGCAGATGGCGTAGGTCAGTTCGGCCCGGTTGAGCGTGTAGAAATGGAACTGCCGCACCCCGCCGGCATAGAGCGCGGCGCACAGCTCCGCCGCGATCGTCACCGCGACGAGCTGGCGCGCGGCCGGCCGTTCGTCGAGCCCGTCCAGCAGGCGATCGATCCATGGCGGGATCGCCGCACCGCACATGCCGGCGAAACGGCGCAGCTGGCCCACATTGGCGACCGGCAGGATGCCGGGCACGATCTCCGCCTTGATGCCGCGCGCCGCCGCCTCGTCACGGAAGCGGAAGAACGTGTCGGCGGAGAAGAAGAACTGGGTCAGCGCCCGGTCCGCCCCGGCATCGACCTTGCGCCACAGATTGTCGAGATCGGCACTGAGGTCGGCGGAATCGGGGTGGCATTCGGGATAGGCGGCGACCGAAATCTCGAACGGATGCAGCCGCTTCAGCCCGGCGACTAGCGCGGCGGCATTGGCGTAGCCATCATCATGCGGGGCGTAGGGCAGATGCGGTTCGGGCATGTCGCCACGCAGGGCGACGATATGACGGACGCCGGCGTGCCAGTACTGGTCCGCAATGGCGTCCACCTCCGCCCGCGAAGCGCCCACGCAGGTCAGGTGCGCGGCGGCGGCGAGGCCGGTCTCGCGCGCGATGCCGAGCACCGCCTCCTCCGTCCGCCCACGGGTCGAACCGCCCGCGCCATAGGTGACGGACACGAAGCGGGGGCCGAGCGAGGCGAGGCTGTCGGCGGTCGCCAGCAGGGACGCCATGGCCGCGTCGCTCTTGGGCGGGAAGAACTCGAAAGAGACCTCCACATCGCCCGCCGCGGACGCGAACAGCGGGGCGGGATAATGGTCGAACATCGCCGGGACACTCATGCCGCTGCTCCTTTGGTGCGACCCAATATAAGCGATTGCTTATATACGCAAGCAGCTTTGACGACGCGCCGCGAGGGCGATAACAATGCCGCGATGAACACGGTTCCGCCCGAAGACATGTTCCGCGTGCTGGGCGATGCCATGCGCCTGCGCACGCTGATGCTGCTGCGCAGCCTGGAACTGACCGTGGGCGAACTGGCGCAGGTGCTGGGGCAGAGCCAGCCGCGCATGTCGCAGCATGTGAAGGCCTTGCAGGAGGCGGGGCTGGTGCGCCGGCGCAAGGAAGGCACCGCCGTGTTCCTGCGGCTGGGCCCGCCCGCGCGGGTGCAGCCGATCTTCGCGCTGCTGGACGCCTGGGCCGAGACTGGCGGCGAGACGCCGCTGTTCGCCGCCGACCGCGCCCGGCTGAAGGCGATCCGTGCCGATCGCGCGGCGGAGGCGCAGCGCTTCTTCGAACGCAATGCCTGGCGCTGGGACGAGCTGCGCCGCCTGCATGTGCCCGACAGCGAGGTCGACCGGGTGATCGACGCGGCGCTGGGCCGGCGACCGTTGGGCCGGCTGCTCGACATCGGGACCGGCACCGGGCGCATGCTGGAACAGCTGGCGGCGCGGGCCACGGCGGCGCTTGGCGTCGACCGTTCGCCCGAGATGCTGCGCTTCGCCCGGGCACGGCTGGCGGAGCGCGGCATCACCGCCGAACTGGCGCAGGCAGACATGTATGCCCTGCCGATGGAAGATGGCGCGTTCGACACCGTGATCCTGCACCAGGTGCTGCATTACGCCCACCATCCGGAGGCAGTGATCGCGGAGGCGGCGCGGGTGCTGGCGCGGGGCGGCACGATGGTGGTGGCCGACATGGCCAGCCATGACCGCGACGATTTCCGCCGCCGCTTCGCCCATGCGCGCCTGGGCTTCACCGATCAGGCGGTGCTGGACTGGCTGACCGCGCTGGGGCTGGAGGCGCGCGTGGTCGGCCACCTGCCGGGGGAACTGACGATCAGCGTGTGGGCCGCCGAACGCCGCCCCGCCCGGATCAGCGCGGTCGCCTAACCGCGCAGCTCCGCCAGATGCGCCTCTGCCAGCCGGCAATAGCGTTCGGTCTGGAAGCGGATCTTGTTCACCTGGTCCGGCGTCTGCGCACGCAGGAACTTCGCCGGGCGGCCGACCCAGATCTCCGCCGGGGGGATCGCCTTGCCGGGGCCGAGCAGCGCACCAGCGCCCAGCATCGCGCCCGCGCCGATCACCGCCCCGTCCATCGCCACCGCACCCATGCCGACGAAGCCGCGATCCTCCACGACGGCGCCATGGACCACGGCCATGTGGCCGATCACGCAATCCTCGCCCAGGATCGTCGGCTGGCCGTCCGTGTCGGGGCGCGGCCCCTCCACATGGAAGACGCTGCCGTCCTGCACGTTGCTGCGCGCACCGATGACGATGCGGTGGATGTCGCCGCGCAGCACGCAATTGTACCACACGCTCGCCTGCGGCCCGATCGTGACATCGCCGATGATCCGCGCGCCGGGCGCGACGAACGCGGTTTCGTGGATGACGGGCACCTTGCCGCCGAACGGCAGGATCGTGGCCCAGGGGAAGCGGTCCTGCGGGCTCATGCCGCCTGCCATGCGCTGCGGTCCATGCTGAACACCACATGCGGCCGATGCCGCGCGGCGCCAGTGCGGCGGGAATGGCCGAAATCCAGCTCCGGCCGGTGCCGCATCCCAAGCCGCAGCATCAATCGCCAGGATCGCGCATTGCGGGGCGAGGTCATCGCCATCACGCGGTCCTTGCCCAGATTGCCGAACGCCCAGTCGATCGCGGCCACCGCCGCCTCGTGCGCGTAGCCCTGCCCCCACAGATGCGTGGCGAGCCGCCAGCCCAGTTCCGGCTGCCCGGCGAGCGGCGTGCCGGGACAGCCCAGCCGGACCCCGCAATAGCCGATGAAGCCGCCCGTCTGCCGATGCTCCAGCGCCCGGAAGCTGTGGCCGTCGCGCTCCTGTTCGCGGCGATAGCGGGCGATCTCCCCAGCGGCCTGCCGCCGGGTGAGGTCCGGCCCGACGAAGCGCATCACCCGCGGATCGCGGCACATGATGTGGAACGGCGCGAGATCGGCCTCCTGCCAGTCGCGCAGGACCAGCCGGGGCGTCGCAAGGGTGAACTCACGCATTCAGCAGCCGCGCGGCAAGCGGGGCATGGTAGGTCAGGATGCCGGAACAGCCCGCCCGCTTGAACCCGATCAGCTTTTCCAACACCAGCGCCTCCCGCGTGGCGATCCCGGCCGCCACGCCCGCCTCGATCAGGGCATATTCGCCGCTGACCTGATAGGCGAAGACCGGCACGCCGAAACGTTCCTTCACCCGCCAGATGATGTCGAGATAGGCGAGGCCCGGCTTCACCATCACGCTGTCGGCCCCCTCCGCCAGGTCGAGCGCGACCTCCCGCAGGGCCTCGTCTCCATTCGCAGGATCCATCTGGTAGGTCTTCTTGTCGCCCTGCAGCACGCCCGAGCTGCCCACCGCGTCGCGGAACGGGCCGTAGAAGGCGCTGGCGTACTTGGCGGCGTAGCTCATGATCTGGACATTGTGGTGGCCGGCGCCTTCCAGCCCGGCGCGGATCGCGGCGATGCGGCCATCCATCATGTCCGACGGCGCCACGATGTCCGCACCGGCGGCGGCCTGCACCAGCGCCTGCTGCACCAGCACGTCCACGGTGACGTCGTTGGCGACGTAGCCCCTGTCATCCAGCAACCCGTCCTGCCCGTGGCTGGTATAGGGGTCGAGCGCCACATCGGTCAGTACGCCGATTGCATCGCCGCAGGCATCGCGGATCGCGCGGATCGCGCGGCACATCAGGTTGTCGGGGTTCAGCGCCTCCGCCGCGTCCGTGCTGCGCGCTGTCGCGGGCGTGTTGGGGAACAGCGCCAGACATGGAATGCCGAGCGCCACCGCCTCCTTCGCCCGCGCGACGATGCCGTCGACCGACCAGCGCGACACGCCGGGCAGAGAGGCGACGGGCTGTTCCACCCCGGTGCCGTCGGTCACGAACAGCGGCCAGATCAGGTCCGCGGGGGTCAGCACGGTCTCCCGATGCATGGCCCGGCTCCACTGGGTGGCGCGGGGGCGGCGCAGGCGGGTGGCGGGGTAGGCTCCGGTCATCGGGGCGGCGTGCCCCATCCGGCCCCGCCCTGCAAGGTCAGCCGACCACCTGCGTCGTGTCCACCCGATCGATCTCGCGCAGCGGCTTCGCCTCGACGGCCGCCGCCGGCTCCGGCGGCAGCGGCTGCAATGCGGCGCCGGGCGTCACGCGGCGCAGCTCTGCCAGGCGGGCGCGGAAGTTCGCCAGCTCGCGCCCTTCCAGCTGGGCGCGGGTGGTGAAGCGGACGGAGGACGGATTGACCGTCCTGCCCCCGCGATAGACCTCGAAATGAAGATGCGGTCCGGTGGAAAGGCCGGTGGAACCGACATAGCCGATCACCTGCCCGCGCTTGACCGATGCGCCGTTGCGAACCGCGATGCGGCTCATATGCGCGTAGCCGGTGCCAAGTCCCCCCGCATGGCGCAGGCGAACGAAATTTCCATGGCCGCCATGTCGCCCGGCATAGGTGACGGTGCCATCGGTCACCGCCCGGATCGGCGTGCCGTGGCCGGCACGGTAATCATTGCCGGCATGCATCCGGGTGAACCGCAGGATGGGGTGCCGGCGCGGGCCGTAACGGCTGGTGATCGGGCCTGGCACCGGCTGCGCCATCCCTTCGCGCTGCTGGCCTACGCCGCTCGCTTCGAAGAAGCGGCCTTCTCGGCCCCAGCGCAGCAATTGGTGGCGCGGGCGGCCGTTGCGGGTGAGGCCGGCATACAGCAGCTCCCCCTCCTCCACCTCGCCCGTCGCCGCACGCCGCCAAGCGATGACCATGTCGTATTCGTCCCCCGCGGCGACGCCGGCATTCGGCCCCAGCGCGCGCAGATATTGCTGCACGGCCCGCGCGGGGGCACCGGCAGCGCGGGCGGAGCGGTAGAGGCCATCGCCCACTTTGCCGGTCAGACGCAGCGGGGTCGCGTCGGTGCGGATCGGCCGGGGCACCAGCGCCAGCGTGCCGCCACGCCGCTCAATGCCGAGCGCGAGGTCAAAGCGGGCGCGGAACTCCAGCTGTTCCAGCGGGCGCGACATTCCCGGCGCGGCGCGGCGGCCCAGCGTCAGGTCGACCGGCGTGCCCGCCGCCACCTGGGCTGCGGGCACGCGTTGCCCGATCAGCCGGGAAACGAACGCCGCCTCCGCCCCGCCGACCCCGGCGCGCGCCAGCAACCGTTCGTAGGTGTCGCCACTGGCGAAGCGCGCCTGCACGTCGATGCGCGGGCGATCGGGCGTCGCCTTCAGGCGGGTGACGGAAAGGCTCGCCCCCATGTGCCGGCCGCTATCCGCGCCCAAGGCCAGCGGCGCGATGCCGAGCGAGCGGAACTCGTCCGCCTCCCGCTCCTGCAAGGCGACCGGCGGTGCCGCGACCAGCGGCGAGAAATCGGGCACGGCGACCAACGCCAGCGTGGCGAGCGCGACCAATGCGGCGAGACCGGTCAGCCAGCGGCGCGAGCCGATCCCGCGGCCGAGGTCCACCGCGATGCGCGGGCGACGCAGGATGCGACGGCGCGGCTGGCCGACGGCGGCGCGGCGGCGTTGGCCGCGGTCCACCAGCGGTGTCGCCACATTCTTCGCAACTGGCTGCATAGTGCCCAAGCCGGCCCCTCGCCCCCTCCGTGCGCCACCCGTGCCGCAAGCCGCTATCCGCTTGAAGTTGCGCGGCCGTTAACGACGATGAGCCGGGGCTGTGTTGCGACGGGATGAACCTGCCGCGCCGCTTGCACCCGTGCCCGGGTGTCGCCACACTGCATCCATCGTGTTGTTTCCCCCGACAGACAGCCGCCTCCGGGCCGTGCTCGGCCCCACCAATACCGGCAAGACGCATCTGGCGATCGAACGGATGGTGGCGCATTCCAGCGGCGCGATCGGCTTCCCGCTGCGCCTGCTGGCGCGAGAGGTGTACGACCGGGTGCGCGCGATCAAGGGCGATGACAAGGTCGCGCTGATCACCGGGGAGGAGCGGATCGAGCCGCCGGGCGCGCGCTATTTCCTGTGCACGGCGGAAGCGATGCCGCGTGACGGCGGCGGCCATGCCTTCGTGGCGCTGGACGAGGCGCAGATCGCGGCGGATCGCGAACGCGGGCACATCTTCACCGATCGGCTGCTGCATGCGCGCGGGCGGGAGGAGACGATGCTGCTGGGCTCCTCAACCCTCGAGCCGCTGGTCCGCGCGCTGTACCCCAGGGCCGAGCTGGTGGAACGGCCGCGCTTCTCCACCCTCACGCATGTCGGCCCGCGCAAGCTCAGCCGACTGCCGCCCAGGAGCGCCATCGTCGCCTTCAGTGTGGAGCAGGTGTACCAGGTGGCGGAGATGCTGCGCCGCTTCCGCGGCGGCGCGGCGGTGGTGATGGGCGCGCTGAGCCCGGAGACGCGCAACCGGCAGGTGGCGCTGTTCCAGTCGGGCGAGGTCGATTACATCGTCGCCACCGATGCGATCGGCATGGGGCTGAACCTCGATGTCACGCATGTCGCCTTCGCGGGCCTCAGCAAGTTCGACGGGGTGCGCCAGCGGCGCCTGACCCCGGCGGAGATGGCGCAGATCGCCGGCCGCGCCGGGCGGCACCAGCAGGATGGCACCTTCGGCACGCTTGGGGGCTCAGGGGCGGGCGGCAGCCGCGGCGGGGAGCCCGAGTTCACGGAGGACGAGGTGTTTGCCATCGAGCAGCACCGCTTCGCGCCGCTGACGAAACTCTACTGGCGCAATGCCGAACCGCGCACCGGCTCCATCGGGCAGTTGATCGCCGACCTGGAGGCGAAGCCTGACCGGCCCGAGCTGGCGCCCGCGCCCGAGGCGATCGACCTCGCCGTGCTGAAGCGGCTGGCGGAGGATCCCGCCATCGCCGGCACGGTGCGGGGGGCCGGCAGCGTGCGGCGCTTCTGGGAGGCGTGCCAGCTGCCTGACTTCCGCCAGCAGGGTGCGGAGACGCACAGCCGCTTTGTCGCGCGGCTGTGGGACGACCTGCGTGCCGGGCACCTGGGCGCGGATTTCGTGGCCGCGCGGATCGCGGAGCTGGACCGCACCGGCGGCGATATCGACACGCTGCAGGGCCGCATCGCCGCGATCCGTTCCTGGGCCTATATCTGCCAGCGACCCGATTGGGTGCTGGCGCGCGACGAGATGGCGGCGCGGGCGCGGGGCGTGGAGGCGCGGCTGTCCGACGCGCTGCACCAGCGACTGACCGAGCGCTTCGTCAACCGGCGCACCGCCGTCCTGATGCGCGGCCTGGGGAAGGATGGGGGATTGATGCGGGTTGAGGCGGACGCGGATGGCCGCGTGCTGGTGGAAGGGGAGCCGATCGGTCACCTGGAAGGCTTCCGCTTCGTGGTCGATGCGAGCGCCGGACACGAGGACCGGCGGCTGATGCTGGCCGCGGCGGAAAAGCACCTGCCGCAATTGCTTGCCCAGCGGGCCGAGGCGCTGATCGGCGCGGAACTTGGCGCGGTGGAACTGCGCGATGGTCAGTTGTGGAGCGGCGGACGCGCGATCGCCACGCTGGAACGCGGACGCACCTTGAGCCGCCCCAGGCTGAAGCTGGCGCGCGAACTGACGCAATTGGAGGCGGGCCAACGCACCCGGCTGGCCGATGCGCTGGCCGCCTGGCTGGAGGCGCGGCTGGCCCTGCTCGCCCCGCTGCGCCGGATCGAGGATGCGGCGGCGGATCCCGCCACCGGCACCGAACTGCGCGCCGTGCTGCTGACGCTGGCGGCGGGCGGCGGGATCGTGCCGCGCGCGGATGCCGGCATGCAGCATCTGCCCAAGGATCGCCGCCCGCTGCTGCGCCGGCTGGGCGTCACCGTGGGGGCACTCGACCTGTTCGTGCCGGCCTTGCTGAAGCCGGCGGCGCGGGCTTTGCTGCACGCATTGGCGCCGGTGGCTCCGCTCAACCCCGGCATGGAACCGGTGGTGACCGGCGCCCGCGAACGCTTCGCCGGTTATCGCCGGGCCGGGCGGCAGCAGGTGCGGCTCGACATGGTGGAGCGGGTGGTGCGCGCCGCCTTCGATGCGCGCGGCGCGGGCGGGCGGCGGCCCTTTGTGCTCGACCTGTCGCTCGCCACGTCGATGGGGCTGCAGGCCCCGACGCTGCAGGCGCTGCTGCGCGATGCAGGCTTCCGCCCGGCGGGCAATCCCCGCCCGCTGGCCGACGGGCAGTTCGGCCCGCCCGCGCCGCAACGCTGGACCTGGCGGCCGGTTCGCGCCGACGAGCGCCGGAACGAGCGACACGGCAAACCGCCGGAGGATACGCGCGCCGTGCCGCTGCCCGAGGGCAACGCCTTCGCCGCGCTTGCGGGGCTGGTCCGGTGACGGAGGCCGCGTGCGGCGCGATGCGGCTGGACAAGCTGCTGTTCGCGCTGCGCCTGGCCAAGAGCCGCACGCTCGCGCAGCGCTGGATCGCCGAAGGGCACATGCGCCGCAACGGGATCCGCGTGCTGCGCACCGACCAGCCGGTCTGCCCCGGCGACACGCTGACCCTGCCGATGGCGCGCCATGTGCTGGTGATAGAAATCCTGTCGCTGCCTTTGCGGCGCGGTCCGGCTACGGAGGCGCGCACGCACTACCGGGAGGTAGGGCCCATGGCGAGGCCGGCCTTGACTGGCGCCGATCACTCACCATAGCAGGCCCGCCCCCGCTGCCGCCGTACCAGCCGGCGCGCGCATGAAGGAACGGAAGAATAGCATGACCTATGTCGTCACGGACGCCTGCATCCGGTGCAAGTACACCGATTGCGTCGAAGTGTGTCCGGTGGACTGTTTCTACGAGGGCGAGAACATGCTCGTCATCAATCCGTCCGAATGCATCGATTGCGGCGTGTGCGAGCCCGAATGCCCGGCGGAAGCGATCCTGCCTGATACTGAAAGCGGGCTGGAAACCTGGCTGGAACTGAACGCCAAGTACTCCGCCGAATGGCCCAACATCACGCAGCGCAAGGACGCGCCCGCCGACGCGGACGAGATGAAGGGCGAGACGGACAAGCTGGACAAGTATTTCAGTGCGGAGCCGGGCGAAGGCGATTGATCGTTCAATTCTGGAAGGTTGCGACGCACAAGGGTGGAATTTGTGTGGCGAATCTGCTACACACTTCATCAACTGTTCCGGCGCGCGTTGTCGCACGCGCCGGCAGCAGGGTGACAAGGAAGGCAGGATAATCTCCCCAAACGCAGCAGCGTCGCGCGCGCGAACGGCAGGTCACCCGCAGATGACGGTGCCCCGCCTGATGACAGCTGCCAGCCTGCCTGTCCGACAAGAAAGGACTGCTTAATGGCTTCCAACGCCCCCGCATTCGACGTTGGCGATTATGTTGTTTACCCCAAGCATGGTGTCGGCCGGGTGATCGAGCTGCAGAGCGAGGAGATCGCCGGCATGAAGCTGGAGTTGTACGTGCTCCGCTTCGAAAAGGAACGCATGACCCTGCGCGTCCCCGTGAACAAGGTGGAAGCGATCGGCATGCGCAAGCTTTCCAGCGACAAGACGCTGAAGGAAGCGATGGAGACACTGAAGGGCAAGCCCCGGATCAAGCGCACCATGTGGTCGCGCCGCGCGCAGGAATACGAGGCCAAGATCAATTCGGGCGACCTCGTCTCCATCGCGGAGGTCACGCGCGACCTGTTCCGGCCGGATGACCAGCCCGAGCAGAGCTATTCCGAACGGCAGATCTTCGAAGCCGCATCCAGCCGCCTCGCCCGCGAGCTGGCCGCGATGGAGAAGACGGACGAGCCGACCGCGCTGACCAAGATCCTGGACGTGCTGCGCCAGCACGCGCCGCAATATTACGACAGCGCCGAAGTCGCCTGAGCGACGGGATCGCTGAACCAGAAGGGGCTGCCCGCCAGGGCGGCCCCTTTTTCGTTGCGCGTTTCCCTTTGCACACTCCGCTATCTTGCCGTATTACCACGGCAACACACTTGAGGAGGTGAGCGCGATGCGGGTGACAGGAAGCAGGTCGATACGCACCGGGTGGATACGTGGCGGCGTGCTGGTGGCGGTCACCGCCATGCTGGCGGCATGCGGAGTCAAGGTCGGCGCGGGCAACATCAGCACGGGCGTGCCGCTGGCCGAGTTCGACCTTGACGGAACGCCGCCGACGGGCGTCGCGCTGGCCGGGGCGGACACGGTGCTGGTCACCACCGGCGCGACCTTCAGCGTTCGGGCGGAAGGGCCGGCAACGGCTACCGAACGGCTGCGCTTCAACCGGACGGGCGATACCTTGGCGATCGGGCGGGAGGGTGACGGGCCGCGCGGCGGACCTGCGGCAATCGTGCGGGTGACCCTGCCCAACATTCGTAGTCTGGCGCTTAGCGGATCGGGCGATCTTTCGAGCGATGCCCTGAGCGGCGAGGCGGAGCTGCGGTTGAGCGGTTCGGGCAACCTGTCCGCGCCGCAGGTCACCGCCAGCCGGCTGAAGGTGGCGCTGGCGGGCAGCGGCGACATCGCCGCGGGTGGCACGGCGGAGACCCTGGAACTCGGCATCGCCGGCAGCGGCTCCGCCAACATGGCCAGGCTGCAGGTCGGCGCGGCGGAGGTGAGGGTCAGCGGATCGGGCGATGCCGCCTTCGCCAGCAACGGTAAGGTCAGTGGCGCCATCGCCGGATCGGGCGACGTGCAGGTGCGCGGCACTGCGCAATGCGATGTGAGGCGCGCGGGATCGGGCAACTTGACCTGCACGCCGTGATGGCAGACGGTTGCGCCATGCGCTCCCTCCCCATCCGTTCGCCCCTGCTGTTCGCCGCCGCGTTGCTGCCCTGCCTGCTGGGCGGGTGCCTGGCCAAGGCGGCCTACAACGTCGCGACGCTGCCCGTGCGGGCCGCATCGGGCGCCGTCGACCTTGCGACCACCAGCCAGAGCGAGGCGGACGAGGCGCGCGGCCGGGAAATCCGCCGGCGGGAGGAACAGCTGGGCAAGCTGGACCGTGACTATCGCCGGCAGCGCGAACGCTGCGAGGATGGCAACGAGGATGCGTGCCGCCGGGCTCAAGCGCTGTATGCGGAGATCCAGCGCCTGAGCCCGACTGTTCCGCTGGAACGCTGATGCGCGGCCTGCTGGCGCTGCTGGCGCTGGCATGCGCGCAGCCCGCCATGGCGCAGGAGCCCGCCCTGGCGGAGCGGACGCGCCAGAGCGGGCTGCCGCTCGATCCCGTACGCGCCGGCATGACCCTGCCGCATCTGGCGCTGGGCTTCACCGTCGATCCCGCGACCCGCAGCATCGCGGGGAGCGCCGATTACACGGTGACGGTCGACGCCCCGCAGCGGGAGGTCGCCTTCGACCTCGACCCGCGGTTCGCCATCGACGGGATCAGCGTGGACGGACAGGCGCTGCCCCCGTCAGCATGGCGCAATCCCGACGGGCTGCTGCGCATCACCCTGCCCCGCTCCATGCCGGCGGGCGGCACGGCGCAGGTCGGTATCCGCTGGCACGGCGCACCGCATGTCGCGGCGCGCGCGCCATGGGATGGCGGCATGACCTGGGCGCGGACGCCGGACGGGCAGCCCTGGATCGCCAGCGCTATCCAGGGCGAGGGATGCGACCTGCTATGGCCCTGCCTCGACCACCCGGCAAAGCGGGTCGCGCTGCTGGACCTGGCCATCCGCGTACCCGACGGGCTGGTCGCCGCCGCCAACGGCACGCTGGTGGAAGAAACGCATGCGAACGGCTGGGCCACCTGGCGCTGGCGCGCACGGCAACCGAACGCCTATGGCGTAACGCTGCAGATCGGCGCGTACCTGCTGGCGGAGGCGAGCTATCGCAGCGCCTACGGCAACATCATCCCCGTGCAGTACTGGCACCTGCCCGGCGACAAGCCGGACGATGTCGCGCGCCTGCTGGCGGAGACGCAGCGCTATCTCCGCTTCTTCGAGGAGGTCGTCGGCCCTTACCCCTTCGCCGACGAAAAGGTGGGGCTGGCGGAAACACCGCATCTCGGCATGGAGCACCAGACGATCAACGCCTACGGCAATGGCTACAAGCTGGCGCCGGAGGGCTATGACTGGCTGGCGCAGCATGAATTCGGTCACGAATGGTTCGCCAACCAGATGACCAATGCCACCGATGGCGAGATGTGGCTGCACGAGGGCTTCGACAGCTACATGCAGCCGCTCTACCTGCTGTGGCAGGGTAGCGAGGTGGCTTACAACGCCGCGCTGTGGGATCAGCGCAAGCGCATCCTCAATCGCGTGCCGCTGGTACCCGCCGACCCCGCCGCGACCGGGAATTACCTCGATGAGGAAGCCGGCTGGGGCAACGACATCTATTACAAGGGAAGCTGGATCGCCCATACGCTGCGCGGCCTGATCGGCGACGTGGCTTTCCGGCAGGTGCTGCGCCGGCTCGTCTATGATCGGGATGACCCGCAGCCGGGCAATTTCGTGCCCGTGCGCCGCAGCAGCGAGGATCTGGCGCGGATCGTCGGCGAGGTGACGGGTGCGGATCATCGCTGGTTCTTCGACACCTACCTGCGGCAGGCCGCCTTGCCGCGGCTGGTGGCGGAACGGGACGGCACCCGGCTGCTGCTGCGGTGGGACAGCGGCGCCGCCCGCCCCTTCGCCATGCCGGTGGAGGTGCGAGTCGGCGATCCGCTCACCGGCGCGGTTCGCACCGTACCGATGCCGGGCGGTCGCGGCAGCGTCGATCTGGGTGCAGCGGACATTCCCTACCGGCTCGATCCCGCCGCCCGTATCCTGCGCGACGATCCGGCGATCACCGCATGGCAGGCGCAGGAAGACGCCGCCCGATAAGGCGCGGCACAAAAGCCGCAGCATCCTGAAAAAGCGAGATAACGCTATCAAAGATAGCCTCCTCACCCGTTGACATGCAATCGTTACCGGTTAGCTTGCACACAGGCCGGATTCACACGGCCACAAAGCTGGCATGCGCGATGTGCCGCAAGAACAGAGGGGATCCCCATGAGGGTAATGGCTATTTCGAGGCTGACGCTGTCCGCGTCTGTGTTAGCGTTAACCGCTGCGCTTCCGCTGGCGCCGGCACTCGCCCAGGCGACGGGCGAGCCGACCAACCCGCAACCCGGCAGCGAGACGGAAACCGGCGGACAGGGTGTGGGCACGCTGCCCACCGGCCTACCCGCGGCTGACAGTGTCGAGGGTGACGAGATCATCGTCACCGGCGTGCGCGCCAGCCTGGAGGCGGCGGCGGAGATCAAGCGCAACTCGGTCGGCGTGGTCGATGCGATCAGTGCTGAGGATATCGGCAAGTTCCCCGACACCAACCTGGCCGAGTCGCTGCAGCGTATTCCCGGCGTGTCGATCGACCGCCGCAATGGCGAAGGGTCGCAGGTCACGGTGCGCGGCTTCGGCCCGTCGTTCAACCTCGTCACCGTCAATGGTCGCCAGCTGGCGACATCCGACGTCAACGCGATCGGCGGCGACGCCTCCGTCGATTTCGGGCGTGCGACCAGCCGTTCGTTCGACTTCCAGAACCTGGCGTCGGAAGGCGTCACCCGGCTGGAAGTGTACAAGACCGGCCGCGCCGCAGTGCCGACCGGCGGCATCGGCGCCAGCATCAACGTCGTGACGCAGCGCCCGCTGGAAGGCCCGGCGGAAGGGCTGCGCGGCTCCGTCGGCGCCAAGGGGCTGTACGACGCCAGCCGCGACGGCTTCAGCGTCACGCCGGAGGTCACCGGCGTCGTCAGCTGGTCCAACCCCGCCGACACATTCGGTGTATCCGCCTTCGGCGCATATCAGCTGCGCAAGAGCGCGGCGGCGAGCTCCACCATCAATGGCTGGACCATCCGCCCCTACTCCGATGTCGCCACTATCGTGCGCACCGGCAACAATCCGACGGTGGTGGAGAACGCGCCCAGCGATGCCAGCCAGCTGGTGGGCATCCCCGACGACAGCCGGTACAACTACTCCACCTTCGAACGTGAGCGCATCAATGGCTCGCTCACCATGCAGTTCCGCCCCTTCGACGGGCTGACGATCACGGGTGACGCGCTGTATGCGCAGAATGCCGTGAGCGAGGCGCGCAACGACCAGACCAACTGGTTCAACACGCCGTTCGACCGCGTGGTGTTCGACGATGACCCGGTGGTGCGCACCGCCGTCTTCCTGGAGGAAGGCAGCCGCTACGTCACCAAGGACATGGGGTTCGAGCAGCAGTACCGCGCCACCAAGAGCGAGCTGCAATCCTATGGCCTGAACGCCACCTACGATATTGCCGAAGGGCTGACGCTGAGCCTGGATGGCAACCATTCCAAGTCAGAGACGAAGCCTGACGCCGTCAATGGTGCCAGCTCCACGCTGTTCAGCATGGGCGCCCCGGTGATTGATCGCCACTCGGCGGATCACACCGGTGACATTCCGGCGCAAAGCTATGTGCTGAACGACATCAACGGCAATCGCAACGGCGTGCTCGACATTGGCGACTTGGGCTCCCAGGTCGGGCGCACCAATGCCTCGCGCCAGGAACAGCGGATCAACCAGCTGCGTGCGGACCTGGGCTGGGACTTCGGCGATGGCGACCGGTTCGACGTGGGCGCGACCTACATCGATTCCAAGATGACCAGCGCGCGCAGCCAGACCGAACAGATCTTGGGCGACTGGGGCATCACGCAAGCCGGCGACATCCAGCAATTCGCCGGCGATCTGGTCGAACAGTTCTGCCAGGGCTGTAAGTTCGACAAGTTCGACGCCACCAGCAACGAGATCTCGTTCCGTGGCAACGCCGTGGACCTGCTGAACATCTTCTCGCCCATCTACGCGCAGGACCGGCAGCCGCTGATCCCCGGCACGCAGGCGCCCACGGCCACCAACCAGCGGCGCGTCACCTCCAACGACTTCGACGAGGTGTCGGAGAAGATCCTGGCGGTCTATGCGCAGACGACCTTCGGCTTCGACATCGGCGGGCGTGATGCCCGGATCACGGCCGGCGTCCGGTACGAGAACACCAAGGTGGATTCGGTCGCGCAGCAGGCGATCCCCAACGCGATCATCTGGACGTCCGACAACGACTTCAGCGTCAATGTCGGCAACGACCTGCAGGACGTCGTGGCGGATGGCGAGTACAACAACCTGCTGCCGTCCATCGATTTCCAGATCGAACCGGCGGACGATGTGGTCGCCCGCGTGTCGTACAGCCGCACGCTGGCCCGTCCCGATTACGGCAACCTGTTCGCCTCCACCAGCGCACAGGCGCCGGGGCGGCCGACGGCGCTGGACGGGCAGGCGACCGGCACGACCGGCAATCCGGGTCTGCGCCCGCTGATCTCCGACAATTTCGACGTGTCGCTGGAATGGTATTACGACCGGTCGAGCTACGTCTCGTTCGGCTTCTTCGCCAAGAAGGTGAACAATTTCGTCGGCTCCGGCGTGGTCGAACAGAACCTGTTCGGCCTGCGCGATCCCACCAGCGGTGCGCCGGGCACCCGTTCCGGCGCCGCGCTGGGCGAACTCCAGCGCCTGGGTCTCGACGGGACGGAGGCGGAGCTGTTCACGCTGACCGCCTTGCTCGACAAATATAACGGCAACCTGCAGGCCGCCTCGGCGGAGTTCCAGGGGAACATCGTCAACGGCAACCTGTCGCAGACCTATGTTGACAGCATCCTGGCGCAGTTCGACGTCACCGCCAATGCGGCCGACCCGCTGTTCAATTTCCAGGTGACCACGCCGATCAACAACCGGTCGGCCAACATCTACGGTTTTGAATTGCAGGCGCAGCACTTCTTCGGCGACAGCGGCTTCGGCGTCTCGGGCTCCTACACCAACGTCAATGGCGACGTGGATGCGGATCGCGGCGCGCCGATCGGGGTGGACCAGTTCGCGCTGATCGGCCTGTCGGACACGCTGAACGTGACCGGCATCTTCGAAAAGTACGGCTTCTCCGCCAGGCTGGCTTACAACTGGCGCGCCAGCTTCCTGTCGGGGCTGAACCGGGGCGGCGTGAACCGCAACCCGGTCTTCACCAAGGCTTTCGGCACGCTCGACCTCGCCACAAGCTACGACATCACGGATAACATCGCGGTGTCGTTCGAAGCGATCAACCTGCTGAGCGCGACGGTCCGGACCTACGGGCGCAGCGAACGGCAGATGTTCTTCGCATCGGAGCTGAAGCCGCGCTATTTCCTGGGCGCGCGGTTCCGCTTCTGAGCGGGGGTGACGGGGCCGCTTGCGAGCGGCCCCGTTGCAACTGGACTTCTTTCATGAACGCACCCGTCGCACTCGACAGCATCGACCATCACGATTTGCGCGTGGCCTGGCGCCACGGTCCGGAATTCGGCGATGCGGTGAACCAGATGCTGGCCCTGCCCGGCGAGTTCGAGGGGCTGGCCCGCGAGTTTCCGATCCTGTTCCGGCGCGACGATGCCGGCGCCTGGCATGCGGTCGTGCTGCTGGGGCTGGAGCGGGGGGAGAACCTGTTCCTGGACGGCACCCGCTGGACCAGCCGCATCGTGCCCGCGGTGCAGGCGCGTGGGCCGTTCAGCGTCGCCCTGCGGCCGCAGACCGGGGAGGCGACCCTCCATGTGGACCTCGCCGATCCACGTATCGGGCGCGAGGTGGGGGAACCGCTGTTCCTGCCCCATGGTGGCAACGCGCCGGCATTGCAGCAGGCGACACGCCACCTGCGGGTCATCGGCGAAGGACTGCCGGCGGCGCAGGCGATGTTCGCCGCGCTGGAGGAGGCCGGCCTGATCGAACCGGTGGCGATCACCGTCACGTTGGGCAGCGGGCGGGAGGTAGTGCTGAACCAGTACCACACCGTCGGCGCGGACCGGCTGGCGGCGCTGGACGGCGCCACGCTGGAACGGCTGAACCGCACAGGCGTGCTGCGGCTCGCCTTCCTGCAGCAGGCATCGCTTGGCAACATGGCCCGGCTGATCGAATTGAAGCAGGCGCGCGGTGACTGAGGCGGTGCGCAAGATCGACTCCGACGGTTGGGACACGATCCCGATGGCGGAGCTGCTGGCGGACGGGCAGCCGGTGCTGCTGCGTGGATTCGGCCGGGACTGGCCGCTGGTACGCGCCGGGCTGGCGGGGCCGCACGCCGCGATGGACTACCTGCGCCGGTTCGACGCCGGGCATGCCATGGTCGGCTATACCGGCGACCCGGCGATCGGCGGGCGCTTCTTCTACAATGACGACATAACCGGCCTGAACTTCCGGGCGGAGCAGGCGCCCCTGGCCGATTACCTCGGCCGTATCGCCGCGACACTGGGCGACCCGGCCGCGCCAGCGATCTATCTCGGTTCCGCCGATCTCGACACCTTCCTGCCAGGGCTGCGCGCGGAGAACGGGCCAGCGCTGGACGCCGCCACGTTGGGCGGGGAACCGACAATCAGCATCTGGCTGGGCAATCGCACGATCGCCGCCACGCATTACGACATGTCGAACAACATCGCCTGCTGCATGGTCGGCCGGCGCCGTTTCACCCTGTTCCCGCCGGACCAGATCGCCAATCTCTATCCCGGCCCGCTGGAGCCGACACCTGGCGGGCAGGTCGTGTCCATGGTGGACCTTAACGCACCCGACCACATCCGCTATCCGCGCTTCGCGCAAGCACTGGCACGGGCGCAGGTGGCGGAGATGGAGGGGGGCGACGTGCTGCTCTACCCCGCACTGTGGTGGCACAATGTGGAGGCGCTGGACGGGTTCAACGCCATGATCAATTACTGGTGGAACCCGGTGCCGCGCTTCCTCGACACGCCGATGAACACGCTGCTGTCGGGCCTCCTCAGCCTGCGCGACCGGCCGGAAGCGGAGAAGCAGGCGTGGCGCGCCATGTTCGACTATTACCTGTGGGGTCCGCCTGACCTGCCCGCCGCGCATCTGCCGGAGCATGCGCAGGGTCCGCTCGCCCCGCTGGATGACATCGCCGCCCGCCGCCTGCGCGCGCGGCTGCTGCAAAGGCTGAACCGATGAAGCGCGTGGTAATCGCAGGCGGCGGCACCGCCGGCTGGCTGGCGGCGGCCGCGCTGACGCGGCAGTTGCGCGACCAGGTCGCCGTGACGCTGGTGGAATCGGATGCGATCGGCACGGTTGGCGTGGGCGAGGCGACCATCCCTACCATCCGCCCGTTCCATGCCCTGCTGGGATTGGACGAGCGCGAGTTCCTGCGCGCCACCGGCGCCACCTTCAAGCTAGGCATCAGTTTCGAGGATTGGGCACGGGTCGGCGACCGCTACATCCACTCCTTCGGCACGCTGGGCCGGGGCACCTGGATGGCGGAGTTCCATCATTTGTGGCTGGAAGCGCGCCGGCAGGGCGTCGCCGGTGACATCGGCGCCTGCTGCGTGGAGCACGAGGCGGCGCGCGCCGGCCGCTTCACCGCGGACGAAGGCGCCGCCTTGTCCTACGCCTACCACTTCGATGCCGGCCGCTACGCCGCGTATCTGCGTCAACGGGCGGAGACGCAGGGATTGACCCGCGTGGAAGGGCGCATCAACCGGGTCGAGCGGGATGGCGCCAGCGGCGACATCGCGGCGCTGGTGCTGGAGGGCGGCGAGCGCATCGAAGGCGACCTGTTCATAGATTGCACCGGCTTTCGTGCGCTGCTGATTGAGGGAGAGTTCGCCGCCGGGTGGGAGGATTGGGGCCACTGGCTGCCCACCAACCGCGCGCTCGCCATGCAGACGCGCGCCACCGGGCCGGCGGTGCCGTTCACCCGCGCGGTGGCGCACGATGCCGGCTGGCGCTGGCAGATCCCGTTACAGCACCGCGTGGGCAACGGGCTGGTCTATGCCGCCGATCACCTGTCCGACGACGAGGCGCATGCCCGCCTGCTGGCGAGCGTCGAGGGCGAGCCGCTGACGGAGCCGCGCCTGATCCGCTTCGCCACCGGCCGGCGCAAGCGCGTGTGGATCAACAATTGCGTGGCGCTGAGCCTGGCGAGCGGGTTTGTGGAGCCGCTGGAATCAACCAGCATCCACCTGACCATGATCGCCATTACCCGCCTGTTGCAGCTATTCCCCTTCGACGGCGCCACCACCGCCCGCGCCGCGCGGTTCAACGATCTGGCCAGCCGGGAGCTGGAGCGGGTGCGCGATTTTGTTGTCCTGCATTACGCGCTAAATCAGCGGCCGGAGCCGTTCTGGCAGCGCGCGCGCGCGATGGACCTGCCCGCCACGCTGGTCGAACGGATCGCGCTGTGGCGTGAAGGCGCGCAGGCGTGGCAGGGGGCGGACGACCTTTTCCGGGTCGACAGCTGGGTGCAGGTGATGCTGGGCCAGCGGCTGGAACCTGCCGGCCATCACCACCTCGCCCGGCTGATGTCGCCGGATCGGCTGCGGCAGGCACTGGCCGACATGCAGGCGGGCACCGCCGCCGCGGTCGATCGGCTGCCGGCGCACCAGCAATTCCTCGACCATTATGCCGGGCCGCACCCGGCAGTGGCGATGGCCTGAGCCGACCGGGATGGTCGGCCCAGGTATCGCAGGTGGCTCAGGCCGGCTTGCCGTCCACCAGCTTCGGCAGGGCGGCGCCGTCGCGCAGCTCTACCGGCAGCAGCTCCTCCGGCAGGTTCTGGTAGGAGACCGGCCGCAGATAGCGGTCGATCGCCATGGTGCCGACGCTGGTGGTGCGCCCGTCGCTGGTGGACGGGAACGGCCCTCCATGGACCATGGCATGCGCCACTTCCACGCCGGTCGGCCAGCCATTGGCAAGCACGCGGCCGGCCTTCAGCTCCAGCTCGGGCAGCAGCCGCTGCGCCATGGCGGTGTCGCCCGCATCCATCTGGATGGTCGCGGTCAGCTGGCCCTCGGCCTCCTGCAGCACGCGCACCAGCTCCGCCTCGTCACGGCAGCGGACCAGCAGGCTGGATGCGCCGAACACTTCATGGCCCAGCGCCGCATCGGCCAGGAACGCCTCCGCCGTGGTGGCGAACAGCGCGGCCTGCCCACAGGTGACGCCCTGCCCGGCCTGGCCACGCGCGATCGTCTCCACCTTGGCGTGCTTCGCCAGTTCCTCGACACCTTCGTTGTAGGCGGCGTGTATGCCCGGCGTCAGCATGGTGGAGGCCGGCGCATCGCCCATCGCGGCGCGCGCCGCGTCCAGGAAGGCGTCCAGCCCCTCACCCTCGACCGCCAGCAGCAGGCCGGGATTGGTGCAGAACTGGCCGGCGCCCATGGTCAGCGAGGCGACGAACGCGGTGCCGAGCGCGGCGCCGCGCGCCTTCAGCGCCTCCGGCATCAGCAGCACGGGGTTGATGCTCGACATCTCGGCATAGACCGGGATCGGCACCGGGCGGGCCTGCGCCAGCTTCATCAGCGCGGTGCCGCCGCCACGCGAACCGGTGAAGCCGACCGCGGCGATGCGCGGATCCTTCACCAGCGCGCCGCCGACCGTGTTGCCGGACCCAAGCACATGGCCGAACACGCCTTCGGGCATGTTACAGGCGGTGACGGCGCGCTTGATCGCATCGGCGACGAGCGAGCCGGTCTTGGGGTGGGCGCCATGACCCTTCACGATCACCGGGCAGCCCGCCGCCAAGGCGGAGGCGGTGTCGCCGCCCGCAGTGGAGAAGGCGAGCGGGAAGTTGGACGCGCCGAACACGGCCACGGGGCCGAGCGGTACCTTGCGCAGGCGCAGGTCCGGGCGGGGCAGCGGCTGGCGTTCGGGCAGCGCGGGATCGACGCGCAGACCCAGGAAGTGCCCGTCACGCACCACCTGCGCGAACAGCTTCAGCTGGCCGACAGTGCGGCCTCGCTCGCCTTCCAGCCGGGCGCGCGGCAGGCCGGATTCGCGCATGGCCGCCTCGATCAGCGGATCGCCGATGCCCATGATCTCGTCCGCGATGCGGTCCAGGAACGCGGCGCGTTCTTCCAGCGGGCGGCTGCGGTAATCGTCGAACGCGGCAGCCGCGGCCGCGCAGGCGGCATCCACGTCGTCCGCGCTGTTGGTGGCGAAGGGCTCGCCGAACGGCTCCCCGGTGGCAGCGTCGATGGAGCGCAGTTCGCCTGCGGCAGGTGCGGTGAGTGTCGCCATGGAATAGATCCTTTTCACGCGTGGAAGGGACAGCTGCCGCGCCATGTAGGCCGATCGTCGGCAGGCGCAATGCCATGCTTGGACGGGCATAGCCTGCAGTTCGCGGTAACGTTATCAATTACAAGCCGGATGGGCAAGGAGCTGAGGACATGAAGAAGGCGTTTCGATCCATCGGGTGGGCGGCACTGCCCGTTGCGGCCTTGCTGGCCGGTGCCGCCGCGGCGCAGCAGGCGGCGCCCGCCGGGGAGGAGCGCGGCGTCGCCAATCCCGCCATGTGGCCAGAGGTGGACAGCCGCGGGCTGATCGTGCCGGAGACGGAGGCGTTCGTCACCGAACTGATGGCGCGCATGAGCCTGGAGGAGAAGGTCGGCCAGATGGTGCAGGCGGACATCGCCTCCATCGTGCCGGAGGATCTGCGCCGCTATCCGCTCGGCTCCGTCCTGGCGGGCGGGTCGTCCCCGCCGCTGGGCAAGGGCGACCGCGCCAATGGCGCTGACTGGGCGGCCACGTCCAAGGCGTTCGAGGCGGTGGCCATGGAACGGCGCGACGGGCACAACGCCATACCGCTGCTGTTCGGCGTGGATGCCGTGCACGGCAACAACAACATCGTGGGCGCCGTGCTCTTCCCCCACAATGTCGCACTCGGCGCCACCCGCAACCCGGACCTGATCCGCCGGATCGGGGAAGCGACGGCGAAGGAGGCGGCTGCCGCCGGTATCAACTGGACCTTCGCGCCCACCGTGGCCGTGCCGCAGGACGATCGATGGGGCCGCACCTACGAAGGCTATTCGGAAGACCCCGCCGTGGTCCGCGCCTTTGCCGGCGCCATGGTCGAAGGGCTGCAGGGTGCCAATGCCTCGGGCACGATCCAGGACGGGCGGCTGGCAGGCAGCGTCAAGCACTTCCTGGGCGATGGCGGCACCACGGACGGCGTGGACCAGGGGGAGACGAACATTCCGGAGGCGGAGCTGATCCGCATCCATTCCGCCGGCTACCCCCCAGCGATCGCGGCCGGCGCGATGACCGTCATGGCATCGTTCAATTCATGGCAGGGGCAGAAGATGCACGGCAACCGGTCGCTGCTGACCGACGTGTTGAAGGGCCGGATGGGGTTCGACGGGTTCATCGTCGGCGACTGGAACGGTCATGGCCAGATTCCCGGCTGCACCACCACCGATTGCGCGCAGACCTTCACCGCCGGGCTCGACATGGCGATGGCGCCCGACAGCTGGAAAGGCCTGTTCGACAGCACCATCACGCAGGTGCGCGCGGGCACCATCCCGATGGAGCGGGTGGACGATGCCGTGCGCCGCATCCTGCGCGTCAAGCACCGGTTGGGACTGTTCGATCCGGCGCGGCCCTGGACGGACCGTGCGGGCGTGATCGGCGCGCCGGAACACCGGGCGATCGCGCGCGAGGCGGTGCGCCAGTCGCTGGTCCTGCTGAAGAATGACGGGGTCCTGCCGCTGAAGCCAAGCGCGCGCCTGCTGGTCGCCGGCACCCATGCGGACGATATCGGCAAGCAGTCCGGCGGATGGACGCTGAGCTGGCAGGGTGACGGCAACACCAATGCCGATTTTCCCAACGGGCAGTCGATCTATGCCGGCATTGCGGAAGCGATGCAGGCAGGCGGCGGCTCCGCGACGTTGAGCGTCGACGGCAGCTTCACCGCCAAGCCCGATGCCGCGATCGTGGTGTTTGGCGAGTTGCCCTACGCAGAGATGCGCGGCGACATCCGCACGCTGGAGTTCGAGGCCGGCGACAAGCAGGCGCTGGAGGTGCTCAAGCGGCTGAAGGCGGCGGGTATCCCGACCATCTCGGTGTTCCTGTCCGGCCGGCCGCTATGGGTGAATCCGGAGCTGAACCAATCCGATGCGTTCGTCGCCGGCTGGCTGCCCGGCACCGAAGGCGGCGGCATCGCCGACGTGCTGATCGCCGGCGCCGATGGCACGCCCCGCAATGACTTCGTTGGCAAGCTGTCCTTCAGCTGGCCCAAGAATGCCGGGCAGTTCACGCTGAATGCCGGGCAGGCCGGCTACGACCCGCTGTTCCCGCTCGGCTACGGGCTCAGCTATGCGCAGGGCGGCACCGTGCCGCAATTGGGCGAGGTGGCGGGCGTCGATGCCAGCCTGGCCAATACCAGCCTGTATTTCGCCCGCGGCCGTGTGCCGCAACCGTTTGCGCTGGAACAGGCAGAGGGTCTGGCGCAGCGTCCGGTGGACGGGCCGGAGACGCAGGAGGGCGCGGTGCAACTGACCTGGAGCGCACCTGCCACCGCGATGATCGTGGGACCGACGCTGGACCTAACGCGGGAGACGAACGCCGACGTGCTGCTGCAATTGCAGTACCGCGTGGATGCCGCGCCGACCGGGGCCGTGCGCGTGGGCATGGGCGACGGCCTGGTGGACGTGACGCCGCAGATGGGCGCCGATCCCGCCTGGCGCACCTTGCGCGTGCCGCTGAAGTGCTTCCGCGCGGCCGGCAGCGACATGACCACCATGGCGGTGCCGGTGAAGGTGGCGGCGAATGCGCCCTTCACCCTCGCCATCGCCGATGCCCGGCTGGTGACCGATCCGGAGGGTGCGGTTTGCCCAGGGCAGTGATGCGCCGCCTCTGGCTGGGCAGTGCCGCCGCGCTGCTGCTGGCGGGCAGCGGCGCGGGCGCGCAGGACTGGACCGCCAGCTGGGGTACGGCACAAATCCGGGTCGAAGGGGCGGAGGCGGACAAGGCCCCGCTGCCCGGCCCCGTCAGCGTGCGGCAGGTAGTGCGCCTGTCGATCGGCGGGCCGACCCTGCGGGTGCGCCTGTCCAACATCTTCGGCACGCAGCCGCTGGTCGTGGACGGCGCCGCCGTGGGCCTGGTCGCCGCGACCGGCCAACCCGCACTGGTGGACGGCAGCCACCGGGCGCTAACCTTCGCCGGCGCATCGTGGGTGCGCATCCCGGCGGGGGCGGAGGTCTATTCCGATCCGGTCATGCTGGCGACGCAGGGCGGCAGCGACCTTGCCGTCACGCTGCACCTGCCCGCCGCGCCGGCGGTGCGGACCGGCCATCCCGGATCGCGCGCGACCGCCTTCACCATGGCGGGCGAGCATCTGGAGGACCCGACCTTTGCCGGTGCGACGCCGATCCCCGGCTGGCACCTGCTGGCCGATGTGGAGATCGCTGCCACCGCAGAGGTCGCGCCCGCGCGCACGATCGTGGCGATCGGTGATTCAATCACCGACGGGTACGGCGTGCAGCCCGACACCAACCGGCGCTGGACCGATTACCTGCTCACCCGCCTTGGCGCGAATGCCGCCACGCGCCATGTCGGCGTGATCAATGCCGGGATCGGTGGCAATCGCATATTGCTGGACGGGATCGGCCCCAACCTGCTCGCCCGGTTCGACCGCGACGTGATCGCCCGCAGCGGAGTGACCGATGCGATCCTGCTGGAAGGGATCAACGACCTTGGCACCCTGACGCGGGAGGCGCCCGCCAGTGCGGAAGCCCATGCCCGCATCGTGGCGGAGATCACCGGCGCCTATCGCCAGCTGGCGGCGCGTGCCCATACACACGGCATCCGCCTGATCGGCGGCACGATCACGCCCTTCGTCGGCAACGACTACTACCATCCGGGCCCGGAGAGCGAGGCCGACCGGCAGGCGATCAACGCGTTCATCCGCACCAGCGGCGTGTTCGACGCGGTGATCGACTTCGACGCCGCGATCCGCAATCCGGCCGATCCGTCGCGGATGCTGCCGGCACTCGACTCGGGCGACCATCTCCACCCATCGACGGCGGGATACGCGGCGATGGCGGCGGCGGTACCGATCGACCTGTTTGCCGGTGACGCCGGGGATGCGCCGCTGCTGGCGATCACGGTGGACGACATCCCCGCGCATGATCCGCTGCCCGCGGGCGAGACGCACCTCGCGGTCACCCGCGCGCTGATCGCCGCCTTCGGCAATGCCGGCGTCACCCGCCCGATGGGCTTCATCAATGCCGGCAAGGGCGGCGCTGATGGAGAGGCGGTGCTGCGCGCCTGGCGGCAGGCTGGTTTCCCGCTGGGCAATCATGCGTGGTCCCACGCGAATGTCGAGGCGCTGCCACCAGCCGCCTTCGCGGAGGAGATCGCCCGCAACGAGCCGGTGCTCGACCGGCTGATGGCCGGGCAGGACTGGCGCTGGTTCCGCTATCCCTTCCTGTCGGAAGGGCGCGATCCGGCCCGGCTGGCGGCGGTGCGGGAGACCCTGCGCCAGCGCGGCTACCGCGTCGCGGCGGTGACGATGGATTTCAGCGACTGGGCGTGGAATGCGCCGTACGCCCGCTGCCTGGCGCGGGGCGACCAGGCGGCGATCACCGCGCTGGAAGACAGCTACCTCGCCTCCGCCCGGGCGGAAGCTTTGCGGGCCCGTGCGCTGGCGCAGGGCGCGACAGGGGGCGACATCCCCTATGTGCTGCTGCTGCATGCCGGCGCGTTCGACGCCCGGATGATGCCCCGGCTGCTGGCGCTGTACCGCGAGCTCGACTTTCGCTTCGTACCGCTGGCGGAGGCGCAGGCGGACCCGTTCTACGCCACCGCGAACGACCTCACTCTGCCCGGTCCCAGTCCACGGCTGGAAGCCTCCGCGGAGGCAAAGGGCATCCCGGTCCCACCGCGTAGCGAACGGCCCGGCGCGGAGGTTTGCGCACGATAAAACGGGGCGGGGCACCCACCGGCGCCCCGCCCCTGTTCAGCTTGCGGCAGAAGGGCTCAGCCCTGCATCTGCTCCAGCTCCACGCCCTTGGTCTCGTGGATGTAGCGCTTCACCAGGAAGAAGCTGATCAGCGCACAGACGGCGTAGAAGCTGTACGATGCCGCCAGCCCCAGGGCCGACGCCATCACGGGGAAGCTCTGCGCGATCAGGTAGTTGGAAAACCACTGCGCGAAGCCGCACACCGCCAACGCGGAACCGCGGATCTGGTTGGGGAACATCTCGCCCAGCATGACCCACATGATCGGGCCCCAGCTAATGTTGAAGAAGATGACGTAGAGATTGGCCGCCACCAGCGCCAGTGTGCCAAGGCCGGATGACAGCTGCAGCTGCCCCGCGGCATCCAGCGTGCCGTTGGAAAAGGCGTAGACCAGCGCGAACAGCGTGACCGTCATGCCGGCGGACCCGATCAGCAGCAACGGCTTGCGCCCGATCCTGTCCACCAGCGCGATGGTCAGGAAACAGGCCGCGATCGACACCGCGCCCGACACGATGTTGATCAGCAGCGACTGATCCTCCGTGAAGCCGGCCAGCTGCCACAGGGTGGAGCCATAATAGAAGATCACGTTGATGCCGACGAGCTGCTGGAACACCGCGAGCACCAGCCCCGCCCACACGATCGGGCGCAGGAAGGTGCCGGGGGCGCGCACGTCCGACAGGCTGGGCGGGCGACCGCCGGTGAAGCTGTTCTGGATCTCCACCAGCTTGGCCCGCGCGACCGTCTCCCCGAACAGACGGGTCAGCACCGCGCCGGCATGGTCGTGCCGGCCTTTTGCCACCAGGAAGCGCGGCGATTCAGGGATGAAGAACAGCGCGACCAGGAACACCGCGGCGGGCACGGCCTGCATCAGGTACATCCAACGCCACGCCTCCAGCCCCGCCCACCACAGATTGGTGGAGGCGCCGGCGGCCTGCGCCAGGAAGTAGTTCACGACAAAGGCGGTGGTTAGCCCGGTGATGATCATGATCTGCTGCACCGTGGTCATCCGCCCCCGGATATGCGCGGGCGCCACCTCAGAGATATAGGCGGGCGACAGCACGCTGGCCGCGCCGACGGAGATGCCGCCCGCGATGCGCGCGATCACGAACACCGCCTGGCTGCCGGCAAAGCCCTGCACCAGCGCGCCGATCAGGAACAGCAGCGCGGCGAGGCGCAGCACGTTGCGCCGGCCGATACTGTCCGCCAGCGTCGCGGCGGAGAACGCGCCGATGAAGCAGCCGATCAGCAGCGAACCCACGGTAAAGCCAAGGCCGCCTTCCGACAGGCCGAAGGCGGTGGTCAGCCCTTCCTGCGTCCCGTTCACCGCGCCGCTGTCATAACCGAACAGCAGCCCGCCGATCGTCGCCACCGCCACAATGGCGGCGATGAAGCCCATATTCGCCTGTTCGGGCGGCGCGCCGATCGCAGGCCCCCGTGCCACTCCCACATCTACCATCGCGTCCAACCCTCTCCTGAATGTCAATTTCTAGTGATTATGCCGCGGCGTTTTCGCCGCAATCCCCCGATATTTGAGCGCAAATTCCATCACCCCGCCATCGGCGAGCTGGCCGACCTTTTCGCGGTACAGCTCCTCCCACGGCGTGTTGCTGACGGGCGGCGCCACAGGGCTCTCCGCCCGGCGACGGGCGATCTCCGCCTCCTCCACCAAAGCGTCCACGCGCCCAATGTTGAGGTCGATGCGGATCACGTCCCCGTCGCGCAGCCAGGAAAGCCCGCCACCCGCCGCGCTCTCGGGCGAGACGTTGAGAATGGACGGGCTGTCCGACGTGCCCGATTGCCGCCCGTCGCCCAGCGTCGGCAGCGTCAGCACGCCGCGCTGGATCAGCGCATCGGGCGGCTGCATGTTCACCACCTCCGCACTGCCGGGCCAGCCGACCGGGCCGGCACCGCGGATCACCAGGATCGTGCGCTCGTCGATGTTCAGCGCCGGATCGTTGATGCGGTCGTGGTAATCGTCCGACCCGTCGAACACGGCCGCGCGCGCCTCGAACACGTTCTCCCAGCCGGGTTCGGACAGGTAGCGGGCGCGGAACTCGGGACCGATCACGCTGGTCTTCATGATGCCGAAATCGAACAGATTGCCGTGCATCACCAGGAAGCCCGCCGTCTCCTTCAACGGCTGGTCGAACGGGCGGATCACCTCCCGATCCGTCGCCTCGCGCCCGGCGATGTTCTCCCCGATGGTCCGCCCGGTCACGGTCATGCACCCGGTGTCGAGCTTGCCCGCGCCCGCCAGTTCGCACAGGATCGCCGGTACGCCGCCCGCACGATGAAACCGTTCGCCCAGGAAGCGGCCGGCGGGCTGGACGTCCGCCAGCAGCGGCAGGTCGTAGCCATGCTCCATCCAGTCGGCGGCGGTGAGCGTGATTCCCGCATGCGCGGCCATCGCATTGATGTGCGGCTGCGCATTGGACGACCCGCCGATCGCGGTGCAGGTGCGGATCGCGTTCAGGAAGCTTTCGCGCGTCAGGATCGTCAGCGGGCGCAGATCCTCATACGCCATCTCCACGATGCGCTGCCCGGTGCGGTACGCCATCTGCCCACGTTCGCGATACGGAGCCGGGATCGCCGCGCAGCCGGGCAGCGACAGGCCCAGCGCCTCCGCCACGGCGTTCATGGTGCTGGCGGTCCCCATCGTGTTGCAATGGCCGGGCGATGGCGCGCTGTCGGTCGCGCGGCGCAGGAACTCCGCCTCGTCGATCTCGCCCGCGGCGAGCTTCCGGCGGCTGCGCCAGATGACCGTGCCCGAACCCACCAGCTCGCCTTCGTGCCAGCCGTCCAGCATCGGCCCGCCGGACAGGACGATGGCCGGAATGTCGACGGTGATCGCCGCCATGATCCCGGCGGGCGTGGTCTTGTCGCAACCGGTGGTCAGCACGACGGCGTCGATGGGGTAGCCGTACAGCGTTTCCGTCAAGGCGAGCGCCGCCAGGTTGCGGTCGAGCGCGGCGGTCGGCCGGCGGCAATTCTCGAAGATGGGCACCGTGGGGAATTCCATGGGAATGCCGCCCGCGGCGATGATCCCTTCCCTCACGCGCTTCGCCAGGTCCAGGTGGATGCGGTTGCATGGCGCCAGGTCGCTGCCCGATTGCGCGATGCCGATGATCGGCTTGCCGCTCTGCAGCTCCTCCGGCGTCAGACCATAATTCATGAAACGCTCCAGATAGAGCGCGGTCATGTCGGACCGGTGCGGCGCGGCAAACCATTCGCGCGAGCGGAAGGGGCGGACGGGCCGGCGATCCATGGTGGGCACTCTCCTCGCAAGGGTGGCTGCTGCCACCTCAGACTGTGAGCGCTATCACATGATCGCCAGAGTGCAAGTCAGGCGTGGCGTGCCGGTGGCCGGCGGCGGGGCGGCGCGTCCGACTGGCGCCGGATCAGCGTGTAGGGCAGCACCTGATGCCGCCGTTCCGTCGGGGGGGCCTGCCGGCGGATATGCGTGACCAGCATGTCCACCGCAGCCCGGCTCATGTCGGCGATCGGCTGATGGATGGTGGTGAGTTCGGGCCAGATGGTCGTCGCCAGCGTAGTATCGTCGAACCCGCACACCGTCAGGTCGCCCGGCACGTCCAGCCCGCGCCGATGCGCCACCGCAACGGTCGCCGCGGCCATGTCGTCGTTGCCGGCGAAGATCGCGGTCGGCGGCTCCGCCAAGTCCAGCAATTGCTCCGCCGCGTCGAGGCCGGAGCGGTAGGTGAACAGGCCCGGCGCCACCAGGTCGAGGTCGAGCGCGACCTCCGCGTCCTCGAGCGCGGAACAATAACCGGCATAACGGTGCGCGCTGGCCTTCAGCGTCGGTCCGCCCTGGATGAATCCGATGCGCAGATGCCCCAGTCCCAGCATGTGCCGCGTCATGGCATAGGCCGCTTGGCAATCGTCGATGCTGACAGCGAGCTGGTTCGCCGGCGGCACGGCACTGCCCACCAGTACGGTCGCGACCTCCTCCTCCGCCAGCAGGCGGATCAGGTCGGGCGAATCGCACAGTGGCGGCGGCAGCAGCACGCCATCCACACCTGATTCGATCAGGTGCCGAGCAACCTGCAGCTCATGGTCCCCCGGCTCGCATTGTTCGACGATCAGCTGCACGTCACGCCGGCTCGCCTGATCGAGGCTGCCGACCAGGAATTCGCTGAGATACCCGGCGCTGGGATTGGCATACAGCAGGCCGATCCGGTTCTGCCCTGCCCCGGCCAGGCTGCGGGCGGCGGGATTGGGCGCGTAGTTCAGGGCGGTGATCGCGGCATTGACCAGCTCGCGGGTGGCCGGGCGCACATTGCTTTCCCCGTTGATGACGCGCGAGACGGTCATCGGCGAGACGCCGGCCCGCTTGGCAACGTCGATGATCGTGGGGGCGGAGCGCTGTCGGCGGGAGGTTTTCACCATGTGGCAAGCTGCTGTCACGATCCACGGGGCGCGGCAAGTGGCAAGCTGCATCCGCGTTACCATAGCCGCTTGACAGGAGTGCCCCGCACCTGTTCGTTAGCGCTATCAAAGACAAGATAATCGCTTCGGGAGAGACCATGCCGAACCTCAGCCGCCGCCGCGCGCTCTGCTGGCTTGCCAGCGCCTCCGCCATCGGCCTTGCCCCCGCAGCTTTTGCGCAAGGGGGCGGCACGGATCGCCCGCTGTACCGCGATCCTGCCGCGCCGATCGATCTGCGCGTGGCGGACCTGCTGGCCCGTATGACCCTGGAGGAGAAGGTCGGCCAGATGATCGCGCTATGGGGCACCAAGAGCGAGATCATGGCGGCGGGCGGCCTCGACTTCGACCCGCGCAAGGCCGCGCGCGCCTACCCCGCCGGGTTCGGGCAGATCACCCGCCCTTCCGACCGGCGGGGTGGGCCGCAGGCGGCGCAGGTGGCTGGCGGCACCGGCGCGCGCTGGCGAGGGGCGGAATCGACGATCACCTTCGTCAACGCGGTGCAACGCTGGGCGGTGGAGGAGACCCGGCTGGGCATCCCGGTCCTGTTCCACGAGGAATCGCTTCACGGCTACATGGCGCCCGACGCGACCATGTTCCCGCAGGCGATCGGCCTTGCCGGCACGTTCGACCGCGACCTGATGCGCCGGGTGCAGCGGCAGACCGGGCGGGAGGTGCGCGCGCATGGCGCCCACCTGACGCTGTCCCCAGTGGTCGACATCGCGCGCGACCCCCGCTGGGGCCGGATCGAGGAAACTTTCGGCGAGGACCCGTATCTGTGCGGCGAGATGGGCGTGGCCAGCGTGCTGGGCCTGCAAGGCGACGGCGAGACGCTGACACCCGGCCACGTCTTCGCCACGCTGAAGCACATGACGGGGCACGGTCAGCCGCAGGCCGGCAACAATATCGGCCCCGCCCCGCTGGCTGAGCGGGAGTTGCGTGAATTCTTCTTCCCGCCGTTCCGCGCCGTGGTGGAACGCACCGGCATCGCCGCGGTCATGCCTTCCTACAACGAGTTGGACGGGGTGCCGAGCCACGCCAATCGCTGGCTGCTGGGCGATGTGCTGCGCGGCGAATGGGGCTTCGATGGGGCGATCGTCAGCGATTATGGCGGCGTTACCGAACTCGCCAGCATCCACCATGTCGCCGCCGACAAGGAGGAGGCCGCCCGCCGCGCGCTGCATGCCGGGGTGGATTCGGAGCTGCCCGATGGCGAGGCGTTCCGCACGCTGGTGCAGCAGGTGCAGGAAGGCCGCGTGGCCATGGCGGATGTGGACCGCGCCTGCGCCCGCATGCTGCGGCTGAAGTTCCGCGCCGGCATGTTCGAACATCCCTACGCCGATCTGGCCGAGGCGCAGCGCATTACCGGCGACGCGCAGGGGCGTGCGCTGGCGCTGGAGGCGGCGAGGAAGTCGCTCTGCCTGCTGACCAATGACGGCACCCTGCCCCTGGACGCCGCGCGCACGGGCACGATCGCGCTGATCGGCCCCAATGCCGAGATCGCCCGGCTGGGCGGCTATTCCGGCCTGCCGCGCCAGGTGGTGACGCTGGCCGATGCGCTGCGTGCCCGGCTGCCGGCGGAGCGGCTGGTGGTGGCGCAGGGCGTGCGGATCACCCAGTCGGACGACCGCTCCGCCGACGAGGTGTTGCTGGCCGATCCGGCGGAGAACCGCCGCATGATCGCGCAGGCGGTGGAGGCCGCACGCGGGGCGGACGTGATCGTGCTGGCGATCGGCGACACCGAACAGACCAGCCGCGAAGGCTTCGCGCGCAATCACCTGGGCGACCGTACCGATATCGACATCGTGGGCGAGCAGAACGAGCTGTTCGATGCGCTGCACGCGCTGGGAAAGCCGGTGGTGGTGTGCGCCATCAATGGTCGCCCGCCAAGCTGGCCCGGCATCGCCGCGCGCGCCAATGCGCTGCTGGAATGCTGGTATCCGGGACAGGAAGGCGGCACCGCGATGGTCGACGCTTTGTTCGGTGACGTGAACCCTGGCGCCAAGCTGCCGGTCACGGTGGCCCGCAACGAAGGGCAGCTGCCGCTCTACTACAACAGCAAGCCGTCCGTCGGGCGCGGCTACCTGTTCGACACCACCGCCCCGCTGTTCCCGTTCGGGCACGGCCTCAGCTACACCACGTTCGAACTATCCGCGCCGCGCCTGTCGGCCAGCCGCATCGGCATCGCCGGCACGGTGGAGGTGACCGTGGAGGTACGCAACACCGGTGATCGCGCCGGAGACGAGGTGGTGCAGCTCTACTTCCATGATCAGGTCGCCAGCGTCACCCGTCCGGTCAAGGAGCTGAAGGGGTTTGAGCGGGTTACGCTGGCCCCCGGCGAGCGGCGCACCGTGCGTTTCACCCTGGGTCCGCGCGACTTCTCCATGTGGGACATCGACCTCAAGGAAGTGGTCGAGCCGGGCCGCTTCGACATCATGACGGGCGCGGATAGCGTGAGCCTGCAGACCGTCGTGCTGGAAGTCGGGTGATGCTTGCACCCACCGTCCGACAGGTGTTAGCGTTATCGTAACAAGTCTTGGGAGAGACCATCATGCAATTGTTCCGCGCCGCCGTGCTGGCGTCCACCATCCTGTGTGCCGCCTGCACCAACGCACCGGCGGAAAAGGATGCCGAGCCGCTGGCGCAGAATGGTCGCCACTACCTGTCGCAGCCGTTGGTGAGCGAGATCTACACGGCCGACCCTTCCGCCCACGTCTTCAATGGGCGGCTGTATGTCTACAACAGCCACGACATCGACGGACCCACGCCGGAGGATGACCTCGGCGCACATTTCGAGATGCGCGATTACCGCGTGCTGTCGATGGACCGGGTCGGCGCGCCGGTGACGGTCCATCCGGTCGCGCTGGACGTGGCGCAGGTGCCCTGGGCGGAGCGGCAGATGTGGGCGCCCGACGCGGCGTTCAAGAACGGCACCTACTACCTCTACTTCCCAGCCAAGGACCGGCAGGGCGTATTCCGCATCGGCGTCGCCACTTCCAACAGCCCGACCGGCCCGTTCACCCCCGATCCGCAGCCCATCCCCGGCAGCTATTCGATCGACCCGGCGGTGTTCACCGACGATGACGGCACCAGCTACATGTATTTCGGCGGCATCTGGGGCGGGCAATTGCAGCGCTGGGCCACCGGCACCTACCAGCCGAACGGGTCCAAGACCGATCTGGAGCAGCCGGACCGCCCGGCCCTTAGCCCCAAGATCGCGCGCATGGATGCGGGCATGAAGACCTTCGCGGAAGCGCCCCGCGACGTGCAGATCGTGGACCAGACGGGCAAGCCGATCCTGGGCGGCGACACCGATCGCCGCTTCTTCGAGGCGGCGTGGATGCACAAGTACAACGGCAAGTACTATCTCAGCTACTCGACCGGGGACACGCATTACCTGGTCTATGCCACCGGCACCTCACCCTACGGCCCGTTCACCTATCAGGGCCGAATTCTGGAGCCGGTGGAAGGCTGGACGACGCACCATTCTATCGTGGAGCACAATGGCAAGTGGTGGCTGTTCTACGCCGATACGCAGCTGTCGGGCGAGACGCGGCTGCGCAACGTCAAGGTGACGGAGCTGACCTACAACCCAGACGGCACGATCCGCACGATCGACCCATTCCGGTGAGGATCAGCGGGAGGGTTGCGCACTCTCCCGGAACCGTCCGCAGCCGGAGGTAGCCAGGAAATTACCCTGCTTACGCGCACCGCCCATGATGTCGCAGGCCTTGTCGCGGATATACGTCTCATGTTCAGGCGTAAGCGTGCCGCCATCCAGTTCCAGCAGGGCGGCGGCTTCGGCGTACAACGCCCGCGCCCGCTCCAGCTTGATCGCGCGCATAGTGGGCGTCTCGCCTGATCCACCAAGGCCTTGCAGTTCAACGGCGGAATTGTAGGCCGAGTTCATCCCCGACAGGTTCTGCGCGGCGGCGGGAACGCCGGTGATGGCGGTGGCGAACGCCAGAACGGTCATGATCCTCAACATCCGATCATCCTTTCAGCTGCCCTCTTGCGCGCTATCCTTTCAGCTACGCACATGATTACAACCCGCAATCAGGCGTTCTGTCCGTCACGCAACACTATGAAACGGTGCGCGGCATACCGCCCGCTTGCGGCACTTCGGTAATCCGCGACGATACCTCCCACAGGTTGATCCCGCCATCGGCGGCGATCGCTTCGATCCGGGCCAGTTCGCCATCGGTGAAATCCACCCGCTTCAGCGCGTTGAGGCTGTCGTCCAGCTGCTCCACATTGCGCGCGCCGATCAGTGCGCTGGTCACGCGCGGATCGCGCAGGACCCAGGCGATCGCCATCTGCGCCAGGCTCTGCCCGCGCGCTGCGGCGATTTCCGCCAGTTGGCGGACACGGCCCAGATTGTCCTCAGACAGGAAGCCCTCCCGCAGTGACCGGCCCTTGGTGGCGCGCGACCCTGCCGGCACGCCGTCCAGGTACTTGTCGGTCAGCATGCCCTGCGCCAGCGGGGAGAAGGCGATGCAGCCGACGCCAAGATCGTCCAGCGTGTCCAGCAGCCCGCGTTCGATCCAGCGGTTCAGCAGCGAATAGCTGGGCTGATGTATCAGCAGCGGCACCTTGTGCTCCGCCAGGATCGCCGCCGCCTGCCGGGTCAGTTCAGGGCTGTAGGAGGAGATGCCGACATACAGCGCCTTGCCCTGCCGGTGTAGCTGCGCCAGCGCGCCCATCGTCTCTTCCAGCGGGGTGCTTTCGTCCACCCGGTGCGAATAGAAGATGTCGACATAGTCCAGGCCCATGCGTTTCAGGCTCTGTTCGCAACTGGCGATCACATATTTGCGGCTACCTGATGGCCCGCCATACGGCCCCGGCCACATGTCCCACCCGGCCTTGCTGCTGATGATCAGCTCATCGCGGTGCGCCGCGAAGTCCGCCGCCATCACCCGGCCGAAATTCTCCTCCGCCGAACCGAAGGGTGGCCCATAATTATTGGCGAGGTCGAAATGGGTGACGCCGCGGTCGAATGCCCGGCGCAGGATCGCGCGACCCGTCTCGAACACGTCCGTCCCGCCGAAATTCTGCCACAGCCCCAGTGAGATCGCAGGGAGGTCCAGCCCGCTGCGGCCGCACCGGCGATAGGGCATGCGCCCGTCATAGCGATCGGCTGCGGGCTGGTAGGGGGCGTTGCTCATGATGGGCCTTCGGCTGGTTGGTGCGACAGGTATCAGACCTATGGCGGCGATCATGGTTCCGCCACCGCCATTGCAATCCCCCGCCAAACTGTTAGCGATAACAAACAGGCTGCAAACAGCCACCGAGGTGGGAGAAGACGGGATGTTCAACGGCGTCAGGCTGCTGCTGTTCGCCCTGTGCGTGATGCTGATGCCGGCACATGCACGGGCCGAGGACGGCTACGATCTATGGCTGCGCTACCGCCCGGTCACCGATGCCGCCGCCCTGCCGCGCGCGGTCGAGCGGCGCGGCGACAGCCCCACCCTGCGCCTGGCGGAGGAGGAGCTGACCCGCGCCCTTGCCGCAATGGCGGGCGACGGACGCACGCGCGGCCCGCGCATCGTGCTCGCCACCAGTGCCGATGCCGAGATCGCCGCATTGCGCCTGCCGACCGCTGACCTGGGCACGGAGGGCTATCTCGTCCGCTCCGTGCGACTGGGCAATTCGCCCGCGATCCTCGTCACCGCGAACAGCGACATCGGAGTACTGTACGGCACCTTCGCCCTGCTGCGGCAGCTCGGCACTGCGGCCGGGATCGCCGACCTCGATCTCACCTCCACCCCGCGCATCGGCCTGCGGGTCCTCAACCACTGGGACAATCTCGATGGTCAGGTGGAACGCGGCTATGCCGGCGAAAGCATCTGGGACTGGTGGACGCTGCCCGAATATACCGGCCCGCGCTACACCGACTATGCCCGCGCCAATGCCTCGCTCGGCATCAACGGCACGGTGCTGAACAACGTGAACGCCAAGGCGGACAGCCTGACCGCGCCCTACATCGCCAAGGCTGCGGCGCTGGCGGACGTGTTTCGCCCCTGGGGTATCAAGGTCTACCTGTCCGCGCGATTCTCCGCCCCCGTCGAACTGGGCGGGCTGCCGACGGCCGACCCGCTCGACCCGCGCGTGCAGGAATGGTGGAATGCGAAGGCGACGGAGGTGTACCGCGCCATTCCCGATTTCGGCGGCTTCCTGGTCAAGGCCAACAGCGAAGGCCAGCCCGGTCCGCGCGATTATGGCCGCAGCCATGCGGACGGCGCCAACATGCTGGCCCGCGCGGTGGCGCCGCATGGCGGCATCGTGATGTGGCGCGCCTTCGTCTATGCCGACACCGACCCGGACGACCGCGCGAAGCAGGCCTATACCGAGTTCAAGCCGCTGGACGGCCAGTTTGCCGATAACGTGCTGGTGCAGGTCAAGAACGGCGCGATCGACTTCCAGCCGCGCGAGCCGTTCCACCCGCTGTTCGGCGCCATGCCACAGACGCCGCTGATGCTGGAGGTGCAGATCACCAAGGAATATCTCGGCTACAACACCCACCTCGCCTTTCTCGGCACCATGTGGGAGGAGGTGCTGGACGCCGATACCATGGTGCAAGGGGCGGGCAGCACGGTGGCCCGTGTGGTCGACGGTTCGCTGGAAGGGCACCGGCTGACCGGCATTGCCGGGGTCGCAAATATCGGCGCGGACCGCGACTGGTCCGGCTCCACCTTCGATCAGGCGAACTGGTACGCCTTCGGCCGACTGGCCTGGGATCACACTTTGTCGGCGGAGGCGATCGCACGCGAGTGGGCGGCGCTGACCTTCACGCCCGATCCCGCGCTGGTGCAGCCCGTCACCGCGATGATGATGGCCTCGCGCGAATATGTGGTCGATTACATGACTCCGCTCGGCCTGGCGCACCTGATGGGCACCGGCCACCATCACGGGCCGGCGCCATGGGTGGCGGATCTGGCGCGGCCGGAATGGAACCCGGTCTATTATCACCGCGCGGACCGGCAGGGCATCGGCTTCGACCGGACGGCAAGCGGCAGCAATGCGGTGGCGCAATATGCCGCGCCGGTCGCCGCCCGCTACGCCGACCCGCGCACCACCCCGGTGGAGGACCTGCTGTGGTTCCACCACCTGCCGTGGGACTGGCAGATGGCCGATGGCGAAAGCCTGTGGGGCACGCTGGTCGCCCGGTACGATCGGGGCGTGGCCGGGGTGGCGGACATGCGCCGCCAATGGCAGACGCTCGCGCCGCTGGTCGATCCGGAACGGCACGCGCAGACCGACGCCTTTTTGGCAATCCAGCAGCGTGACGCGACCGAATGGCGCGATGCCAGCATCGCCTACTGGCAGTCGCTGAACGGCCTGCCGCTGCCGGCGGGGGCAGCGGCGCCGGCCCATCCGCTCGAATATTACCAGTCGCTCGCCTACCCTTACGCGCCCGGCCACCCGGACTGACCGGCAGGAACCTCGTACCTCCTGCCACATTGGCAGGGGGTATGCCCGCCAACTTCTCGTGGATCCGGCCGGAGCCGTGGGGCATCCATGTCGTGCCCGCCGATTGCTGGATCGATCCCGCGCGAGAAGTGCCACATGCGCTGGTGACGCACGGCCACGCCGATCATGCGCGCGGCGGCCACGGGCAGACGGTCGCCACCCCGGCGACGCTCGCCATCATGGACCTGCGCTACAACACGCGCGAAGGCGCCGTGCCGGTCGAATGCGGGGAAACAATCCGGCTGCCCGGCGGCGTTGATGCGACCTACCTGCCGGCGGGCCATGTCCTGGGCAGCGCGCAAATCCTCTTGGAACATGCCGGCGAACGGGTGATCGTCACGGGCGACTACAAGCGGCGCGACGACCCGACCTGTCCACCGTTTCAGGTCACGCCCTGTGACATCTTCATCACGGAGGCGACCTTCGGCCTCCCGGTGTTCCATCATCCGCCCATCGCGGAGGAGATGGCGAAGCTGATCGCCCGGCTGGACGCGCAGCCGGATTCCTGCGTGCTGGTCGGCGCCTACGCCCTGGGCAAGGCGCAGCGGGTCATCGCCGAATTGCGCCGCGCCGGGCATCACGAACCCGTCTACCTCCATGGTGCACTCGAACGCATGTGCCGGCTGTACCAGGACTGGGGCATCGATCTTGGCGAGTTGCGCCTGGTCAGCGACGCGAAGAAGGAGGAGATGCGCGGCCGCGTGGTGATGTGCCCGCCTTCCGCCCTGAACGATCGGTGGAGCCGCCGCCTGCCCGATCCCGTCACCGCCATGGCCAGCGGCTGGATGCGTGTGCGGCAGCGGGCCCGGCAACGGGGGGTGGAGCTGCCGCTGGTCATATCGGACCATGCCGACTGGCCCGAACTGATCCGGACGATCGAGGAGGTGAACCCCTACGAAAGCTGGATCACCCACGGGCGGGAGGAGGCGCTGCTGCGCTGGTGCCAGCTCCACCAACGCCGCGCCCGCGCCCTGGCGCTGGTCGGCTACGAGGACGAGGACGACTGAGGCGTGGAGGAGTTCGCCGCCCTGATCGATGCGCTGGTCTACACCACCAGCCGCAATGCGAAGCTGGCGCTGGTGGCCGATTACCTGCGCGCCACGCCCGATCCCGACCGCGGCTGGGCGCTGGCCGCCCTGACGGAGGGGCTGGACTTCCCGGCGGTGAAATCCTCCACCATCCGCAACCTGCTGCACGACCGGGTCGATCCGGTGCTGTGGACGCTCAGCCGCGACTTCGTGGGCGACACGGCGGAGACCGCGAGCCTGCTATGGCCGGAGCCGCTGGCCCGCACCGCGCCGCCACCCACCGTCGGCGAGGCGGTGGACCTGCTGCGACTGATGACCCGCGCCAGTGTCGCGACCGAACTGCCCAGGCTGCTCGACCGGCTGGACGCGGATGGTCGCTACGCCCTGCTGAAACTCGCGACCGGAGCCATGCGCGTCGGGGTGTCCGCGCGCCTCGCCAAGACCGCCTTTGCGCAAGCCTTCGGTGTCAGCATCGAGGAAGTGGAGGAATACTGGCACGCCATCCCCGCCCCGTATGCGCCGTTGTTCGACTGGGCGGCGAACGGCGCGCCCCCGCCCGATACCGGCGCCCTGCCGCTGTTCCGCCCGTTCATGCTGGCCCACCCGCTGGAGGAGCTTGAGCTCGATCTTGTCGACTATGTGGCCGAATGGAAGTGGGACGGCATCCGCGTGCAGCTCGCCCATGCCGGTGGCGAGACGCGGCTCTATTCGCGCGGGGGTGAGGACATCACCGGCACCTTCCCCGAAATGGCCGACGCGCTGACGATCCCCGCCGTGCTTGACGGCGAATTGCTGGTGCGCGGCACGCATCAGGGCGGGGAAGAGGGCGGCGCGGCTAGCTTCAACGCGCTGCAACAGCGGCTCGGCCGCAAGAGCGTGACTGCGAAGATGCTGGCCGACTACCCCGCTTTCGTGCGCCTGTACGACGTGCTGCAGCTGGATGGGGAGGATCTGCGCGAGCGGCCGTGGAGCGAACGGCGTGCCGCGCTGGAAGCGCTGCTGACGCGGCTGCCGGCCGACCGGTTCGACATCAGCGCGGTGATCGCCGCCGACCACTTCGCCCACCTCGCCACCATCCGCGAAGGGACGCGCGACGACGCGATCGAGGGGGTCATGCTGAAGAAGCGCGACAGCCCCTACGTCGCCGGACGCCGCACCGGCCTGTGGTACAAGTGGAAGCGCGATCCGCTGCTGGTCGATTGCGTGCTGATGTACGCGCAGCGCGGCAGCGGCCGGCGGGCGAGCTTCTACAGCGACTACACGTTCGGTTGCTGGGATGGCGACCCGGATCAGGGGGCGGAGCTGCTGCCCGTGGGCAAGGCCTATTCGGGCTTCACGGACGAGGAGCTGAAGCGTCTCGACCGGCATGTCAGGCAGCACACGGTGAACCGCTTCGGACCCGTGCGGGAGACGGATCGCAGCCTGGTGTTCGAGGTGGCGTTCGATTCCATCCACGCCAGCAAGCGGCATAAATCGGGCCTAGCCATGCGCTTCCCGCGCATTCATCGCATCCGCTGGGACAAGCCGGTGCACGAGGCGGACCGTATCGCCACCCTGCAGGCCATGGTCCGAGACTGAGACGCGCGGCCGGTCGGCTCAGCGCCGGTCAGGCCCGTCGTCGCCACCATGGCGGTGCATCGCCCATACCAGTGCCAGCACGAACACCGCCCCTTCGAACATGGCCGTGGCGAGCTGGCCATTGGTGCCGAAACCGCGTTCCCCCACCATGCGCCCCACCTGATCCAGCCGGAACTGGGACGTGGGGAAAGCCGTGACCAGCGCCTGCAGGCTGCCGGCCATCATGCGTCCGCCGGCAAGGACGATCGCCACGCCCGATGCGGCCCCGATCAACGCTGCCAGCGCCATGGCGTGGCGTCGTCGCTGCTCCAGCATCACGGCCGCCAGCCCGGCCGCAGCGCCGATGACGAAGCCCTCGGGCGCGCCGGTGAACGGGCCGATCGCCTGGCCGAACAGCAGCCGGAAGGCGTCCTTGCCGATGATGTTGGCAAAGGCACCAAGGGTCACGCCGCCGACGGCTCCACCGGCGACCCGCCACCACCAGCCATCGTGCGCCGCGCGCCGCGACAGCGCGATACCGGCGGCGATGCCCGCACCGGCCACTCCGGCGGACAGGGCTGATACCAGCACGATCACCAGCAGCAGCGACACCGTGCCGCCGCCTTCCGCCCCCGCGGCACCGGCAAAGCCGTACAGCAGCCCCACGAGCGCACCCGCCAGTGCCGCGCCGACAACCCCCGCCAGCGTCATGCGGGCGACGCCCCGACCGGGCGCAGCGACCGGCGTGGCCGCGTCCGCCGGGCCGGGCGGCGCGATGAAGCGGTAGCCGTGCTTGGGCACTGTTTCGATGAAGCGCGGATCGTTGGCGCTGTCGCCCAGCGATCGGCGCAGGGTGCGGATGGCCTGCGTCAGCGCCTCGTCCGTCACCGGCACGCCGCGCCACACCTCCTCCATGAAGCGCGTCTTGGTCACCAGCGCGCCGTCCGCCATGACCAGCAGGATCAGCGCATCCATGTAGCGGGCGGGCAGCTCGACCGGCCGATCCCCGCGCATCAGCCGGCGATCACCGACATGCAGGCTGAACGGGCCGAACCGGCGCACATCGGTGCTCTTTTCAGCGATTGCTCACCTCCTGCTCATGCCGCTCACACGCGGACCGGCCATCCCTGCCTCTCCCGTAATGTGTGGAGACAGGATCATGGACAAGACAATGACGCATAATCGCCGCCGGCTGCTCAATCCGGCACGCGTCGCGGGCTGGGGTACGATCGCTGCGCTGATCGCCCTGCCCGCGGTGGCCATGCGCTTCACCAGCGAGGTGGACTGGACCGCAAGCGACTTCGTATTCGCCACCGTGATGCTGGGCGGCGTGGGGCTGACCTTCGAACTGGCCGTGCGCGCCAGCGGCAGCCGTGCTTATCGCGGCGGGGCGGCGGTGGCGCTGGGCGCGGGGCTGCTGCTGCTGTGGGCCAATGCCGCGGTCGGCATCGTCGGGGATGAAGAGCGGCCGATCAATCTGTGGTTCACCCTGGTGCCGCTGCTTGGTCTGTTTGCATCAATTGGCGCGCGCTTTCGGCCAGGGGGCATGGCGGCGGCGATGCTGGCCACGGCCGTCGCGCAAGTCGCCGTGGGCATCATCGTCCAGCTGCACGGGCATTTCACCTGGGTGTTCACGCCATTGTGGACCGGCGCATGGCTGCTGTCCGCCTGGCTGTTCCGCAAGTCGGCCGCGGAACACTGACCGCGCCTAGCCGCGCCGCTTCCTCGCCAGTTCCAGCAGCATGGCCGGCGCGCTCAGCAGCGGGTGGCGTTCGCGCCATGGCGTCACTTCGACCGCAACGCCCGTATGCCGCTCCACCTTCCACACGGCATAACGGGCCGCGCCGTCGAAGGTGGCGGCGGCACGGATCAGGCGCACCACGTTCAGCGGCTTGCCCATGCGCCGCCGGCGCGCCCACCAGCGTCGCGCCTGCGTGCGGCGCGTGGCGCTGAGATAGGGGATCAGCATGTCGCCCTCCTGGTCGAAGGCGATCCCCTCGCGCGTCCAGGCCTCCGGCAGCAGGCCGCTGAAATGCGCGCGATGGGTGGCAAGGATCGTGTCCTCCCGCCCCGGCGCCTCCACCCGCAGCTCCGCGCGGTAGGTGGCGCGGAACAGCGCGCGCCAGTAATCCTCCTCCCGCCCGCGCTCCGGCCCCAACGCCGCCGCGAGCCAGCCGGCGGTGCCCGCCGCGCTGTCGAGCGCGCGGGTGACGGCCGCCGCGTCCGCGTCTCCTCGTTGCCATGCCAGCGCCGCCGGCTGCACGAAGCGCGCCCAGATCGTGGTGTCGAGCGTGCGGCCGGCAGCCGCCGCCTGAAACGTCGCCAGATGCATGGTGGCGATCTTGGCGCGCAGATCGTGCCCGTCATGCTGCCATTCGCGGTACGACACGCGCGGCCACAGCCCCCGCTCCACCGGGCCATCGGTCAGCACGTAGAAGTCGAGCACGCCGTCCAGCGAGCCCGTCCGCAGGTTGGAGCCGTAGAACAGCACGGCGCCTGCCGCCGGCTCCTCCGCCGCCAGCATCGCGGCAAAGGCCGCAACCTCCGGCCGGATCATGGCGTCACGAAGAACAATGCGGGGCCCAGGCCCAACCGGTAGCGGCCGGGCGGAAACGCCTCGCCATCCAGGATGAAGTGCTCGCCCAGTTCCAGCGCGAAGTCCTGCCCGCCCAGCAGGTGATATCCACGCCGCGGGGCCCCGCCGCCCAGCAGCCCGGCCATCGCCAGCGGGATGCGCAGCAGCACCCCGGCGCGCGCGCGGTCGACGATCGCCAGCCGCAGCGTACCGCCCAGCCGGTGGAACGGGCGCACCCCGCCCGGGAAGCGGCGGAGCGTGGAGGCGAACAGCATGAACCGCTCCCCCTCCCGCACGCCCGGCGCATGGGGCAGCGCGCGCCCGGCGCTGTCGGCCAGCCGCATCGCCGTGGGCCGGCGGAACGGATTGCCGGCCGATCCGAACAGCGCCTGCAGCACCGTCCACAGCGCGGTGACGACCACGACCACCGAATTGAACGCGCCATGCCGGTGCGCCCGCTGCCCCAGCGCGATCGCCTGGGTATAGAGCCCGGCGCCGAGCGCGAAGCCGACCACGCGGGCCTGCGGATTGTCCGCCTCCGCCACCAACATCGGCCGGCGCACCACGCCGCGACCCGCCGCACCGGCCGCCAGCGCGGTGTCGAGCGACCATTCGCGCGGCAGGCTGAGATCCGCCGCCAGCGCGTTGGTCTTGCCCGCGGGCAGCAGGATCAGCCGGGGCCAGGCGGCGCCGCCGAACACCGCCGTGCCGCAGGTCAGCACGTCGCGCACCGTGCCGTCGCCGCCATCGACCACCAGGTAATCGATCCGCGCTTCCGCGAAGCGGCGCAGGATGTCGAGCAGGTCGCCGCGCTTCGTCGGCGCTTCCACCAGCAGGGTCGCCGCCGCGCTGATCGCCGGCACCGCGCCGCCCGCATTGCGGTGGCTGCGCTGGTTGCGGATCACTCCCACCAGCGGCACCGCGCGCACCGGCGCCGGGGCGCAGCCATCCGCGCCGGTGGGCGGCAGGGGCGCGACCGGCAGCTGGTCGAACAGGTGGATGGTGCCATGCATGTCGCCGCCGCCCTTACCCCAAAACCGCGCCCGTGCCACCATCCGCGCTGGCATGTCCGGCCCTTCCGCCGCGCGGGTGGAGCAGGTAGTCTCCCCACCATGTCCACCGATCTGCTGCCCGCAGCCACCGCGCTCGCCCCCCGCATCACCGCGCTGCGCCGCACCATCCATGCAGAACCCGAGCTGGGGCTGCACACGCCGCTGACAATGGCCAAGGTGCGTGGCGAGCTGGCCGACCTGCCGCTGGAATGGCGCACCGGCCCGTCCACCACTGGCGCCATCGCCGTGCTGAAGGGCGCGCGTCCCGGCCCGGTCGTGCTGCTGCGCGGCGACATGGATGCGCTGCCCATGACGGAGCCGGACGGGCTGCCCTTCGCCTCCACGGTGCCGGGCCGGATGCATGCCTGCGGCCACGACGCGCACACCGCCATGCTGGCGGGCGCCGCCCGGCTGCTGGCCGCGCATCAGGCGGAACTGGCGGGCGAGATCCGCTTCATGTTCCAGCCGGGGGAGGAGGGGCATTTCGGCGCGCGCCACATGATCGAGGACGGGCTGCTCGCCCCCCTGCCCGATGCCGCCTTCGCCCTCCACATCATGCCTGACATGCCGCATGGCCAGGTGACCTGCCGCCCGGGTACGATGATGGCGTCGGCGGACATGCTGCGCATCACCGTCACCGGACGTGGCGGCCATGCCAGCATGCCGCACCAGACGCGTGACCCGGTGCCCGTCGCAGCGGAGATCATCGGGGCGATCCAGGCGCTCGTCACCCGGCGCTTCACCGCGGCGGAGGCGATGGTCATCACCATCACCCAGCTATCCGCCGGCAGCGCGCACAACGTGATCGCGGACCAGGCGGTGCTGTCGGGCACGATCCGCACGCTCAGCGCCGAACGCCGGACGGAGGTGCGCGGCGCCCTCGCCCGCCTGGCGGACGGCATCGCCGCCGCGCATGATTGCACGGCGGAAGTGATCGTGACCGACGGCTTCCCGCCTACGGTCAACGACGACCGCGCCGCAGCGCTGGTGGCGGAAGTGGCGGGCGCGCTGCCCGGTGCCGATTATGTGCCGATGGCCCACCCGCTGATGGGGGCGGAGGACTTCTCCTACGTGCTGCAACAGGTGCCGGGCGCCATGGCCTTCCTGGGCGTGGCTCCGACCGACAGCAACGATCCTGCCGGCCGCCCTGGCCTCCATTCGGTCAGGATGACCTTGGACGAGGCGGCGCTGCCCCGCGGCACCGCACTGCTGGCCGCGGCCGCGCTCCGCTTCACGGAACGCGGCTGGCCCGAGACATCTCAGAACACGTAGCTGGCGCCCACCATCACGTTGCGCGGGGTGCCCCAGCGGTACTGGCTGAAGAAGCCGATCTGGCTGTAATATTCCTCGTCCAGCAGGTTCTCGATATTGGCCTGTACCTGCAACTGGTCCGTCACGCGGTACCGCGCCATCAGGTTGACCAGGGCGTAGCTGCCCTGTTCGAAGCGCGGGGTGATGACGGAACCACCCGGCAGCGTCAGCGAGCCGTCCTGGTAGGCGCGGCTGCGATAGTTCACGCCGCCGCCGATCGTCAGCGGCGACATGCCGCCATCGGGCGTCCAGGTGGTGAACAGCTTCAGCAACTGGCGCGGCTGGTCGGTCAGCACGTCGGTGCCGTCCGCATCCTCAGCTTCGAACAGGCTGAAGCCGGCATTGATGTTCCAGCCGGGCACGATCTCGCCCGTTGCCTCGATCTCGAACCCCTTGCTGACGACGCCTTCGCCAACTTCCCAGGTGGTGCGCGGCAGCCCGCCGGGTACGGAGGGCGGCGCCACCTGCGAGTTGATCGGCACATTGTCCTGCTCGATCCGGAACAGCGCGATCGTAGTCTGCAAGGCCTCGTTGAAGAAGGCGCTCTTCAGCCCGACTTCGTAGGATGCGCCCTGCAGCGGGTCGATCTGCACGAAGTTGCGGTCCAGTTCGCGCTGCGGCTGGAAGATCTCGGTATAGCTCGCATACAGACGATGGTTCGGCGTCAGGTCGAACAGCGCGCCGGCATACGGGATGAACACGCCGTCATCGCCGAAGTCGCTGGGCACATCATAATTGATGCCCCGCTGTTCCCAGCTGGCCACGCGTCCGCCGCCGATCAGTTTCAGCCGGTCCGACACGTTCAGCCGCACCGCGCCATAGACGCCGGTCTGCTTGACCCGCTCGTCCACCCGCAGCGTCGTGTCGTCGGTAAAGCCGGGATCGGGATACTCGCCCTCGTACCCGATGAACGGGTAATCGGTCGCTTGGTACCCCGCCACCGGCGCGAAGGTGTAGGTGTCGCGGACGAGGTTGGAGTGCAGCCCGCCTACCACGATCTCGTGATCGCGGCCGAACAGGTTGACGAGGCCGTTGACCTGCCCGTTGAAGCTGCTCTGCCGGTTGTCGCCCACATCCTTGTAGGGGTAGGCCGACCCGATCGTGCCGGTGTCCGGGTCGACGAAGCCGGAGAAGTACAGCAGCGTCGCCTGCTGCTGGTTGCGCACGAAATTGTAGTGCACCTGCGCGCGCCAGCCATTGCCGAAATCATGCTCCGCGCTGATGAACAGGTTGCTGTTGTCGCTGTTCCAGTGCGTCCACGGGGCCGAAGTGGTCTGGCTGCGATCGAAGTCCAGGAAATTGCCGTCGCTGTCATAGGTCGGCAGCGCGCCCCAGGCAACGCCGCTGGGCCGGTGGATCTGGTGGCTGTAGCCGGCACGCACTTCCGTGGCCGGGGTCAGGTCCGCCTCGACCGTGCCATACAGCACGGTCTTCTCGTTCTCGTAAACGTCGATGAAGTTCTCGCCCTGCTCATACCGGGCGACGCCGCGGAACCGGACCCGCCCGTCGGCGGAGATCGCACCGCCGATATCGGCCGTGGCGCGCACCGTGTCCCACGATCCGTATTGCACGTCGGCATAGCCGGTCCAGTCGATGCTGTTGGCCTGCTTGCGGACCATGTTGATGCTGGCGGACGGCTCGCCCGCGCCGGTCATCAGCCCGGTGGCGCCGCGCACGATCTCCACCCGGTCGTAGATGGAGACGTCGATGTTCGTCTCCCCCGCGCCGCCTGCCAGCGTCCAGGCCATCGGCACGCTGTCGATCTGGTAATTGGTGATCTGGAAGCCGCGGGCGTAGAAATTGTTGCGCACGTCATCGATCGTCTCGGACGTGACGCCCACCGCATTGTCCACCACGTCGGCGATGCTGACGAGGTTCTGGTCGCGGATGCGCTGCGCGGTAATGATGCTGACCGATTGCGGCGTCTCGCGGATGGTCAGGCCGAGGCCGGTCGCGGTGTCGATCGCATCGGCAATGGTGTAGCCGCCGGTCACGATGATCTCGCCATCGGCATCGCGCCGCCGGGTGTCGTCAGCCTCCGGCGCGTCCTGTGCCAGCGTGGGCGCGGACAGCAGCATGGATGCTGACATGACGGTCGCAAGGGCGGTGCCACGCAGCGCGGCGGACTTCAGATACATTGGCGGTTCCCTCCTGCCCCGTTCTCCCGGGGTGTGCGGGCGCCCTAGTGTTGCTGCGTCTAATTCTCAATAGCTGATTTTGCATCAAGGCTGCATCAGCATCCGCGCGACCGCCCGCCGCGCCAGCGGCAGCCGCGCACCCACCCGCAGGGTAGCATGCCGCGCCAGCCGGGCGGGCAGGCTCTCGTCCGCATACAGGCCGACCAGCAGGTTCGTCGCCTCGTACAGCGGCCGGGTCGCCAGCCGATGCGCCGCCTCGAACCGGCGCAGCAGCAGCGAACTCCCCCAGTCCCCACGCGTCTGCCCGATCAATCCGGAAAGGGTGGCGACGCCCTGCAGCCCCAGGTTGAAACCATGCGCCGTCACCGGGTGCATTCCCACCGCCGCATCACCCAGCAAGGCCGCGCGGGTGGCGGCGAAATGCGCGGCATAGGTCGTCGCCAGCGGATAGACATGCGGTCCCGCCTCCACCGTCATCGCGCCCAGCCGGTGACCGTAGAGCTGCGCGATCTGCGCCCCCAGTTCCGCCGGCGGCAAGGCGGCCATGGCGGCGACCTCCCCGTCAGGCAGCGTCACCACGGCGGAGGAGCGTCGGCCGGTCAGCGGCAACATGGCGATCGTGTGGCCATGGCCAAACCATTCGGTGGCGACAGCGTGGTGCTCGCCCTCATGCGCGACCCGGGCCAGCAGCATGGACCGGCCCAGCCGATTGACCTGCGCGACGATGCCCAGCGCCTCGCGCACCGTGCTGAACCGGCTGTCGGCACCCACCAGCAATTGCCCGGTCAGCAACCGCCCGTCCGCCAGCGTGACGCGCGCGGCGCGGCGGTCGGTCGCCAGCTGCTCCACGCTCGCACCCGTCAGCAGCTCCACATTCGGCTGGCCCGCCACCACATCGAACAGCGCACGACGGATCAGGTGGTTGGACACGAGCTGCCCCAGCCATCCCTCGCCGGCCGCGCCCGGATCGAATTGCAGCGCAAAGGGCGACGTACCGTTCAGCACCTGCGCCTCGCGCAAGGGGCTGCGCTGGGCCGGGTCGATCCGGTCCCACGCGCCAAGCTGTGAAAGGAACGCGATCGAACGATGGGTCAGCGCGATATACCGGCCATCCTCCTGCGGGTCGGCCAGCGTGGAGCGGTCCTGCCGCTCGACCACCGCGATTCGCCGCCCTGTGGGCGCCAGCGCCGCCGCCAGCGCCAGCCCGACCGGCCCGCCGCCGACGATGATGCAATCGTGATCCATGCCGCCCAAGTGCGTCTGCCCCCACCCGTTTGCAACGAGAGGCATGGCTTCCAGCGCTGTTCTTGAACGATGACGCAGAAATCAGGCAGTTTTTTCAGCGGAAGCGTTGCGAATGAAATCAGTTCGGTCGAAGAGGTGCGCAACGTCGCCAAAGCAGACAGGGGAACACCGCCGATGCGCCGCCGCACCTTCATCGCCGCCATGCCGGCTGCCGCCACGCTCGGCCCCGCTGCCCTGGCGCAGAGCAACACGGCACCTCCCGGCCCCGGTCAGGGCGGCGCACCGATGCCGGCGAGCGACACCAGCCCACCACCGTTCTGGCCGAAAGGAGAGGACCGTTTCCTGCGGCCGGATGTGGGCGCAGGCGACCGGCCGGTGGGGGCGAGCTTCGCCAGCCGCACCGCCGCCTACGGCCTCCACGGCGCGGCGGGCACCGCGCATCCGCTGGCGACACAGGCGGGCCTCGCCATCCTGAAGGCCGGCGGGTCGGCGGTGGATGCCGCCATCACCATCAACAGCTGCCTCGGCCTGCTGGAACCGACGGCCAACGGCATCGGCGGCGATTGCTACGCGATGGTGTGGGATCCGAAGGAACGGAAGGTCATGGGTCTCGCCGGCAGCGGCGCATCGCCCATGGGCCTGTCGCTGGAGACGGTGCGCGAACGATCGCGCAATGGCGTGCTGCCGGCGCTGGGCGCGCTCAGCGTCTCGGTCCCCGGCACGGTCGATGCCTGGTGGACCCTGCACCAGCGATACGGCAAGCTGCCCTGGCGCGACCTGTTCGCCCCCGCGATCGCCATGGCGGAAGAAGGCACCCCGGTGCCCGACATGATCGCGTATTATATCCGCCGCAGCCTGATCGGCTTCCGCCGGCCCGGCAACGGGCTGGAGGAAGCGGACAACGCCATCCGCACCTACGGCCTGGCGGACGGCAAGGGGCCGCAGACGGGGCAGGTGTTCCGCAATCCCGACCTCGCCCGCACCTACCGCATGATCGCCGAAGGCGGGCGCGACGCCTTCTACGAAGGGGCGATCGCCCGCACCATCGATGCCTATTTCCGCCGCATCGGCGGCTGGCTGCGGGCCGAGGATCTGGCCCGGCATAGCAGCGAGTGGATCGAGCCGAGCCGGACCGATTACCATGGCGTCACCGTCCACGCGCTGGGCGCGAACACGCAAGGCATCGCCACCCTGCAGATGCTCAACATCCTGGAGCATTTCGACCTGAAGGGAGCCGGCTTCCAGTCGGCAACCTCCATCCACCTGCAGGCGGAGGCGAAGCGCCTCGCTTACGAGGATCGCGCCCGCTACTACGCCGATCCCAAGTTCGCGGACGTGCCGGTCGAATGGCTGGTATCGAAGGAATACGCCGCTGAGCGGGCCAAGCTGATCCGGCCCGACCGGATCGCGCGCGAGGTGCGGCCGGGCAACGCGCCGTCGCAGGGCGACACCACCTATTTTTCCTGCGCCGATGACAGCGGAATGATGGTGTCGCTGATCCAGTCCAACTTCCGCGGCATGGGCTCAGGCCTCGTCGCCGATGGCCTCGGCTTCATGTTCCAGGACCGCGGGCAATTGTTCAGCCTGCAGGATGGCCACCCCAACATCTATGCGCCGGGGAAGCGCCCGTTCCAGACCATCATCCCCGGCTTCGCCACCCGCGGGCGCGACCCGTGGATGAGCTTCGGCGTGATGGGCGGCGACATGCAGCCGCAGGGGCAGGTGCAGATCATCCTCAACACCGTCGATTACGGGCTGGAGATCCAGTCCGCAGGCGACGCCCCGCGCTGGCATCACGAGGGGTCGTCCCAATCCATGGGCGAGGATTCGCCCGACCTGCCCGCCACCGGCCTGCTCCGGCTGGAAAGCGGCGTGCCGGACAAGACCCGCGCCGCGCTCACCAATATGGGCTGGAACATCGGCGACCCCGATGGTGGCTTCGGCCGCTACCAGTGCGTCGAACACCGGATGGACGGCAACACCCGCGTCTATGCCGCCGCCAGCGAAATGCGCGCCGATGGCTGCGCGCTCGCCTACTGATCCGATCCGAACAGGAAACACTCCCATGCTACGTCTTGTCACGCTCGCCCTGCTGGCGGGCACCGCCCTGTCCCATGCCGCCACCGCGCAGGAGAACGACGCGCCCAAGTGGGACGTCAACGCGCCCGCCGGCGCCACCATCCGGCAGGTGCCGATCAGCACCAGCGAGGGGAGCTGGATGGACCTGGACGTCAGCCCGGATGGCGGCACCATCGCGTTCACGCTGCTGGGCGACATCTACACCATGCCGATCGGCGGCGGCACGCCGACCCGCATCGCGGAAGGCCTGGCGTGGGAGGTGCAGCCGCGCTTCAGCCCGGATGGTCAGCGGATCGCCTTCACCAGCGATCGTGGCGGCGGTGACAATATCTGGGTCATGAACCGCGATGGGACCGACAAGCGGCAGGTGACCAAGGAGGAGTTCCGCCTGCTCAACCAGCCGAGCTGGAGCCCCGACGGCCGCTTCCTGGTGGCGAAGAAGCATTTCACCACCGGCCGTTCCCTGGGCACGGGCGAGGTGTGGCTCTATCACCTGAGCGGCGGCGCCGGCGTGCCGCTGGTGGAACGGCCGAACCCCACGCACCAGAAGGAATTGGGCGAGCCGATCTACGCGCCCGATGGCAGCGGCGTGTACTACACCCGGAACGTCACACCCGGCCCGATCTTCGAATATGCGCAGGATTCGAACACCAACCTGTTCGACATCCTCTATTACGATTTCGCCAGTGGGGAGACGCGCACCGTCGTCACCGGCGCGGGCGGCGCGGTGCGCCCGACGCCTAGCCCGGACGGCAAGAGCATCGCCTTTGTGCGGCGGGAGGCGACGCGGTCCAAGCTCTACGTCATGGACCTCGACACCGGGGCGGAGCGCAAGATCCACGACGCGCTGGACCAGGACGTGCAGGAGACCTGGGCCGTCACCGGCGTCTATCCCAACATGGCCTGGCTGCCCGACAGCAGCGCGCTGGTGTTCTGGGCCGGCGGCCACATCAACCGGGTGGATGCCGATGGCGGCAATGCGCGGGTGATCCCCTTCAGCATCAGCGACACTCGCGGGGTGATCGACGCGCCGCACCCGACGATCCCCGTCGCGCCCGACCGTTTCACCACGGCCATGCCGCGCTTCGCCAGCGTCTCGCCCGACGGGCGGCAGGTGGTGTTCGAATCGCTGGGCAAGCTGTGGCTGAAGCCGGTCGCCGGCGGCACCCCGCGCCGGCTGACGCGCGGCGGCGATGACGGCTTCGAGCTGTTCCCTAGCTGGTCGCGCGACGGGCGGCAGATCGTGTTCGTCGGCTGGACGGACGATGGCCTCGGCCGGCTGCGCACCGTGGCCGCCGGCGGCGGGAGCCCGCGTGACGTCACCGACCGGCCAGGCCATTATGCCCGCCCGCGCTTCAGCCCGGATGGCGAGACCATCATATTCGAACAGGTCGATCACGGCACGCTGGCGGCGCCCGAATACGGTGCCGAACCCGGCGTCTACCGCATCGCTGCCACCGGCGGCGCGATCACCCGCGTCGCGCAGGGTGCCGCATCGCCGCAATGGGGCGCGGGCAATGACCGCATCTTCATGGTGGCGGAAGAGAGTGCGGACGGCGCCAGCAGCCGCCAACTCGTCAGCACCGATCTCAACGGGCAGGATCGCCGCGTCCATGCGACGGGCGAGCTGGCGACCGACTTCGCCGTTTCGCCCGATGGCCGCTTCGTCGCCTTCCGCCAGAACTACGCCGCCTTTGTCGTGCCGTTGATGCCGGGCGGGCAGAAGGTTGCGCTGTCGCCCGATGCCACCGCGCTGCCGATCACGCGCGCCAGCGAAGGGGGCGCGGATTACATGAACTGGTCCAACGACGGCGCGCGCCTGCACTGGAGCCTGGGGCCGACGCTGTTCACGGCGGAAGCCGCGCAGCTGTTCCCGGATGCTCCGCGTGCGGAAGGTGATCCCGCCTTCGTGCCGCCCGCCACCGGCATATCGCTGGCGATGGAGGTCGATGCGGCGAAGCCCGACGGCACCGTCGTCCTGACCGGTGCGCGCCTGCTGACCATGGCGACGGCCGATGGCGGGATCGTGGATGATGGCGTGGTGGTGATCCGCGGCGATCGCATCGTCGCGGTCGGCCCGCGCGCCAGCACGCCGATCCCGGCGGGTGCGAACGTCATCGACGTGACCGGCAAGGTGGTGATGCCCGGCCTGATCGACGCGCATGCCCACGGCCCCGCCGGCACGGACGAGCTGGTGCCGCAGCGCAACTGGTCCATGCTGCAGAACCTGGCGCTGGGCACCACGACGCTGCACGATCCGTCGAACACCAGCAGCGAAATCTTCGCCGCGGCGGAGATGCAGCGGGCAGGCCTGATCCTGGCCCCGCGCATCTTCTCCACCGGGGAGATCGTCTACGGCGCGAAGGCGGCGGACGTGTACGCCCAGATCGACAGCCTGGACGATGCGCTGGCGCATGTCCGGCGGCTGAAGGCGCAGGGCGCGCATTCGGTGAAGAACTACAACCAGCCGCGCCGCGAACAGCGGCAGCAGGTGGTGGAGGCCGCCCGGCAGGAGAACATGCAGGTCGTGGCCGAAGGGGGTTCGCTATTCGGCATGGACATGAACCTGGTGGCCGACGGCAATTCCACGCTGGAACACAATGTTCCGCTGGAGGTGTTCTACGACGACGTGCTGCAATTCTTCGGCGCCAGCACCACCAATTACACGCCGACGCTGGTGGTCAGCTATGGCGGGCTGGCGGGCGATCCCTATTGGCGGCAGGCGACCGACGTGTTCGCCCATCCGCTGCTGCAGGCCCACACCCCGCCGCGCCAATTGCTCGCCGCCAATGCCCGGCGCATCACCGCGCCCGAAAGCAATTTCGTTGATGACGACAATGCGCGGGAGGCGGCCCGACTGGCGGAGCGCGGGGTCAAGGTGTCGATCGGCGCGCATGGCCAGCAGGCCGGCATCGGTGCGCACTGGGAATTGTGGAGCTTCGTGCGTGGCGGGATGACGCCCGTCCAGGCGCTGGGCGCGGGCACGATCGTGGCGGCGCAGTCGCTCGGCATGGCAGCCGATATCGGCTCGCTCGAGGCGGGCAAGCTCGCCGACCTGCTGGTGCTGGATGCCGATCCCAGCGTCGACATCCGCAACAGCGACAAGATCGATTCCGTGATGCTGGGCGGCCGTCTCTACGACACCGCCACGCTGGACGAAGTGGCGACCGGCGATGCGAAGCTGGGCGGCCACTGGTGGGAGAAGTGAGTGTGACGACCCGAATGAATCGCCGCCTGTTCCTGGCCGGGACCAGCGCGCTGGGCATGTGCGCGGCGCTGCCGGTGGCGGCGCAGGGGACGGCGGGCGTGCCCACGCCCGCCGATGCGCAATTGCGCGAGATGCTGGACCGCTTCTTCGCCGCGCGCATGGCCGAAAGCCCGGAAGGGGCGACCCGGCTCGGGCTCGACACCGGCACGCTGGCGCCCTTGCGCTCGCAACTGGACGACCGCTCCGCCGCCGGGGCCGCTGCCGAACTGGCGCGAGCGAAGACGGAGCTGGCCGAATTGCAGGCAGTCCCCGCCGCCTCGCTGTCGCCCGATGCGCGGCTGGATCACGAGGTCGTCAGCTACCAGTTGGAGCACGCCATCAGCGGGGCGGAACGGTTCCGCTACGGCTCCAGCATGGGTCGCTATGCGCCCTATGTGCTGAGCCAGCTGACCGGCGCCTATCGCGATGTGCCCGATTTCCTAGACGGGCAGCACCGCATTCGCGATGCCGCCGATGCCGATGCCTATCTGGCCCGCGTCGGCGCCTTCGCGGCGGCGATCGACCAGGACACGCAGCGGCAGGCGGATGACGCGCGGGCCGGCGTGTTCGCGCCCGATTACCTTCTCGACACGACGCTGACCCTGCTGGCCGCACTGCGCGACCGTCCGGCGGCGGAGACGGTGCCGGTGGCGGCGCTCGCCCGCAAGCTGGCGGAGGCGAAGCTGCCCGCGGACCGGGTGGCGCAGGCCGCCGCGATCATGGAAGGGGAGGTGTTTCCCGCGCTTGACCGCCAGCGCGCGCTGCTGACCGACCTGCGCGCCCGCGCCACGCACGATGCCGGCGTCTGGCGCCTGCCAGATGGAGAGGCGTACTACGCCGCCGCCGCGGAGGCCGCGACCACCGTGGCGCTGGACGGGGCGGAGATCCACCGGCTGGGGCTGGAACAGGTGGCGGAGATCGGCGCCCGGATCGACACCATCCTGCAAGGCCAGGGCATGACGCAGGGCACCGTCGGCGAACGGTTGGTGGCACTGAATGAGCGGCCTGACCAGCTCTTCCCCAACACCGACGAAGGCCGCGCCGCGCTGCTGGCGATGCTGAACGAGCAGATCGAGGCGATGACCGCCCGCCTGCCCGAACAATTCGCCACCCTGCCCCGCGCGCCGGTGGAGGTCCGCCGCGTGCCCCCGTCCATCCAGGACGGCGCGCCCGGCGGCTATTACCAGGCCGCCTCGCTCGACGGCACGCGGCCGGCGCAATACTTCATCAATCTGCGTGACACGTTCAACCGGCCCAAGTTCGGCCTCGCCACGCTCAGCTATCACGAAGCGGTGCCCGGCCATCACCTGCAGGTGATGACGGCGCTGGAATCCGATGCCATCCCGCTGATCCGTCGCCGCGCGGGCTTCTCGGGCTACACCGAAGGGTGGGCGCTGTATTCGGAGCAGCTCGCGGACGAGATGGGGATGTATGACGGCGACCCGCTGGGCCAGGTCGGTTACCTGCAATCGCTGCTGTTCCGCGCCACCAGGCTGGTGGTGGACAGCGGCATGCACCACCAGAAATGGAGCCGGGAGAAGGCGACCGACTACCTGATCGCCACCACCGGCCTCGCCCGGCAGCGCAGCCAGAACGAGATCGACCGCTACACCGCCTGGCCGGGACAGGCATGTTCGTACAAGATCGGCCACACCCAATGGGTCGCCCTGCGCGATGCGGTGAAGGCGAAACAGGGCGCCGCCTTCGATCCGCGCGCTTTCCACGATGTGCTGCGGGCAGGGCCGATGCCGCTGACCGTGCTGGAGCGCCTGATCACGACGCAGATGCTTGGCTGAAGAACCGGATCGATGTTTCCCCGGGGAAACATCGATCCATTCTGGTTAGTCTGTTCAGCCCTGCTTGCTGGCGATGTAAGTGTCGACCTCAGCCGTCAGCACGTCCAGTGGCAGGGGACCGTTGCCCAGCACGACCTCGTGGAAGTCGCGCAGATCGAACCGGTCGCCCAGCGCGCCTTCCGCCTTCTTGCGCAGGGCATCTATGTGCAGCTGCCCAACCATGTAGCTGGTCGCCTGCCCCGGATTGTTGAGGTAGCGGTCGATCTCCTTCACGATGTCGCGTTCCGATACCGGGGAGTTCGCCCGGAAATAGTCGATCGCCTGCTCGCGCGACCACCGCTTGGAATGCATGCCGGTGTCCGCCACCATGCGGATCGCGCGCCACATCTGCAGCGCCAGCATGCCGAAGCGCTGCTCAGCCGTCTCATACGCGCCCATCTCGCCGGCCAGCCGCTCGCTGTAGAGACCCCAGCCTTCGATATAGCTGCCGTAAAAGCCCAGCCGGCGGAACATCGGCAGGCCGGGCAGCTCCATTGCGCGCGCGATCTGGAAATGGTGCCCCGGCGCGCCTTCGTGGCTGGCGATGCTGGCGACCTGCAGGCGCGACACCTGCGTCATGTCGGCGAGGTTGACGTAGAAGATGCCGGGGCGCGAGCCATCGGGCGCGGGGCGGTTGTAGAATGCGACGCTGGCGGTTTCCTGCCGCCAAGGTTCCACCGCGCGGACCTCCAGCGCGGCTTCGGGCAGGCGGTGGAAGTATTGCGGCGCGCGTTCCATCATCCGCGCGATCACTGCGCGCGATTCCGTCAGGTACTGTTCCCGCCCGGCTTCATCGTTGGGGAAGCGGTATTGCGGATCGGTACGCACCGCGGCGATGAACTGGTCGAGCGTGCCGGCAAAGCCGATCTGCCGCATCTCCGCCTCCATCTCCGTCCGGATCGCCGCCACCTGATCGAGGCCGAGCTGGTGGATCTCGTCCGCGCTCATGTCGGTGGTGGTGTAGTAGCGCAGCCGCGCCTGGTAGTACTCGCCCCCATCCGGCAGGCTCCACGCGCCATTGTTGCCGCTCGCCTGCGGCTCGATCTCGTCCAGCGCGGCGAACAGGGTGTCGAACCCGCGGCGGAACGGGCCCGTCAAAGCAGCGCTCGCCTGTGCCACCAGCGCGTCCCGCTCGGCCGCGGGCAGGTCAAGCTTGCCCACCTTCTCGCGGAAGTCGGCCAGCACCGTGCTGTCCGCGCCATCGTCGAACGGGGCGCCGGTGATGACGAGCTTCGCATCGGCGCGCGCGGGTTCGAAAACCATCTGCGGCGGCACGATGCCGGCCACGGCCTGCGCGCGCATCCGGGCGGCCACCTCGCCCATCACGCGCTCAGTTTCCACGATGCGGGCGATGTAGGCGCGGGCATTGTCGGCACTGTCGATCTTGTGCTGGTTGATCAGGAACACCGGGATAGAGCCGGCGGGGCTGCCATTGGTGGACACCGGGAAGGCATGGTTGATCCAGGGGAACTGCCGCCGCTCCTCCTCCACCGACTGTTCGAACAGGCGGTAGCTGAGCTGCGCCGCCGGGCCGAGCCGGGCGGGATCGAAATCACGCCGCAACTGCACCAGATGGCTCTCGCGCAGCGCCAGCGCACGCTCGTCCCCTGCGGGGGTGTAGTCGTCCAGCCGGTCGTAGCCGGTCTTGATCCCCAGGCTGGTCAGCGATTCCGGGCTGAGGGCGACGGTAGCCATGAACGCCTCGTCCAGGAACGCGTTGAGCCGCGCATCCTCGGCCGCGGTGGCGGACGGCGCGGGCGCGGCGGGGGCGGGCGCGGCGGCCTGCTGCGCGGACGCCGGCAGGCAGAGGGCGCTGGCGGCTAGCAGGCCGGCGAGGAGGTGGCGGGTCGAAGGCATGGCTGGGACTGCTCCTGAAAGGACGATTGGCGACGCGGCGGATCAGTTGATCCGCTTCACCCGGATGCTGCGCCCGTCGTCGATCCGGGCGACATAGCTGCCGAGCGCGCCGGCGGCGATGGTGATGGTATCGCCGGAGCGCGGGAAGAAGTTGGTCCGCTCCTCCGTCGTCTGCCAGCGCGATCCGTCGGCCAGCACCAACAGGTGCAGCCCGCGGGAGAACGGGCGCACCTCAGCCAGCGTGCCGCTGATCTCGCGCACCCGGGCCCCTTCGTCCTCGTCATCGCCCAGCAGGTTGATCCTTGGCAGGGAGAAGCCGAAGACCGCGCGGCGCGCCTCCTGCACGGTGGCGCGGTCCACCAGCCGCACCTCTCCCGCAGCTTCCGCCCCGGCCAGGGCCGCTGCCGCGGCATCGAAGCAGGCCAGCCGTGCCGTATCGTCCGTGATCGCGCGGCACGCGGCCAGCCGCTGGGACAGGCCGGTGGCGGACGCTGCGCCGGCGCTTTTCTGTTGCGCTGCAGCATGTTGCAGCGGCGCAACCATCAAGGTGATGGCCATCATGCCCATCGCCGCATGTCTTCCGGTCATGCACCCTCCTGATGCGTGTCGCGGCAATGCCACATTGTCGCTGGTGTGACGCAAATGCCACGATCTTGTGTAAGATGATACTATCAGCACAATTCCATTTCACGCAACCGCACCGCAGCAATAGACAGATTACCAGTCGCTCAAACCTGCGATGGATACGCGCGCGCCGCAAATTGGACGGCCACCGCGACAAAAAGGGACTTCAGGACTCATGAGGAAGCTGACGCGTCAGAAGCTGCTTGCTTCGACCCTGCTGGTTGGCACGATCGCCACACCGGCCTTTGCCCAAGTAGCACCGCAATCGCCGGGCGCCGTCGCCGGCACGCCCAACACCGCGAGCGCACAGGTCACCACGCAGGACGTCACCCTGCCCGATGACAATGCGATCGTCGTCACCGGCTCGCTGATCCGCAACCCGAACCTCCTGGCCGCCAACCCGGTCAACGTGATCGGCGCTGACGAGATCGACCTGCAGCAGAGCACGCTCGCCGAAGAGCTGCTGCGCGAGCTGCCGGGCGTGGTGCCTTCCATCGGCTCCTCTGTGAACAACGGCAATGGCGGCGCGTCCTTCGTCGACCTTCGCGGCCTTGGCCCGAACCGCAACCTGGTGCTGCTGGACGGCGTGCGCCTGACGCCCGGCACCCTGTCGGGCCAGTTCGACCTCAACAACATTCCGCTGGCGCTGGTGCAGCGGGTCGAGACGCTGACGGGCGGTGCCTCCACCACCTATGGTGCCGACGCGATCGCCGGTATCGTCAACTTCATCACCCGCACCGACTTCGCCGGCATCGACCTCAGCGTCCAGGGCGGCATCCCCGAGGCGGGCGACGGCAAGAGCTTCAAGGCCGACCTGACGGTGGGCGCCAACTTCGACGACAATCGCGGCAACGCGGTGCTGTCCATCGGCTACCAGTCGGTCGATCCGGTGTTCCAGGGCGATCGCGACATCTCCCGCAGCCAGGTCGATTCGTTCACCGGTGGCATCGGCGGTTCGGGCACGTCCGTCCCGTCGCGCTTCAGCGGCATCAACCCCACCGGCGCCGATTCGGTGACCGGCGGCCCGATCGTGCAGGGCACGCGGCAGGTGACGGCGGACGGCACGGGCTTCCGCTCCACCGCGGCGTTCGATCCGTTCAACTTCAACCCCGACAACATCTTCCTGACGCCGTTCGAGCGGTTCAACGCCTTTGGCGCCGCGAACTACGAAGTGTCTGACAGTGTCGAGGTCTACAACCGGGCGATCTTCTCCAAGAACTCCGTCAGCACGATCATCGCCCCGTCCGGCGCCTTCGGCCTGGGCGTCGACGTCAGCCTGAACAACCCGTTCCTGTCGACCGCGCAGCGCAACGCGTTCTGCGCCTTCGACACCACCCCGGGCGTGGGCTACACCCCGCTGTTCAGCCAGGCGGAGTGCAACGCCGCGGCCACCGCCAACCCCGGTGACGCCGCCTATCGCGAGGTCAGCACCTCCATCTTCCGCCGCGCCACCGAAGTCGGCCCGCGTGTCTCCGAGTACACGACGACCTTCTTCGATTACCGTGCGGGCGTGCGCGGCAACATCACCGATGACCTGCAGTACGACGTGTACGGCACCTATGGTGAGAGCCAGAACCAGCAGATCATCACCGGCTACACGCTGAATTCGCGCGTGCAGCAGTCCCTGCTGGTGACCCGCAACGCCGATGGCACCGCCGCGTGCCAGGACGATTCGTTCGGCTGCGTTCCCGTCAACTGGTTCGGCCCGGAAGGCTCGATCAGCCAGGACGCGGTGGCGTTCCTGACCGGCACCAGCATCTCGCAGGTGCAGGTGAGCCAGTTCCAGGCGCATGGCGGCATCAGCGGCGGCGCCGGCTTCGGTTCGCCGTGGGCGGCCGAGCAGGTGAGCTTCGCCGCGGCGGCCGAGTACCGCAAGTACGACGCGTCCAGCCTGTCCGATTCGCTGTCGGCATCGGGTGATCTGGGCGGCGCCGGCGGCGCGAACCCGAATATCACCGGCGGCTATGACGTGTGGGAGCTGATCGGCGAGACCATCGTGCCGCTCGCGTCCGATCGTCCCGGCATCGAGCTGCTGCAGCTGGAAGGTGGCATCCGTTATTCGGAGTACCGCGTCGATGCGCCGGGCAAGCCGGGCTATGAGACGACGACCTGGAAGGTCGGCGGCCAGTACGAACCGTTCAGCGGCCTGAAGTTCCGCGGCACGTATAGCCGTGCGGTCCGCGCGCCGAACATCAACGAGCTGTTCAGCCCGATCAACACCGTGCTGACCAACCTGTCCGACGATCCGTGCGCCAACCTGGACGATGCGGGCGTGCCGATCCCCGGCCGGCCGGTCCCGACCGGCGCGCTGCGTGACGTGTGTATCGCGCAGGGTGCCCCGGTGGGCCAGATCGGCGCCATCGCGGTGCCGACCAGCGGCCAGGCCAACACGATCGGCGGCGGCAACCTGAACCTGCAGCCGGAGAAGTCCAACAGCTGGACCGTGGGTGCCGTGTTCCAGCCGGACGCGCTGCCGGGCTTCAACGCCTCGATCGACTACTACAACATCAAGATCGAGGACGCGATCAGCACGCCGACCCCGGGCGACGTGATCGATGCCTGCTTCGTCGCGAACCTCAGCACCAGCAACCCGGCTTGCACCGCCATCCGCCGCAACCCGATCGACGGGTCGCTGTCGGGTGACTACAACACCACGCCGGGCCTGCCGATCAGCTTCTCCAACCAGGGTCTGTTCGAAACCGACGGTATCGACCTGGTGGTGAACTACACCCGCGACTTCGACTGGTTCGGCCTGTCGCTGGGCTTCATCGGCAACTGGACGAACCAGAACACGTTCAACGCGAACGTGTTCTCGCCCAGCAGCATCAACCGTGATTGCGTGGGTCTGTATTCCAGCAATTGCGGCGCCATCGGTGGTTCGCTGCAGCCGGAGTTCAGCTGGACGCAGCGCACCACGCTGACGTTCGATGCCCTGGACGTGTCGCTGCTGTGGCGCCACATCGGCGAGATGGAGTACGAGTTCGCGGACAGCGATCCGGCCTATTCCGGTCCGGTGCCGAGTGTCGGCCGCGGTGACTACGACTTCAACCAGATCGAAGCGTACGACTACTTCGACCTGACGGCGCGTTACCAGCATGGCGAGTACCTGACCTACACGGCGCAGATCGCCAACCTGTTCGACAAGGATCCGCCGCTGGTCGGCAACACGATCGGGACGACGTCGCAGAACAGCGGCAACACCTTCCCGTCGACCTATGACCCGGTCGGTCGCCGGTTCCTGGTCGGTGCGCGCCTGCGGTTCTGATCGCACGCGCTCGCCACAAGAGAGACTGAAAGGGGGCGGTCCTGGCAACAGGGCCGCCCTTTTTCGTGTCAGAGCAGCGCTCCGGGCAAACCCAGCGGGATGCCGTTCGCCTCTGCCACGGCCATGGCCCAGCGTTCCACCAGCGCGATCTCCTCGCCATGCGTGGCACGCGCATTGTCATGGACCGCGCCGCGTTCGCCGCTGCCGAAACTGGTGCCGGTCTTGGAGTGACGGGTGAAGGCAGGACCGGCCGCGATTGCAGGGGCATCGATTGCGAGGTCGAACAGGCCGGCCGTGGCGCCGACGGCATCGGCCGGGCGCGCTAGCAGGGTCGCGCTGTCCAGCGTACGCACGCGCGACCCGAATCGATCGACCAGGCCGGCGAACAGCCGGTGCTGCGCCAGCCAGCCCAGGGCGGCGATCTGCAGGTCGCTATGCCGCAGCGGGTCCGTCGGCTCCACCGCGAGGTCGCACAATCCGTCCGCCGCGAGCTTGGTATAAAGCTCGCGCACCCACAACCGTCCTTCCAGCCCCTTGGACGCCACGGAGGCGAGGAAGGTCGGAAGCGGTGCGTGGAGCAGCACGGCGCGCGCATCTGCGCGCAGCGCCAGCATGGCCGGCGCCAACGCGTTCACCGCGTTGGACGGCTTCACCACCAGCGCCTCCCCCGCCGGCAGCGCGGCGCCGAGCAGGTGCAGCGCATCCCCCAGCCGCGCCGCCACGTCGCGGGGCGCGCCGCCGCGTCGGCGCCATCCGGCGATGTCGTTCAGCACGACCGGCTCCTTCAGCGCATGGGCGATGCCCGGCACCTCGAATGCGCGGGCCAGCAGCGTGGAGCAGCAGAAGGCGGAATGGAGGATCAGCTTCAGCGGCGCAGGTTGCCCGCCTGCCGCGGCCAGCGCCGCCTGCCTGCGTACCGGGGCCGGCGCCCGCACGGCACCGGCCAATTGCGCATCGGTCAGGAACACGGCGCTTTCGCGCAGCGCGCGGTTTGCCGGGACATAGTGGAAGGCGTCGCCCACCGCGTCGTAGCGGTGCAGCAGCCATTCGGGATCGCGCACGCGTTCGGCCGGAACAGTCATGCGGCAGCGATGCCACGGCCCGGCACAGGCGAACAGGGCCGGCGTGAACGCCTTTGCCTTTGTGACATTTGCATGTTTATCTGTCGGCAGCACTCATCCGAGGGAACCATCCGCCATGTTGCTTTCCGTCATCGCCACCGGCCTGCTGATGCTGGCGCCCGATCAGGCCGCGCAGCCGGTCGCGGCCTCCACCGCTACGGAAGCCGTTCAGACCGCCGCGGTCGCAGCCGAGGCCGAGACCACGGCCGCCGCGAACAAGCGGATCTGCAAGCGATCGACGCCGACGGGTTCGATGATCGCCAGCCGGCGCGAATGCCGCACCGCCGCCGAGTGGGATCGGTTGGCCGAAGCGGCAAGGGCCCACGGCAATGACGTGGTCGATCGTGGCCGGGGCGGCATGGTCAGCAATTGACGGCATCCCCCTTGCCATCTGACCTGCAGCGATCGCTGGCCGCAGGTCAGGAAGCGGCACGCCGTGGTGACGTGGCCGCCGCGCGCGCGGCATACCAGGCGGCGCTGGACGCGGCGCCCGGTCATGCGGCGGCGCATAATGCGCTAGGCGTGCTGGCGCTGAACACCGGGGAGCCGGCGGAGGCGGAACGGCATTTCACCGCCGCCGCCGATGCGGACCCGCAGGCGGCCGAGCTGTGGATCAACGTCGCCACCGCACGCCGGCAGCAGGGCGACGATGCGGGGGAGCGTGATGCGCTGCTGCGCGTGCTCGACCGGGACCGGCGGCATATCGGCGGGATCGTCCGGCTGGCGCAATTGCACGAACGGATGGGTGAGCAGGCGCAGGCGGTGCATCGCTGGAACACGCTGCTGCGGCTGACCGAAGGGATCGCCGACCCCGCGCCGCAGTTCGCGGCCGTGCTGGACCATGCGCGCGCGGCGGTCACCACCGGGATGCGCGGCTTCGCCGATTTCGTGACGGCAGGTCTCGCCCCCGATCGCGCGACGTTGGGCCAGAGCGAGACCCGCCGGTTCGATGCCTGCGTCGATACGCTGCTGGGGCGGCGGCGCATCTACGTCAACGAATGCCACGGCATGCACTTCCCGTTCCTGCCGGCGGAGGAGTTCTTCGGGCGCGAGCACTTCCCCTGGCTGCCGCAACTGGAAGGGGCGTTCCCCGCCATCCGGGCGGAGGCGAAGTTCCTGCTGGCCGGAGATGGCGCAGGGCTTGTCCCGTATGTGGAGGAGGCACCGGGCGCTCCTCCCAGCCGGTGGAGTCCCTTGCGCGGATCGCCGGACTGGAGCGTGCTGTATCTGCGGCGCTTCGGGCAGCGGCACGACGATGCCTGCGCGCGCGCGCCGCGCACCGCCGCCCTGCTGGAGAGTCTGCCGCTCGCCGACATGCCGCGCAGGGCACCGACCGCGTTCTTCTCCATCCTGCGTCCGCGCACCCGGCTGCCCGCGCATAGCGGCGTCAGCAACACCCGCAGCATCGTCCACCTGCCGCTGATCGTGCCGCCCGGCTGCGGGTTCCGGGTGGGCGGGGAGACGCGCGAGTGGCGTGAGGGCGAGGCGTTCGTCTTTGACGACACGATCGAGCACGAGGCGTGGAATGACAGTGGCGAGCCGCGCGTCGTACTGATCTTCGATGTCTGGAACCCATATCTGACCGGGACGGAGCGTGATCTGCTGCGCCGGTTCATGGACGTGGCCGATGCCAGCGGGTTCGATCCCGGCACCGGCGGGCAGGTGGCGGACTGATCGGCCCGCCGACCTGCCCGGGTGCTTAGCTGCCGTCGCTAGGCAGATCGGGGTCGATCTTGCTGCCGGGGCCGAACTTGTCCTCGTTGTCGTCGTGATTGTCCTCGCCGCGGAAGGCATCCATGTCGATCCGGCCAGACTGTTCCATGTCGCGCATGTGATCGACCAGATCCTGCGAGGAATCGTCCATCACCTCGCCCTCGTCATCGGGCTTGATGCTGTCGAGCGGGCTGGCAGCGCGGCCTTCGCCCCGCAGGGCCTCGTCGGCGACGGTCCGGGTCTGCTCGCCCTCGTCATCCTGTTCGTTGTTGGTCAGCGGCGCGTCATCGGCGGTGATACGGTCGATCATGGGGAATCTCCTTTGCCCCTGACAACCCGCATCCGGTGGACGCCGTTCCCTCCCGCTCAGCGCGTCGGCAGCTTCTCCGCACCAGTCCAGTCGTAGAAGCCGCGGCCGGTCTTCTTTCCCAGCCACCCGGCATCGACATATTGCACCAGCAGCGGCGCGGGCCGGTACTTGGTGTCGCCGGTGCCGGTGAACAGCACGCGCATGATCTCCAGACAGGTGTCGAGCCCGATGAAGTCCGCAAGTTCCAGCGGGCCCATCGGGTGATTGAGGCCCAGCCGGCACCCGGCGTCGATGTCGGCGATGCTGGCGGTGCCGTCGCCAGCGACGAACACTGCCTCGTTGATCATCGGCATCAGCACGCGGTTGACGATGAAGCCGGGCGCGTCCCGGCTCATCACCACCTGCTTGCCCAGATCGGCGGCGAAGGCGCGCATGCGATCGACGACCGCCGGATCGGTTGCGAGGCCCGGGATCAACTCGACCAGCCCCATCACCGGCACCGGGTTGAAGAAATGCAGCCCGATGAATCGCGCCGGATCGGGCACGCCCGCCGCCATGCGGGTGATCGAGATGGAGGAGGTGTTGCTGGCCAGCACCGCATCGGGCGCCAGGACCTTTGCCGCATCGGCGAAGATCGTCTGCTTGATCCGCTCGTTCTCCGTCGCGGCCTCGATGATGAGGGCGGCGTTCGCCATGGGGGAGTAATCACCCGCCGGTTCGATCCGGGCGAGCGCAGCCTCGGCATCGGCGCTGCCGAGCTTGTCCTTCTCCACCAGCCGCTGCAGCCGCTTGCCGATGCCGGCGCGCGCCTGTTCGGCAATGGCGAGGTCCCGATCGGTCAGGATGACGCGGCGGCCGCTGGCGGCGACCACCTGCGCGATCCCGGCGCCCATCTGGCCCGCCCCGATGATGCCGATCGTTTCCATCGCCTGCTCCTGTCGCCTGTTTCCCCCGGTCCGTAGCGGGCGGGGGGTGGCGCGGCTAGCGGTTCAGCAGCAGCAGGATCGTAACGACCACGATGGCGAGCGCCTGATACTTGATCCGGTTGAACATCATCTTGTTCTGGCGCTGCTGCAGCTCGACAGCGTTGGTGCCGCCGCTCTCCAGATCGATCTTGGTGGTCTGCAGGAAGGCGATGACGCCCCGCACGAGGGAGAGCACCACCAACAGCGCCAGGATGATGATGAGGACGACAAGGACCGTGTTCATGGATAGCACCCTACGCTTCGCGTCAGATGCAGGCCAGCGGGAAAGCGCCCGTCGCGCAGGGACCTGGCGAGCGCGCGGCCATCCTCCCCCGCCAACCGCAGGTCGGCTAGCGCGGGGGAGCCGCGGCGCTTTGCCAGCTTGCGCCCGTCTGGTTCGGCAAGCAGCGCATGGTGGTGCCAGCGCGGAACCGGCAGGTCCAGCAGCGCCTGCAACAGGCGGTGGATGTGGGTTGCGGCGAACAGGTCGGCCCCGCGTGTAACCAGCGTGACCCCATCCGCCGCGTCGTCCAGCGTGGCGGCGAGATGATAACTGGCGGGCGTCGAGGGATCCTTGCGCACCAGCACCACATCGCCGAGCAATTGGGGCCGCGCCTGCTGCTCGCCGGCGAGAGCGTCATGCCAGGTGAGCGGGCCGGTGATCCGCAGCGCCGCCGGAACATCGAGTCGCCAGGCAGCAGGAAGCGCGGGATCGGGCGGGCGGTCGCGGCAGGTGCCGGGATAGACCGGCCCTTCGGCGCCGATGATCGTGGCGGATGCGGCGATCTCGCTGCGGGTGCAGGCGCAGGAGTAGAGCAGGCCCAACCCGCGCAGTCGGTCGGCAGCGGCGCGATAGGCGGCGATGCGGGTGGACTGTGCCGGCACCTCCCGCCAGCGAAGGCCTAGCCAAGCGAGATCGGCGCGGAAGGTGGTGGCGAGATCCGCACGGGAGCGATCGCCATCGATATCCTCGATTCGCAACAGAAAGGTGCCGTCCGGCCCGGCGAGGTCGTGCGAAACGACCGCGCTCAGCGCATGGCCCAGATGGAGCGGGCCGTTAGGGCTGGGTGCGAAGCGGGTGACCGGCACGGGTGGCGCCTTCAAACCTTGCGGAACGGGGTACGCGCGTTCAGCACCAGCTGGTCGGCGGCGATGCCGGCCCGCTCCTGCTCCAGGTAATCGGCGATGGCGCGGCGGAAGCCGGGATCGGCAATGAAGTGCATCGACCAGGTCTGCACCGGCTCGTAACCGCGCACCAGCTTGTGCCCGCCCTGCGCGCCCGCCTCCACCCGGGCCAGACCGCGCGCAATGGCGTGGTCGATCGCCTGGTAATAGCACAGCTCGAAATGCAGGAACGGCTTGTCGACCGTACAGCCCCAGTAGCGGCCATACAGCGCATCGGGGCCGATGAAGTTCAGCGCGCCGGCAATCGGCTCGTCATCATCATAGGCGAAGACCAGCAGCATCTCGTCAGCCATCCGCTGGCCGAACAGGCTGAATGCCTCGCGCGTCAGGTAGGGGCGACCCCATTTACGCGCGCCGGTGTCCTGGTAGAACACCCAGAAGGCGTCCCAATGCGCCTCCGTGATTGCCGCGCCGGTAAAGCTTCGGATGTCGACGCCTTCCTGAGCGCGTGCACGTTCCTTGCGCAGGTTCTTGCGCTTGGCGCTGGACAATTGCCCCAGGAAATCATCGAAGGTGGCGTAGCCGCGATTCTCCCAGTGGAACTGGATGTCGCTGCGCGCCAGCCAGCCGGCCTGTTCGAACAGGGACAGTTGCGCAGGCTCCACAAAGGTCGCGTGCGCGCCGGAGATGCCGTTCTGCAGGCACAATTGCTCGGCCGCGCGCAGCAGCGGGGCGGCATGGGCATCATCCCGCAGCAGCAGGCGCGGACCGGTGGCGGGGGTGAAAGGCGCGGCGATCTGCAGCTTGGGATAATAGTCGCCGCCCGCCCGCTCCCACGCATCGGCCCAGGCATGGTCGAACACATATTCGCCCTGGCTGTGCGATTTCAGGCAGGAGGGCATGGCACCCAGCAGCGTGCCCTCGCCATCCTCCAGCACGATTGGCGCCGGGCTCCATCCCGTACGCGGGCCGATGCTGCCTGATTCTTCCAGCGAGAGGAGGAAGGCGTGGCGCACGAACGGGTTGCGCCCGGCCAGCGCATCCCACTGGACCGGATCGAGCGAGGCAAAGCTGGGGGCGAGGCGGGCGACCAGTTCGGGCATGCAGCCCCAAGTTTAGGGATCACCCGCCATTATTGCGAGAGCGGCGCTCAGTCGCGCAATGCAATGACCGCGTCGACTTCCACCGCCGCCCCCAGCGGCAGGGCGGGCACGCCAACCGCGCTGCGGGCATGCTTGCCGGCATCGCCGAACACCTGAACCATAAGGTCGGAGGCGCCATTGGCGACCTTGGGCTGGTCGGTGAAATCGGCCGTCGAATTCACGAAGGCGCCCAGCTTCACCACCCGCTCCACCCGGTCGAGCAGGCCGGCCGCATCCAGTTGCGCCAGGATCATCAGCCCGCAGGCGCGCGCCGCATCGCCGCCCTGTTCGGTGGCGACGCTCTCACCCAGGCGGCCGGTCACCAGCTGCCCGTCGATGAACGGCAACTGCCCGGACAGGTAGGCGATGTTGCCGGCCACCACGACAGGCACATAAGACGCGACCGGCGCCGCCGCCTTGGGCAGCGTGAGGCCGAGTTCGGCGAGGCGGGCATGAATGGTCATCGGGGCTCCTTCGTGTGCAGCTGATCGATCAGCCATGGCACCGCTTCGGCCCAGTTGTCGATCCGGGCATGCGCATGGCCGGCGACAAGAGCGCAGGGGACATGCGGAGCAATGGCCGGCTCGCCGCAGAAATGCAGCCGGGTGATGTCCGGCATATGCTCCGCGGCGGAGGCATGGTGCTGCGCCAGATCGTCGATGAAGATGGCGCGGGCCGCGCCGTGCGCCTCTGCGATCTGCCGGATGCGCACGCCCTTCGGCCCCTGGTTGGTGTATACCGGCACGTCCAGACCGAACGCACGCAACTGCTTCAGCCGCGCATCGCCGTAACGGTCCTGCAGGTTGGTCAGGATCACCACATCGGCATGGCGTTGCAGTTCGACCATCGCCTCAACGGCGCCGTCGATCGCGGTCTGTCGCGGCATTTCCGTATCGAAGAAGCCGTGCAGCAGCCGCCACATCTCCTCCGCTTCCAGCAACGCCTCGCCCCGCCGCATCGATTCGGCGAACGGCGCTCCTTCCATGCTGAAGCTAACGCCATGCTCCACGTCCAGCCAGTCGCGGAAATGCCGCACCATATGCAGCAGGACCTCGTCGCAGTCGGAGATGACGAGCGGGCGGGCCATCAGCAGGCAAGCCGTGCGCGTGCGGCAGCAAGTTCCTGAGGCGCGATGCCCAGCGAATCGGCGGCCGCTTCTAGATCAGGCTCATGCGCTGCCAGGAAATCCAGCACGGCCGCCTGCGTGGCGCAGTGATGCAGAGACCCGCGCAGCGAATCCGGCGTAAGGCCGGTTAGGTCGAGGAAGCGCTGCGCCCGCAGGCTGTCCGCCAGCAGCCAGCCGAGCGCCTCCAGCGCCAGTTCGGCCGCGTCGCGTGGTTCGGATGATGGGGTGCGCAGCACGCAAAGGCGATCCCGTTGTTCAGCTCCGCGCCAGATGGGGCATCGCATCCCGCTTGTCGAGGCGGCCGGAATACGCTTCGCTTGACATGCGTCGTGCCCGCCGCTTTGCCCGCGAACCTGTTGCCAACGAAAGTTTATGCCATGGACCGCGCCGCCATCGACAGCCGTATCAGGACGCTGATCGAACCGTTCAACAAGAAGGATGTCACGATTACCGACGCGACGACCTTTGCCGGCGACCTGGAATTCGACAGCCTGACCGTGATGGATTTCGTCGCTGCGATCGAGGACGAGTTCGACATCATCATCAGCATGAACCAACAGGCCGAGATCGAGAACTACGGGCAGCTCGTCGATGCCGTCTGCAAGCTCACCGGGGATGCCGCCTGATGAGCGAGGGCGTGAACGAGGCGGATCGGCCAGAGGTGATCGTCGGCGAAGGCCGCGATCTGTTCAGCAAGTTTGATGACGTGATTGGCATGCGGACCGCGCTGCTGGACAGCGGGGTCACCGATCCGTTCAATCTGGTGATGGAACGGGTGCTCAGCCCGACACGCGCCATCTGCAACGGGCGCGACACAATCCTGCTCGGCACCTACAATTACATGGGCATGACCTTCGACCGGGACGTCGTCGCGGCGGGCAAGGATGCGCTGGACCAGTTCGGCAGCGGCACCACCGGCAGCCGCGTGCTGAACGGCACCTACCAGGGCCATCGGGAGGTCGAGCAGGCCCTGCGCGAGTTCTACGGCATGGACGGCGCCATGGTGTTCTCCACCGGGTACCAGGCCAATCTCGGCATCATCAGCACGATGGCGGGCAAGGGCGACTACATCGTCCTCGACATCGATAGTCATGCCAGCATCTGGGATGGATGTGCGCTCGGCAATGCGGAGGTCGTGCCATTCAAGCACAATGACCTGGACGCGATGGAGAAGCGCCTGCGCCGCATTCCCGAAGGCGCAGGCAAGCTGGTCGTGCTGGAAGGCGTTTATTCCATGCTAGGCGACATTGCTCCGCTCAAGGAGATGATTGCGGTCGCCAAGAAATACGACGCGATGGTGCTGGTGGACGAGGCGCATTCGATGGGCTTCATCGGCCCGAATGGTCGCGGTGTGGCCGAGGACCAGGGCGTGCTGGACGATGTAGATTTCGTGATCGGCACCTTTTCCAAGAGCGTCGGCACGGTTGGCGGTTTTTGTGTCAGCAACCATCCCAAGTTCGAGATCCTACGTTTGGTGTGCCGCCCCTACGTCTTCACCGCCAGCCTGCCGCCGTCGGTTGTGGCGACCGCGGCGACCAGCATCCGCAAGCTTATGGGCGGCGCGGACAAGCGTGAGCGGTTGTGGCGTAATTCGCGGCGGCTGCATGCCGGCCTCCGTGCACACGGTTTCACGCTCGGGACGAAGGAAGCGCAGAGCGCGATCGTCGCCGTGATCATGCCTGATCTGGAAAAGGGCGCCGCCATGTGGGAGGCGCTGCTGCGGGAGGGGCTGTACGTGAACCTTGCGCGTCCGCCAGCGACTCCGGCCGGCATGACGCTGCTGCGCTGCTCGCTGTGTGCCGAACATAGCGAGGAAGAGGTCGAGACAATCCTCGGCATGTTCGAACGCGCGGGCCGCGCGGTCGGGATCGTCTAGCGGCCCGGCGCCCTGGCCGCCTGCTGATCCAGCAGCGGCCGTAGGGCGGTGAGATCGTAACCCGCCTCGGCCGCCCGCTCCTGCAATTCGGCCGGGTGACGCCCCGCGCGCGCTTTCGTCAGCGCCCACAACATGGTGGAGCGGGTGCCGGAACGGCAATAGGCGAGCACCGGTCCGGCAGCGTCGTCCAGCGCCTCGGCCAGACGCTCCAGCTGAGAGGCGGAGAAGCCGGCATGGGTCACGGGAATATCGACCCATATCAGACCCAGGCACCGCGCCTGCTCTGCCAAGTCCGCGCCGGTCGGCTGCGCGTCCTCCTCGCCATCGGGGCGGTTGTTCACGATCAGCGCGAACCCGCTTTCCGCCGCCCGCTTCACATCGTCCGCATCGATCTGCGGGCTGACGCAAAAGCCCGGTTCCAGTTCAACAAACGCGCTCACAGGTCCTCCTCGGTCGCCTCGTCCGCGTGTAGCGGCCGGCTTATGGGACAGGCAAGTTGCCATGCATTTCGACCCATTCGGACGAGTAGCGATTTTATTGTTTCGCACTGGCGGAATTTGTAAGCTATAGCCATTGATGTGGAGTGGCGGACATGCGCGTCCGCTGCCCGCGGGTGACAATCCCGTCTGCGGGGCAGTTGCGGACGAGAGCAAGGGTACGTTCGGGTAATGGGTTACGAAAAAGGCCGTCGCGGCCGGGGACGCGACAAGCGGGATAGCTTCGGCGAAGAAGGTTTCGACCCGTTCATGAGCGGCGGCGGCGATCGCTTCGGTGGTGGCGACAGTTGGGGTGGCGGCGGTGACCGCTTCGGTGGTGGCGGCGATCGCTTCGGTGGTGGCGGTGACCGATTCGGCGGCGGTGATCGTGGCGGCGGTGGACCGCGTGGCGGCGGCTTCGGCGGCGGCCCGCGCGGTGGCGGCGGCTTCGGTGGCGGCCCACGTGGCGGCGGCGGCGCTGGTGGCATGCCTGCCCAGGTCGTCGGCGCCGGTCAGGGCAAGGTGAAGTTCTTCAATGCGCAGAAGGGCTTCGGCTTCATTCAGCGCGATGAGGGCGGCGCGGACGTGTTCGTGCACATCAGCCAAGTCGAACGCGCCGGGCTCACCGGCCTTGCCGAAGGGCAGGAGGTCGCCTTCAATCTCGTCGATCGTGGTGGCAAGATCTCCGCGGCGGATTTGCAGATCAGTGGTGACGTGATCCCGGTGACTGATGCCGCGCCGCGACAGCAGGACAGCAACCCGCAGCGTCAGCTGACCGGGGAACGCGCCAGCGGCACGGTCAAGTTCTTCAACGCCATGAAGGGCTTCGGCTTCATCACGCGCGACGATGGCAAGGAAGATGCCTTTGTCCACATCAGCGCCGTGGAACGCTCGGGTCTGCCCGGCATCAACGAGGGCGACCGGTTCGAATTCGATCTGGAGATCGATCGACGCGGCAAGTTCTCCGCGGTGAATTTGGTGCCCGCTCAGGGGTAACCATGCCGGCGGTTGGCTGAACCGCCGCGGCCGGACATACCGGCTACGACCAGCACCGCGACCTTGATCGGCGGCCCTTCCCATTTCGGAAGGGCCGCCATTATCCTTTCTGAAGACCTGCGATCAGGATCACTGCCATGACCATTACGCCGCTGATGCCCGTGTATCCCAGATGCGCCGTGCGTCCGGTGCGTGGCGATCATTGCCACTTGATCGGGGAAGACGGCACCCGCTACCTGGATTTCGCCGCCGGCATAGCCGTTAACCTGCTTGGGCATTCGCATCCGGGCCTTATTAGCGCGATCCAGCAACAGGCTGCCACGCTGATGCACGTGTCAAACCTCTACGGCAGCCCACAGGGCGAGTCGCTCGCGCGGCGGCTTGTCGACCTGACCTTCGCCGACACGGTGTTCTTCACCAATTCGGGTGCGGAAGCTGTGGAGTGCGCGATCAAGACGGCGCGCGCCTATCACCAGCATGGCGGCGATGCCGACCGGTATGAATTGATCACCTTCGACAACGCCTTTCACGGTCGTACGATGGCGACGATCAGCGCCTCCAACCAAGCCAAGATGCACAGCGGTTTCAGCCCGCTGCTGCCCGGCTTCCGCTATGTCGAATTCGGCGACCTTGAAGGCGTCAAAGCAGCGATAGGCCCACAAACCGCGGGCTTCTTGGTAGAACCAATGCAGGGCGAAGGCGGCATCCGGCAAGCGACGCCAGCTTTCCTGCAGGGCTTGCGCAACCTGGCAGACGAACATGACCTGATGCTCGTCCTGGATGAAGTGCAGACGGGCGTCGCCCGCACCGGCACCATGTATCTGCACGAACAATACAATCTGCGGCCGGACATCCTAGCCACGGCGAAGGGGATCGGCGGCGGGTTCCCGCTGGGTGCCTGCCTCGCGACCGAGAAGGCTGCTCGCGGCATGACTTTCGGAACCCATGGTTCCACCTATGGCGGCAATCCTCTGGCCATGGCAGCCGGCAACGCCGTACTGGACGTCGTGGGCGACCCGGCTTTCCTTAATCAGGTGCGCACAACGGGGGAGCGACTGAAGAGCCGCCTCATTCAATTCATCGGCAACTATCCGGACCTCTTTGAGGAAGTGCGTGGTGTTGGTCTCATGCTTGGCCTGAAGCTCAAGGTCGAACCGCGCGGCTTCATGCAGCACCTGCGTGACAATCACCGACTCCTCACAGTTGCGGCGGGTGACAACACGCTGCGCCTGCTGCCGCCGCTGATTATTGGCGAGGCGGAGATCAAGGAATTCTTCACTCTGCTGTCCGCCGGCGCGGCCAGCTACGATCTGCCGCAGGCGGCCTGATGTCGGTTCGTCATTTTCTGGATCTCAAGGATCTCCAGCCCGCCACGCTGCAGCGGATGATCGAGGGCGCCGCGAACCGCAAGGCTGCCCGCGCAGGACTGCCGAAGGCTCGGCCAGATGCCGACCAGCCGCTCGCCGGGCATGTACTGGCCATGATCTTCGAAAAAAGCTCAACTCGCACACGGGTCAGCTTCGACATCGCCATGCGCCAGCTCGGCGGCAGCGCTCTGGTGCTCGACAGTGCGGGGATGCAACTCGGCCGCGGGGAATCGATCGCCGATACTGCGCGCGTGCTCAGCCGCATGGTTGATGCCATCATGATCCGGACGGATGATCATGCCAAGCTGCTGGAGATGGCACGGCACGCCACGGTGCCGGTCATAAATGGCCTGACCGATCTGTCGCATCCGTGTCAGATCGTCGCCGACCTGCTCACCCTGCATGAAAACGAGCGTCCTCTCACCGGCCAGCAGGTGGCCTGGTTCGGCGACTGCAACAATGTGCTCCATTCACTGATCGAGGCCGCAGGGCTGCTGCGCTTTGACCTGCGCATTGCAGCGCCTGATGGTTACTGTCCCGACGAGCGCACGATCGCCGCCGCACGGGCGGGTGGCGCGCAGATCACGCTGACTGCCGACCCATCGCTTGCCGCGCGCGATGCGGACGTCCTTGTCACCGACACCTGGATTTCAATGGGGCAAGAGCATCAGCAGGAAAAGCTGGCGGCGCTCGCACCCTATCAGGTGAACGATCAACTGCTCGCTCTGGCGAGGCCAGACGCTGTATTCCTGCACTGCCTGCCCGCGCATGTGGGGGAGGAGGTCAGCGAAAGCGTGTTCGAAGGCCCGCAGTCTCGCGTCTTCGACGAGGCAGAGAACCGCATCCATGCGCAGAAGTCGGTTCTGCTCTGGTGCTTCGGCTTGCTGAACTGACAAGGCTTCGCGCCGTGGCAACCCTCTTCTCTGCCACGGCGCAGTGCCCATATGCCCTCGATGGATATCGAGTTCACTTACACCCCCGACGTCGATCAGGTGCTGTCCTTCAGCCTGCCCGAAAAGAGTGTGCGCGGCCGCATCGCACGGATTGGCCCGGTACTGGATGACATCCTACAGGCCCATGCCTACCCGCCCGCCATCCGTCGCTTGCTTGCAGAGGCGCTGATCCTGACGACGCTGATGGGAACCCTCATCAGCAAGAGCAGTGGGCAGCTGACCATGCAGGTACAGTCCGCCTCCGGCATCGTCGAACTGCTGGTCTGCGACTTTCGCGAATCGCGTGTGCGCGGCTATGTCCAGTTTCGCGACGACGCTGTCCTGCAGCACGACCGCCTGCCTGATTTCGGCCGCCTGTTTGGCGATGGACGGCTGGTCGTCACCTTCGACATGGCCGCCAGCAAGGAGCGGTATCAGGGCATCGTGGAACTTCGCGGCACTTCGCTGACCCAGGTGGTGCGCCAGTACTTCGTACAAAGCGAACAGATCCCGACCATGCTCGAAACCGCGGTCGATATCAGGCCGGACGGCGCGACAGCCTCGGGCACGCTGCTGCAATATCTGCCCGATGGGGAGGAAGGTCGCACCCGGCTCGACAACCTGGACGATGAATTCGGCTGGACCTGTGTCAGCCAGTTGTCGAAGGCTGCCGATGCGCCGAGCGTCTTGCTGGAGGAGGTCGCATTCCGCCCCGCCCTGCGCCGCCTCTTTCCTGACGAGGATACAATCGTCGTGCACGAAACGGAGATGCTGCAGAAAGGCTGCCGCTGCTCCCTGGAGCACTTCGACGACGTGCTTTCGCGCTTTCCCAAGGAAGACCGGCGCGAGATGCAGAACGAGGATGGCGTGATCCTGGTCGATTGCCAGTTCTGCTCCCGCCAGTTCGCTATTCAGGACTGACATGATGACCAGGACGCGCAAGGCGGTCGTGCTGCTTTCGGGCGGCCTCGACTCGATGGTGGCCGCCGGGCTCGCCCGGCAGGCCGGGTTTGACGTTCACGCGTTGACCATCGACTACAATCAGCGCCATCGGTGCGAGCTGGCGGCGGCCGCCACCATTGCGAAGGTACTAGGCGTCTCCCGCCACGTGACCTTGCCGCTCAACCTGCGGCAGTTCGGCGGCTCGGCCCTCACCAGCGACATCGCCGTGCCGAAGGATGGACTGACCGACGACATCCCGGTGACCTACGTCCCTGCGCGCAACATGATCTTCCTTTCACTCGCGATGGGCTGGGCGGAAGCAGTCGGCGCACGCGACATCTTCATCGGCGTAAATGCACTCGACTATTCCGGCTATCCGGATTGCCGTCCGGAATTCATCGCCAGCTTCGTCGCGACCGCAAATTTGGCGACCCGCGCCGGGGTGGAAGGCGATGGCGTGACCATCCATACCCCATTGCAGCACTGGAACAAGGCCCGCATTGCGCAAGAGGCTGCCGCGCTCGGCCTTGATCCGGGCATCAGTTGGTCCTGCTACGATCCCACGCCGGATGGCCTCGCCTGCGGAACGTGCGACAGCTGCCGTCTTCGCAAGAAGGGGTTCGCCGAAGCCCACCTGACTGACACGACGCGTTACGCCGCCTGATCTGCCGCAGGCAGAATGCCGGCATGCGTCAGCGCCGCGATCAATCCGGCGATCGCACTGCGCGCTTCCGCATCGACCGTGGCCCCGCCCTGAACCTTGGTCACCGCCACGGCCCCGGACCACCGGCCGTTGCTGTACCGCAGTTCCTGCCCCGTCTTACGATCGTACGCCTTCAGCCCTTCGCATGGCTTCGCGTACAGCCACGTTCCCGCCTGGCGGCAGGCGAGCATGTTGGCCCGTCCCGCCCATTCACCCGTGGCGCCGGCGCCGACGATCCAGCAATCGCCGTCCTGCATGTTTGACGGCGGGGAGGTCGCCGTGCCCAGGAGCACGGGATGCAGCAGTGCATCGATCAGGGCGTGGGCTTCGTTGACGAAGAACTCCTTCTGTACCTGACCGGGGAAGATCAGCGGCAGCCCGTGCCGTGCGCTGGTCGCTGCGAAGCTTATCGTATCGGCCATGACGTTAACTCCAGCTACTTCAAAGGGACATCAGCGTCAGGGGATCGGACATCGCTTCACGACCGACCTGACGCACCCACATTGGCTGAGCGGCGTGCCGATCCTTTAGGTCGCGCAGCGTTGCGGCCGGCAGATCCAACATGCTGCCTTCGACAAACCAGGCCGTGACCGGGGCGTCCGCAGGACCGATGCCGACCTGCCAGCGGGCAACGCCGGTTGCGGCCGGTACATCCGGCCACGACCATGCTCCGCTGATCCGTTCCGTCCACCGGAAGCGAATAGCGCCATCAGCCGCATCGACGCGGCGCAGATGCACCGGCGTCATAGGCCGGATCGAACCGCCGGTATTCGCGACGTCTGCCATCGCCGGCTCGTCGTCCGCCAGCCCGATCGCCGCAAGCCGCACCATGCCTGATGGCGGCACCTGACGCATGTCGATCGGAACCAGGGTTTCATCCAGCAGCACGAAGCCACCGCCCGCCGCCTGCCCCTGCCGCGCCGCCTGCTCGGTTCCGCCCCGTCCACGCAACAGGCCGGTCAGGCGCCAGCCTCCATTACCCAATGGATCGGCCTTTACGAACTGGATGATCTCCTCGCCGATCAGCGCACGATTGGCACCGGCCGCGAGATCATCGGCGCTGACGCTGTCCAGCGGCAGGTCGGCCGCGATCCGGACGTCCACGAAGCTGTCGCGGTCCAGCAGCATACTGCTCGATGGCGCCAAAGCCGTCAGCACCACGCCAACCCTGCTACGCGGCGCGCGGGCGTGGCCGACGGTGACAAGATCGCCATCATACTCGCGGTATAATGCCGCACCGGACCAGCCATTTGCATCGGCCGAAACCGCGGCATGGATCTGCCGCCCTTGGTCTGTGGCGGAGAATGGCGGTAGTTCCAGCGCGGCAAGGATCGTCGGGCCGGTCGGCTCGTCGGGCTGCGGCAGGGCAGCGCCGGCATCAGTGCCGGAAGCCTGCGCCGCGACCGGTGGCACGCTGACAAGCTCCACGACGACGCCTTGTGCATCCAGTTCCCAGGTCTCGACGCACCAACGCCCGGGGCGGTCCGGCAGTTGAACGATCGCTCCCGGCGCGATCTGCGGATCAAGTTCGACCATCCGCCACACGGCCCCGTCGGATCGCGCCTCGATCCGCTGCCGCATACGGTTTGCGAGCAGCCGGGCGGAGCCCGACTCCATCGTGCCGGCGAAGTCGAGCAGGTTGAAGCCTGGGCTGCGGGCTCCTGTCAGCTGCGTGCCGATCTGGTGGTCACGCGCCACGTCGTAATAGCGGATGCCTGCGGGTACGGCAGCCTCGGTGTTCCGGCGCGAAAGTCCGGCCAGCAGCAGGGTCCCGTCGTCCGCAACGTCGCTCGACAGTGCGGCCTCAGGCAGCATGATCGCCGCCTCCTCATCGCCGCAACCGGCGATCTCGATCCCCTTCTCACCATGCCGGATGCATAGCGGGTACAATTGGCCGATCTCGTCCAGTTGCCCCGCGAGGCTGCCGCCATCGTGGCTCCAGCCGATCAGACCCGGAAATGCGGTAGCTGCCTGCGCCTCCCCTCCCGCCGGCTCGATCACTTCGGCAAGGGTCACCTCCTCGTCGTCGGCTAAAATCTCGAACGTCAACGCCGGGATGCGGTTGCCGAACGATGCCAGCTGCAACCCCTCGAACACGCAGTAGGCGATGCCGCGAAAGGCGGGACAGGCGTCACCGATGTCGGCAGCGATCAGCGGGTCGGGCTGCTGGTCGCCATGACCTCCATGCACCCGCAGGACGCCGCCCACCTTCAGGTCGCCGGCTGCTCCGCGCAGCAGTTGACCATCGGCCCACACGCGCCCGAGACCGACGATCGGCCGGCTCGCCAGCGCCACGGCAAAGGAGACGGTGTAGCTGTACGAGGTCACGGCCGGCTGCCCCTTCCCGCCTCCATCCACCGCGCGCTGTTCGGCAAGCTCGGTTGCCCAGATGATGGTTCCCGGTGCCCGCACCCGCCCGAAATGCCGCGGCACTGCCTGACCATAGGCGGAGGTTGTCGCGGTCAGATCCTGCAGCCTTGCACCGTTCCGGATGGCAGAGCCGCCCAGCGTGCGATCGACCTGGTTGCCCAGCAACGCTCCGGCAGCACCGCCCAGCGGGCCGCCGACGGCTGTGCCCAGCGTGGAAAGAAGCAGTGTAGCCATGATGATGCACCAATCAGGTTAGTAGCCGCCATTGGCGCACAAGCGCCCATTCACTCGGCACGGGGCCGGACACGACCCGTCGCAGACCGGCATGGGCGTGAACGATGCGCACATCGTCCAGCACGATTGCGGCATGGAACTGCGCCGTTCCGACCCTGTAGACCAGGATGTCGCCCGCAGCTCGCCGGCCGCTCGCAGGCTGCAGGCCATGCTCCTCGGCCCGCCGGTCGAACGGCCGCAGGTGGGTTCGGCGCATTGCATAAGGTGGCACCGCGATTGGCCCGTCGACACATGCCGCCAACGCCGTCACCACCACACCCACGCAATCCAGGCCGTGCGCCCGGTCACGGCCACCTAGCCGAAACGGTACATCTACCAGCCGCTCGGCAGCTTCGGCAATCAGCCGCCTGCGCTCTGCCGGGCTCATCTCGCCATCCCGCCATGGCGGGTGACAAGATCGTTGCCCGGCAGGAACGGCTCGCCACGAAAGTTCACCGCATTGGCGAACCGGTCATGACATGTGGCCAGCGTCCGGTCGCATCCTTCGCGCACGATGACCGGGTCGCCAGGCGCCAGATCATGCGGCAACACCCGCCCCAGCAGCACCGCATCCTCTTCCACGCCGACGATCGGCAGGATCATGCCGGTCACTGCGCCATCGGCCAGTCGCATCCAGCCGCCCGCCAGCAGCTCCGCCGCCGGGCCATCGGCAAGGATGACCGCGCCTCGCTCCACATCGATGCTGCCGATCACCGCCTCATGCGTGTGCATCGCGGCGGACAAGGTGCAGCCAGGGCCGCAGAAGATGGCCCGGCACAGGGGAGTGGTACGCGGCACCACATCCACGTCCAGTGCCGCCTTCGCGCCCAGCAGTTCCGCCTGGAAGCCGCCCCGCCCCTGTGACACCTCGCCCAGCCTTCCACGATAGAGCACCATGTGCTCGCCCGTTTCCCAATCGACCAGGCCGACCCTGATCGTCGCATTGTCGAACCGCCCTGCCGCCAGATCATCCGGGCATAGCCCCGATGCGCACAGGGCACCGGCTACTTCCGCGCTGTCAGGCGACAGGTCGCGAGTGCGGCGGATGGCGCTCGGCACCATGCCGGGACTCGCCTGGTGGCACAGCCCTTCGATCCACAGGTCCCGATCATGATTGGTCAGCCCGATCGTGACTCCATCGCGTCGATCGATGCGCCAGAAGGTCGCGACACCTTCCAGCTCGCTGGCAAAGAACCGCCGCGTCATGTCGCTTCCCGTACCTCGACCAGCGGGACGGAGGGTGCTTCCCCCGCCGCAAAGGCAGCGCCCACGATGTCCAGCCGGTCGCTGGCGAAGCGCACGGGCACGTCGAACAGGAATCCTGCGCGAACCTCGCTACCCTCTGGCGGCGCATCGCGCAGCACGATCCGGCCGTGCTCCTCCAGCGACCACTTGTCGGTGACCACCCCGCCGACACTCACGCTGATGCTGCTGGCAACTGGCCGGGTAATCACGCGCTGCTGGGGGTCCGCTCCGCCATAGGTCTTTACCAGCCGGAACCGCGCCGATCTGCCGTCGCCGATGCCGATCAGCTGATCGAACGGGCCAGGCAAGCCGGTCATGCCGTTGCTGCTGTGATCGAACGGGTCACGCAGGCGGAAGCCGCGTGCGGCACCGCGCCGCGCCCGAAAGAAGGCGAGCAGCGTGCCCAGTTCCGCGTCAGACCGGATGCCGGGACCTACGTCGAAATGCAGGCGTGCATCCTGCCAGTGGCTGGCACGCCGCTCGTGCCCTGATGCAGTAAGTGACACGGAGGTAGAAAATTCCGCACTCACCCCCGCATCCTGGCCAAGTGCCAGAGGATAGGGCAGATCATCGAACGCCTGCATGTTGTCGTCTCCCGCAGGCCGCAGCCGCGTATAGCCATCCCGGTTGATCTGCGGCATCGCCCAGACGAAACGCCGCGGCACTCCGCGCGCTGCGGCCTCGTCCAGCCCTGCATCGATCAGCGGCCACATCCGGCTCGCATCGTCGGCCCGCAGCACGAACCCGGCCAGGTAATCCTGCACCGCCAACGGGTAGCTGAGCCGCTCCGCCATCGCGGCGTAGGCTGCGCGGCGATCCGCCTCGTGCCCTGCCGTAAGCCAGTCGTAATCCTCCAGCTGCAGCCGGTCATAGGCTGGCCACGCCCAACCCGTCGGGCAGTTCGCCCGCGGCAGTTCGGGGTGGTGCCGCGCCAGGATCGTCGGCGTGAACAGCAGCAGCATGACCTCCGCCACGCCGCCCGCCGCCGCGCGCACCGCGTCGCGCAGCGCCGCCGTGGAGGCGGCCAGCGCCTCGCCAGCCCGGTCCAGCACGGCCACCTGCGCCGGTGACATCGGTGCCGCCATGTCGGTGATTTCCGCCGCCTTGTCGCTGAAGGCCGACCGCGCCGCCGCATCGTACAACGCGACCCGGCCATCTGGCAGCGCCCACCACCATGGCTCGCCGATCTGGAAGGAGACCGGTACGTCAGCCTCCGCCATCAGCCGCACGAAATTGCCCGCCACCGCCTGCAGCCAGCCCATGGCGGCCGCGTTGCAAGGCGACAGCAACGCTGATGGCGGTTCCCATCCGGTCAGGCCGGGCGAACCGTCGGCGAACAATTGCCGCCACTCCGCGGGACAATGCTGGTCCAGCACCTCGTAGGACAAGGAGGCGATCGGCGCGAAGCGCAATGCTCTGGCCTTGGTGAAGAAGCTGCGGTGCCATGCTGTCGCAGGCCCGCACAGCGCACCGTCGCGCGCCACCTCCAGCCGACCGCCCTCTCCCGGCACCAGCCGGAAGAAGTGGCTCATGCCCAGATAATGCAGCAACGGTCCGCGATAGCCCAGCGCCCGCACGCCGCGCAGCAGCCGGGCAGGGGTGACATGGTAGCAATCGTCGTAGCCGCTCGCCGCATGCTCGCCATGCGGCGGCAACATCGCATCGCCCAGCGCAATCAGCGCCCGCTCGCCGTCGCAGCGGATTTGGCTCAGTTCGACCCACCCATCGATCCGCGCCGGCAACAGCCCGGCATCCGCCGGATCGTAGCCGGCCGGCACCAGGGAGATGAACATGCGATCGATCAACCGCGGATCGACCTGCGGCCCTTCAGCTTCCCATCCCGCCTTCAGGGCGGAGAATGGCAGCACGATGGTCGCGTCGTCCGGTGATCCTTCGGCATAGTTCCACAGCCGCACGAGCCAGGTCGCCTTGGCACCAGCGGCATCGCGACCCTCAATCGTCAGCGTCGGCCCATGCACCGCATCCAGCGGCAGCACGCCCCCGCTACGCCAGTGGAAGCTCAGCACGGTATGCGAATAGTCGCGGTCAGTGCCGTATCCGATCAGCGGGTGGTCATAGTTGTCGACGCTATCCCAGATCAGCCCGGCCAGCGCGTTCCGGTTGTGGAACTCGGCCTCGATACGCAGCGCGTCAGGCGCGGTGTCGACGATGCTAGCCATGCTCGGGCGTGGAAAGTCCACGCTCCAGAACCGCGGGTCGAACCGCTGCAGCCAGTCGGTCTGCTGCCCATCACGGCGGCGAGCAAGCCAGAATGCCATCGGACCAATCCTCTTTCTGTCAGACTGCGCGCAGGGAGCGGCGGATGTGGCTGGCGATCTGCCGCTGCGATCGGCGCAACGCGGTTGGCGCTTCCCCGCCGCGTGGCTGCTGCAATTGGATAGACACGCGCACCTCTCGCGGGACTCCTGCGGGTACTTCGACCCGCCCGGCCGCGGTCGGCACGAACATCTCCGGTCCGCGCTCGCCTACCCAATAGGGTCGGCCAGGCGACACTGGCCCGCCGGTCGCGCGACCCGGCAGGCCAAGCAGCGCGCCCGCGGCGCCAGCCAGCAACCCGGTCAGGGAGCCTTGCGCGCCGGTTGCGGCCGGGCCGACCAGTGAACCGATGCCACGCTCCACCGCACCTGCGGCAATCTCGTCCATGGCGCTCAGCGCGGCACGCTTCAGGTCATCGAACCCCAGGCTGCCCCGGCGGATCGCACCCAGCAGGCCGCGCTCCAGCGCGGCGCCGGCCTCTGCGCCCGCGCTGTCCACCGCGCTTACCAGGGTGCCGCGCATCGCTTGCAGATCGGCGCGCAGGCCCGCCGTGCTGGCGCGCACATCGATCATCAGCGTTTCGGTTTCGTCATCCATGATCCCGCTCCAGCAATTGATTCAGTTCGCCGCGGCCAAGGCCCTGCACGGCCCCAGCGGGTGTCTGCGGTGCCAGGATGGCGGCTACCTCCGCCGGGGTGGCGGTCCAGAACTCGTCTGGCCGCCACCCCAAAACGGCCGGGACCAGCCCGGCCAGCCGCGCTGCGACAGCGGTGAAGGAGCTCACTCAGGCCCCCTGCAGGATCTGGCGCAGCAACATGGCAAGGGGCCGGGCACATGCCGCCAGCCCCTGCGCCACTACCGCCTGCCCCACCGCCTCGCGCGCAACCTCATCCCTATCTGCCAGGCAATGCCAGAACAACGCGGCCATCTCGTCCAGCCGCAAGGCCCCGTCGCTTGCCCGGTCAACCAGCGCGAACAGCGAGCCCAGCTCCGCCTCGGCCGCAACCAGCGCGGCAAAGGTCGGGCGCAGCAGATGCGGTACGCCGCCAATCACCATTTCAGCCTCGCCGCGGATGGGATTTGCCGCCGGACCGGCGATCACGCCGGCACCACCGGACCACTGCTCTCCAGCTGCAGCGTGTAGTTGCGCTCGCCATTGAAATCGCCGGCATAGTCGAGGCGCTGCACTAGGAACGTGCCCTGCAGCTTCTCGCCATGCTCGAACGACAGCTCGTATGGCGCCACGGTGCCGGCCAGCGCATGGGCGCGAATGGCGTTCTCCGCCTCGCTGCCCAGGAAAATGCCCGCCGCGCTGACCGAGACGTGGCGCGAACCGGCACCGGACAGCAGCTCGCGCCAGCCGCCCGATTCCTTGTGCGTCACCACCACGGCATCGCCATTGATCGACATCTGCGTCGTCCGCAGGCCGGCAACGGTACGATAGGTGGATTCTTCCCCCGCGATCTTCAGCAGGAAGGCGGAACCCTTCTGGGCAGTCATGGCAGTTCTCCTGAAAGCATGCGGAATCGGTATTCCAGCAGGATGGCGCGGTCCTGCCGGGGGCGCTGTTCGGCGCGGGCCCGCAGGAAGGTGATGCTCACCACCTGCCAGCCGGGCTGGCGGCGGGGCAGGCTTTCAACCCGCCGTTCAATAGCTGCAACGACACGACCGGCTTCTGCCGGTTCGTCGCCGCGAGAACGGTATTGCAGCGCGATCCGCACCTCGCGGCCATGCTCCGTCTTGGTGCTCCAGTCGGTACTGGCGCTTGCCACCAGGCCGATAGAGGGTGCGCTGACCTGCCGCGGATGCTCCTCCGCCACGATGTTCACCGCCTCGGCCAGCACCGCGTCGGTCCGCAGCCAATCGATCAGCGCGATACGCAGTTCGTTTTCCATCAGGGGTCCCTTCAGTCGGTGCGCGCTTCCAGCGGCCACAGCATGTCCGGCCGGTGCCAGGCGCTGCTGGCGCCGGCGCGCCGCTCCGCATTGGCGTGAGCGATCTGCTCGGCCTTGATCGTCAGTCGCTCGATCGCGGCATCTGCGCCGCTTGCGAATGGCTGGTTCATCGCAGGCGCAACCGGCGCCATGGTTGCCACAGCGCCACCACGCAGGCCGGCGGAGCGGTGCGCGCCGCCGCGGTGCCACGCTGCTCGAACTGGTCGGCGGCAAGGCGCACGATTCCGTGGCGCAGGCTGGCAGGCAGGGTCGACCATTCGCCGGCCAGACCCGCGACGAAGCGGACAACCGCCACGCCGCCGCCATCGCGCAACAGCCGCACGCGGCCGCCGCCCTCACTCTCGAGGTCGATCGCGTAATCGGCCACCGGCATGGTGGACAGCGTGCCGGCCGCGTCGCGCCGGTCCACCTGCAGGATCGACTGCACGGGCCGGGTGCGCAGCGCCTGCCATCCGGTACCCGGTGCCAGCATTTCCTCGCATGTCGCCGACAACGGCATCAACCCGGTGAACGCCTCGCACATGTCCGTGGCGGCATGCAGCAGGGTGGTCAGGTAGGAATCGTCGCGCGTGGTGGTGATGGCGAGCCAGGATTTGAGCTCGTCGAGAGCCGCGCCCGCCATGTCGGCCGGCGTGACGATTGCCCGCTTCATGGCGGTCTCCATGTCTGGAAGAAATCCGATGCGTCCGTGCGGCCGACCCGTTCGAGCGGGCGGCATGGGCGCAAGCAAAGCGGGTCGGCGCGGGGAAAGGGGCACCCTTCGCCGACCCGCCAGCTGCTCGCTTATGCTTCGATGCGCAGCAGCTTGATGGCGTTCGAATCCAGCACCTGGCCGCCCACGCGCTTGGTGGCGTAGAAGTGGACGAACGGCTTGTTCGTGAACGGATCGCGCAGGATGCTCGTCGCGGAACGCTCCGTGATCAGATAGCCGGCCTGGAAGTTGCCGAAGGCGATCGGATATTCGCCGATGTCGATGTCGGGCATGTCCTCGGCCTCGATCACCGGATAGCCCAGCAGGCGGTCGGGCTGCCCCTCCGACAGGCTCGCCTGCCAGACAAAGGCGCCATCGGCCGTCTTCAGCTTGCGCAGCTCCGCCAGCGTCCGGCTGTTCATCAGCCAGCACGCACCCTGGCGCAGGTTCGACTTCAACGAATGGATCATGTCCACCAGCTTCAGGTCGGGCCCGACATCGAAACCGTCATCGGCGCCGGATTTGATGTATTCCAGCGTGCCGAAGGCGCGCTCGTCATCGCGCATGTCGGCCGTCGGCATCCGCAGGATACCCAGCGGCTGGTTCTTGCCGGTGCCGTTGATGAAGGCTGCGCCTTCCGCGCGGGCGAACTCGACTGCGATCTCGGCAGTCAGCCAGCTTTCCAGGTCGAACGCGGCATCGTCCAGCATGGTCTGGCTGGCGGCCGGGTTGGCATACAGCTCGCCGCTCGGCGGGCTCACCTCCTTGAAGGCGGAGGTATTGGTCGCAGGACGCGGCGCCATCTCGCTGACCCAGCCACTGGCCGCACCGCCGGTGCTCACCAGCTTGCGGTAACCGGCGCTGCCGACGCTCACCACCTGCGCCACCTGGCGAAGCGGGCTGATCGCCTTCACCGTTGCGGCGATCGCCACATCGATCTCGGAAGGCACGGCAAAGCCGCCTTCGGTCCCGGTCGCGCTGTTCAGGCCCTTCAGCTCGGTCTCGCGGCCCTGCCGCAGGTAACCCTCGACGAAGCCCTTGACCTCGACACCGCGCTCACCGGCGGCCAGCGCAACGCGCGAAACGCCGGTGCGGCCCAGTCGGGCAATACGGGCCTTCACCTCGTCGATCTCGGTACGCAGCTCGGCAATGGCATCATCGGTGCGGTCCTGACGCGCGACGATGTCGAAGGACGCGGCCAGCACGTCCTGATCGTTGGGGGAACTCATGTGGCACTAGCCTTTCGGTTGGGAAGAATTCGTCGCTGCAGGCGCAGCGGGGATGCAGTCGGTGGTCAGCGGGTTGGCCGGCCTCGATCGGGGCCGGGGCGATCCGTTGCCCCGGCCCCACCGACCTGCCGGCGCGGCTCAGGCCGCGGCGCGCACCAGGTCCTCGCCCTCACCCTCGATGAAGCCCATCGGCTGGTTCGGCGGGCAATCGTGGATGGCGGCACCCATTTCGCGACCCATGTCGCTTAGGCCGCCATGCACGCGGGCCAGGTCGCTGCCGGCTGCCAGCAGGGTCTGCTGCGACTTAACCAGGCGCAGCAGGACTTCGTGGCCGGAGAACGGGCCGGCTTCCTCGATGTTCTGGCGAGCGGTCAGCAGCGTCGCGAACAGCGCGTTGTGCTTCAGCAGCGCTTCGTCCAGCGCTGCCTCGGCGGCGCGCAGGTCACGGGTGATGCGGAGGCCGGCGACGGGCATGGTCATGGTCATGGCAGGTAGTCTCCATTGATGCCGGGCGGCGCCCGGCGGGGTGGGTTGTGAACAGGGGATGGGTCGGGGCAGGCAGAGTGCCGCCAACCGGAAGTTTCCGTTCCGGTTGGCGGCTTGCGACGGGTTCACCCGATCAGGTGAACCCGCGCTCCCGGCTGGAGCGGGCGGGTGACGAGGCTGACCTCGAACAGGTCGATGTCCTCAAGCAGGCGTCCAGCGGGGAAAGCGGTTGCGGCACGCGCGAAGTAGCCGAACGACAACCCGCTTACACGGCGGGCGGTCAGCTCGGCGGCGGCGCGGCTCAGCGGGTTGTCGATCTGGGCGATCACCCGCAGGCCACGGGCGTCTTCCGCCAGCAGCTCCACCGTGCCGATCCGCTGCTGCGGGCGATGCTGCCAGAACAGCGGCACCGGCTCGCGGCGGGCGGCCAGCGTGCGAGCGAAGGCTCCCGGACGGATCACGTCGCGGGCACCGTCAGGGATATCGAACAACGCGGCATAGCCGGCGAAGCGCAGGGGTTTGTCGATCGCCGTCATTTCAGCATCTCCGGCACGTTCAGCCGCACCGCGATGCCGATCAGCAGCACCGCCATCAGCCCGCGCACCAACCATTCGATGGCCGCCTTCCACGCGCTCGACTTCGCCGCGCGCCACGCGCCCAGCAGGTCGCGCAATTCGTCGATGTCGTCCTGCGCGCGGTCGTCGCCCAGGTTCAGCCGGGTCAACACGCGCTCGGCGCCCAGCTCGCTCGCTTCCTCGATGATGGCGCGCAGCGTCACCAGATCGGCGCCGCTTGCGCCGGCCTGGGCGATCAGCCCAGCCAGCATGTCCTCGCGCCGGGTCACCGCACCGGCTCCCCGCCCTTGCGCGGCGGCAGGCCCAGCAATGCGCGCTTCTCGTCCGCGTCTAGGAAGTCCGCGCCGCTCACCTGCGCCCACAACCGCTCGCGATCCTCGGCGAGCGCCGGCACGCGATCCAGGTCCACCGCCAGGCTCAGCCGCGGGAACCACGGCGTCAGCCCTTCCTGCAGGCCGGTCAGGATCTTTCCCGCCAGCGGCAGCAGCGTCAGCCGCCACAGCGCTTTGCTCGCCTCGCGGTAATTGGCGTAGGTGTTGTCGCCCGGCAGGCCCAGCAGCATCGGGGGCACACCGAACGCAAGCGCGATATCGCGCGCCGCTGCCGCCTTCAGCTCGGCGAAATCCATTTCCGCCGGGCTCATCGACAGGCTCTGCCACTGCAGGCCGCCTTCCAGCAGCATGGGACGCCCGGCATTGCCGCTGCCGCTGAACGCCTGGGCCAGTTCCTCCTTGAGCCGGTCGAACTGCTCAGGGGCCAGATGGCTGCTGTCGCCATTGGCATAGACCAGCGCGCCCGACGGGCGGGCCGCATTGTCCAGCAGCGCCTTGTTCCAGGCAGCCGCCGCATTGTGGATCTGCACCGCACCTTCGGCGGCGGACAGGCAGCCGGCGCCGTAATGGTCGTCCGCTGGGTGGAACGCCTTCAGGTGAATCACCGTGGGCCAGCCATCGGCATCCTCCACCGGCAGGCGCACCGTGCTGCCGCCCACACCATAATCATAGGCGACGGGCCAGCCGTCCGCGCCGGCCACCACCGCCATGCGTTCGGGCCGCAGCGCGAACAGCTCAGCCGGGGCGCCGTTCTCGTCGCGCATAATCTGGACGAAGGCGTTGCCGTGCAGCACCAGCTGCGCGGCCAGCGTCTCCAGCAGCGACTGCCCGGCCGAATGCGCCCCGATCAGGCGGCGGACGCGGGCATCGCTGATCGTCAGCGGCGCCGCGGCGACGCCGTCGGCGACGATCCGGACCGCGCGCTGGGCCACCGGATTGTCCAGGAAGGCGTCGCGCACGCCGCGGCGATATTCGAACGCGATGCGCGCGGGCTGCACGCCCAGCGCCATCGCATAGGGCGGGACGTAGCCATGCGTCAGCGGCACGCGCGTCCCGCCGCCCGCCTTGAAGGCGGAGCGCAGGCTATCGAAAAGAGACATTGCCCGAGTTCCTTGTGGCAAAGAAAAACCGGCCGGCTCCGTCAGGAGCGGCCGGTCCAAACCGTCAACTTGGGTGGCGACGGGGTTACAGCTGCAATACGCGCGGCGGCCGCCTTGCCTCGCCTTCGACCAGGTCCATCATGGCCCAGATCAACGCGTCGGCCCGGTCGGGGCTGCGCCCCGGTCCTTCATAACCGCCGCCCATGATCATGCCGCACAGCTGGTCCTCCAGCGTCGGAAACACGCCGACATGGTGGACCTTGCCGCCTTCGTACAAGGTCGACACGGGCTCGGCCCGGGCGCTCTTGCTGGTGGTGGCCTTCACCTGTTTGACCGGCATCTGGCAGTCGGCGGCACGCAGCACGCTTTCCACCATGTCGCCGCCCTGGTTGCTCTCGGCGACTACGCGGCAGGCCTGCCATTCGGTGACCGTGGCTGCCACCGCCCTGGCCCAGCGTTCGGGGCTGGCCTTGGCAACGCTGACATCCGCCAGCACCACATAGCGTGGACCTTCCAACACGCCCGCCACCACGATGCCGCATTCGTCGCCGCGGGCACTGGCTGGCGGGTCGACGCCCACTACCACCCGCTTCAGCACGCCGGGCACCAACGGGATCCGCAGCCGCTCGATCAGCGCTCGGCTCCACAGCGCGCCTTCCACGTCGGTCAGCAACTCGCCGTTCAATTCCTGCCGACCCAGCGTGGTGCCGCCATACTGCTCCTGCATGTTCAGCAGGTAGCTGGCGGGCAGGTTGCGGGCATTGTCCATTGTGCTCCCCTGGATCAACACGCCGCCCGGCTTTTGCGCCTGGGCATGCAGCCTGCGGACGAGCGGCACCGCGCGGGGCGTGGTCGTGGCCAGCACGCGGGGGTTCGTGCCTAGGCGCATGCCCAATTGCAGGTTGTCCCAGGCCATGGTCGCCCGTTCCCCCGTGCTGTCCCACTTGCCGATCTCGTCGCACCAGGCATGCGAATGCTGTGGTCCACGCAAGGAGTCGGGTTCCGCCGCGGAGTACAGATATGCCTGCGCCCCGCTGGGAAAGGTGATCCGGCGCAGCGACGGTTCGAACCGTGGGGCCGGCCACAGCGGCGGGCTGCAGGCCAGCACGCCGTTGTCGCCCTCCACCATCACCGCCCGCACTTCAGGCAGGTTCGCTCCGACCAGCGCGATGCGGGCATGGGGGTCGGCCTTGGCCACTTCTCGCACCCATTCCGCGCCGGCCCGGCTCTTGCCGAAGCCACGCCCAGCCATGATCAGCCACAACCGCCAGTCCCCCAGCGGCTGGAGCTGCTCGGCCCGGGCATGCAGGCGCCAGTGATATAGCAGCATGGTGCGCTGCTGCGGGTCCATTCCGTCCAGCAATGCGCCAAAACTTTCATCGTCCAGGCCGCGCCAGAATCCCTGCCGCTCGGCCACCAGCAGCCGCTCGTCAGGCGATGTCATCTTGCACCTGCAGCGCCGCTGCGGCGGCCGCCAAGGCCGCATTGTCCACCCGCCGGCGTTCGCGCAGTTCGTCAAGGCGCGCATCGATGGCGGCGATCACCGCCGCTTCGCTGCCCAGCCCCGCGGCCCCGCCACCTTCCGCCTGCTGTCGCTGCCGGTGGGCGGACAGGATGCGGAAGCCGGTCGCGATGTCGTATTTGCGCTTGGCGCCGGTCTCGTCCTGCTCTTCCACCCGGCCGCTGCGCAGCCGGTAGAGCAGCTCCAGTTCCAGCCGGTCGTACCCGTCATCCAGTGCGGCCTGCCAGGCTGCGGCGAAGTCGGGGTTCTCGGCCCGTACGCGGTGCACCGTCGACACGCTGACCTCCGCCGCCGCGGCGGAGACGTCCACATTCGATGTCTCGCTGAGGGTGGTCAGAAATCTCTGCCGCTCGTCATCGGACATGCAGCTGCTGCGGCACGCCTCCGGCGCGCCGTCTCCGGCCTGTGTCATGAAAACCCCCGTGATTGATGTGGGCGCCACCCTCGCGGCCGCTGCGTGGCGGCGGGTGCGTCCCGAATCGGTCTATCGCGATGTTCCTCTTCACTAACCAAACAGCGTGACGATGTCAAGCATGAATAACCATTGTGGTTCGTGAACCTTGCTTGCCGCAGGTGCGAAGGGGCTGTAACCCTCCGCCGGACAGGCGAGACACCCGGGGGCATCATGCTGCGCAAATTGTACGAATGGGTGATGGCCAAGGCGGCGCACCCCCATGCCACCGGTTGGCTGGCGCTGTTCTCCTTTATGGAGGCCAGCTTCTTCCCGATCCCCCCGCATCCGTTGCTGGGGCTGATGTGCCTCGCCAATCCGGCCCGTGCGATCCGCTACGCCGCGATCGCCACCGCTGCCTCGGTGATCGGCGGGCTGCTCGGCTATGCTATCGGCTATGCGCTGTACGATACGATCGGCACGGAATTGCTGGCGCTGCTCGGCATGACCGAAAGCTTCCCCGTCGCCGCCTGCTATCTCCGGGCCTACGGGGCGGAGATCATCATGATCAAGGGTGCGACGCCCATCCCGTTCAAGCTGCTGACGATCACCGCCGGCTTCATCGGCATGAACATCGGCACCTTCATTCTCGCCAGCATCGTCAGCAGGTCGATCAGCTTCATGATCGTGGGCGTGCTGTTCCGCCTGTTCGGTGCCCCGATCAAGCGGTTCATCGACAAGTATCTCGGCCTCGTCACCGCAGGCTTCGCCGTGGCCGTGGTCGGCGGTTTCCTGGCGCTGATGTTCCTGGGTGGCGGAGGCGAGGAGACGCGCGACGAATGCCGGGCGGAGGCGGGCCTGATCGCCTAACCGGCGTCCAGCCGCGCCACGCAAGCGGTCACCGTCAGGTTGGCGTTGGCGCTCGCCACGGTGCGCGTCATGTCCAGCAGCCGGTCGAACGGCAGAACGAAGCCGACGACCAGCGCGGTCTGCTCCCCCGGAACGCCGACCGCACTCAACACCGCGGCCAGCATGAACAGCGACGCGGACGGGATCGGCGCAGTGCCGAACGCCGCCAGCGCGCCGGTGCCCAGCACCAGCAGCAGCGTCAGCAGATCCGGCTGGTATCCCAGCGCCTGCAGGCTGAACACAGCCAGCAGCCCGACATACATCGCCGTTCCGTCCTTGCCGATGCTCGCCCCCACCGGCAGCACCGTGCCCGCCACCGCCGGCAGCAAGCGCATGTCCTCGACCGCAATTCGCAATGCCACGGGCAACGTGGCCGCGCTGGATGCCGTGGAGAACGCCACCACCAGCGCATCGGCCGCATCGCGGAAGAAGCGCACGAGGCCGCGCCGCGCGACCAGCCGCAGCAGCGGCAGGTGGACCGCCACGATCTGCGCCAGCACTCCCGCCGCCACGCATAGCGCCAGCAGCGCGATGTTGGCGAACACCGCCACGCCGTTCGCGGCCACGGCATTGGCGATCAGCGCCAGCACGCCGAATGGCGTCAGCTCCATCACCACGCCGACCAGGCGGAACAGCACCCGCCCCGCCGATTCCAGCACCGCCGCCAGCGGCCGGCCTTCATCGCCCGCCAGCACGATCCCGCAGCCCAGCAGCACCGCGAAGAAGATGATCGCCAGCATGTCGCCATCCATCAGCGCGGCGACGATGTTCAGCGGCACGATGCCCACCAGCTGGTCATGCACCGACACCGGCGTGCCCAACGCGAAGTCGGTCGCGCTGCCGATCGCCGCGCCTGCCCCCGGCTGCACCAGCAGGCCCAGCGCCATGCCGATGGCGACCGCGCACAGGGTGGTGAAGGCGAACAGCGCGACCGTCCGCCCGCCGACCGACCCCAGCCGTTTCGGATCGCCGAGTGCCGCGACGCCGGCCGACAGGCTGACGAACACCACGGGGACCACCAGCATCCGGATCAGCCGCACGAACAGCTCGCCCAGCACCGCGATGCCGGTCGCGCCCGCCGGCCACAGCAGACCCAGCGCGACGCCCGCCAGCAACGCCCCCACCACCCGCTGCCACAGTGGAACGGCGAGCCAGCGGCGGAGCAGATGGGGCAATCGCAATCTCCTCAGCGCGGCTGCCCGCCGCCCCAGAAACCGGGAGCAGGCGGGTGCAGCATGCCGTCCGTCACGGTCACGCCGCCAGGCCGGTCCTGCAGCAGCCAGACCGGCCCGTCCAGATCGACGAACCGGCTGCGCGCCGCCGGCAGCATCGCGGGCGCGATCGACAGGGACGAGCACACCATGCATCCGGTCATCAGCGTGTAGCCGGCAGCTTCCGCCGCGTCGGCCAATTCCAGCGCGGCGGTCAGCCCACCCGCCTTGTCCAGCTTGATGTTCACCACGCTGTAGCCGCGCGGCAGGGTGGCGAGGTCGGCGGCGATATGCACACTCTCGTCCGCCGCGATCGGGATCGTGCCGGTATAGTCCTGCAACGCCGTGTCGTCGCCTGCGGGCAAGGGCTGTTCCAGCAGATCGACCCGCTGTTCCTGCATAACGCCCTGCAGGCCTTCCACCTCGGCAATTGTCCAGCTTTCATTGGGATCGACGATCAGCCGCGGTCCCGGCGCGGCGCCGCGCACCGCGGCCAGCCGCTCGGCGATCATGTCGCGGTCCAGCTTCACCTTGATGAGCGGCACACCCGCCAGCGCGCGCGCCTGCTCCGCCATCTTGTCCGGCGTGTCGATCGTCACGGTCAGCGCGGTGGCGATCGGCGTGGTCGGCAGCAGGCCCTGCCCCGCTCCTTGCGCCTCCAGATCCCACAGCGCGCAATCGAGCGCGTTGCGCGCCGCACCCGCGGGCAGCAGCGTCAGCAGCTCCGCCCGGCCGGCGCCCGCCTCCAAAGCGCCGCGCACCCCGGCGATCGCCGCCAGCGTGCTCTCCACCGTCTCGCGGTAACGGGTATAGGGCACACACTCGCCGAAGCCGGTGTGGCCGTTCTCCGTCACCGTCACCGCCACCACATTGGCGGTCAGCGTTGTGCCCCGGCTGATGCGGAACGGCCGCGCCAGCGGGAAGCTTTCGGCCCGCGCCTGCACGGTCCTCATGCCAGCACCCCGTCGATCAGATCATCCACGCCGAACCGGTGCGGATCGCTGCACGCCAGACCATGCTCCTCCGCCAGCGCCGCGCACATGGCCCTCGCGGCGTCCTCGTCCAGCGATACGGTGTTGAGCGCGATGCCACCCATCCGCACCGCCGGGCTGGTCAGCCGCGCCACCTGCAGGTTCGCCGCGATGCACTCCGCGATCGTCGGCAGCGCCCGTCCGGGCAGGCCGCGCACATGCGGGCGCGCGGGATCGTGGCACAGCACCAGCACCCCGGCCTGCGCCCCGTGCAGCAGACCCGTGCTGACGCCGGCGAAGGAGGGATGGAACAGCGATCCCTGCCCCTCGATCACGTCCCAGCCCCCGTCATCGCGCGCCGGTGCCAGTTGCTCGATCGCGCCGGAGATGAAATCGGCCACCACGGCGTCCAGCGGCACGCCGGCGCCCGCGATCAGGATGCCGGTCTGCCCGGTGGCGCGGAAATCCGCCGGTAGTCCCTTCGCCCGGAGCCCCGCGACCAGCGCCAGGCTGGCATACATCTTCCCCACCGAACAATCGGTTCCCACCGTCAGCAGCCGCCGCCCGGCACGGGGGTAGCCGGTGCCGACCGGCAGCCCGGCGGGCGCATCGCGCACGTCGTGCAGGCGGCGCCCGGTGCGGGCGGCGGCGGCGGCGATCAGCGGATTGTCCGCCAAGCGCTGGTGCAGCCCGGCGGCGACGTCCAGCCCCGCCTCCAGCGCGGCCACCGCATCCCTCACCAGCGCATCGCCCAGCACGCCGCCGGCATTGGCGATCCCCAGGACCAGCGTCCGCGCACCCGCCGCCACCGCTTCATCCAGCGACAGGCGCGGCAGGCCCAGTGTCAGCGGGCAATCATCATGCCGGAACTCGCCGACGCAGCTCTCCGGCCGGAACACCGCCAATCCGCGCGACGTCTTGATGCCGACCGGATCGTCGGCATGGCCCAGATAGAGCAGGTACGGCGTGGCGATCATCGGCGGTCGGTCCTCGAAGCGGGGCGCCACCCTAACGCGCTCCGCTCCGCGCGCCCACGCACCCCCATGACAGCAGGTTATAGTTCCTCCAGCACGCCCGCCAGCACGTCCAGGAACGCAGCCGCCAGCACGCCCGGCGGCCGGTCGGCCAGCGACACGGCATTGATGTCAAAGGTGATCGCCGGTTGCAGCGGCCGGCTGGCAAGCCCCGCATTGTGCCAGAAGCCGGCGGTGAAATTGTCCACGATCGCCATGCCCACGCCCGCCTGCACCAGCGCCGCCGCGATGTAGTATGTGCGGGCGGACACCACCTCCTCCAGCACCACGTCCTGCCGGCGCAGCTCGCCTTCCAGCATCCGCCCGACTGGGCCGCTCTGCACCGGGCTGATGAAGCGTCGGCCGGCAAGGTCCGCCAGGTGCAGGCGCGCTGGCGCGTCAGGCCAGTCGGCCGGGCGGAACAGCACCACCAGCTCCCCCTCCCCGATCACGCGATGCGCCACGGGGGCACCGGGCGGCACGTCGAAGCTGATGGCGATATCGGTTGCGCGTTCGTACAACCGGCGGATCATCTCGTCATGGTGCAGCGTCTGCAGGTCGCACAGCACGTCGTCGCGCGTGGCGATGAAGCGCGCCACCGCATCGGGGATCGCGTGCAGCCCCAGCGACGGCAGCGCCGCCACCCGCAGCAGATTGCCGCGCCCCTGCCGCATGGTCTGGCACGCCTGCCGCAAGGACCGGACCCGGTCTTGGATGTCGGCAAACTCGTTGAACAGAGTGCGCGCATCCTCCGTCGGCACCAGCCGGCCGCGCGTCCGGTCGAACAGGGTCAGCCCGGCGGCCCGTTCCGCATGGGCCAGCACCTTGGTGACGGAGGGTTGCGACACGCCCAGTGCGCGCGCCGCCGCGCTGACCGAACCATGCTGGTACACCGCGTGGAATACCTCCAGCTGACGCAGGTTCATGTTGGCGGCCCTCCTTCCCGAACGGCAGCATAGCGCAGCCATGCACGCGGTCTATACGCCATTCATGCAAGCGGCGCTGGACGGCGGCGCGGCACGGTTCGATGCTGCCGTCATGCTCCATCGCCTGCCGCTGCTCGCCCTGGCCCTTTCGCTCGCCGCCTGCGCCGGCACGACGCCGCCGATGCAGGCGGACGTCCTGATCCGCGGCGGCACCGTGTACGACGGCAGCGACGCCGCGCCCATGACTGGCGACGTCGCACTTACGGGCGATCGGATCACCTATGTCGGTCCCCACTTCCCCGGCACGGCGGAACGGGTGATGGAGGCGGCAGGCCGGATCGTCACGCCCGGCTTCATCGACCCGCATACCCACGCCGACATCTTCCTGCGGGCGAGTGAGCCGGCGCAGCGCGTCAACGCCGCCTGGCTGAACCAGGGCGTTTCGACCGTGATGATCGGCGTCGATGGCGGCGGTACGCCCGACGTGGCGCAGGACGCGGCACAGTTGCAGGCTTCGGGCATCGGCACCAATGTCGTGCCGTTCGTCGGCTTCGGCGCGGTGCGCGAACGGGTGCTGGGGCAGGATGCAGGCGCGCCCGACGCAGCCGAACTGCGGCAGATGCAGGCCCTCGTCGCGAAAGGCATGTGCGAAGGCGCGACGGGCCTTTCCGCCGGGCTGTTCTACGCCCCGCAAAGCTTCGCCACGACGGAAGAGGTGATCGCCGTTGCGCGGGAGGCCGCCCGTCGCGGGGGCCTGTACGACACGCATCAGCGCGACGAATCGAGCTATACGATCGGCCTCATGGCCTCCGTGGAGGAAGTGCTGCGCATCGGGCGGGAGGCGGGCCTGCCGGTCCATTTCGCGCACTTGAAGGCGCTCGGGCAGGACGTGCAGGGACAGGCGGGCGAGGTTATCGCCCGCATAGACGCCGCGCGCGCCGCGGGGCAGGACGTGACCGCCGACCAGTATCCCTGGCTCGCCAGCGGCAGCAGCCTCGATGCCGCGCTGCTGCCGCGCTGGGCGGTCGATGGCGGCAATGCCGCCCTGCTCGACCGGCTGGCCGATCCCGCCACCGCGCAGCGCATCCGCGCCGAGATGGCGGAGAACCTGCGGCGGCGCGGCGGGGCGCAGGCGCTGCTGCTGACGGACGAGGGCCATGAATGGACCGGCCGCACGTTGCAGCAGATGGCCGACAGGTGGAGTATCGACCCGCGCGACGCGGCGCTGCGCATCATCGAACGCGCCACGCGCGAGCGGATGCCGCGGGCCACCAGCGTCGCATCGTTCAACATGCGGCAGGACGATGTCGACCTGCTGATGCGCCAGCCGTGGATGGTGACGGCGTCGGACGGCTCCAACGGCCACCCGCGCATGTTCGCGACCTATCCGGAAAAGTACCGCCGCTACGTCGTGGAGCGGCAGGTGATCGACCTTGCGACCTTCATCCGCCAGTCCACCGGCCGCGTCGCCGACATCTACCGGGTGGCAGAACGCGGCTATCTGCGCCCCGGCTTCTTCGCGGACGTGCTGGTGTTCGATCCGGCCGAATACGCGCCGCGTGCGGACTATGTGCGCCCGCGGGAACTTGCCAAGGGGGTGACGGCTTTGTTCGTGAACGGCGTGCTGGCGGTGGACGGCAGCCACCCGACCGGCACGGCCGCCGGCCGCGTGCTGCTCCGCCCCCGACCCGCCGGCTGCCCGTAGACCGCTCTTGACGCTATTCTCTACCAAGTAGATAGAGAAAGCAGATGCGGGACGTAGCAAGGTGCCCGGTCCGATGGAGCGACAGATGCAGCCGACCTCAGGTTCCCCCCGGCAATCCGCGCTGCGGCTGCCGTCCTTCGGCGTGCAGGTCATGCTCGGGCTTGCGGTCGGGGTCGCCCTCGGCTTCGTGGCCCGGTCCGCCGGCGATGGCAGCGCGCTGGCCGAAGCCTTGCGCACGATCGGCGCGATCTTTGTGCAATTGCTGCGCGCGCTGGTGCCACCGCTGGTGTTCACCGCCATCGTCGGGTCCATCGCCGCGCTGAAGGATCTCGCTAACGCCGCGCGGCTGGTGGTGCAGACGCTGCTGTGGTTCGCGCTGACCGCGCTGATCGCGGTCAGCATCGGCATCGCGCTCGGCCTCGTGCTGCAACCCGGTCTGACCGCCGGGGTCGATCCGGCCAGCGCCGCGGCGCCTGCCACCACCGGCAGCTGGCTGACCTTCCTGCAGGGTCTCGTCCCCGCCAACGCGCTGGGCCTCGCCGCCACGACGACCCTGATCGAAGGGGACCCGCCGGCGACCGCCCTGTCCTTCAATGTGCTGCAACTGATCGTGATCGCCGTCGCCATTGGCGCCGCCGCCGTGCGTGTCGGGCCGGCGGGAGAGGGCTTCCTCGCCTTCAACGCCTCCGCCCTCGCGGTCTTCCGCCGGCTGCTGTTCTGGGTCATCCGGCTGACGCCGATCGGCACGGCCGCGCTGATCGGCGATGCGATCGCGCGCTATGGCTGGGATGCGCTGGGCTCGCTCGGTTCGTTCGTGCTGGCGGTCTATCTCGGCCTCGCGCTGGTGATCGGCGTGGTCTACCCGCTGCTGCTGCGCATGAACGGCCTCTCGCCCACCGCCTTCTTCCGTGCGGCGTGGCCGGCGATCCAGCTCGGCTTCGTCTCCCGCTCCTCCGTCGGCACGCTGCCCGTGACGCAGAGCGTGACGGAACAGGGTCTGGGCGTTCCCGCCGCCTATGCCGCCTTTGCCGTGCCGTTGGGCTCCACCACCAAGATGGACGGCTGTGCCGCGATCTATCCGGCGGTGGCGGCGATCTTCGTGGCGCAGTTCTACGGCATCGCGCTGGCGCCGGTCGATTACGGGCTGATCGTGCTGGTCGCCGTGCTCGGCTCCGCCGCAACCGCCGGGCTGACCGGTGCGGTGGTGATGCTCAGCCTGACGCTGTCCACGCTGGGCCTGCCGCTGGAAGGTGTCGGCCTGCTGCTGGCGATCGATCCGATTCTCGACATGGGTCGCACCGCGGTGAACGTCGCGGGGCAGGCGCTGGTGCCGCTGATCGTCGCGCGGCGCAACGGCATGCTGCCGGCCGGGATTCCTCAGGGAACCCCGGCACAGCCCGCCGTGGCGGCCTAGTCCAGCTCGATCCGGACGCCTACGCGGAAGCTGCGACCCAGCAGGTCCGAATAGGTCGAATTGGCCGCCAGCCCGCTTTCGGGCAGGACGATCGGATCGGCATCGAACAGATTGGTGAACTGCACGAAGGCCTCCGCCTCGCCCAGCCTGGTGTCGGCGACGCGCGCGGTGAAGTTCAGGTCGACATAGGTCGCACCCTCCACATCGTTGCTGACCGCGGTCGGCCGCACAGTGGTGTAGGCAGGGCAACTGCCCGCATCGCAGGCGATGTAGGCGTTGGAATAGGTGCCGTCGCCCACCCCGCGCACCACGCCCGCCAGCGACCAGCTCGGCGAATCATAGGTGACCGCGGCGCGATAGATCCACTTGGACGGGCCCGCGCCCGCCAGCGACCCCACCGTGTCGATCGGCTGGGTGATCCCGTCATCCACCACATTGTCGATGTAACGGGTGACAAGGCCCCGCAGGCGCAGCGTGGCATCGTTGCCAGCGAACAGCTCGTCCAGCGGCAGGGCGTAAGCGAGGTCGAAATCGACGCCCCGCGTGATCACCCGGCTGAAGTTGAACGGGCTGGCGCGGAAGAACAGCTCCCGCTCCCCCGTCGGGTCCGGGCCATAGCCGGCGCAGAAGCTGGTGAACCCTTCGAAGCAGCGGTTGATGATGTCCTGTGCGAAGAACTGACCGATCGAATCCTTCACCTTGATCTGGAACCAGTCGACGCTGAGCGACAGGCCCGGGATGAAGGACGGCTGCAACACCGCACCCACGACGGTCGAATCCGCCTTCTCTGGCTCCAGCGCCAGATTGCCGGTGGTCGTCTCCCGGAAGGTGACGCCGGTGCGGTTGGTGAACGGGTCGGTCAGCGTGTTGGTACGGCTGGTGCCGCTCTGGAACAGTTCGTTGAGGTTGGGCGCGCGGATGTCGCGCGATTGCGTGACGCGCAGGCGGATATCGGGGATCGGCTCCCACACGGCGCCCGCCTTCCAGGTGGTGACGTATCCGCTGGTGGAATAATCCGTCGCGCGCACCGCCCCGTTCAGCACGATGCCGGCACCTACGGGCACCAGCGCCTCCAGATAGGCTTCCTTCACATTGTAGCTGCCGAAGGTCGGCAGGAAATTGCCGACCGACCAACCCGTCTGGAACTCCGTCGGGACGAAGCCCGACACCTCTTCCTTGCGGTACTCGGCACCCACGGCAATGCCGACATCGCCCGCCCAGGTGGCGAACGGGGTGACGGACAGGTTCGCGCCCACCACCGTCTGCTTCAGTTCCTGGTCACGGTACGGATCGCCCAGCACGTAGTCGATCGCGCCTTGGCTGGCGACGCCGACACCCAGCAGGTTCAGCGGCTGGCAGCCATTCCCCGGGTTGGTCAGGGTGGAACGGCACACGATCGTGCCGCCCGGCCCGGCGACCGCATCCACCGCCAGGTTCATGGCAGCGGTGTTCATGATGTCGCGCAACTGCTCGTGCGCGTCGGTCTCGCCATATTGGGCGTAGATGTCCCAGACCGCATCGTTGCCGAAGGCGCCGAACGTCCCCTCCGCCCCGATGGCGTAACGCTGCACTTCGCGCCGGTTGTTATTCTTGCGGTACGGCAGGTCGAGTGCGGTGGTGCCCAGCGTCACGCTGGTGACGCCCGCCAGCGCGGCGGCGCCCAGCGCCTGCTGCAGATAGGCGTTGCTGCCGCTGAGCGTCCGTGTCGTCATCAGCTGCGGGCCGGCGTTGAACAGCGATTCCTGCCAGTTATACGACGCTTCGGCGAACACCGTCGCCCATGGCGCCACCTCGAACGACAGCCGGCCGAAGATGTTGCGCCGGTCATCATCGGCATCGATGCCGATATTCTGGCCATTGTCGGCCAGCGCCCAGTCGCCGCCGACCGTGGTGGTGCCGTATTGCGTGCCGTAATTGTAGCGGCCGACCACGCCGTTACCGCCGAAATAGACGCCGCGCAGGCTGTTGGGGGTGCCGCCCACCTGCGCGTTGATGATGCCGCCGGGCAGCGCGTTGTTGGTGCCGGCGGGCCCCTCCAGCAGGAAATAGGGCTGGGCGTTGCCCGCGGCATAGGCCGGGTTCACCACGTAGCGCGGCCCGCCGAAGTTCCACTCGCGATCGCGCGGGTTCACGCTGAAGATGCCGTCGCGATGGGCATATTCGCCGCTCAGCAGCAGATGCCCGCGCCCGTCCGCGAACGGCACGCCCGCTGATACCTGCAGCGAATAGTTCTGCCCGTCGCCGCGCGTCGTCATGCCGCTGTCCACGCTGGCGCGCAGTCCGGTGAAATCCTTGTCGAGCACGAAGTTGACGACACCTGCCACCGCGTCGGAGCCATAGGCGGCGGACGCGCCACCGGTGACGACCTCCACCCGCTCCACCAATTGCTGCGGGAAGGTGTTCACATCGACCAGGCCGGTCACCGTGCTGCCGACCGAGCGGCGACCGTCCAGCAGCACCAGCGTACGGATCTCCCCCAGCGCGCGCAGGTTCAGCGCGTTGATGCCGGCAAGCCCGCTAGAGATGGCGAGGCGGCTGTTCGCCGGGCGGGTGCTGCCGGCCAGCGCCGGAATCTGGTTCACGAAGTCGGCGATGTTGTTGGTGGGGGACTGGTTCTGGATATCCTCCGCCGACAGCACGGTCAGCGGTGTCGGCGCCTCCGCCCCGCTGTTGACGATGCGCGAACCGGTGACGACGATCGGCTCGCTGGGCGCGGCACTGTCGGTCGTGGTCTGCTGCGCCGCTGCCGGCTGGACCAGCCCGATCGCCAGCGCCAGCAGCGCGCCGCTTGTGGCGAGACGACGGCGATCGAGGCGGCCGGTGGATGCGCGATGGCGTGCAGACATTGGTAAGTCCCCTGTTGTCCCGCCGGGCATCTCCCTGATGATGCGCATGGCGGGCGGTCCGATTTCTTGCGCGAAAGCGGCCCGACCTGCCCCGGATCGCCGCCGGATGCCCCGCTTCGTTACCGGAAAGTTACAGGGCAGGCGGGGTCCGTCAATAGAACCGCCGGGCGTGATGGCGGGATGAGCCATAAACCCTGCGCATAAAGTTCAACGTCGCTCGGGCGAGCGGCGGGCCATGCCATAACCCCCCGCTATGATACGCAGGAGCGGAACGGTCAGTTCGCGGCGGCGATCGCCAGCAGCGCGCGGTCCAGCACGGCGGTCGCCGCCGCGTCGCCGCCTGGCGGCATGTCGTTGGCGAAGGCTGAGAACACCAGCACCCGCCCACTCGCCGCCTGCATCGTGCCACTGAGCGCGCGCGCGGCGTTCAGCGATCCGGTCTTGGCCCACAGCCGCCCGGCCAGCGGCGTTGCGGCGAAGCGGCTGCGCAAGGTGCCGTCCTGCCCCGCGACCGGCAGGCTGGCCCGCCACGCCTCCCCCCAGGGCTGCGCCCCCGCCCAGTGCAGCAGCGCCACGACGGCGCGCGGCGTGACCCGGTTGTAGTTCGACATGCCGGACCCGTCGGCCAGGTACCAGCCGGCACCCTTAGCTGGCTCGTCCAGTGTGGCATGCAGCGCAGCCTGCCCGTCCGCCACCGACCCGCTGGCCGCCAGCCGGCCCAGCCGACGCAGCAGCAATTCGGCATGGAGGTTTTGGCTGACCTTGTTGATGACCACCACATCCTCCGTCACGGGGGATGCCGGCAGTTCCAGCAGCGATGCTTCTTCCGGCGCCTGCGCGTCCGCCGCCTCCGCCGGCAGGTGCCGCGCCTGCACCTCCCCCGCGATCGCCACGCCGCGCTGGCGCAGCAGGCGGGCGAGGTGCCAGGCGGCATGATGCGCCGGATCGTCGATCCCGCCGCGCAGCGTGACCGGGCCGCTTTCGGCACCGATCGTACCGCTCAGCCGCAACACCCGGTCGAACGGCAGGCGCTCGAACGCCACCGCCTCCGCGCTGCCCGGCACCGTCCGCACGCGGTTGTCGATCGTGTAGTACCCGCTGCCCTCGACGGTCGCCGCCTCGCCCGCCGCGCCGGGTGTGATGGTCAGCAACGCCTCGTTGTCGTCCAGCGTCAGCGCGCTGGTCGCGGTGCCGGAACGGCTGGGGATATTGTTCCAGCTCATGCCGGAAGGCCACCGCTCGTCCGGGTACCAGCTGTCGTCACCCACCACATGGCGCACTCGCCGCGTTGCGCCGTCCATCTCCCCGGCCACCGCATCGGCCAGGGTGGTGAGGCATTGCACGGTGCAACCGGGCGCACTGGACAGCGCTGGATCGCCATGGCCCACCAGCACCACGTCCACCATGCCGTCGCCGGCGGGCACCAGCCGCACCGCCGTGCCCCGCGCCGCCGCCTGCAGCTCCGCCAGCACGGGATAGGCGCCCAGCGTGGTGAACAGCTTGGTGTTGGATGCCGGCACGAACCGGTTATCGGGCGACACCGCCACGATCTCCTCCCCCGCCTGCGTCTCCACCAGCAGGCCAAAGCGGGTGCCGGCGGGCGCCTCCCCCAGGATCGCCGCCACCTCCTGCGTCAGGGGTGCCTGCGCCAGCGCCGGCAGCGGCAGCAACGCGGCGACCAGCAGCAACCGGCGCATCAGCGGTAGAATCTCAGATCGTCCAGCTCCAGCCACGCGGTCCCGCCCGGCTGCCCGTTCAACTGGAAGCGCAACGCCCGCAGCGCGTCGAGGTCGGGCGCCTTGGCGAAGGCGCTGAACGGCAGCCGCACCTCCGCCGCCTGCGCCCCCGCGGTGAACGTGGCCGCCGGCCAGTCGCCGCCATTCGCGCCATAGGTTTCCAGCAGCAGCCGATACTCGCCCGCGCCGCTGGCGGTGAAGGCGATGCCGGCGAACCCGCTCGCATCGGCCAGCGCCACCGCGCCCGGCGTCAGCGGCACCACCGCCTGCGCGTAAGGCTGTGGCGCGGCGCCGAACTGCGCCATCATGAACACGCCGTCCGCCCCATCGGTGCCGGGCTGGTGCAGCGCGATGCGGCTGTGATCCGCGCCCGCCTCGCTGGCATCGACCGGCAGCGTGCCGAGATCGGTGCGGCCGTCGCTGCGCGCCTGCGTCCAGATCGGGCCGGTCATGGCGACGACCGGCATGGGCGTCATGGCCGTGTCCTCCAGCTGCCGGCGCAACCGCGTCAGCGGCACCTCCCTGCCGGACAGCCACACGCGCTTCGTGTGCCACAGGTCGGCGATGTCCTGATCGGGCCGGCCATCCACCAGCACCAGGTCCGCGCGCATGCCCGGCGCGATGGTGCCGTGCCCGTCCGCCTGGCCCATGATCGCGGCGCTGGTGGCGGTGGCGGCGACCAGCGCCTCGCCTGCGGAATAGCCGCCGCGTTCAACCAGCAGGGCCACCTCGCGCACGGCGGACTGGCCGTGATAGACCCCGCCGATCCCGGCATCGGTGCCGATCCCCGCCGGAATGCCGGCGGCGCGGATCGCGGCCATGTTGGCGCCCAGCACCTGCCAGCGATGGGCATTGGCAGCGGAGATGACCCCCGCCGCCGGCTGCGCCGCGCGGCGGGCGCGTTCCTCCCGCGCCCTTGCGGCCGGTGGCAGGCCCGCCCACTCGGCAGGATCGAACCGCCGCACCGCCTGCGGCTCGTACACTGCCAGCGTGGCGACATAGGCGGTGCCGTGCTGCCGGAAGGCGTCGATCAGCGCGTCGTCCACCGGCACGTCCGCCACGCCATGCACCACCGCATCGGCCCCGGCGCGCGCCACATCCATGGCCCCGCCATAGGTGACGGTATGCGTCACCACCGGCACGCCCGCCGCATGGGCATCGGCGACCATCGCCGCCAATGTCTCCACATTCATGTCGTTGAGGTCATTGCCCCGGCCATAGCGCCAGCCATCGGTGAACGCCTTGATGACGTCGGGCTTGTAGGGCAGCGCGCGTTCCATCGCCCGGTGCGCGGCGCGCGCGGTCGCGGCCTTCAGCGTGAAGGCGTCGCCCCAGCCATATTCCGTGCCATGCCCGCCCGGCACGCCGGTGCGCACCGCCAGGTTCAGGTGCGGCGCCCACATCTGCCCGTTCGCGCCCGACCGGGCGGTCAGCGCGCGGATGGGGCCGATCATCTCCCCGCTGACGGAATAATCGTTCACCGTGGTGACGCCGTTCAGCAGATGGGCGAGCCACGCCTTGCCCATATCCTCCGGCCCGCCATGCCCGCTGGCGCGCAGGTGGGTGTGCAGATCGTGCAGGCCGGGGATCAGCGTCATGCCCCGCGCCCGCACCAGCACGGCTCCGCGGGGCCGGTCGAGGTCCGGGCCGACCGCCGCGATCCGCCCATCCTGCACCAGCACATCCGCCGGGTAGGCGGGCGTACCGGTCCCGTCGAACACGCGCGCATCGCGGATCAGCACCGTCTGTGCCAGCGCTGGCACCGGCATCAGCAGCAGCAGGGCGGCCAGCAGCCTCACCGTGCGGGCCCTTTCAGATGCCGGTCCAGGAAGTCGATGCTGGCGCGATAGGTCGCCAGCCAGTGATCGTTGCGGAAGAAGTCGTGCCGCTCGTTCGGCCAGGCCAGCTCCTCGAACGGCACGCCGCGCGCGTGCAGCTCGCGCGCCAGCAGCAGCGACTGGCTGAACGGCACGTTGGCATCGTCATCGCCATGGACCAGCAGCACGGGGGAGCGCCAGCGGTCGAGCGCCGCCATCGGCGAACTGTCCCACTGCAATTGCCGCGCCCGCTCCGCCTCTGCCGGCGCGACATCGGTCGGCGCGGGACGCAGCAGGGTGTGGACGCCGTGCAGGTCCACCCCGGCGGCGAACAGGTCGCTGTCGCGCGCCAGGGCCAGCGCGGTCAGGTACCCGCCCCAGCTGCCGCCCCAGATGCCGATCCTGTCGGGGTCGACGAAGCCCTGCGCCCCCAGCCAGCGCCCACCGGCCAGCACGTCGCGGTACTCGGCTGCGCCGCCGCGCCCGGTCTCCGGCGCCTCCCGGAAAGCGCGGCCATAATTGGTGCCGCTGCGATAATTGACCGACAGGACGTGGTACCCGGCACGGGCCAGCGCCTGGTTCATCAGGTAGGCGTTGTGGTAATAGTAATACGGGTGGAAGCCCGGCAGCATCTGCCGCCGCGGACCGCCATGCACGAACACCAGCGCCGGGCGCTGTCCCTCGCCTGCCGCGCGGAACAATTGCGCATGGACGGCGACGCCATCGGCCGCCTCGTAGGTGACGATCTCCGGCTCCACCATGGCCGGCAGGTCCAACGCGGCGGAAAGCGGCGCCATGCCCTCCACCAGCACGGGATGGACCGGGCTGTCCCAGTCGGCGGCCAGGGCTGCCAGCGTGTCGCCGCCCGCCACGGGCATGAAGGCGAGCTGCTCCGGCGGGGTCATTCGCCGTGCCGTGCCGCCCGTCAGCGGCACGCGCCACACCTGCCGCCCGTCGGGATCGCCACCGCCCGCGCTATAGATCAGGGCGTCGGCGGCGGGCAGGAAATGCTCCACCTCGCCGGCATCAGGCGTCAGGTCTCGCGCCGTCCCGCCCGCCGCCGGTACCGCCAGCACATGCAGGAAGCCGCTCGCCTCCGACGAGAATAGCAGCGTGCCATTCGCGGTCCAGTACAGGTTCTGCCCGCGCGTGCCGTAGAACCGCGCGCCTTCGCCGCCCGCCGCCGACCAGACGGTCCGCACCGCGCCGGTGGCGGCATCGGCGACGCGGACGGACCACCAGCCGGCCGCGCTCGGATCGTCGCCGGGTGGCTCACGGAACTGGATAAAGGCGAAGTGCCGGCCATCGGGCGACCACACCGGATCACCCTGGTACGCCAGCGCCGCCGTCGCATAGACCAGCGGCCCCCCGTTCAGCGAGCCGGCATCCAGCGGCAGCACGCCGACCAGCGCGTGCCCGCCACGGACATCGCGCAGCAGCAGGCGGGTTCCGTCGGGGCTGAAGGACAGGTCGTCCACGCTGCCTGGCAGTTGCGCGATCCGTCGTGCCTCCGCGCCATCATGCAGCCACGCCGTCCCGCCGCTGGCCCACGCCACCTGTCGGCCATCGGCGCTGAACACGGGTGCATGGCCCTCGCCCAGCCGCACCGGATCGCCCCCGGCGGCCGGCACCAGCCAGACGGTGGGGCGCGGCGCGATCGGCAACAGGCCGGTATTGGGCGCGCTGCGCCCCGGCCATTCCGCATCGCCCCCGCGCACGAAGGCGACGCGCCGGCCATCGGGACTGAGCGCCACGCCCGAAATCTCGATCCCCTCGTCCCCGGTATAGGCGGTCACCGCGCGCGCCGCCTGCCCGGGTGTCGCCACCAGCACGTTGCGCGCGCCGCCCCGGTTCTCCACCCAGGCGAAGACCGGCGCGTCGTCCGCGCCGACCAGACCGCCGGCAAACGGCGCGGCCATGTGCCGGGCCAGCAGATCGGTGGCGGCGGCTTCAGCGGAACTCTGCGCAAGGGCGTGGGCCGGCGACAGCAGCACGGCGGCGAGGAGCAGCAGGAAGGAACGCATCGGCGCCGCAGACTAGGGCGAGGGACGCCCGGTGCAAGCGCGCCATGCCATCGGGCTATGCCCCCAACGGCTGGTCAAACGCCCGCACCACCGCGTCACCCACGGCAGGCCTGAGGTCGAAGATGCCGCTGTCGGCATGGCGCGTGGGGTGCACGCGGTTGGTCAGCAGCGTCCAGGCGAGGCCGCGCTGCCAGTCGATCCACAGGCCGGTGCCGGTGAAGCCGGTATGGCCGATCGTCTCCGCACTGCACGCCTCGCCGCCGTGCCAGCCGGAAAAGGCGCGTTCCCAGCCGCAGGTTCGATCACCGTGGACGGGCGTGCGGATCGCCGCCTGCCCTTCCGGTCCCAGCACCTCCCCGCGCAGCAGCGCCGCCGCCCAGTCCAGCACACCGTCCACCGTGCCGAACAGCCCGGCATGGCCCGGCGCGCCGCCCAGCGCCCAGGCGTTCTCGTCATGCACCTCGCCCCGCATCACCCGCCCGCGCCAATGGCAATGTTCGGTGGCGACGGCGGGTGCCGTGACGGGGCCGTATTGCAGACCCGCCCCCAGCGGCCAGTCGCTCAGGGGCGCGCCGGTGATCCGCTCCACCGCGATGCCCAGCAGGATGAAGTTGATGTCGGAATAGACCGCCGGACCGGCACGCCATTCGCGCTGCAGCACGAAGGCGCGCAGCCGTGCGGGATCATCGCCATAGGTGTAGATCGGCTCCACCGCGGGCAGATGCGTGCGGTGCGCCAGGCAATCGCGGAAGGTCAGCCGGCGCTCCGCCGCGTTCGCCACGTCATATTGCCGCAGATCGGGAATGGCGTCGGTCAGCGGGCGGTCGAGGTCGAGCTGCCATTGCTCCGCCAGGTGCAGCACCATCGTGGTCGTGGCGATCACCTTGCTGACGCTGGCGAGATCGAACCAGTGATCGCGGGTCAGGACCTCCGGCACCGGCTCCAGCGCGGCCATGCCAGCCAGCCGAACCGCCTTCGCGCCATCCGCCGTCACCACCCCCAGCACCGCGCCGGGAATGCGGCCTGCCGCCACCCGCGCCGCCGCCGGGGCGAAGCCGGCCTCCACCACCTGCTCCATCATTCGACCTGCCTACCGGTATGGAGGAACGGCAGGAACAGGACCGCCGCCAGCGTGACACCGCCCGCCAGCGCGAAGAACCCGTCATAGCCGATGCTCTGGCTGATCGCGCCCGATGCGCCCGCCAGCAGGCGCGGCAGCAGGAAGGCGAAACCCGACAGGAAGGCGTATTGCGCCGCCGGGTACTTCGCGCTGACCTGCAGCGACAGGAACACCACGAACACCGCGCCGGCCATGCCGTTGCCGAACTGGTCCGCCGCCGCCACCAGATACAGCACCCAGCCGGCGGGCGGCTGCCATGTCTGCCAGACGAAGCCGAAATTCGCCAAGCCCGCCACGATCGCGCCCAGCAGCAGCGCCAGGCCCAGCCGCAACCGCGCCGCCGCCCAGCCGCCCAGCGCGACGCCGGCCATGCTGGCGAGCAGCGACACCACGCCATCGGCCACGCCGATCTGCGCCAGCGAGTAACCGCGATCGTTCCACAAGGGGTGCGACAGGGTCAGCGCCAGCACGTCCCCCATGCGATACACCGACACGAAGGCGAGCAGCACCAGCACGCGGTAGCCGTGCCGCCAGAACAGCTCCACATAGGGGGCGATCCAGCCGTTCATCCGTTCGTCCGCATCGCGCGGCAGGCGGCGGATGCGCGGCAGGGCGAGCGCCAGCGCCACGAAGGGCAGCAGGCACACCGCCAGCACGACCGGCGTGATATTGCTGCCCGCGCCGATCCCGGCGGCAGTGGCGGCGCGCAGCAGCCCCGCGCCTGTCAGCGCGGCGACGGCGGCACTCGCCAGCAGGATCGCCGCGCTCGCCAGCAACCCGCCGATCAGCGCCGGCAGCCGACCGATCGGCGCATCCGGCTCCCCTCGCATCGCGGCCAGCACGGGGAAGGGCACAAAGGCCGCCACGGCGATCACCAGATAGGCGGCGGTCCAGTCGGCCCAAGCCGCCACCAGCACCGCGCCGCTGCCCGCCGCGACCATGGCGCTGCGGTATCCCCACAGATTCGCGGCGACGAGCGGTCCCTGGCCTTCCGCCGTGGGGGCCAGTTCGATCCGCCAGCCATCGGCGGCGACCTCCAGCGTGGTGGTCCAGAACGCCAGCAGCGTGGCGAACAGGGCGGTCAGCGGCAGGCTGCTATCGTCTGCGGTGAAGGCCATCGCCACCATGCTGGCCGTGATGCCCAGCTGCGCCAGCATGATCCAGCCGCGCCGCCGGCCCCAGAACGCGTCGAAGCCCGGCACGCCCCAGCGTTCCAGCAGCGGGGCCCAGGCGAACTTGAAGGTCGGCAGCAGCGCGATCCAGGCGAAGAAGCCGATCGTCACGATATCCACCCCGTGCCGCGACAGGCGCAGCAGCAGCACGGCATTGAACATGTAGAACGGCAGCCCGGCGGAAAAGCCCAGCAGCAGGTACAGCGCCAGCACCCGGCGCGGCAGCGTGGTCATGCGCCGGTCCGCAGGACGCGGCCCACGTCGCCCTCCGCCTCCGCCAGCGCCGCGCGGGCGCCATCAGGGTCGAGGCCGCGGGCGACCAGCAGCGCCAGGCGCACGTCGCCATCGGCCAGAGCCAGCGCCCGCTCCGCCTCCCGCGCGTCCAGCCCGGCGAGATCCTGCACCAGCCGCAAGGCGCGCGCCGCCAGCTTGGCATTGGCGACGCGCAGCGCGACCATCCGCCCGCGATGGACCCGCCCCAGCCGCAGCATGATGGCGGTGGACAGCAGGTTCAGCACCGCCTTCTGCGCGGTGCCCGCCTTCATCCGGGTCGATCCGGCCAGCACCTCCGCCCCGGTAGGGGCGCACAGCGGGTGGTCGGCACCGGCCAGCAGCGGAGTGTCGGGGCTGTTGGCGATGGCGATCGTCAGCGCGCCCATCGCCCGCGCGGCCTGCACAATGGCGCAGGTGAACGGCGTGCGGCCGCTGGCGGCGACCGCAACCACCACGTCGACGGGGCCGATCCGCGCCGCCGCCACCGCCGCGCCCGCCGCCGCCACGTCGTCCTCCGCCCCCTCGACCGCCTGCGTCACCGCCGCCATGCCGCCCGCCGGCAGGTATGCCACCCGCGCCGCCGGCCAGCTGAAGGTCGGGCCCAGCTCCGTCCCGTCGAGCACCGCCAGCCGGGCGGATGTGCCCGCGCCCGCATAGACCAGCCGGCCCGCATCGTGGCGGCCCAGCCGCATGGCGGCATCTTCCGCCGCCGCCGCGATCGCGGGCACGGCCGGGCCGATCGCGGCCACGGCCGCCAATTGCCCTTCCCACATGGCGGCAATCGCCTGCGCGGTCGGCCATTGTTCCAGCTCGCGGTAGCGGGGGTCGCACGCTTCGGTGTTCATCGCGCCTCCTGTGTATCGCAGCCACCCGCGCACGCCACCGCCTGCACCATAGATGCAGGGCATGGGCCATCTGCGGGCTCCGCTGACATTTGTCATGCCGGGCTGGTATCGCGCCTCACTGGCTGACGGAAAGGTGGCACATGACCTTCTACCTGGGTGTCGACGCGGGGGGCAGCAATTGTCGCGCGCGGCTGGTGGATGCGGGCGGCGCGGTGATCGGCAGCGCACAGGCGCACGGCACCGCCAATGCCAGCATCGGCGCGGATGCGCTGCACGCCCGGCTGCTGGACATCACCGGGCAGGCGCTGGCGCAGGCGGGCGTGACGGCCGGGCAGCGCGGGGAGGTACGCGCCGGCATGGGCATCGCCGGGCTCGGCCGGGCGGACGTGCGGGCGGAACTGGCCGCGCTGCCCTTCGGCTTTGCCAGCATCGCCTTCGCCACCGACGCGCTGATCGCCAATCTGGGCGCGCATGGCGGGCGCGACGGGGCGATCCTGATCGTAGGCACCGGCAGCGCGGTGCAGCTGCGCGTCGGTGGTGAGGATTTCACGCTGGGCGGATACGGCTTCCCCATCTCCGACGAGGGGAGCGGCGCGGCGCTGGGTCTGTCGGCCATGCGCCACGCGCTGCGGGCCCTGGACGGGCGCACCCGCGCCACGGAGCTGAGCCTGGCGGTCAGCGAGCGCTGGAACCACGATGCTGCGCAGGCGATCGCCTGGATGGATGGCGCGACCCCGCGCGATTACGGCGCCTTTGCCCCGCTGGTGATGGACCATGCGGAAGCGGGCGATCCCAATGCGCGCGCCATCGTGGAGGAGGCGGCAAGCCACCTGGAACGGTTCATCGACACCATCTTCGCCCGCGGCGCACCGGCCTGCGCGCTGGTCGGCGGCCTGGCCCCGCGCATGCGCCCATGGCTGCGCGCCCGTACCGTCGCGCGGCTGAGCGAGCCGGAGGGCGATCCGCTGGACGGGGCGCTGCTGCTGGCGGGCTTTCGCCCCTGAAAGCACAAGCCCGCTGGACAGGGCGGCGCGCCCGGCGCAGGGCGACAGCGACGCTTCTTCTCGCAGGTGCACAAGAACCATGACCGACATGCCGGAAAGCCGCCGCGGTTTGGCGAGCGGGGTGGGCGCTTACGTGTTGTGGGGCCTGCTGCCGGTCTATTTCCATTTCGTCGCCAGCGTGGCGGGGACGGAGATCGTGGCGCAACGCGTGGTCTGGTCGGTCGTGCTGCTGCTGCCGCTGGTGCTGCTGGCCCGCCGCGGCGGCGCGGTGTGGCAGGCGCTGACGGCGCCGCGCGTGCTGGCGATGCTGGCGGCGAGCGCAGCGCTGATCGCGGCCAACTGGCTGCTGTATGTCTGGGCGGTGCAGCACCATCAGGTGCTGGCGGCCAGCATGGCCTATTTCCTGAACCCTCTCATCAACATCGCGCTGGGCGTGGCGCTGCTGGGCGAACGGCTGCGCCGGGCGCAGGCGGCCGCCGTGGTGCTGGCGGGCGCTGGCGTCGCGGTGCTGGCGCTGGATGCGGGCACCGGCCTGTGGCTCAGCCTGTCGATCGCGCTCAGCTTCGCCTTCTACGGCCTGATCCGCAAACTGGCGCCGGTGGACGCGCTGTCCGGCCTGACGGTGGAGACCATGCTGCTGGCGCCGATCGCGCTCGGCTACCTGTGGTGGCTGGCGGGACATGGCGGGATGAGCTTCGGGCAGGAAGCCGGGCTGACCGCGCTGCTGGTGCTGGCGGGCGCGGTCACCACCGTGCCGCTGCTGCTGTTCGCCGCGGCTGCCCGCGCGCTGCGCCTGACCACGCTGGGCCTGTTGCAGTTCATCGCGCCGTCGCTGCAATTCGTGCTGGCGATCACCCTGTTCGGGGAAACGCTGGACGCGCGCCGCATCGCGAGCTTCGGCCTGATCTGGGCGGGCCTTGCTGTCTATGTCGCGGGCAACCTGCTGGCGCGGCGCAACCGCGTGGCGGCCTAAGCGGCGGCTTCCCAGATCAGCGCGACGCCGACCGCCACCATCAGGCAGTAGATCGCGGTATAGAACCGTTCGGCGGGCACGCGCCGCACCAGCCACACGCCCGCGAAGGTGGCGGCAATCGCCAGCGGGAACAGGGCGGCGGACACGATCAGGTTCTGCGGGCTGAACTGGCCCAGCGCCAGATAGGCGGGCACCTTGATCCAGTTCAGCGCGGCGAAGAACAGGGCGGTGGTGCCGACCAGCACGTCGCGCGGCAGGCCGCGCGGCAGCACCCACACCTGGAACGGCGGCTGCCCGGCATGGGCGATCTGGCTGGTATAGCCGGACACCACCCCTAACAGCGTGCCGACCCATTCGGGCCAACGGCGCACGGCCACCGGGGCCGCATGGCGCGCCGCCCACAGGCGGTACAGGCCAAAGGTGATGGAGATCGCGCCCACCATGGTCATCACCGTGGCGGCGGACAGGCTGGCCGCGAAGACGTAGCCCAGCCAGACCCCCAGCAGCGCGCCCGGCATCATCCAGCCGATCAGCCGCCAGTCCACGCTGCGGCGGAACGCCCAGACGCCGACCGCGTCCTGCGCAATCAGGATCGGCAGCAGGATGGCGGCGGCGCGCACCGGATCGACCACCAGTGCCAGCATCGGCATGGCGAGCGCGCCCATCCCCGCGAACCCGCCCTTCGACAGGCCGAGCAGGATCACCGCCGGCACCGCCAGCATGTAGAGCAGCCATCCATCCGTCATTCCCGCCCCGTACAGCGCGGTCGCGCGATCCGCCACCGGAACCGGCCCGCCCGCTCGCGCACTGTGCAACAGGCCAGCCTGCCGAAAGGACCCAGCCCATGCGCCTTCTCCCCCTGCTCGCCACGCTGCCGGCTCTGGCTGCCTGCACCGCCCCTGACGGGACCGGCGACGTGGCCGCGGCCGGCACAGCGCAGGAATGCTTCTTCAGTTCGCAGGTGGACGGCTTTGCCGATGCGGGGCCCGACAAGGTGCTGGTGCGGCTGGGCTTCCGCCAGGCTTACGAGCTGACACTGCGGCCCGGTTGCCCCAATGCCAGTTACGCCACCGCCATCGGCCTGGTGTCGCGCGGAGGGGACCGGGTGTGCACCGGGCGGCCGGCACAATTGCTGGTGCCGCGCGCCAGCGGCACGGGCGCGGAGCGGTGCCTCGTCAGCGATATCCGCGCCTTGCCGCAGGCCGAGTGGCCGGAGACCTGGCAACGACGGGATTGATTTCCTCCTATTGATAATCACTCGCGGGTGAGGCAGAGGGTGCCCGTGACCTTTGCCTCCAGTGTCTCTGTCGCCCGATCGGCCACCGTCCTGTCGCGATTCGGCGCGGCGATCATCGGCGGCTACCTGTTCGCCTATGGCCTGACCGCCGCCATCACGCTGGCGGGCTTCGCCGCCGGGCTGCCGTTCTTCGAGGCGCAGACCCTGGCCTGGCTCATGTCCTTCCTGCTGTATGGCGCGGCGGTCCTGTGGGCCTTCGCCGAACCGCGCCTGCCCGTCGTGTGGCTGGTGCTGGGCGGCGGCGGCTGTGCGATGGTCGCCGCATGCTGGTTCGTATCCCGGCAGATGGTGTGACCGGCCATGCGTGAGACCTTCCGCCTCTCCATGGCCTACCTCCACACTTGGGTTGGCCTCATGGTCGGCTTCGTGCTGATGGCGGTGTTCTTCTTCGGCTCGCTGTCGGTGTTCGACCGGGAGATTGACCGGTGGAGCGTGCCCGAAACCCGCACCCACGCCGCGCCCTTCCCGTCCTTCGACCGGGCGGTACGCCCGGTGATCGACGGCATCCGGCCCGATCCGCTCAGCATGCGGATCGCACAGGGTGATGTGATCGGCGACCTGCCCCCGGCGGGTGCGCTGCGCCTGGGCGACATGGGCGTCTACACTAATCACCGCGACCCGCTGTGGCGGGTCTACGGCGCGTTCGACGTGCCCAACAAGCCGGCGGACCCGCTGCTCGATCACGTGCACGTCTACGGCTACGCCTCGATCGACCCGCAGACCGGGGAGCGGCTGCCGGCGGAGCTGCAGAACCGGCTGGCGCTGGGCACCGGGTTCTTCTTCCCGCTGCACTTCATGCTGCACCTGCAATGGCAGAACGCAGGCTACTGGATCGTGTTCGCCGCGGGCATGGCGATGCTGGTGGCGCTGGTCAGCGGGGTGGTCATGCACCGCAAGATCTTCCGCGAATTCTTCACCTTCCGGCCCGAGAAGGCGCGGCTGCGATCGACGCTGGACGTCCACAACATGACCGGCGTGCTGGCGCTGCCGTTCCTGTTCCTGATCACGCTGTCGGGCCTGCTGATCTTCGCCTACATGTTCTTCCCCAGCCCTAACGAGGTGATGAACCCACTCCTCGTCAAACAACAGGGGGTGGAGATCGCCGGCACCGGCCTGCCGTTCGAACCGTCGGGCCGGCCTGGTCCCCTGGCTCCGGTCGATCCGATGATGGCGGACGCGCGGGCGCGCTGGGCGGCGAAGGGTACGCCGGGCGACGTTGGCATGGTGACGATCACCCACCTGGGCGATGCCGACGCATACGTGTCGATCACCCGCGATACGGTGGACCGGGTGGCGAGTGCCGAGACGCTGCATTACGCCGCATCGGACGGCCGCCTGTTGTACGAGAACCCGCCTGCCACCGCGATCCAGGGCACCTACGGCTTCCTGTATGGCCTGCACTTCCAGTTCTTCCGCCACTGGCCGCTGCGCTGGCTGCTGTTCGCGGGCGGGCTGATGGGCTGCGCCTGCATTGCCACCGGCTTCCTGTTCTTCGTGGAGAAGCGCCGCCGCAAGCATGCCGCCGCCGGCCATCCGGGCGCGCGGGTCGCCGATGCGCTGGCGGTGACCAGCGTCACCGGCATGCTGGTGGCGACCTGCGCCATGCTGCTCGCCAACCGGATGCTGCCGGCCGGCATGGCGGCGTACAACCAGTGGCAGATCGGCATCTTCTGCGGCGCGTGGATCGCGGCGCTGATCCATGCCGCGTTCCGCGCCCGGCCGTCCGCCGCCGCCGGGCTGTCACCCGCCTGGGGCGAGCAGTGCTGGGCCGCGGGTGCGCTGGCGATCGCGGCGGTGCTGGTCAATTGGGCGGGCACCGGCGACCACCTGCTGGCGACGATCGGCGAAGGCTACTGGCCGGTCGCCGGGGTCGATCTGGTGCTGCTGGCGGGCGGCGGGCTGGCCGCGTTTACCGGCTGGCGCCTCAGCCGCCGGGCCGCCCGGATGGTCGCGGCGACGCCCGCCTACGGCCGGCCTGCCCATGTCTGACGGGCTGCTGCTGCTGCTCGCGCTGCTGGCGGCGACCGGCGGGATGGCGGCGCTGGCGCTGGCCATGCAGGCGCACTGGCGGCAGGTGATGGGCGCGCGCCGGCTGACGGGCGAGGTGCAGGTGACGCTGCGCGTGCTGGGCGCGGCACTGTGTGCCCTGTCGCTGGCGCTGTGTGTCGCGGCCGATCCCGCATCCATGGCAGCGCTGGTGTGGCCCATGCTGCTGATGGTCGCCGCGCTGCTGGTCGCGGCGGGCCTGACGCTGCACGCCCGCGCGCGCAGCTAGCGGGCCGTCACCTCCACCACCTGCCGGCGGGCCGGCTGCGCCTCCCACGCGCGTTTCGCCGCCAGCACCACCCGGTACCGGCCCGGCGCCTCCACCATGAAGCGGAAGCGCCGCTGGGCCGGCGTGCCGGGCGCGGCGCCCGCCCCCGGCCCCGCGGTGCTGTCGTCCACCAGCGTGACACCGGCAGGCAGCTCCGCCACCAGCCACTGGTACCCGGCGACGCCGAGCTGCGGCAGGTCGACGTTGAACGCCTCGCCCGCGCGCACCTCGACATCCATCGCCGCCTGCTCGCCCCCTGCGTTCACAGCGTCCATTTGTGCCACATCTGGCTGTCGGTCCCCATGACGAAGGTGTCCAGCCGGTTGGTGCCCCAGCTGCTGACGCCGACGCCCGATCCCAGCACGCCGCCGAGGTCGGCATAGTCCGACCACGCCGAACCGTTCCAGTTCTTGTGGTACATGTGCATGTCGGTGCCGCGCGCGAACACGTCGATCCGGTTGGCGCCCCAGCATTCGGCACCCGGCGCCTCCGTAATGATGCCGCCCAGATCTTCCCACCCGCGCCAAGCGGTGCCGTCCCACCAGCGGTGCCACAGGTGATGGTCCATGCCGCCCGCGAACACGTCGATCCGGTTTGGACCCCAGCTGCATACGCCGGGCGCGGTGGAGATCTGCCCGCCCAGGCTTTCCCAGCCGCGCCACGCCGTGCCGTCCCACCACAGGTGCCACAGCGCGTTGTCGCCGCCGCGCGCGAACACGTCGATCCGGTCGCGGCCCCACGACACCGCTGCGGGTTCGGACGTCAGGAAGCCGCCCAGGCTTTCCCACCCGCTCCACCCGCCCTGGTACCATTTGTGGTGCAGCCGGTGATCGGTGCCCACCCCGAACACGTCCAGCCGCCCGCTGGCCCAGGAGCTGACGGCGGGCGCGCCATGGATCAGCCCGCCCATGCTTTCCCAGCCGCGCCAGCCGCTGCCGTCCCACCATTTGTGATGCACGGCGGAATCGAGACCGCGGGCGAACACGTCGATCCGGTTCGGCCCCCACGACACGGCCTGCGGGCGTGAGGTGATCTGACCGCCGAGACCTTCCCAGCCGCTCCAGTTAACACCCGGGCGGGTGACGCCGCGCGCCCAGTGGAACGGGTAGGTGGTGTCGATCTGGCACTGGCCGTAGCCGATCCGGAAATAGCCGCCGTCACCCCAGCCGGTGCCCCAGCTGTTCTTGCAGATCCAGCATTGCTGCGCCTCCGAATAGCCGATCACCAGCACGCAATGCAGCCCTTCGTACCCGCCGCTGACATGGCGATACACCCCGCTGCCATAGGTGAAGAAATCGCTGAACACCTGCAGCACCGCCGAACATGGGCCCACATTGGTCAGGTGGTTCTTGCGGTCGGTCGCGCTGACCAGCGCGCCGAAGCTGCCGATCTTGTAGATCTTGCGGTTGCGGTCCGCCACGTTGCGGCAGGCGGGCGTGCCGCCGCTGCCGAAGGCGGAGGAATAAGGAAAGTCCGCCTCCGCCACGACGCCGCGGCTGCGGATCTGGCCCAGCGCGTCGTTCGGCCACCAGCCGCTGCAACTGGCCCCGTGGGACGAGCAGAAGTGCGAATCCGCCTCCGACAGATCGGGCCTCTGCCCATGCTCGATGGAGCACATGGATTCGACCAGCCCGACGCAGCAGAACGACACGCATGACCCGCAGCCGCCCTGGTCCTTGGGCGGGGTGACGTGGTTGCCGTTCCGGTTGCGCCAATCGACGGCGGGCGCGAAGTCGGGGGCGGCGGGCGCCTGCGGCGCCTCCGCCATGGCGGAGGCGAGGGCCTGTTCGTCCACCACCACGCCCAGCAGGGCACGGCGGCGGTCGTCCGGCAGACGGGCCACAAGGTTGTCGCGCGCGGTCCATCCCGCCCGCTCCGCCACGATGGCGCGGGTGATCGCCCGCAGTTCTGGCACAGGCATGCTGCATCTCTCCCACAAGAATGGGCAGCCAACAGCTGAATTAAATAAAGAACTGCCCCGTAGACTATCGCCTTCTTTGCGACTCGCCCTGTTTTACAGCCCGGCAATTATGCTCCCGAATTGATACACCTTCAAGCCGATCCATGAAGGTCGGATAGCGGACATCTATTGTTTCCTGATTTCCTTTCATTGCCGCATCTGCGAACCTGTCGGGCGGCGGCGCCGGCCGGTCAGCCCAGGCGATAGGGGACCGTTCCGCGTTCGTCCGCGCTGACGATCAGCTCCCGCCCGACCGGCGGAAAGGCGCGCTGTTCGCACAATTCGCGCGGGCAGATGCGGCACGATATGCCGATCGGCGTCGCCCCGTTGCCGCCGACATCCAGCGTGTCGGCATAGACGAACTCGGCCGCATGCTCCGCCTCGCAGCCCAGCGTGACGGCATAGCGGCGGCTGGGCCGGGCGAAGCTGCTGGACTGCTTCACGAGCCCCTTGGCCATGACGACATAGCGGGCGCCGTCCGGCGTTTCGGCCAGCTGCGTCAGGATCCGGTCGGGGATGCCCGCCGCCTCGTGCACGATCCACAGCGGGCAGGCCCCGCCGAAGCGGGCGAATTGCAGCCGGGTCGCCGAATGCCGCTTGGTGATGTTGCCTGCCAGGTCCACCCGGCCGAAGAATACCGGCACCCCCGCCGCGCCCGGCCGCTGCAGCGTGGACAGGCGGTGGCACACCTGTTCGAAGCTGGTGCCGAAACGGACGCGCAGGGCGTCCACATCGTGGCGCAGCTCCCGCGCGGCGGCGCGGAAGGGGCGGTATGGCATCAGCAGCGCGCCGGCGGTGTAGTTGTTGAGGCCAATCGCCAGCAGCCGTCGGGCCTCTTCCGACCTGAGGCCGGAGGCGGCGATGGTCGCCTTGACCAGCCGGCCGATCTCCAGTTGCACGATCTGGTATGCCATCAGGAAATGCTGGCTTTCGGGCGGCAGTGCGGGGTCGATCATCAGCGTGCGCGATGCCCGGTCGAACCGCCGCACCGGTGCACCCGCGCGGGCCTGGCGCAAGGGGCGGATGCTGACGCCGAGCTTCGCCAGCCGTGCCGGCACGCCCTGCACCACGCCCTGGCCATCGGCATCGATCTCGCCCGCGATCCGCTCCGCCTCCCGGTCCAGCGCGTCGATGTAATTGCCCTGTGCGTGGAACCAGTCGCGCACCTCGTCCCACGGCAGGGCGTTGGCATCGCCACGCTCCAGCGCATCGTCCAGCGTGCGCAATTGCGCCTGTCCGCGGGCATGGGCGTCGTGCAGCAGCACCAGCCATTCGACCAGTTCGGGCTGCCGCCGGATCGCCCGGCGCATGGCCGCCTCGCTGATCGCGGGACCGGGCAGCGCGGGATCGCCTACCGCAGCGGACAGGCGCGCCAGCATCGTCTCCCCAGGCTCCGCAAAGACGTCGCCCCATTCGTCGGGGAAGGCGCGGGCGAAGGCGACCAGCACCGCATCGCTGAGCGGCCGGGCGTCGGATTCGATCTGCGACAGATAGCTGACGGAGATACCGACCCGCGCCGCCATCGTCCGCTGGTTGAGGCCCAGTCCGCGCCGCAATGTCCGGACCCGTGCCCCGGCAAAGACCGGCTGCTTCGGCGCGCCGGCCTCCTCGTCTGTGTTGATTTGCAAATCACGACCCCCAATTTCGCAAATCCACATTTGCATGGGGCAAGCCTGCATGGAAGAGGGTAGCCATGAATAATCCGCATCGCAAACCGCTGCCCGGCACCGATCTCGACTTCATCGACGTCCGCGCGGCGGTGGAGGCGCTGCGGCCCGGCGCCTATGACCGGCTGCCCTATGTCGCCCGCGTCCTGGCTGAACAATTGGTGCGCCGCGCTGACCCGGCGGAGCTGCCGGGATATCTGGAGCAGATCGCGAACCGGCAGCGCACGCGCGACTTCCCGTGGTACCCGGCGCGCGTCGTGTGCCACGACATCCTGGGGCAGACCGCCTTCGTCGATCTCGCCGGCCTGCGCGACGCGATCGCGGCGGAAGGCGGCGATCCCCGGCAGGTCAACCCGGTGGTGCCGACGCAGCTGATTGTCGATCACAGCCTGGCGGTGGAGCATGGCGGGTATGACCCGGACGCCTTCGCCCTGAACCGCGCGGTGGAGGACCGGCGCAATGCCGACCGGTTCCATTTCATCGACTGGTGCAAGTCCGCCTTCGCCAATGTGGACGTGATCCCCGCGGGCAACGGCATCATGCACCAGATCAACCTCGAAAAGATGAGCCCGGTGGTGCAGGTGGCGGATGGCCTTGCCTACCCCGACACATGCGTCGGCACCGACAGCCATACGCCGCATGTCGAAGCGCTGGGCGTGATCGCCGTCGGCGTAGGCGGCTTGGAGGCGGAGACGGTGATGCTCGGCCGGCCCAGCATGATGCGCCTGCCGGTCAGCGTCGGCGTGCGGCTGACGGGCACCCGGCCCGAGGGGATCACCGCGACCGACATCGTGCTGGCCATCACCGAATTCCTGCGCAGCGAACGCGTGGTGGGCGCGTGGCTTGAGTTCTTCGGCCCCGGGGCGGACGGGCTGACCGTGGGCGACCGGGCGACGATCAGCAATATGTGCCCCGAATACGGCGCCACCGCCGCGATGTTCTTCATCGACCGCCAGACGATCGACTACCTGTTGCTGACCAATCGTTCGCCCGATCAGGTGCGGCTGGTGGAGGCCTATGCCAAGGCGACCGGGCTGTGGGCCGATGCGCTGGCGACGGCCGAATACGACCGCGTGCTGGAATTCGACCTCTCCAGCGTGGAGCGCAACCTGGCCGGGCCCTCCAACCCGCACAAGCGCCTGCCCACCGCCGCGCTGCAGGCGCGCGGGGTGGCGCATGATCTGCCAGGCGCGCTGGCGCAGGAGCGGGAGAGGCTGATCCCCGACGGCGCGGTGATCATCGCGGCCATCACCAGTTGCACCAACACCAGCAATCCACGCAACGTGATCGCCGCCGGGCTGGTGGCGCAGAAGGCCAATGCGCTGGGATTGCAGCGCAAGCCATGGGTCAAGACCAGCTTCGCCCCCGGTTCGCGCGTGCCCGCGCTGTACCTGGAGGAGGCGGGCCTGCTGACGGAGCTGGAGCAGCTCGGCTTCGGCATCGTCGGCTTCGCCTGCACCACCTGCAACGGCATGTCGGGCGCGCTGAACCCCGTCATCCAGCGCGAGATCGTGGAACGCGATTTGCACTCCGTCGCCGTGCTGTCGGGCAACCGCAATTTCGACGGACGCATTCACCCTTACGCAAAGCAGGCCTTCCTCGCCTCCCCGCCGCTGGTGGTCGCTTATGCCATCGCCGGCACGATCCGCTTCGATATCGAGGCTGACGTGCTGGGCGAAACTCCCGATGGCCGCCCGGTGCGCCTCGCCGATATCTGGCCCTCCGATGCGGAGATCGACGCGGTAATCGCCGCCCATGTGAAGGCCGAACAGTTCCGCGAGGTATACGAGCCGATGTTCGCCCGCGACCTCCATGGCGATGCGGCGGCGGACCCGCTGTATGATTGGCGCGCGGAATCGACCTATATTCGCCGCCCGCCCTATTGGGACACCGAAGGGCTGGGCGCGCTGGCCGCATCGCCCCGCACGCTCAAGGGCATGCGTCCGCTGGCGATCCTGCCGGACAACATCACCACCGATCACCTGAGCCCGTCCAACGCCATCCTGCCGACCAGCGCGGCGGGCGAGTACCTGACCAGCATGGGCGTGCCGGAGGAGGATTATAACAGCTACGCCACCCATCGCGGCGACCACCTGACCGCGATGCGCGCGACCTTCGCCAACCCGCAACTCGTGAACGAGATGGCGGTGGTGGACGGCGCGGTGCAGCGCGGATCGCTGGCGCGGGTCGAGCCAGACGGCACGGTGATGCGCATGTGGGAGGCGATCGAGACGTACCTCCAGCGCCGCCAGCCGCTGATCATCATCGCCGGCGCCGATTACGGGCAAGGCTCCAGCCGCGACTGGGCGGCAAAGGGCGTGCGGCTGGCCGGCGTGGAGGCGATCGTCGCCGAAGGGTTCGAGCGGATCCACCGCACCAACCTGATCGGCATGGGCGTGCTGCCGCTGGAATTCACGCATGGCACCACCCGCTTGGGACTGCGGCTGGACGGGACGGAGACCTACGATGTGCGGGGCGAACCTGCCGCCGGGGCCGAGCTGACGCTCGCCATCCATCGCCGCGACGGCAGTGTGGAGGAGGTGCCGGTGCTCTGCCGCCTCGACACGGGCGAGGAGGTGTCGATCTGGCAGGCGGGCGGCGTGCTGCAACGCTTCGCGCAGGACTTCCTGGCGGAAGGAGCCGCAGCATGAGCGCGCAGGTCCGCATTCCCGCCACCTATATGCGCGGCGGCACCAGCAAGGGCGTGTTCTTCCGCATGGCCGACCTGCCCGAACGCTGCCGCGTGCCGGGACAGCCACGCGACCGGCTGTTCCAGCGGGTGATCGGCAGTCCCGATCCCTATGGCGCGCAGATTGACGGGATGGGCGGGGCGACCTCCTCCACCAGCAAGTGCGTGATCGTGGGGCCGGCGACAGTGGCGGATCACGATGCGGATTACCTGTACGGGCAGGTGGCGATCGGTGACGATTTCGTCGACTGGTCGGGCAATTGCGGCAATCTTTCGGCCGCCGCCGGCGCCTTCGCCATCCATGCCGGGCTGGTCGATCCGGCACACGCCGTGGAAAGCATCTGCACCGTGCGCCTGTGGCAGGCGAACATCGGCAAGACGATCATTGCCCATGTGCCGGTGGCGGATGGCGCGGTGCAGGAGGTCGGCAGTTTCGAACTGGACGGCGTGACCTTTCCCGCCGCCGAGATCGTGCTGGAATTCATGGACCCGGCGGAGGGGGAGGGCGCGCTGTTCCCGACCGGAAAGCCGGTGGACGTGCTGGATACGCCCGATGGCCCGCTGGATGCGACGCTCATCAATGCCGGCATCCCCACCATCTTCGTGCGTGCAGGCGACATCGGCTACACGGGCACGGAACTGCGGGAGGCGATCAACGGCGATCCGGCGGCGCTCGCCCGGTTCGAGGCGCTGCGCACCCTGGGCGCGCTGAAGATGGGCCTGATCGCGCATGCCGGAGAGGCGGCGCAGCGGCAGCACACGCCCAAGATCGCCTTCGTCTCCGCCCCCGCCGCCTACACCACAGCCGGCGGCCGGCAGGTGGCGGCAGGCGAGATCAACCTGAATGTCCGCGCGCTTTCCATGGGCAAGCTGCACCACGCGATGATGGGCACCGCCAGCGTCGCCATCGCTGCCGCCGCCGCCGTGCCGGGCACTCTGGTGGCGGAGGCGGCAGGGGGGCCACGCACCGGCGTCACCTTCGGCCACCCGTCGGGCACCTTGCGCGTCGGGGCGGAGGCGACGGAGCGCGATGGACAATGGACCATCACCCGCGCCGTGATGAGCCGCAGCGCCCGCATCCTGATGAGCGGCGAGGTCCATGTGCCCGCCGACGCCTTCTGACCCCGAACAAGAACAAGAAACAGGACCCAAGAGGATGACCGACACCACTGCCCCCGGCTTCAAGCCGAAGAAATCCGTCGCCCTGTCCGGAGTTGCCGCCGGCAACACCGCCTTGTGCACGGTCGGTCGCACCGGCAACGACCTGCATTATCGCGGCTACGACATCCTCGACTTCGCGGAAGAGGCGGAGTTCGAGGAGGTCGCCCACCTGCTGGTCCATGGCCGCCTGCCGACGAAAAGCGAGCTCCACGCCTACAAGCTGAAGCTGAAGGCCATGCGCGGCCTGCCGTTGCCGGTGAGGGAGACGCTGGCCGCGCTGCCCGCCGCGACGCATCCGATGGACGTGCTGCGCACCGGCGTCAGCGCGCTGGGCTGCGCCCTGCCGGAGAAGGACGATCACAATCTGCCCGGCGCGCGGGCGATCGCCGACCGGCTGATGGCGTCGATGGGCTCGATGCTGCTGTACTGGTATCATTGGAGCCACAATGGCCGCGAGATCGAGGTGCAGACCGACGATGACAGCATCGCCGGCCACTTCCTGCACCTGCTGCGCGGTTCGCCTGCCCCCGACAGCCATGTGCGCGCGATGCACACGTCGCTGATCCTGTATGCGGAGCACGAGTTCAACGCCTCCACCTTCGCAGCAAGGGTGATCGCGGGGACGGGCAGCGACATGCATTCCGCCATCACCGGCGCGATCGGCGCGCTGCGCGGGCCAAAGCATGGCGGCGCCAACGAGGTCGCGTTCGACATCCAGCAACGCTACGCAAACCCGGACGAGGCGGAGGCCGACATCCGCGCGCGGGTGGCCGCGAAGGAGGTCATCATCGGCTTCGGCCACCCGGTCTACACCGTGGCCGACCCACGCAACGAGGTGATCAAGCGTGTGGCTAAGGGCCTGGCGGACGAGGCCGGCGCGCTGAACCAGTACGCCGTCGCCGAACGGATCGAGAGCGTCATGGCCGAGGTTAAGGCGATGTTCCCCAATCTCGATTGGTTCAGCGCCGTCAGCTACCACCTGATGGGCGTGCCGACGGCGATGTTCACTCCCCTGTTCGCCATCGCCCGCACCAGCGGCTGGGCGGCGCATGCGATCGAGCAGCGCCAGGACAACAAGATCATCCGCCCCAGCGCGAACTATGTCGGGCCGGAGAACCTCCAGTGGGTGCCGATTGGGGAGCGGAACTAGCTCCGCACATTCGATCTGCTGCACACACACGTCTACTGAAAGAACGTCATGCCCTACCTCCTCGCCGCCGACCTGCCCCATGAACCCGCCGGCAAGCGGTTCCGCGATGCGCTTGCCCGTCCCGGCATCTACCAGCTGCCGGGCGCGCATAACGGGCAGGCGGCGATCCAGGCGCGCAATGCCGGGTTCGACGGGCTGTATCTGTCGGGCGCGGCGATGACCGCCAGCATGGGGCTGCCTGATCTGGGCATTATCACGGTGGACGAGGTCGCCTTCTTTATCAGGCAGATCGTGCGCGCATCGGGCCTGCCGCTGCTGGTGGATGGCGACACCGGCTATGGCGAGGCGCTGAACGTCATGCACATGGTCCGCACGTTTGAGGATGCGGGCGCGGGGGCGGTGCATCTGGAGGACCAGATCCTTCCCAAGAAGTGCGGCCACCTGAACGGCAAGAACCTGGTCAGTGCGCAGGACATGGCCGCCAAGGTCGCTGCCGCGGCCAAGGCGCGGCGTGATCTGGTGGTGATCGCCCGCACCGATGCCGCGGGCGTCGAAGGCTTCGACGCGGCGGTGGCCCGGGCCAAGCGCTACATGGACGCAGGCGCCGACGCGATCTTCCCCGAAGCGCTGAACACGCGCGACATGTTCGAGAAGTTCGCGGCGGCGATGCCCGGCGTGCCGCTGCTCGCCAACATGACCGAATTCGGCAAGACGCCGTTCTTCACCGCGACCGAGTTCGAGCAGATGGGCTACAAGCTGGTGATCTGGCCCGTGTCGAGCCTGCGCGTCGCCAACAAGGCGGTGGCGGACCTGTATGCCTCCATCCGCGAACATGGCGGCACGCACAAGATGGTGGACCGCATGCAGACCCGCGCGGAGCTGTACGACACGATCGGCCTCCATGACTTCGAGGCGCTGGACGCCAGCATCGTGCAGACAATCGTGCCGCAGGGGACGCCCGACCGGGGCTGACACGGGGCACCCCGCCCTTGCCGATGGCAAGCCCCGCCTCCATCTGCGGCGCATGGCCGAGACCCACGCACTGCCGGACGGCCGGCGCATCGCCTACCGGCTAACCGGCGATAGCGGGCCGACGATCATCTTCCTGCCGGGCTACATGTCCGACATGACCGGCGGGAAGGCGACCGCCCTGTTCGAGCAAGCGCAGGCGATGGGCCATCGCTGCCTGCTGCTGGATTACAGCGGCTGCGGCGCCAGCGAGGGCGATTTCGCCGACGGCACGCTGACCCGCTGGGCGGAGGAGGTTGCCGCGTTGGCCGACGCGCTCACCACCGGGCCGCTGGTGCTGGTGGGGTCGTCCATGGGCGGGTGGCTGATGCTGCTGGCGGCGCTGCGGCTGCAGGATCGTGTCGCCGGGCTGATCGGCATCGCGCCAGCACCCGATTTCACCGACTGGGGTTTCGACCCGGCCGAACAGGCGCAGCTGGCCCGGGGCGAGACGCTGTGGCGGCCCAACCTCTACGGCCATCCGCCCACGCCCACGCATCCGCTGTTCTGGGCCGACGGGCAGGCCAATCGCCTGCTCGGCGCGCCCATCGCGCTCACCTGCCCGGTGCGCCTGCTGCATGGGCAGGCGGACGATGTCGTCCCCGCTTCGCTGTCGCTGCAACTGGCCGAACGGCTCGACGCCACGGATGTGGAGGTCACGCTGGTGAAAGGCGGCGATCACCGGCTGTCCTCCCCCGAACAGATCGCATTGCTGCTGCGCACTGCCGCGGCGCTCATCGAAGGCATATCATGACCAAGCTGTCCGTGCTCGACCTCGTGCCCATCCGCGAAGGGGAGGGTCCATCCGAGGCGCTCGCCGCCGCCGCCCGCCTGGCGCAGGTGGCGGAAGAAGTGGGCTATCACCGGTTCTGGGTGGCAGAGCATCACACGATGGTGGGCATCGCCGGTGGCGCCACGTCCGTCGTGCTGGGGCATATCGGCGCCGCCACGCGCACCATCCGCATCGGGTCCGCCGGGATCATGCTGCCCAACCATGCGCCGCTGCTGATCGCGGAACAGTTCGGCACGCTGGACGCGCTGTTCCCCGGCCGCGTGGACCTCGGCCTTGGCCGCGCGCCCGGCGCCGGGCCGATCCTGGGGCAGGCCTTGCGCAAGGACCTGCACCGCGCGGCGGAGGCCTTCCCGCAGGACGTGGCGGAGCTGCAGGCGCTGCTGACGGGGGAGCCGCAATTGCCGATCGTGGCGACGCCGGGACTGGGCGCCAATGTGCAGATGTGGCTGCTGGGGTCGAGCCTGTTCGGCGCGCAGCTCGCCGCGCGGCTCGGCCTGCCCTACGCCTTCGCCAGCCATTTTGCGCCCGACCACCTGGATCAGGCGCTGTCCGTCTATCGCAGCCAGTTCCGCCCGTCGGCGGCGCTGGACCGTCCCTATGTCGCCGCCGCCATGAACGTGTTCACGGCCGAAACCGATGCGGAGGCAGAGCTGCTGGCGAGCAGTCAGGAACAGTCCTTCGTTCGCCTGCGCAGCGGCGATCCGGGCAAGCTGCCGCCACCGGTGCCGGGTTATCGTGACACGCTGCCGCCATCCGCGCTGGCGATGATGGATGGCATGATGCGGGTCCGCGCCGTTGGCAGCCCCGCCACCGTGCGCGCCGCCATCGGCCGCTTCGCGGAACGGACCGGCGCGGACGAGATCGTCGTCGCGGGTGCGACATACGACCCGGCGGCGCGCGAGGAGTCCCTGCGCTTGACGCAGGCCGCGCTCGCCTGACAGGGCTGGTCCAGAACAGAAGAGGACGTTGAAATGGCGACGATCGACACCGACGAGCAGGCGCTGAGCGCGGAGTTGCAGGCGCAGATGGCCCGGTCGCTGCTGCCCGGCGACCCGACACTGTCCCCCGATCGCCTGGCCGAGGCGGCCGCCTGCGTGCTGGAGGCTGCCCGCCGGCGCGATGGCGAGGAGCCCGCCGTGCTGATCCGCCGCGCCGCCGACGGCGAGCGGACCACGCGCATGGTCTTCATAAACACCGACATGCCGTTCCTGGTGGATTCGATCGCTGGCGCCCTTGCTGCGCATGGACTGCCGATCGACCTGCTGGTCCATCCCGTCCTGCCCGTCCACCGCGATGCCGACGGGCGGCTGCTGGCGCTGCCGACGGGCGCCGGCGCCGAAGGTGCCCCGCGGGAATCGATGATCTACCTGGAGACGGCGGCGATCGATGCCGGCGTCGCCACTGAGCTGGAGCGGCAGTTCGCGCTGACGCTGGCCGATGTGCGCGCCGCCGTCGCCGACTGGCCGCAGATGAAGGAGGCGCTTGCCGCCGATGCCGCAAGGCTGGGGGACAGCGAGGGCGCGGAACTGCTGCGCTGGCTGGCGGCGGACCGGGTCACGCTGCTCGGGCACCAGTTGCGCCACCGGGAAGGCGCCCCGGCCGATCTGAAGGGTATCTGCCGCGCGGGGGAACCTGACCTGCTGGCGGAGGAGACGCTGTCGCGGGCCTTCGCCTGGTTCGATGCCGATCCCGCGCGCGCCGCCGCCGCGCCGCTGATCGTGAAGGCCAACCGCGTCGCGCGCGTCCATCGCCGCGTGCCGCTGGACCTGTTCCTGGTGCCGGTGCTGGCGGATGGCCGCGTTACCGCCCTGTCGATCCATGCCGGCATCTGGACCAGTGCCGCCCTTGCTACCCCGCCCGAACAGGTGCCGGTGCTGCGCCGCCACCTGCACGACATCCTGGAACGCCACCGGCTGGCGCGCGGCAGCCACGATGCCAAGGGGCTGGTCCACGCGCTGACCGCGCTGCCGCACGACCTGCTGATCGGCTTCCCGGCGGATGACGTGGCGCGCGTCGCCACCACGATGATGGCGCTGACGGATCGCCCGCGTCCGCGACTGGAACTGGTACAGGCGCCGCTGGACCGGCACGTCTTCGCCTTCGTCTGGCTGCCGCGCGACCTGATCGGTTCGTCAATCCGGTTGCAGGTGCAGCAATTGCTGGAACGCGCCATCGGGGCGGAAACGCTGGACTGGTCGATGGAGGTGGAGGGCGGCGCACTCGCCACGCTGCGCTTCGTGCTGGACGTGCGCGGGCTGGCGGCACCGGTCGATCAGGCGGCGGTCGATGCGCGGCTGCAGGCGATGCTGCGCGGCTGGGCCGATGCCGTGGCCGATGCGGTCGGCGGAACGGACGGGCCCGCGCTCGCCAGCCGATATGCCGAAAGCTTCCCGCCGGCCTATCGCACCGCCTACGGTCCGGCGGAGGCAGCGGCGGACATCGCCCGGCTGCGCCATCTGTCCGACGCCGACCCCGACCGCCCGCTGGGCCGCGATGCGCGGCTGTACCGGGAGGCTTCCGACCCAGCGGATCAGCTGCGGCTGAAGCTGTACCAGGCAGGCGGCGCGATGCCGCTGTCCGATGCGGTACCTGCGCTGGAGAATTTCGGCTTCCGCGTGCTGGCGGAACTGCCGACGGAGCTGACCGGCGACACCCGCGACACAATCCACGATTTCCGCCTGCTGCTGACCGGCGGCGGCGATGCGGCCGCGCTGCTGGCCCGCGCCGCCGCGATCGAGCCGGCGATCGTCGCCGTCATCAACGGCCGGGCGGAGGATGACGTGTTCAACCGGCTGGTCGCCACCACCGGCCTCGCCGCCATGGAGGCGGACTGGCTGCGTGCACTCTATCGCTATCTGCGGCAGACGGGTGTCGCCTTCACCATCTACACCGTGGTCGATGCGCTGCGCGGCGCACCGGGCGTGACCGCCGCGCTGGTGCAGTTGTTCCGCGTGCGGCACGATCCCGCCTTCTCCGGTGACCGCGATGCCGCCGCGCAGAAGCAGGCCGATGCGATCACCGCCGGCCTCGCGGGCGTGACCGCGCTGAACGACGACCGGCTGCTGCGGCTGTACTGGGCCGTCATCAACGCCGTGCTGCGCACCAACGCCTTCATCCCCGCCGGGCAGGAAGCGCTGGCGCTGAAGTTGGACAGCGAGGCTGTGCCCCGCCTGCCGCGCCCCGTGCCATGGCGGGAGATCTGGGTCTATTCGCGCCGGGTGGAAGGCATCCACCTGCGGGCCGGCCCGGTCGCGCGTGGGGGCCTGCGCTGGTCCGACCGGCGCGACGATTTCCGGACGGAGATCCTGGGCCTGATGAAGGCGCAGCGGGTGAAGAACGCCGTCATCGTGCCGACCGGAGCCAAGGGCGGCTTCTATCCCAAGCAACTGCCCAGCCCCGCCGTGGACCGCGATGCATGGTTCGCCGAAGGGACCGCCAGCTACAAGCTGTTCATCCGCACGCTGCTGTCCGTCACCGACAACATCGTGGGCGGGCGCACCGTGCACCCCGATGGGGTGGTGGTGCGTGACGGCGCCGATCCGTACTTCGTCGTCGCGGCGGACAAGGGCACGGCGACCTTCAGCGACACGGCCAACGCCATCGCGGAGGAGCGCGACTTCTGGCTGGGCGATGCGTTCGCCAGCGGCGGTTCCAACGGGTACGACCACAAGGCGATGGGCATCACCGCGCGCGGTGCTTGGCTTTCCGTCCAGCGGCACTTCCTGGAACGCGGCATCAACGTGCAGACGGAGCCGGTGCGCGTGGTCGGTTGCGGCGACATGTCGGGCGACGTGTTCGGCAACGGCATGCTGCTGTCCAAGGCTCTGAAGCTGGTGGCGGCGTTCGATCACCGGCACATCTTCATCGACCCCGATCCCGATCCGGCGGCAAGCTGGGCCGAACGCCAGCGCCTGTTCGACCTGCCCCGGTCGAGCTGGGCGGATTACGACGAGGCCATCATCTCACCCGGCGGCGGCGTCTGGCCGCGCAGCGCCAAGCGGATCGAGCTGTCCGAACAGGCCCGCGCCGCCCTCGGCGTGGAGGCGGCGGAGCTCGACCCCGACGGCCTGATCGCCGCCATCCTGAAGGCGCCGGCAGACCTCCTCTGGTTCGGCGGCATCGGCACCTATGTGAAGGCGAGCACGGAGAGCAACTCCGATGTCGGCGACCCGGCCAACGATGCGCTGCGGGTGAACGCCGCCGACCTCCGCGTCGCGGTGATCGGCGAGGGTGCCAATCTGGGCATCACGCAAGCCGCGCGGATCGAATTCGGGCTGAATGGTGGCCGGTCCAACACCGACTTCATCGACAATTCGGCAGGGGTCGATTGTTCGGATAACGAGGTGAACATCAAGATCGCGCTCGCCGCCGCGAAGGCTGCCGGCCATCTGGACGAGGATGGCCGCCGCGCCGTGCTGCGCGAGATGACGGACGAGGTCGCGGCGCTGGTGCTGGAGGACAACCGGCTGCAGGCGCTGGCGCTGTCCATCGCCGAACGTGGCGGTCCGGCGGCGGTGCCATCCCTGTCCGCGCTGATCGACGCGCTGGAGGAGCGCGGCGACCTGGACCGCCGGACCGAAGGCCTGCTGCGGGCGGAGGAGCTGGGTCGGCGCGCGGCGGACGGCAAGGGCCTGACCCGGCCCGAACTCGCCGTGCTGCTGTCCTCCACCAAGCTGGTGCTGCAGGCGGCGATCGAAGACAGCAAGCTGGCCGATGACGACGCGCTGGAGCCGCTGCTGCTGGGCGATTTCCCCGCCACCATGCAGGACCGGTTCCGCCAGGAGATCCTGCACCACCAGCTCCGGACCGAGATCGTGGCGACCACGGTCGCCAACCGGATCGTCAATCGCATGGGCATCATCCATCCATTCGAGCTGGCGGCGGAGGAAAGTTCCGAATTGGCGCATGTCGCCGCCGCTTTCGTCGGTACATGCGACCTCCTGCGGATGGAGCCGCTGTGGGACGCGATCGATGCGACGCCGATGCCGGAGGCGGGGCGCCTGATGCTGTTCGAAACGGCCGCGCTGGCGCTGCGCGGGCACATGGCGGACCTGCTGCGCAGCGGGCCGGCCACCGCGCCCTCCGCGGCGATCACCGACATGGCGGAAAATGTCGCCGCGCTGGTCGACCATGTGGACGATCTGCTGGCGGCGGAGGCACGCGACCATGCCGGCGCGATCGAAGGCGCGCTGCGGGAAGCGGGCGCGCCGGACGAGCTGGCGGCTGCGGTCGCCCGTCTGTTCGCCATCGACGGCGCGATCGGCCTTGCCCGCCTGGCGCGCACCACCGGGCAGGACCCGGTGGCGCTGGCCAACGCCTTCATCACGCTGGGCGAGGAACTGGGGCTCGACTGGGCGCAGGCGCGCGCATCGGTCATGAACCCGTCCGACCCGTGGGACCGGGTGCTGGTATCGGGCCTTGCCCGTGACCTGCAGCAGATGCGCTTCGCCTTCCTGGCCGCGCGGCTGCACGGCACCCACCGGCCGGGCGATCCGTTGGCGGAGGTGCGCGGCTGGCTGGACAACAACGCCGCCGCAGTACGTGCGTTGCGCGGGCTGGTCGCGCGGGCACGCGCGGCGACGCCGCTGACCCCGGCGATGCTGGCGCATATCGCCAGTCAGGCGCGGAGCCTGCTGCAGCGATGAGTGCCGACATCATTCCGAACACCACCCCGACCGGCGCCGATGTCGTCATCGTCGGCACCGGCCATGCCGGCGCGCAGGCGGCCATCGCGCTGCGCCAGCAGGGCTTTGCCGGATCGATCCTGCTGGTCGGCCGCGACCGCGACCTGCCCTACGAACGGCCGCCTTTGTCCAAGGAATACCTGACGGGTGCCAAGAGCTTCGAGCGGATCCTGATCCGCCCGCCGGCCTTCTGGGCGGAACGGCAGATCGCCTTCCTACCCGGCACCAATGTGTCGCGGGTCGATCCGGTGGCGCACGAGCTGGGCATCAGCGGCGGGCGCACGCTCGCGTACGGCACACTGATCTGGGCGGCGGGTGGCGATCCGCGCCGGTTGTCCTGCGGCGGGGCGGACCTCGCCGGGATCCATGCCATGCGTGACCGCGCTGATGCCGACCGGCTGCTGGCCGAACTGGATGCGGGCGCGCGGCGCGCGGTGGTGATCGGCGCCGGCTATATTGGCCTCGAAAGCGCGGCCGTGCTGGTCAAGGCCGGCTGCGACGTGAGGGTGGTCGAACAGCAGGAGCGGGTGCTGGCCCGTGTCGCAGGCGCGGACCTCAGCGCCTTCTACCAGGCGGAGCACGAGGCGCAGGGCGTCCGCTTCCACATGGGCGCGGCGGTGGAATGCATCGAAGGTGACGGAGAACGGGTCACCGGCGTGCGACTGGCGGACGGCACCGTGCTGCCGGCGGACATCGTGGTGGTCGGCATCGGCATCGTGCCTGCGGTCGGCCCGCTGATCGCGGCCGGGGCGGCGGGCGCCAATGGCGTGGACGTGGACGAGTTCTGCCGCACCAGCCTGCCCGACGTCTACGCGATCGGCGACTGCGCCGCCCACGCCAACCGCTATGCCGGCAATGCCGTGATCCGGTTGGAAAGCGTCGGCAATGCCAACGATATGGCCAGTGTCGCCGCACGCGCGATCTGCGGCGACCCGCAGGGCTATGACGCGGTCCCGTGGTTCTGGTCCAACCAGTACGACCTGAAGCTGCAGACTGTCGGTCTGGCGCTAGGCCACGACGCCACCGTGCTGCGGGGGGACCCGGCGGCACGATCGTTCTCCGTCATCTATCTGCGCGGAGGGCAGGTGATCGCGCTCGATTGCGTGAACGCGACCCGCGATTACGCACAGGGGCGCAAGCTGGTGGAAGCGGGCGCGGTCATCGCGCCCGAGCTGCTGATGGACACCGAAACCCCGCTGAAGGCGATGCTCTAGGCCGTTCAGCGCCGGTTCGCCTTTGAATAGGCAGAACCGGCGAATGATCGACGCGCCCAACCGCCGCTCCTTCCTCGCCGCCCTGTTGGGCGGGCTGGCGCTGGCGGGGTGCGGGACGGCGGAGGCGCGGCCCTACCGCGTGCAGTTGAGCGAGGCGGAGTGGCGCCGGCGCCTGTCGTCGCAAGCCTTCCAGGTGTTGCGGGAAGACGCGACGGAGCGGGCCTATACCTCTCCGCTGAACCGGGAGAAGCGCGCCGGCACCTACGCCTGCGCGGGCTGCGGCAACGATCTGTTCGCCAGCCGCACCAAGTTCGAATCCGGCACCGGCTGGCCCAGCTTCTGGCAGCCGTTGGCGGGCGCGGTCGGCACCGATACCGACTTCACCATCGGCTTGCCGCGCACGGAAGTGCATTGCGCCGATTGCGGCGGCCATCTGGGCCATGTGTTCGACGATGGCCCGCGCCCCACGGGCAAGCGTTATTGCATGAACGGCGTGGCGATGACCTTTCGCCCGGCGTGAGCCTGCCTACACCGTATACTTCGCGGTTGTCTTGGCCGCCACTTCCTCCGCGCTGACGCCGGGCGACAGCTCCACCAGCCGGAACGGACTGGCATGATCGGGCCGGGCGAATACGGCGAGATCGGTGACGATCATGTCGACCACGCCCTTGCCCGTCAGCGGCAGGGTGCAGTGGGGAATGAACTTGGGCGTGCCGTCCTTCGCGGTGTGATCCATTACCACGATGATCTTCTTGACCCCCGCGACCAGGTCCATGGCGCCGCCCATGCCCTTGATCATCTTGCCCGGAATCATCCAGTTGGCGATGTCGCCGTCCTCGCTCACCTCCATCGCCCCCAGCACCGCCAGGTCGATGTGCCCGCCGCGGATCATGGCGAAGCTTTGCGCGCTGTCGAAATAGACCGAGTGCGGCAGTTCGCTGACCGTCTGCTTGCCCGCATTGATGAGGTCGGGATCGACCTCGTCCGGGTAGGGGAACGGCCCGATGCCGAGCATGCCGTTTTCGGATTGCAGCGTCACCTCCACCCCGGCGGGGATGTGGTTCGCCACCAAGGTCGGGATGCCGATGCCCAGATTGACGTAGAAGCCGTCCTCCAGCTCCGCCGCGGCGCGGGCGGCCATCTGGTCACGGGTCCAGCCCTTCACCTGCGTAGCCATCAGACCGCCTCCCTCTCGCGCGTGGTCACGAATTCGATCTTCTTGTCGTAGGGTGCGCCCACGATCAGCCGCTGGACGTAGATGCCGGGCAGATGGATCTGGTCGGGGTCGAGGCTGCCGGTCGGCACCAGTTCCTCCACCTCCACCACGCAGACCTTGCCGCAGGTCGCGGCGGGGGCGTTGAAGTTGCGCGCCGTCTTGCGGAACACGCAATTGCCCGCCTCGTCCGCGCGCCAGGCCTTTACGATCGACAGGTCGGCGAAGATGCCGCGTTCCAGGATGTAGTCCTGCCCGTCGAAGTTCTTGACCTCCTTCCCCTCCGCCACCTGGGTGCCGACACCCGTCTTGGTGTAGAAGCCGGGAATACCTGCACCACCAGCGCGCATGCGTTCGGCGAGCGTGCCCTGCGGGCAGAACTCCACCTCCAGCTCTCCGGATAAAAACTGCCGCTCGAACTCCTTGTTCTCGCCCACATAGCTGCTGATCATCTTGGCGACCTGCCGCGTGCGCAGCAGCTTGCCGATGCCTTCATTGTCGATGCCGGCATTGTTGCTGGCGAAGGTCAGGCCCGTGACGCCGCTGTCGCGGATCGCGTCGAGCAGCCGTTCGGGCAGGCCGCTGAGGCCAAAACCGCCGGCCGCGATCAGCATGCCGTCCCGCAGCACACCGTCCAGCGCCGCCGCCGCATCGGGATAGAGTTTGCGCATCACCTGACCTCCAGTGCCGTTCCCATGGGCAGTACCGGCGCGTGCTACGCAATCGGGCGGGGGCTGTCACGGGGGTTGCTGCCGCATCGGCGCAGCCGTTGCGATGCACAATGGCCGGGAACGGGGTCGAGCTACGTGTTTATACCAAAGATAGCGCGAACAATAGCATGTTTCCTGCTACTTACCTCGCTATGTTGCACGAATTGCACTGACCTTTGCGCGTTTCGCACTTGCGAGATGTCCCGCATCGGATCATAAGGGGCTTGCCTTTCAGGCATCCTCTCCCAAACTTTCCAAGCCCGGCTGGCAACGGCCGGGCTTTCTTTTTGCCCCGTTCCGCACCGTCGGGTGCGCCGACGCACGCTGGCCCTTTGCAATCGCCCGTGCCGCTTCCTAGCTGTCCCGTCCTGGATGGGTTGAAGGAGCTTGGGTGATGGCGGACGCGGATGCACGGGGCGCAAGCGATCAGGCCGTGCGCCTGCAGGTCGCCGCTGCCCGGCAGGAGGAAAGCGGCCGCGGGGTCGCCCGGATGCCGCGCGCGGCGTTCCAGGCGCTGGGCATCACCGAAGGCGACGCGATCGAGATCGAGGGCAAGCGGATCACCGCCGCCCTCGCCCTGCCCGCCTATGACGAGGATCAGTCGCTCTCCGTCGTCCGGCTGGACGGGCTGCAGCGCGCCAATGCGGAGACCGCGGGGGGTGAACACGTGCAGGTCCGCCGCGCCGAGCCGCGCGTCGCCACCCGCGTGGTGTTCGCGCCCGCGCAGCGGCAGATGCGGTTGCAGGGCCCGCCGGAGGCGCTGAAGCGCGTCTTCACCGGCAAGCCGCTGGTGCAGGGCGACCTGGTGGCGACACATGGCCAGCAGCCGGTGCAGAACGTGCCGGCGGAAGTACGGCGGATGTTCAACACGCCCGCCTATGCGCTGACGCAGATCCGCCTGCAGGTGGTCTCCACCGTGCCGCGCGGCATCGTGACCATCGGGCCGGAGACGGAGGTGGAGCTGCGGGCCGAGTTCGCCGAGGTGCGCGATGGCCGCGGCACCGTGAACTACGACGATGTCGGCGGCATGGAAGACACCATCAAGCAATTGCGCGAGATGGTCGAGCTGCCGCTCCGCTATCCCGAACTGTTCACGCGGCTGGGCGTCGATCCGCCCAAGGGCGTGCTGCTGCACGGCCCACCGGGCACCGGCAAGACCCGGCTGGCGCAAGCGGTGGCGAACGAGAGCGAGGCCGAGTTCTTCATCATCAACGGACCGGAGATCATGGGCAGCGCCTATGGCGAGTCCGAGAAGCGGCTGCGCGAGGTGTTCGAGCAGGCGGAGCGGGCGCAGCCGTCCATTGTCTTCATCGACGAAATCGATTCGATCGCGCCCAAGCGGCAGAACGTGCAGGGCGAGGCGGAGAAGCGGCTGGTCGCCCAGTTGCTGACGCTGATGGACGGGTTGCAGGCGCGCGCCAACCTGGTGGTGATCGCCGCCACCAACCGGCCCGACGCGATTGACGAGGCGCTGCGCCGGCCGGGCCGGTTCGACCGGGAGATCATCGTCGGCGTGCCGGACGAGCAGGGCCGGCGGGAGATCCTGGGCATCCACACCCGCGGCATGCCGCTGGGTGAAGGAGTCGACCTGAAGGAACTGTCACGCTCCACCCACGGCTTCGTCGGCGCGGACCTTGCCGCATTGGCGCGGGAGGCGGCGATCGAGGCGGTGCGGCGGATCATGCCGCGTCTCGACCTCGACGCACGCACCGTGCCGCCTGAGGTGCTGGAGGGCCTGTGCGTCGAACGTGGCGACTTCCGCGAGGCGCTGAAGCGGGTGCAGCCATCCGCCATGCGCGAGGTGATGGTGCAGGCGCCTACCGTGGGCTGGGCCGATATCGGCGGACTCGGCACCGCGCAGGAGAAGCTGCGCGAAGGCGTGGAACTGCCGCTGCGCAATCCGCAGGCGTTCGATCGGCTGGGCATCCGCCCGGCCAAGGGCTTCCTGCTGTATGGTCCGCCGGGCACCGGCAAGACGCTGCTGGCGAAGGCCGTGGCGAAGGAGGCGGAGGCGAACTTCATCTCCATGAAGTCGTCGGACCTGCTCTCCAAGTGGTATGGCGAGAGCGAGCAGCAGATCAGCCGCCTGTTCGCCCGCGCCCGGCAGGTGGCGCCCTGCGTCGTGTTCATCGACGAGATCGATTCGCTGGTGCCCGCGCGCGGCAGCGGCGGGGCCGAGCCGCAGGTGACCGCGCGGGTGGTCAACACCATCCTGGCGGAGATGGACGGGATGGAGGAGCTGAACTCCATCGTCGTGATCGGCGCGACCAACCGGCCGACGCTGGTCGATCCCGCGCTGCTGCGCCCCGGCCGGTTCGACGAGCTGGTCTATGTCGGCACCCCGGACGAGGCCGGGCGTGCGCATATCCTGTCGATCCACACGCGCGGCATGCCGCTGGCGGGCGATGTGGACCTGGCGCACGTCGCGGCGGAGACGGACCGCTACACCGGCGCGGACCTGGAGGACGTGGTGCGCCGCGCGGGCCTGCTCGCCATTCGCCGCGACGGGGAGAATGCGCGGGAGGTGACCGGGGCGGACTTCGCGCAGGCGCTTACCGAAAGCCGCGCCAGCGTCAGCGAGGCGACGGAGAAGGAGTACGAGGCCATGCAGGGCGAGCTGAAGCGCCGGGCGATGGAAGTGCGGCCGATCGGCTTCCTGACCGACGACATGGTGGAAAGCACCCGGCCATTCAAACATTGACGGCAGGTCGGCGTCATCCCGGCAAGGGTCGGGATGACGCCCCAGCCGCTGCTTGCACGTGGCGAATGATAGCGTTACCCTCTCTCGATAACACCGGGTGCCCTGGCAACCTGCGGTGCGTGGGGAGGAAGGCTGATGGTGCGTTCACAATTGCGGTCGCTGCGCTGGGGTGCGGCCATCCTGGCCATGGCGGCAGCGGTGCCGGCCCATTCGCGCGAGGCGCCAGCGCCGATGGATGCGGCGGCGTGGAACAGCGCGATCGACCAGGCGGAAAGCCGGGCCGCGGCGATCGTCGCCGAAATGACGCTTGCCGAGAAGGCCTCGCAGATCAAGCACGAGTCCCCCGCCATCGCCCGGCTGGGCATACCCGCCTATAATTGGTGGAGCGAGGGGCTGCACGGCGTCGCCCGCGCCGGCGAGGCAACGGTGTTCCCGCAGGCGATCGGGCTTGCCGCGACCTGGGACGTGCCGCTGATCCGGCAGACCGCCGACGTGATCGCCACCGAATTTCGGGCCAAGTACCTCGACACGCTGAAGCCCGATGGCAGCTCCGCCATCTACCACGGCCTGACCGTATGGTCGCCCAACGTGAACATCTTCCGCGATCCGCGCTGGGGCCGGGGTCAGGAGACCTGGGGCGAGGACCCGTTCCTGACCAGCCGCTTCGGCGTGGCCTTCATCCAGGGGCTGCAGGGCGACGACCCGAACGCGTTGAAGACGCTCGCCTCCGTCAAGCACTTCGCGGTCCATTCCGGGCCGGAGGCAGATCGCCATTTCGAGGATGTGCACCCTTCCGCCCACGATCTGGAGGACACCTACCTCCCTGCCTTCCGCGCCGCGGTGACGGAGGCGCGGGCCGAGGGGCTGATGTGCGCCTATAACGCGATCGACGGCATCCCCGCCTGCGCCACGCCGATGCTGGAGGAGATTGTCCGGCGCGACTGGGGCTTTCGCGGGCACATCGTGTCCGATTGCGCGGCTATTGCCGATTTCTTCAAACCCGAATCGCACAAATGGCAGCCTGATCCCGAACATACCGCCGCCGCCGCGATCGGCGCCGGCACCGACCTGTTCTGCGCCGAGTTCGGCCTCGACAAGAGCAGCGACCCCGCCATCATCGTGCGCGCGGTGGAACAGGGCTTGCTGCCGGAAGCGACGCTGGACCGCGCGGTGACGCGGCTGGTGACCGCGCGCATCCGGCTGGGCCTGATGGGCGACCGTTCCGCAAGCCCGTACGCCGCAATCACCGCTGACCAGTTCGACACGCCCGAACACGCGTCGCTGGCCAATCAGGTGGCGCGCGCATCCACCGTGCTGCTGAAGAATGACGGGCTGCTGCCGCTCGCCGCCGCGCCCCGGCGGATCGCGGTGATCGGCCCCAATGCGGACAGCGTGGATGCGCTGGTCGGCAATTACAACGGCACGCCATCCGCCCCGGTCACCGTGCTGGCGGGTCTGCGGGCGCGGTACCCGGATGCGGAAGTCACCTATGTCGAGGGGACCGGCCATACCGGCACCCCGCTGAAGGCCGTCGGCGCCGAACCGCTGGCCGGTGTACGGATGGAGGTGTTCGACAACCCGGCGCTCTCCGGCACGCCGGTGGCGACGAGCGAGGAGGAGGAGGAGGTACGTTTCCGCTGGGGCTACCCCACCCGCGCCGACCGCGCCGGCTCCGTCCGGTGGAGCGGCACGATCACCCCGCCCAACAGCGGCGCCTATCAGTTCCAGCTGCGTAGCTTCGACGGTTACCGGATCAGCGTGGACGGGCAGGAGATCGTCAATGCCTGGGACGCGGGCGAGCCCGGCGACATCGTCTCGCGCGATGCCGTGCTGACCGCGGGCAAGCCCGTAGCCATCGTGGTGGAGGCCAAGCAGAGCGGCACGCGGGGCGACCAGATGCTGATGTGGAGCGCGGCCGAGACGCGCAGCGATGCGGCCATCGCCGCCGCGCGCGACGCCGACCTGGTGGTCTACGCCGCCGGCCTCACTGCCAAGCTGGAAGGCGAGGAGATGCGCGTCAACGCGGCGGGCTTCGCCGGGGGCGACCGCACCAGCCTGGACCTGCCCGCCCCGCAGCAGGAATTGCTGGAACAGCTCCACGCCACGGGCAAACCCGTGGTGCTGGTGCTGATGAACGGCAGCGCGCTGGCGGTGAACTGGGCCGACGCCAACGTGCCCGCCATCATCGAGGCATGGTATCCAGGCGGCACCGGCGGGCGCGCGGTCGCCGACCTTATCGCGGGCGATTACAGCCCGTCAGGCCGTCTGCCGGTCACCTTCTACCGTTCGGTCGACGACCTGCCGCCCTTCAAGGAATACGGCATGGCGAACCGCACCTACCGCTATTTCGATGGCGAGGCGCTGTACCCGTTCGGTCATGGGCTGAGCTATACCAGCTTCACCTACGCCCCCGCGCGCCTCAGCCGCGATACCATCGCCGCCGGGGAGGCGGTGGAGGTGACGGCCACCCTGCGCAATACGGGCGCGCGCGACGGGGCGGAGGTGGTGCAGCTGTATGTGACGCACGATGCCCCCGGCGCGCCGGTGCGCGCGCTGCGCGCCTTCCGCCGGGTGGACCTCGCCCGCGGGGCGGAGCAGGAGGTCAGCTTCACGCTGGATGCCGAGGCGCTGAGCATGGTTGATGCCGACGGCCGGCGGGTTGTGCCCGCAGGTCCGATCCGCCTGTGGATCGGCGGCGGCCAGCCGGACCAGCGCGACGGTCTGCCGCAGGTCGCCGGCGTGGCCGCCGAGGTGCAGGTGACGGACGAACACGTCATCCGCTGAATATCGGCCTAGTGCGCGGCGTCCCACGTCGCGCCGTGGCCGATATCGATCGCCAGCGGCACGGTCAGTTCCACCGCCGGCGTCGCGGCCTCCGCCATCACCCGTTCGATCACCGGCTTGGCCGCCGAGACGTCGCCTTCCGGCATCTCGAACACCAGTTCGTCATGCACCTGCAGCAGCATCCGCACGTCGGGCAGGCCTGCATCGCGCAAAGCCGGTCCCATGCGGACCATGGCCCGCTTGATGATGTCGGCGCTGGTGCCCTGGATCGGCGCGTTGATCGCCGCCCGTTCGCTGCCCTGGCGTTCGTTGATCTGCTTGGAATTGATCCGCGGGAACCAGGTCTTGCGACCGAGCAGGGTTTCCGAATAGCCGCGCTCGCGCACGCTCTCCAACGTCTGCACGATGTAGCGCTGGATGCCGGGGAAGCGTTCGAAATAGCGGTCGATCATCGCCTGCGCCTCGTCCGCCTCGATCTCCAGCCGACCGGCCAGGCCCCAGCGGCTGATGCCGTACAGGATGGCGAAGTTGATCGTCTTGGCCCGCGCGCGGGTGTCGCGGTCGACCGTGCCGAACATCTCTTCCGCCGTGCGGCTGTGGATGTCCTGCCCGGCGGCGAACGCCTCCTTCAGCGGCGGCACGTCCGCCATATGCGCGGCAAGGCGCAGCTCGATCTGCGAATAGTCGGCGGCGACCAGCACGTTGCCCGGCTCCGCCACGAACGCCTCGCGGATCTGGCGGCCGATGGCGGTGCGGATCGGGATGTTCTGCAGGTTGGGGTCGGTGGAGGACAGCCGCCCGGTCTGCGCGCCGACCAGGCTGTAGCTGGTGTGGACGCGGCCGGTATCGGGATCGATCGCTGCCTGCAAAGCGTCGGTGTAGGTCGTCTTCAGCTTGGACAGCTGGCGCCATTCCAACACCTGCCGGGGCAGCGTCGCGCCCGACTGGGCCAGCTTCTCCAGCACGGTCTGATCGGTCGAATATTGCCCGCTCTTGCCTTTGCGCCCGCCCTGGTAGCCCATCTTGTCGAACAGGATGTCGCCCAGCTGCTTGGGGCTGCCGATGGTGAACTGCTGGCCGGCGGTCTCGAAGATCTCGCCCTCGATCCGCGCGATCTCCGTCGCGAACTCGCCCGACAGGCGTTCCAGCGCCTGCCGATCGACCCGAATGCCGTGGCGTTCCATGCCGGCGACCACCGGAATCAGCGGACGATCGACGGTTTCATATACGCGCGTGCCGCCTTCGGTCAGCAGGCGCGGCTTGAGATGACGGTGCAGCCGCCAGGTGACGTCAGCATCCTCCGCCGCATATTGCGTCGCGCGGTCCAGCGGCACCTGGCCGAACGGGATTGCCTTCTTGCCGGTGCCGCAGATGTCCTTGAACGTAAGGGTGGTGTGCTGGAGGTGGCGGGTCGCCAGCTCGTCCATCCCGTGCCCGCCGCCGATCCCATCCAGCGATCGCCCGGCATCGAGCGCGAAGCTGATGATCATGGTGTCGTCCACCGGCGCCAGGTGGATGTCGGCGCAGCGGGCCAGGATGTTGATGTCGTACTTGATGTTCTGGCCGACCTTCAGGACGGCATCGCTTTCCAGCAGCGGACGCAGCAGGTCGTAGGCGACGTGCCGCTCCACCTGCGGCGGCTTCTCCGCGAACATGTCGTCGCCGCCATGGCCCAGCGGGATGTAGCAGGCATTATTGGGGCCTAGCGCCAGGGAGATGCCCGACAGTTCCGCCTGCATCGCGTCGAGCGCGCTGGTCTCCGTATCGATGGCCACCATTCTCGCGGCGAAGGCCCGCTCCACCCAATGGGCCAGCCGCTCCGCGGTCTGCACACATTCGTAAGCGCTGCGGTCCACCGCCGGCATGTCGGGCAGCGGCTGGCGGTTGCCCTGCGGCGCCGCGGCGGCCGCGGTGCTGATCTTGACCGGGTTGAGGTTGATCGGCCGATCGGGGGAGCCGCGCCCGCCATCCAGCCGCTTCAGCAGGCTGGTGAAGCCGTGTTCGAACAGGAACGCGGCCAAGGGTTCGGGCGGCACGCCATCCAGCTTGAACTCGTCGAGCGGGATGGGAAGGTCACAATCCTCCTTTAACTGCACCAGCACCCGGCTGAGCTCCGCCATGGCGCGCCCTTCGATCAGCCGGTCGCGCAGCTTGCCCGCCTTCATCGTGGGCGCCGCGTCCAGCGCGGCGGTCAGCGAGCCGTGATCCTGGATCAGCTTGCTGGCGGTCTTGGGCCCGATGCCGAAGATGCCGGGCACATTGTCCACCGAGTCGCCCATTAGCGCCAGCACGTCGCCGACCAGTTCGGGCACCACCCCGAACTTCTCGATCACTTCGGGCACGTCGATGCGCTGGTTCTTCATGGTGTCGAGCATGTCGATGCAGCCGCCCTCGCAGCCATCGTCGGGCGCGCCGCACTGGCCGACCAGCTGCATCAGGTCCTTGTCGCTGGACACGATGGTCACGTCCCAGCCCCGGCGGGTGGCGGCGCGCGCGTAGGAGGCGATCAGGTCGTCCGCCTCCAGCCCGTCCTCCTCTATACAGGGCAAGGAGAAGGCGCGGGTCGCATCGCGGATCAGCGGGAATTGCGGGCGCAGATCGTCCGGCGGCTCGGGCCGGTTGGCCTTGTATTCGGCATACAGCTCGTTGCGGAACGAATGGCTCGCCTTGTCGAGGATCACCGCGAGGTGCGTGGGCCCGTCCGCCTTGTCGAGATCCTCCGCCAGCTTCCACAGCATGGTGGTGTAGCCATAGACCGCGCCCACCGGCGTGCCCGCCGGGTTGGTCAGCGGTGGCAGGCGATGATAGGCCCGGAAGATGTAGGCCGATCCGTCGACCAGATAGAGATGCTGCTTGCCAGCCGGTGTGTCCGCCATCGGCGTCCTCTAGCAAGCCGGGGGCAGGCGGTCAGCCGGTTTGTCGCTGGCGCATTGTGGCACGTCCACAAGGGTTTGCCCTTATTTTGCCACAATCTGGTTGTGCCCGTCCTGACACATGTTTATTGCTATGCCGCAGAAATCCGCTGCCCGGATGGCGGTTTTCCCACGCCGTGCGTTGCCGGCGTGTTCGTGTTTCGCAGTTCAAGGATGTCTGACCATGCGCAAGATCATTCTCGCCGCCGCTTTCGCCACCTCCGCCCTGTCGCTCGCCGCCTGCTCCGAGAGCACCGAGGATGCGGCCGGCGCCGCCGTTGAGGGCGCCGCCGCCGACGCCGAAGCCAACCTGGACGAGGCCGGTGACGCCGTCGCCGGTGCCGCCAACGAAGCCGGTGCCGAAATCAGCGGCGCCGTCGATGCCGCCGGCAAGGCGACCGACGAGGCCGGCGACAAGATCGAGGCCGACGTGCAGGACGAGTCGGTGGAAGAAGCCGCCGCCGACTGATCGGTTCGACCGATATGGAAATATGGAAAGGGGGCGTCCGGCACTGGCCGGGCGCCCCCTTTTTCATGCGGTCAGTCTAGCCCTGCAGCGTGGCAGAAGAAGCTGACCTTCTGTTCCAGGCATTGTTCGTCGCCTTCCGCGATGCAGCCATGGCTGATCGCCTGCGATTGCAGCTCGAACACGAACATCCCCAGGAACATGGCGGCGAGCAGGGACGGTTCCGCCGTCAGCGCGTGCCCGTCCTCCTGCCATCGTACGAACAGCCGTTCCAGATGCGCGCGCGCGTCCACGAAGGTCTTGCCATAGAAGCGGCTGGCAAATGCCGGATCCTCGATACTGGAGGCGATCAGGACGCGGGACAGCGCGACCTCCGCCGGATCGTCCGCCCTGCGTCGCAGGTCACGCGCCAGCCGCAGCAGCACCTCGCGCGGGGACGGCGCGGTCGCGGCGAAGGCCACCATGCGCACGCCGCTCTGCGCCACCCGGGCCTGCATCACCGCTTCCAGCAGGCCGGCCTTGCCGCCGAACAGCTTGTACAATGTCGCCAGCGACCCGCCCCCGCGCTTGACCACGTCGGCCAGCGCGGTGCGCTCCACGCCCTGTTCCAGGAACAGCTGCTCGGCCGCCTGGATCAGGCCCTCGCGGCGGCGATCCAGGCGCTCGTCGGTCACGCTCGCGCCCGCCCGCGTCAGCTCAGCCCGCCGCCGAGCGAACGGTACAGCTCCACCAGGTTGCTGGCGCGCGTCAGGCGGGTGGTGACGAGCTGCTGCTCCGCCGCATAGGCGGTGCGCTGCGCGTCCAGCGTGACCAGGAACGAATCAACCCCGGCGCGGAACCGGGCATCGGACAGGCGCGCCGCGCCGGACGCGGCTTCCGCCCGGCTGGCCTGCGCGTCCAACTGGTCGCCGATGCGCCCACGCTGCGCCAGCGCGTCGCTCACCTCGCGGAAGGCGGTCTGGATCGTCTGCTCGTAGGTCGCCAGCGCGACCTGCTGCGATGCGCGGGCGAAATCGAGATTGCCCTGCCGCTCCCCACCATCGAAGATCGGCAGCGAGACGGCCGGTGCGGCGGTGTAGGTGTAGCTGCCGCCGGTGAACAGGCCCGACAGGGCCAGGCCGATCGTGCCGATGGTCCCTGTCAGCGAGATGGACGGGAAGAAGGCGGCGCGCGCCGCGCCGATATTGGCGCTTTCCGCGATCAGCAGGTGTTCGGCCCGCAGCACGTCGGGCCGGCGCAGCAGCACGTCCGACGACAGGTTCGCCGGCAGTGCATCCAGCGTGTAGTCGGTCTCGGCAAGCTCGGCCGGCAGCAGCTCCGCCGGGATCGTCGTGCCCGCCAGCAGGTTCAGCGCGTTCTGGTCCTGCGCCACGCGCGTTTCCAGCGCCGCGATATCGGCCCGCGCGGCGTCGTAGCTGGTCTGTGCCTGCCGCACCTCCAGTTCCGAACCAACGCCGATGCGGAACTGGGCGGTGGTCAGGTCCAGCGTCTGCTGGAACGTGTCCAGCGTCTCGCGCGCAAGGCGCAGCTGTTCCTGGTCGGCGGCCATGGTCAGCCAGGTATTGGCGATCTCCGCGATCAGGCTGATGCGGGTGGACCGCTGCGCCTCCTCGCTGGCGAAGACCTGTTCCTGGGCCGCGCGGCTGAGATTGCGGATACGGCCGAACAGGTCGAGTTCGAAGGCGGAGATGCCGGCATTGACCGAATAGATCTCCAGGTTCGAACCGCCGCCGGTGCCGACGCCCGCGCCCGGGTTGACGCCGCCGCCACCCGGCAGCGCGCCGCCGCCGCCTGCCGCGCCCGCCGCTCCCAGCGGGTTGTTGGTGTAGGTGGCGGAGCCGCCGATCGTGGCGGTGGGCAGCAGCGCCGAACGCTGGACCCGCAGCTGCGCCCGCGTCTGCAGCACGTTGCCCGCCGCGATCCGCAGGTCGCGATTGTTGGCGAGCGACGTCTCGATCACTTGCTGAAGCCGGGGATCGAGGAAGAAGTCGCGCCAGCCGACGCGCGTGATGTCGGGCGCGTCGGTCGCAGCCGGCGGGTAGATGCCGCCTTCGGGCAGCACGACCGGCACGGCGCCGGTGGGTCGGCTGTAATCGGGCGCGAGATTGCACCCGGCGAGCATCGTCGCAGCCGCCAGGACCGCGAGGAGGGACTTGGTCTTCACGTCAGGCTCCCTGCGGCGCCGGGCCGCCTTGAACAGTCTCGCCGCCGTCGGAGGACTTGTTGCCGCCATCAGGTTCCACGTCGTTGTTCAGCGATGGCTGATCGGTCTGCCCGTGCTTGAACAGGCGGGCGATCACCACGAAGAACATCGGCACGAAGAAGATGGCGAACACGGTGGCGGACAGCATGCCGCCGACCACCGACCCGCCGATCGCGTTCTGCCCGCCCGCGCCCGCGCCGGTGGACAGCGCCAGCGGCAGCACGCCGAACACGAAGGCGAGGCTGGTCATCAGGATCGGCCGCAGGCGCAGCCGGGCCGCCTCGATCGCGGCGTCGAAGGCGTTCATCCCGTCACGCACCCGTTCCTCCGCGAACTCCACGATCAGGATCGCGTTCTTCGCCGACACGCCGATGGTCGTGATCAGGCCGACCTGCAGGTAGATGTCGTTGTTGAGTCCAGTCAGCGCGGCGGCGATCACCGCACCGACGACGCCCAGCGGCACCACCAGCATGACCGCGATCGGCACGGACCAGCTTTCGTACAGGGCGGCAAGGCACAGGAACACGATCAGCAGCGACAGGGCATACAGCGCCGGAGCCTGGCCGCCGGACAATTGCTCCTCGTAAGAGAGGCCGGTCCATTCCAGCGCGGTGCCGGGCGGCAGCTTCGCCTGCATCTCCTCCATGGCCTCCATCGCGGCACCCGTGCTGAGGCCGGCACCCGGCGCGCCCTGCAGCTGCATCGCCGCCTGCCCCTGGTACCGGGTCAGGACCACCGGCGCCTGTTGCCACGACAGGTCGGAAAAGGCGGTGAACGGTGCCATCTCCCCATTGCTGCCGCGCACATAGAAGTCGCCGATCGCGTCAGGGGACGAACGGTACTGCTCGTCCGCCTGGATATAGACCCGCTTGGTCCGGCCACGATCCAGGAAGTCGTTGACGTAGGCGCCGCCCCAGGCGGTCGAGATCGTCTGGTTGATGGCGCTGAGGTCCAGCCCCAATGCACCCGCCTTGTCCTGGTCGATGTCGACCGACAGCTGCGGCGCATCCTCCAGACTGAGCGGGCGGACCTGCGCGACGCGGGTGTCGCCCGCCGCCATGCCCAGCAGCTGGTTGCGCGCGGCGAGCAGGCCGTCGTGACCAAGGCCGCCGGTGTCCACCAGCCACATGTCGAACCCGGTGGCGTTGCCCAGTTCCTGCACGGCGGGCGGCACCAGCGCGAAGATGCTGGCGTCGCGGTACTGCGCGAACGTGCCCATTGATCGCATGGCGATCGCCTGCGCGCCGTTATCGGCACCCGGGCGCTCCTCCCAATCCTTCAGGCGGATGAAGGCAAGACCCGCATTCTGCCCCTGGCCGGCGAAGGAGAAGCCGCTGACGGTGAACACGCTGGCGACATTGGCGGCTTCGGTCTCAAGGAAATGGTCGCGCACCACGTCCAGCGCCCGCTGCGTGCGGGGCAAGGTGGCACCGGGCGGTGCCTGGACCAGCGCGATCATGGACCCCTGGTCCTCTTCCGGCAGGAAGCCGCTGGGCAGGCGCCAGAAGGTGAAGGCCATGACCGCCACGATCAGCAGGTAGACCAGGCCCGAACGCTTCCAGCTGCGCGCCGTACGCACGACGCCGCGCTCGTACTTCTGCGTGCCGCGATCGAAGGTGCGGTTGAACCAGCGGAAGAAGCGGGCGAGCGGCCCCTTGCCTTCCGCCTGGTCGGCCTTGTGCGGCTTCAGGATGGTGGCGCACAGCGCCGGCGTCAGGATCAGCGCCACCAGCACCGACAGCACCATGGATGCGACGATGGTGACGGAGAACTGGCGATAGATTACGCCGGTCGATCCGCCGAAGAACGCCATTGGCAGGAACACCGCCGAAAGGACCATGCCGATGCCGATCAGCGCGCCGCTGATCTCGTCCATGGACTTTCGCGCCGCCTCTCTGGGCGGAAGATGCTCCGTCTGGATCAGACGCTCCACGTTCTCGACCACGACGATAGCGTCATCGACCAGCAGGCCGATGGCCAGCACCATGCCGAACAATGTCAGCGTGTTGATGGAATAGCCGAGCATCGCCATCACGCCGAAGGTGCCCAGCAACACCACCGGCACCGCGATGGTCGGGATGATGGTCGCGCGCCAGTTCTGCAGGAACAGGAACATGACCAGGAACACCAGCACCACCGCCTCGACCAGCGTGTGGATCACCTGTTCCACCGACAGGCGGACGAACGGCGTGGAATCGTACGGGTAGACGACCTTCACGTCTGGCGGGAAGCCGGCGGCGATCCGCTCCACCTCCGCCTTTACCGCGTCCACGGTGTCGAGCGCGTTGGCACCCGTCGCCAGCCGCACGCCGAAACCGGACGCGGCCTTGCCGTTGTACTGCGTGTCGAAGCCGTAGATCTCGGCCCCCTTGGTCACCCGCGCCACATCGCGCAGGCGCACCACGGCGCCCGACTGATCGGTGCGCAGGCGGATATTGCCGAACTCCTCCGGCGTCTGCAGGCGCGACTGGATGGAAACGGTGGCGTTCAGCTCCTGCTCCGCCGGGGCGGGCAGCTGGCCGATCTGGCCGGCGGAAACCTGCGCATTCTGCGCCTGCACCGCCGCCGTCACGTCGGCGATCGTCAGGTTGTAGCTGCGCAGCTTCAGCGGATCGACCCAGATGCGCATCGCATATTGCGTGCCGAACACCTGCAATTCGCCAACGCCGGTCACGCGGCTGACCGGGTCCACCACCTGCGACACGATGTAATCGGACAGGTCGTTCGCCGTATGGCTGCCGTCTTCGGAATAGATCGCAGCGACCAGCAGGAAGCTGGCGGCGGACTTGGCCACCGTCACGCCCTGGCGCTGCACCTCCTGCGGCAGCAGCGATGTCGCCGCCTGCAGCTTGTTCTGCACCTGCACCTGCGCGATGTCGGGATCGGTGCCCTGTTCGAAGGTCAGCGTGATCGTGACCCGCCCGGCCGAGGAGGACGAGGCGGAGAAGTAGCGCAGATTGTCGATGCCCTTCAGCTGCTGCTCGATGATCTGCGTGGTCGTCTGCTCCAGCGTCTCGGCATCGGCGCCCGGATAGGAGGCGCTGATGGTGACCGTCGGCGGTGCGATCGTCGGAAACTGGCTGATCGGCAGGCTGTTGATGGCGATGACGCCGAACAGCATCAGCACGATGGCGATGACCCATGCGAAGATGGGCCGGTCGATGAAATAGCGTGACATGGCGGCTTAGTCCGCCTTCGCCGTTGCGGCTGCCGCCGGTTGCGGCCGGGCGGCGCCGGCCGGCGCGGGTGCGCGGTACGGCACCGCCTTCACCGCCGTGCCCGCCTGCAGGTTCTGCCCGCCTTCGACGACGACGCGGTCGCCCGCCTTCAGGCCGCCGGTGACCAGCCAGTTCTGGCCCACCGTGCGCGGCGCGGTCAGGATGCGCAGCTGCAGCTTGCCGTCGGGACCGACGACCATGGTGGTGGGATTGCCCCGTTCGTCCCGCGTGACGGCACGGATCGGCACCAGCAGCGCATCCGCGCGCGTGCCTTCCACCATCTCCGCCCGGACATACATGCCGGGCAGCAGCAGGCCCTGCCGGTTGGGGAACACGGCGCGGACCACCTGGCTGCCGGTGGTCGGATCGACGCTCACGTCGGTGAAGCTGAGCCGCCCTTCCGCGGGGTAGGTGCTGTCATTCTCCAGCTTCAGCTGCACGCGCGCGGCGGCGCCGCCGCGGTCCAGTTCGCCGGAGGCGAGCTGCTGGCGCAGGTCCAGCACCTCGGCACTCGATTGCTGGATGTCGACAAAGATGGGGTCGAGCCGCTGGATGGTGGTGAGCGGTTCCACCTGCGCGGCGGAGACCAGCGCGCCGGTGGTGAAGGTCGACCGCCCGATCCGGCCGCTGATGGGCGCGCGGATGGTGGTACGGGCGAGATCGATCTCCGCCGCCTGCAAGGCAGCCTGCTGTGCGGCGACGTCGGCCCGCGCCTGCTGCGCGGCGGCACTCGCATCCTCCGCCTGCTGGCGGGAAATGGCGTTGATCTCCACCAGCTCGCCATAGCGGCGGGCCAGCGCCTGGCTGTTGGCGATGCCGGCGCGGGCGCGGGAGAGCGCGGCGCGCGCACTGGCGACCTGCGCACGGTACGGCGCGGGATCGATGCGATAGAGCGGCTGCCCCTTGCGGACCATGTCGCCTTCCTGGAACAGCCGTTCCAGGATCAGGCCGTTCACCTGCGGGCGCACCTCGGATGTCTCGTAGGCGGTCGTGCGGCCCGGCAGCTCGGTGCTCAGTGTCACCGGCTGCGCCGTCACCGTGACGAAGCCGACCTGCGGCGGACCGGCGGGTGGCGGCTGCTGCGCACCACTGCCGCACGCCGCGAGGAGCAAGGCCAGTGCGGCCGCTGAAGCAATCCTGATCATGTCCACCTTCGATTGACTCTGCTGTCACGCACGCGAACAGCCGCAAGTTTTCACCCCCACATGCGTGCGAGGCGATCCTTTGACGGCGGTCCTTTCCAGTCACGTCCCGCTTGCTTCACCGGCAAGCTCAGGCATATGAGTGATCGCTCACTCACACTATTGTGCGCCGAGTAATCCTGGTTCTGCGGCTTGGCAAGCCCAAAGGAGAGCAGTCATCGTTTCCGATCAGAACGTGAAGCCGGACAGGGCCGGACGGGCGCAGGAGCGGCGCAGCCACCTGCTCGCCGTGGCGCGGCGCCTGTTCGAACAGCAGGGCTTCCACCAGACTGGTATCGCGCAGATCGCCACCGAGTCGGGCATCAAGGTCGGGCAGATCTACCGCGACTTCGCCAGCAAGGAGGCGATCATCGCCGCCATCTGCGAATCGGATGTCGCCGCCTGGTTGGAGGAGGACGTGCTGGCCGCCGCCGTCGAGCAGGCCGACCCGCAGGCGATCTGGGCTTGGCTCGGCCGGTTCAATCAGTCGGATACGTCCAACGATTACGCCCTGGTGGCGGAGATTATTGCGGAGGCTGCCCGTAACGAGCGGGTGGCGGAAATCTACCGCGCGCTGGACGACCGGGTACTGGACAGTCTGTCCGCCGCGCTGGTCGCGATCGCCCCGCCCGATACGGACCAGGCGGCGATCAACGCCTTTGCCCAGTTCATCCTGACCTTCGGCGTCGGGGTGGCGAGCAGGACCATCGTGCATGGCGAGGCCGGTGCGGAACTGGCCCGCGCGATGATGGACCGGTTCCTCCGGTCGGAGATGACCACGTTGTTCAAGTGCCACCGCCCGCAGGATTGCCGCGCATCGACACACGATGATGCATGACTAAAAGGCGGGCGATGATGCCCGATCAGCCCGCCTGGCGCTTCGCGATCGACCGCGGGGGGACCTTCACCGATGTCATCGCGATCAGCCCGGCCGGGCGGCTGCTCGTCGCCAAGCTGCTGTCGGAGGATCCCGGCCGCTACGCCGATGCGGCGAGCGAGGCGGTTCGCCGTTTGATGGCGGAGCACGGGCCGGGGCCGATCGCGGAGCTGCGCATCGGCACCACCGTTGCCACCAACGCCCTGCTGGAACGCACGGGCGAGCGGGTGGCGCTGCTGACCACCGCGGGCTTTGCCGATGGCCTGCGCATCGGCACCCAGGCGCGGCCCGACATCTTCGCCCGCCATATCGTGCTGCCCGACCAGTTGGCCGAACGGGTGGTCGAGGTGGCGGAGCGGGTCGGCGTTGACGGCACCGTGCTGGTTCCGCTGGACGAGGGGGCGGTGCGCGCGCAGCTGGCAAGCTTGCGCGCCGACGGCTTCGCGGCGGTGGCGATCGTGCTGGTACATGGCTGGACCCATGTGGCGCACGAACGCCGCATCGCGGAACTGGCGCGGGAGGCCGGCTTCGCGCAGGTCAGCGCCAGTCACGAGGTGGCGCCGCTGATCCGCTACGTGCCCCGTGGCGATACCACGGTGGTCGATGCCTATCTCTCGCCGGTGCTGGCGCGCTATGTCGCCACTTTGCGGGCCAACTTGCCGGACCACCGCGCGCTGTCCTTCATGCAATCGGGCGGCGGGCTGGCGCAGGCGGACGCGTTTCGCGGCAAGGACGCGATCCTGTCGGGGCCCGCGGGCGGCGTCGTCGGGATGGTCGCGGCCGCCGCGCCGCTGGGGCACGACCGGCTGATCGGCTTCGACATGGGCGGCACCAGCACCGATGTGTGCCACTACGCCGGCCGCCACGAATTGTCGACGGAGGAGGTCGTCGCCGGCGTGCGTGTCGCGGCGCCCGCCATGCGCATCCACACGGTGGCGGCGGGCGGGGGCTCGATCTGCCGTTACGACGGGGTGCGCTTCGCCGTCGGCCCGGCCAGCGCAGGCGCGCAGCCCGGCCCCGCCTGTTACGGCCGCGGCGGCCCGCTGACGGTGACCGACTGCAACCTTGCGCTCGGCCGGATCGATCCCGCGCATTTCCCGCGCGTCTTCGGGGCCGACGGGCAGCAGCCGCTCGACCCGCAAGCCAGCCGGCTGCGGCTGGAGGAGGTCGCGGACCAGCTCGGCGGCGGCATGGATGTGGACGCGATCGCGGAAGGGTTCCTGGCCATCGCGGTGGAGAACATGGCCGCCGCGATCCGCCGGATCAGCGTGGCGCGCGGACACGATGTGCGCGGCTATGCCCTTGCCTGCTTCGGCGGGGCGGGCGGGCAGCATGCTGCGCGGGTGGCCGATGCGTTGGGGATGGAGACGGTGCTGGTCCATCCGCTCGCCTCCGTCCTGTCGGCCTGGGGCATCGGCCTGGCGCCGGTACAGGCGATTCGCGAACGCACGCTGGGCACACCGCTGCTGGACGGGTTCGGGTCCGGCCTTGCGGCCTTGGAGGCAAAGGCACGACAGTCCTTGCTGGACCAGAGCGTGCCGGACGAGGCGATCACCCTGGCCTCGCGCGCACGGCTGCGCTTCGCCGACAGCGACACCGCGCTGACGCTGGACTGCGCCGACCCCGCCGCGATGGACACCGCCTTCCGCGCCGAGCACCGCCGCCGCTTCGGCACCGCCGACGCGCATACGCCGGTGATCGTCGAGGCGCTGAGCGTGGCGGCGACGGGCCGCGTCGGCGGACTGGCCGAGCTGGCGGCGGAACCGCTGCCGGTGTCCGATTTCGCCAGCGGCAGCGGGTGGCGGACGCTGCCGCGCGGTGCGCTGCATGCGGGGCAGGCGATCCCCGGCCCCGCGCTGGTGATTGATCCCGGCAGCACGACGGTGGTCGAGCCGGGCTGGACCGCCAGCCTGGCGGATGAAGGGACGCTGGTGCTCCGCCGTGAAGGCGCCCGCATGGCGCGAGGGACCGCCGACACCGCGCGCGACCCCGTGCGGCTGGAGATCATGGGCAACCTGTTCATGGCCATTGCGGAGGAGATGGGCGCGGTGCTGCAGGCGACCGCCAGTTCCGTGAACATCAAGGAACGGCTCGATTTCTCCTGCGCGCTGTTCGATGCGCAGGGACGCCTGATCGCCAACGCCCCGCACATCCCGGTGCATCTGGGCAGCATGGGCGAATCGGTCGCGCATGTGATCGCGATGCGCGGTTCCGGCACTGATGGAAGGGCGCGCGATGGCCGGGGCATGCTGCGCGGCGATGCCTATGCCCTGAACGATCCCTATCACGGCGGCACGCACCTGCCCGACATCACGTTGATCGTGCCGGTATTCTGGGACAAGGATTCGACGGTTCCCGACGCCTTCGTCGCGGCGCGGGGGCACCATGCCGATGTCGGCGGTTCCGCCCCCGGATCGATGCCGCCCGGCAGCACGGATATCACCCAGGAAGGCGTGCTGATCGACAACCTGCTGGTGGCCGAAAACGGCACCCTGCTGGGGCCGGAGCTGCGCGCCGTGCTTGGCAGCGGCGAATGGCCGGCCCGCCGCCCCGACCGCAATCTGGCCGATCTTGCCGCGCAGCTCGCCGCCTGTACCCGCGGGGCGGAGCTGCTGGCCGGCGCGGCGGCGGAGCATGGGGGCGCCGTGATCACGGCCTATATGGGTCATGTGCTGGACCAGTCGGCAGAGAGCGTTCGCCGGCTGCTCGCCACCATGGATGACGGCGCGTTCACCTATGCCATGGACAACGAGGCGGAGGTCACGGTGGCGATCCGCGTCGACCGGCAGGCGCGCACGGCGGTCTTCGACTTCACCGGCACCAGCGCGCAATTGGCGGGCAATTTTAACGCCCCGCGATCGATCACCCGCGCCGCCGCGCTGTATGTGCTGCGCACGCTGATCGACGATGCCGTGCCGCTGAACGACGGCTGCCTGCAACCGGTGACGCTGATCGTGCCCGACGGCTCCATGCTCAGCCCCCATCCGCCGGCGGCGGTGGTGGCGGGCAATGTGGAGACAAGCCAGGTGGTGACGGATGCACTGTTCGCCGCCACCGGCCGGCTGGCGCCGAGCCAGGGGACGATGAACAACTTCACCTTCGGCGACGACACCCGCCAGTATTACGAGACGATCTGCGGCGGATCGGGCGCGGGGCCGGATCATCCGGGCACCGATGCGGTGCAGACGCACATGACCAACAGCCGCCTGACCGATCCCGAAATCCTGGAGACGCGCCTGCCCGTGCGGCTGGATCGCTTCGCCATCCGCCGCGGATCGGGCGGGCGCGGCCTGCATCCCGGCGGCGACGGGGTGGAGCGGGAGGTTACGTTCCTGAAGCCCATGCGCGCCAACATCCTGGCGAACCGCCGCGCCGTGCCGCCGCGTGGGCTGGCGGGCGGCGGCGATGCGCTGCCGGGCGAGAACTGGGTGCGCCGCGCCGACGGCAGCGTGGAGCGGCTGGGCGCGACCGGATCGGCGCAGATGGAGCCGGGCGACACCTTCGTGATCCACACGCCCGGCGGCGGCGGGTTCGGGGAGCCGGAGGCATGAGCGCGCTGCCGCTGATCGGCATCGTGCTGGTCGTCGTCGGCTTCGTTCTCAGGTTCAATCCGCTGCTGGTGGTGGCGGTCGCAGGTATCGCCACCGGGCTGCTGGCGGGATTAGAGCTGGTGCGGGTAATCGAGGCACTGGGACGCGCGTTCAACGACAATCGCTATATCTCCGTCAGCTGGATCGTGCTGCCGGTGATCGGCCTGCTGGAACGATATGGCCTGCAGGAGCGCGCGCGGGCGCTGATCGGCGCGGTCCGGGGCGCGACGATGGGCCGGCTGCTGCTGCTGTATCTCGGGTTCCGGCAGCTGACCGCCGCGCTGGGGCTGAAGGATATCGGCGGCCACCCGCAGGCCGTGCGCCCGCTGCTCGCCCCGATGGCGCTCGCCGCCGCGGAGACGAGCCATGGCGACCTGGCGGAGGACGAGCGCGAGCAGGTGCTGGGCATGGCCGCGGCGACCGACAATATCGGGCTGTTCTTCGGCGAGGACATCTTCTTCGCCATCGCGTCCATTCTGCTGATCCAGGGCGTGTTCGAGAGCGCCGGCTATCCGCTGACGCCGCTGCAGCTGTCGGTCTGGGCGATCCCGACCGCCCTGTGCGCCTTTGCCATCCATGGCGGGCGGGTGCTGTGGTTCGACCGCCGTCTGGGGCGTGGCAGGCCATGATCACGCTGGAATGGCTGTACCTGCTGACCGGCGCGGTGTTCGCCGCGTGGAGCGTGCTGAGCGTGCGCGATCGCGCCAATCCGAAGCGGTGGGGCAATGGCGCGTTCTGGGGGCTGGTGGCGGCAAGCTTCCTGGCCGGCAGCCACCTGTCGGACCTCGCCAACGGTATCCTGGTACTGGCGCTGGTGGCGCTGGCCGGGACCGGGCGGATCGGCCGCAGCGCGCCGGCGACCACCAGCCCCGCCGAACGCAGCGCGCTGGCGGCGCGGCATGGCAACCGGCTGTTCGTGCCCGCATTGGTCATCCCGCTGACCGCCGTCATCGGCACGCTGCTCTACAGCTACACCCCGCTGGGCACGACCGGCCTGTTCGAGGCGCGGCGCGAGACGCTGATCCTGCTGGGCATCGGCACGCTGCTGGCGCTGGCGGTGGCGTTCCGCACGCTGCGACCGCCGTTGGCAGCCCCCTTGCAGGAAGGGCGGCGGCTGATGGATTCGATCGGCTGGGCCGCGCTGCTGCCGCAGATGCTGGCGGCGTTGGGCGGCATCTTCGCGCTGGCGGGCGTGGGGGAGATCATCGGCGGCTTCGCCGGCGCGGCCATCCCGGAAGGCAGCCTGTTCCTGTCGGTCGCGCTCTACTGCCTCGGCATGGCGGGGTTCACGATCATCATGGGCAACGCCTTCGCCGCCTTCCCGGTGATGGCGACCGCGATCGGCATCCCCGTGCTGGTGCAGCAATATGGCGGCAACGCGCCGGTGGTGGGCGCGATCGGCATGCTGGCGGGCTTTTGCGGCACGCTGCTGACGCCGATGGCGGCGAACTTCAACATCGTGCCCGCCGCGCTGCTCGACCTGAAGAGCCAGTATGGCGTCATCCGTATGCAATGGGGCACCGCCGTCCCGCTACTCGCCTGCAACCTCCTGCTGATCTACTGGCTGGCCTTTCCATGACCATGACCCTGACCCCCGACATCGCCGCCCGCTTCGCCCCCATCGCGCTGGGCCATGTGGCGCGCGAATACCCGCACAAGCTGGACCATGTGCTGGTGGCGGATGCCGACGCCCTGCCCCCGCGCGTGCTGCACCCGGTGTTCTTCGGCAGCTTCGACTGGCATAGCTGCGTCCATGGCTGGTGGACGCTGCTGACGCTGCGCCGCCTGTTCCCCGACATGGCCCCGGCGGACGAGATCGACACGCTGGCGGCGGGGACCTTCACGGCCGAAAAACTGGCGGTGGAGCTGGCCTATCTCGACCGGCCGAGCGCGCGCGGATTCGAGCGCCCCTATGGCTGGGCCTGGCTGCTGGCGCTGCACCACGCGGCGGAGCGGCTGTCCCCCGACCTTCTCGGCCCCGCGCTGGAGCCGCTGGCGCGCCGCTTCGCCGGCATGCTGGGCGATTACCTGCAAGTCCTGACCTATCCGATCACCACCGGCACGCACTTCAACACTGCCTTTGCGCTGGTGCTGGCGCGCGAATGGGCGGTGGGGCGCGATCCCGCGCTGCTCGCCGCGATCGATCGCTATGCCATGGATGGCTATGCCGGGCGCAGCGATTACCAGGGTTGGGAGCCGGGTGGGGACGAGTTCCTGTCGCCCGCCCTCACCGCCGCGTTGCTGCTGGCGCGGGTGATGCCGGCGGGGGAGTTCGCCCGGTGGTTCGATGCGTTCCTGCCCGCCGGGCGCATCGCCGGCCGCTTAACCCCCGCCATCGTGTCGGATCGCAGCGACGGCAAGATCGCGCATCTGGACGGGCTGAACCTCAGCCGCGCCTGGTGCCTGAACGGCATCGCCGCAGCCACGCCGGACCGCGCGGCAGAATTGCGGGCGGTGGCCGAGACCCATCTTGCCGCCGGGCTGGACCATGTGGCGGGCGATTACATGGGTGAACACTGGCTCGCCTCCTTCGCGCTGCTGGCCCTGCTGGCGCGCGGCTGACCGGGGTCAATCGTCGCCGACATGCTCCGGCTTGTTCTTGCGCCTGGTATGCGCAAGCTCTTCAAGCTGGTCCTCGCTCATGGATTTCTCCATGCTGATGGAGGCACCCTTCAGCTTGGATTTCGGCGTATCGCCGCGTTTGGCGCTGAGCGCGGCGCCGGCGGCCTTCTGCTGGGCGGCGGATTTGGCGGGCATGGCACGGGTTCCTTTCTGCCCCTGTGGAACGCCGCAGCCGGGCCATGGTGCCGACAGCGCCGGTGCGAGGGTCAGCCCTGCCCGGTGGCCTCGACCGCCGTCACCGCGCCATCCGCTTTGCTCGCGGCATCGTAGATGCTCATGCTGAGGAAGCCGACCGCGACGCCGATGAAGGTCATCACCAGCGAAACGTCCCGCTTGCTCCGCCGCAGCACGGCGCGCTGCTGGAACGTGCCTTCGATCAGGCGGATGTTCCCGCTCACCGCGGTGATCGCCGCCAGCCCGAAGAAGGCGACCGACAGCCAGACATCATGCGATGCGCCGCGCAGCAGGCTGCCGATCAGCGTGATGGCGAGGCCCACACCGGCGACGCTGACCGTGGTCAGCTGATCCAGCATCTTCGATTGCAGTTCGTAAGGCAGGTCGGCGGAGACGGGAGCGAACGGTTCGTCCGCTTCGTCCGGTGCCGCGGATGCTCGTCGGAACAGGCGCTTCACTTTCCCCTCCCCGGCTGGGTGCCTCACCACCCTTATGCCGGTTCCGGCCAGCATGGTCGAGCGGCGCCGGCGGAACCGATCACGCTGCAGCGCACTACCAACGTGAACCGACAGGGAACCACTGCATGGCCAAGCCGCTCGTGCTCATTACCGGCGCTGCCGGAAATCTCGGCCGCACGCTGGCGGCGGCGCTGGCCGACAATTACCGCATCGTCGGGCTGGACCGCGGCGGTGACCAGGCGGACTTCCCCATCATCGATGCCGACCTGACGAAAGCGGACGACCTCGCCCGCGCGCTGGACCGGATCGCGGCGGACCATGGCCGGCAGATCGCCAGCGTGCTGCATCTCGCCGCGTTCTTCGACTTCAGCGGGGAGGATCGCCCGCAATACCGCGCCGTGAACGTGGAGGGCAGCCGCAACCTGATGCGCGTGCTGCGGGGGCTGGACGTCGAACAGTTCGTCTATTCCGGCACCATGCTGGTCCACGAACCGGGCCGTGCGGGCGAACGGATCACGGAAGACACGCCGATCGGCCCCGGCTGGGCCTACCCCAAATCGAAGGCCGCGGCGGAGCAGGCGATCCGGGAGGAGCGCGGCACGATCCCCACCGTGTTCCTGCGGCTGGCGGGGGTGTATGACGAGCGCACATCCGTGCCGACCTTCGCCAACCAGATCGCCCGCATTTACGAACGCGATTTCCAGAGCGTGTTCTATTCCGGCGATACCGATGCCGGGCAGGCGATGCTGCATCGGGACGACATGATCGACGCCTTCGTGCGCACGGTGGACCGGCGGGCGGAACTGGCGCGGATCGACGATGGCCTGACCGCGATCCTGGTCAGCGAGCCGGAGGCGATCGGCTATGCCGACCTGCAGGACCGCCTGGGCCAGCTGATCCACGGAGCGGAGGAATGGCCGACGATCCGCCTGCCGGCGACGCTGGCGGGTGTCGGTGCCTGGGCGCAGGACAAGGCGGAGCCGGTCGTGCCCGACGCGCTGGACGGCGGCGAGCGGCCGTTCATCCGCCCGTTCATGACGCGCATGGCGAGCGACCATTACGAGCCGGACGTGACCCGCGCCCGCCAATTGCTCGACTGGCGGCCGCACCACCGCCTGGCGGACGAGCTGCCCGCCATCGTCGCGGCGCTGAAGGATGATCCCGCCGGCTGGTACGAGGCGAACCGCATTCCGCCCCCCGCCTTCGTCAGCGAGGCGGAGGAGGTCGACCGCGATCCCGAGACGCTGCGGCGCCATTACGAGTCGCAGCGGCGGCGCCAGCATGCCGACAACCGCTGGGCCCATTTCACCAATATGGGGCTGGGTGCCTGGATCGCGGTCCAGCCGGTCATCGTGGAGGTGACGGAACCGGCGCTGTTCTGGTCGGAGATCGCGCTGGGCTGCGCGCTGATGCTGTTCGCCGCGCTGTCGCTGTCGTGGCAGGCGACGTGGGCCCGCTGGGCCAGCGCGGCGACCGCGGCCGGCATCATGGCGGTGCCGTTCCTGTTCTGGACGGAGAATCCGGCCGCCTTCCTGTCGGACACGCTGGTCGGCGCGTTCGCCTTCGGCCTGGCGGTCGGCACCAAGCCGGAACCGGGGCCGTCGATGGTCGCCAGCACCACCGGACCGGATGTGCCGCCGGGCTGGTCCTACAACCCGTCGACCTGGACGCAGCGCATCCCGATCATCGCGCTGGCGCTGGTCGGGCTGCTCGTCTCCCGCTATCTCACCGCCTACCAGTTGGGACAGGTCAGCGGCGTGTGGGACCCGTTCTTCCCCGGCCTCGCCGCCGAACCCGCCAAGAACGGGACGGAGGCGGTGGTCACATCCTCCGTATCAGAAGCGTTCCCGATCCCCGATGCGGCGCTGGGTGGCTACACCTACGCGCTGGAGATCGTCACCGGCATCATCGGGTCGCAGGCGCGCTGGCGCACCATGCCGTGGCTGGTGTTCCTGTTCGGCCTGATGATCGCGCCGCTGGGCGTCGTCTCCATCACCTTTGTCATCATCCAGCCGGTCGTGATCGGCACCTGGGCCACGCTGACGCTGGTCGGCGCCGCCGCCATGCTGGTGCAGATCCCCTATTCGCTGGACGAGCTGCTGGCGACGATCCAGTTCGTGCGCCGCCGCGCCAAGGCCGGAAAGCCGTGGCTGCGCGTCTTCCTGTTCGGCGACACCGACGAGGGCCAGCGTACCCCCCGCCGTGACGAGTTCGACCGTGGCGCTGGCACGATCCTGGCGGACATGTGGGGCGGCGGGGTCAACCTGCCGTGGACGCTGGTGCTGGCGGGCGTGGTGGCGACGACGCTGCTGTTCACCCGCCTGACCTTCGGCGCGAGCGGCGCGATGGCCGACGCCGACCACATCATCGGCTTCCTGGCGCTGACCGCGATCTCCATCGCCGCGGCGGAGGTGGCGCGCGTCGTCCGCTATGCGCTGATCCCGCTGGGGGCGGCGCTGCTGGTAACGCCGTTCCTGTTCGACGCCGGCGGCACGCATACGATCGCCAGCATCGTCGCGGGCCTGCTGTTGATCGCACTGAGCCTGAAGCGCGGCGCGGTGCACGAACGCTACGGCGACTGGACCCGGCGCATCGCCTGATCGCGAGTCAGGCGGGGCGGTCACCCATTCGCTGCCCCAGCCTGACCGCGCCTTCGGGGCCCCAGGCCGGATTAAAGGCGATCGTGCCCGGGCGGAACAGCAGGATCACGGTGGAGCCGAGCAGGAAGCGCCCCATCTCCGCCCCCTGGTCCAGCACCACCTCGCCCGGCGGGTAGGACCATTGCACGATGCGGCCCGTACGCGCGGCATTGATCACGCCGTGCCACACCGTTTCCATGCTGCCGACGATCGTGGCGCCGACCAGCACCATGGCGAAGGGGCCATGCTCGGCCGAATCGAACAGGCACACCACCCGCTCATTACGCGCGAACAGGCCCGGTACGCCGCGTGCGGTGACCGGATTGACGGAGAACAGCGCGCCGGGGACATGCACCATGCGCCGCAAGGTTCCGGCACACGGCATGTGGACCCGGTGGTAATCGCGCGGGGAGAGGTACAGGTTGGCGAAGCTGCCGTGGCGGAACGGCGCGGCCAGCGCCTCCTCCCCGCCGACCAGCTCCGTCACGGTGAAGCGGTGGCCCTTGGCCTGCAGGATGTGGTGGTCGTCGATCGCGCCGAGCTGGCTGATCGTGCCATCCACTGGGCTGACGAAATCCGCCGCCGCGATCGGCCGGGCGGCGGGGTGCAGGGCCCGGGTGAAGAAGGCGTTGAAGCTGCGATAGCCGGCAAGGTCGGGCTCCGCCGCCTCGCTCATGTCCACGCGGTATCTTTGGGCGAACCAGCGGATCAGCCGCTGCGTGGTCCGGCCGTGCTCACCCCGCGCGATCCGTCCGGCGAAGGTGGTCAGCCGCTGTTTCGGCAGGGCGTATTGCAGCAGGACCTTGAGGCGATCGATCATCACCGGCGGCAGATTGCACGACGGAGCGCCAAAAGCCAATCGTGGCGGGCGTTTATCCCGACGTGCGCGTCAGAACGCCCGGTCGTGCACCACCACCCTGGCGGTGGCGAACATGATGCGGATGTCGCGCCAGATGCTCCAGCCCGCCAGATATTCCAGGTCCGCCTGCAAGCGGCCGGTCAGGTCACTTTCCTTGTCCGTGGCGCCACGGAACCCGCGGATCTGCGCGAGGCCGGTGATGCCGGGGCGCAGGCAGTGCCGCTGCCAGTACCGGCGGTCGACCTGCCAGAACAGCTTGTTGCCGGCCTGCGAGCCCAATGCGTGAGGGCGCGGGCCGACGATGCTCATGTCGCCCTGCAGCACGTTGATGAGCTGCGGCAGTTCGTCCAGGCTGGTCTTGCGCAGGAACGATCCGATACGGGTGATCCGGTCATCATCCTTGCTGGCGGAACGGTTGCCGTCGGCATCCGACTGCTCCACCCGCATCGATCGCAGCTTGTAGATGCGGAAGAAGCGGTTGCCCTGACCCAGGCGACGCTGGCGGAAGAACACCGGACCGCCATCCTCCAGCTTGATGAGCAGGGCGGCGGTCAGCAGCACGGGCGAGAGCGCCAGCAGCGCGAGCCCGGACACGAACATATCGAACAGCCGCTTAGCCACCCGGTCGCGCAGGCCCAGCGGCCCGGTCGATACCAGGATGGATGATACATCGGCGTCCTCCCGGTGAACCACGCCGAGCGCGCCGATCTCCCGCACGATGCCGCTGGTGACTTCCCCATGGACGCCCGACCCCTTCAGCACCATGGCCCAGGCGGCGCGGTGTTCGGGCGGGCAGTTGACGACCACCTGGTCCATGTTGCGCAGGTACCGGGCGAAGCGATCCAGCATGTGCGGATCGTCCAGCACCGGTTCCAGCCCGTGTTCATGCGCGTCGATGCGATAGGCGTGCGGCACGCGGATGGGCGGCCCGCCAGCATCGATCACCAGCAGGTTCATGGGGCTGGGGCCCCACAACGAGCGCAGCCACCGGGTCGAAACGAAGCGCGTGGCGCTCAGCACCAGCAGCGAGGACGTGACCCCGCCCAGCAGTACCATGCGCGAGAAGCTGTCTGACACCTTCACGAAATAGGCGATGAAGGTCAGCAGCACCGCGGCGATCAGCACGGCGGAGGCCATGCGGCCGGCAGCCTGCTTCCAGTCGGTCAGCGTCACCAGCGAGTAGGTGCCGTTATGCAGCGCGATGGTCAGGAAGATCGGCAGCAGCAGATTGCCGGCCAGCATTTCCGCCGCGTCAGGCAGGTGGCCGAAATACAGCGTCGCCACACCGGCGAAACAGGACAGCAGCAGGATCGAGTCGAGCGCCATCTGCGTGGCGTAGACCTGCAGCCGCTTGCGTTCGAGCGAAGGCGCGAGTCCCCCTGCCGACACACGCGGCAGCAGGCGTTCACCTTCAATCCGGAGAGCAGGTGCGTTCACGGTGTTGTCCCATGCAGTTGCTGACAATCGCGTCCCGTCCCCCCCTGACATACTGACATCACCCCTGCTTGGCTATGCTATTGTGCAGTTGCGAACAGCCCCTGTCCCCTAATGGTGCATTACAAGACATTAACGTCTGGTGGAGGCGAACCGCGTTATCTCCGCCAGATCCTGCGCCAGCAGCAGCGGCGCCGCCGCGCTGTTAGCCAGCAGGGTGCGGTGCAGGGTCATGAGCCGGCCCACCAGCCGGTGCAGTCGCGCCGCATCCCATCGCTGCAATTGCCGTTCCAGGTCGGCCCGGTCGCGCCAGAACACCCGTCGGGCCCGCTGTTCCGATTCGAGCAGCTCGCCGATGCGCTGACCGCCGCCCGCCAGACGGGCGGTGAGCTGCGCCAGTTGCGCGGCGCGCCGCTCGATCGCCAGCAACACGCCCACCGGGTTCAGTTCGAGTTCCGCCATGCGCGCCAGTTCGGCGGGCAGGCGCTGCGTGTCGCCGCCCAGCACGGCGTTGACCAGCGGGGCGAAGCCATCCTCCTCCGTCCGCGCACCGACCGCATCCAGCGCGTCGGCATCGGCCAGCTTGGGCGCGAGCGCGGATGCATCGAGGTAGAGCGCCAGCTTGTCGATCTCCGACTGGCACAGCCGGAGGTCCAGCGCCGCGCCGCGCGCGATCCGCTCCGCCAGTTCGGCCGGCAGCTTCAGTCCGGCGCCGGCCGCCATGCGTCCGACCTCCGCCGCGACGCTGCGCAGATCCGGCGGGTAGAACATCACCATGAGCGAATCGGGCCGGGGGGCCAGCAGCTTCGCCGTGCGGCTCTTGTCAGTGGCGTTCAGCGCGACCACGATCACCGGGCAGGCGCCGTCCGCCTCCCCCGCATCGACCAGCGCCAGCAGATTGGCGAGCGCATCATGCGCCTCGTCCCCGGTGCAGCGGATGCGGATGTGCCGTTCCGCCCCGAACAGGGAGGTGGAGCGCGCCTCGTCCCCCAGGCGCACGGGATCGGACCTGAGCTCGCCCCCGGTCAATTCGACCCGCTCGCCGCCGCCGGCGGGCAGCATGGCGACCAGCCGCTCCGCCGCGGCGGCGGCGCCGGCCTCGTCCTGTCCGCACAGGAAGGTGACGCGCAGGGCGGCGCCGGCGCGCTGGGCCTGCTGCAACCAGTCCTTGCCGGTGGCCTTCACCGCGCCGACCTCACCGGTCGCGCAGCGTCAGCGCCAGCCGGTTGGCGATCTGGTCCGCCAGTTCGCGCGCCAGGTTCTCCTGCGCGGTCTGTTCCGCCGCGATGGTCGCATATTCGCTGGACACGACATCGATGCCCGCATCGGACCCCGCGGTGGCGTCGAGCAGGATGGTGCCGGTGCCAAGCTCGATCAGCTGGTACCGGGCCCTGAGGATGTAGCGTTCGCGCCCGACCGTCTCGTTGGTCAGGACGCCCAGACCCTGCAATTGTTCGTCCAGCAGGACGTCGAGGCGATAGGCGGCGCCGCTGCCGACGCCGTCTGCTCCCTGGCCAAGCTCCTGCCGCAGCGCATCGCGCACCAGCCAGCCGGCCCGCCCTTCGATCGCGGGCACGTCCACCGCGCCCAGCCCGCGCGCGACCGCGCCGCTGCCCCCGCCGCCATACATCGGCTGAAGCCCGCAGGCGGCCAGCAGCAGGGGAAGCGAAAGGGCGGCGAGCAGCCTCATGCGACGATATTGACCAGCCGGTCGGGCACCACAATGACCTTGCGCACCTGTGCGCCGTCCAGCGTGCGCTGCACCTTCTCGCTCGCCAGTGCCAGCGCCTCCAGTTCCGGGTTGGGCAGGCCCTTGGGCACGGTCAGCGTGTCGCGCAGCTTGCCCTTAACCTGCACCGCCACCGTCACCTCGTCCTCCACCAGCAGCGCAGGATCGACCTCGGGCCAGGCGGCGTCGGCGACTAGGCCCTGCTGGCCCATCGCGGCCCAGCCTTCCTCCGCCAGATGCGGCATCATGGGGGAGACGAGGAGCAGCAGGGTGCGGATCGCTTCCGAGCGGGTGGCGGACGGCGCCGCCTTGTCCGCCGCGCCGGCCAGTTCGTACAGGCGGGCGACCGCCTTGTTGAAGGCCAGCGCGTCGATGTCGGCGGTGATGCCGGCAATGGTCTGGTGCGTACGGCGGGCGAGCGCCCGATCTTCCTTGTGGTCCTCACCCGTCGCGGCGGCATCGTACTGCCCGAACAACCGCCACAGCCGCTGCACGAAGCGGGCGCAGCCCTCGATCCCGGCCTCCGACCACGGCAGGTCGCGTTCGGGCGGCGAATCGGACAGCATGAACCAGCGCACGGCATCGGCGCCGTACTTGGCCACGATCACATCCGGGTCGACGACGTTCTTCTTCGACTTGGACATCTTGACCACGCGGCCGATCTCCACCGCGCCGCCATCGGCGGTCAGCAGCGCGCCTTCGGCGGAGCGGCTGATCTCGTTCGGCGCGTAGTAGATCGTGCGGCCATCGTGGTCGCGGCTGTAGGTCTCGTGCGTGACCATGCCTTGCGTGAACAAGGCCGCGAACGGCTCCGCCACGTCCAGCTTGCCGACATGCGCCAGCGCGCGGGTCCAGAACCGGGCATAGAGCAGGTGCAGGATCGCATGCTCGATCCCGCCGATATACTGCGCCACCGGCATCCACGCGGCGACCTCCGCCGGGTCGAACGCCTTTTCGGCGGGCTGGCTGGCGAAGCGCAGGAAATACCAGGACGAATTGACGAAGGTGTCGAGCGTGTCGGTTTCGCGCCGCGCCTTGCCGCCGCAGCTGGGGCAATCGACATGCTTCCAGGTGGCGTGGCGTTCCAACGGGTTGCCGGGGGTGGCGAAGTCGACATCCTCCGGCAGGACGACCGGCAATTGCTCGCGCGGGACGGGCACGACGCCGCAGGCATCGCAGTGGATGAACGGGATCGGCGTGCCCCAGTAGCGCTGCCGGCTGACGCCCCAATCGCGCAGGCGCCACACGGTCTTGCCCTCGCCCCAACCTTCGCCTTCAGCGCGGGCGATGACCACCGCCTTCGCCTCGGCCACGGCCACGCCGTTCAGGAAGTCCGAATTGACGATGATGCCGTCGTCGGTCTCCGCCTCGATCAGCGGCGCGTCGGCGGCGGCGGGATCGGCGGCGACCACGCGCAGGATCGGCAGACCGTATTTGGTGGCGAACTCGAAATCACGGGCATCATGGCCGGGCACCGCCATCACCGCGCCGGTGCCGTACTCCATCAGCACGAAGTTCGCGATATAGACCGGCAGCGCCGCGCCGGTGAAGGGATGGCGGGCGGTGATGCCGGTATCGAAGCCCAGCTTCTCCGCCGTCTCCAGCTCCGCCGCGGTGGTGCCGCCCTGCTTGCACAGCTCGATAAAGGCCTGCGCCTCGACCGAGGTGGCGGCCACGTTTTGCGCGATCGGGTGATCGGCGGCGACCGCCACGAAGCTGGCGCCGAAGATCGTGTCGGGCCGGGTGGAATAGACCTCCACGCTGCCGCCGTCAGAGGTGGCGAAACTGAATTGCAGGCCCTGCGACTTGCCGATCCAGTTCTCCTGCATCAGCCGCACCTTGTCCGGCCAGCCATCCAACGAGCCGAGCCCGTCCAGCAGCTCATCCGCGAACTGGGTGATCTTCAGGAACCACTGGTTGAGCTTGCGCTTCTCCACCACCGCGCCCGAACGCCAGCCGCGGCCATCGACCACCTGCTCGTTCGCCAGCACGGTCATGTCGACCGGGTCCCAGTTCACCGCCGATTCGCGGCGGTAGACCAGACCGGCATCGTACAGGTCCAGGAACAGCGCCTGCTCGTGCCCGTAATAATCGGGCTCGCACGTCGCGATCTCCCGGCTCCAGTCGAGGGCGAAGCCGAGGCGCTGGAGCTGCGCCTTCATGGTGGCGATGTTGTCGCGGGTCCAGCCGCCGGGATGGACGCCCTTTTCCATGGCGGCGTTTTCCGCCGGCATGCCGAACGCATCCCACCCCATCGGGTGCAGCACCTCGTGCCCCTGCATCCGGCGCGCGCGGGCGAGCACGTCGCCCATCGTGTAGTTGCGCACGTGGCCGATATGGATGCGCCCCGAAGGATAGGGGAACATCTCCAGCACATAGGCCTTGGGCCGGTCGCTGCCGCTGTCCGCGCGGAAGCACTGCCCTTCGTCCCACGCGCGCTGCCAGCGCGTGTCGGCGGTGCCGGGATCAAACCGCGCATCGAACCGGGTATCGGTCATGAATGGCTGCCGGTCAGAGCGCCGCGCGGCGCAGGTCGCGCGCCTTCGTCAGGATGATGTCCTCCAGCTTCTGCACGGTCGCGGCCTGGACCGGCGCCGCCACCCAGGTGCCGTTCTGCAGCACCTCGCGGCTTGCCGCCACGCGCAGCGCATCGGCCCGCAGATCCTGGTCCAGGATGGCAACGGACACCTTCATCCGCTCGTTCGCGGCATCGGGGTTGGTGTACCAGTCGGTCACGATCACGCCGCCGGCACTGTCCGTCTGCGTCAGCGGCATGAACGACAGCGCATCCAGCGTGGCGCGCCAGAGGTAGGAATTGACCCCGATGGAGGTAACCTGCGCGGCGGCGAGGTCCGCCTCCGGCCGTTCGCGCCCGCCGCAGGCGGCCGTGGTGCCGGCCAGCGCGACCAGCGCGAGGAGGGCGGCGGAACGGAGCGGGTGTTGGCGAGGGGCAAAGAACATGGTCGATCCTGTCAGGTGAAGCCGCGGGCCACGATCGGGCGCGTCCCCGGCGGCAGATACCGCAAGGGCGCCTCTATTCGCTCCGCGCACGCGCGGCAAGCCGGTGCGCCAACCAGCGGTCTGGCGGTGAACCGGCGCTGAATTCCTCGTGCGTGGGGTACGCGATTGTTGAAGCCATGCAACAGGTCCGGGAAAAGCATGTCCCATGCTGGTGCGATCGCCTGGATTGTCCTACATATGCAATGTTGGACATGGAATCGGCACTACAGGCCATTCCGGTCGGCCGAAACGGTGCGCAAGGAACCGTTAAGCATGATCGGCGTCTGCGGTACTGGGCATGTCATGGGGGAAAAAGGGTTTCATCGTGGGCAAACAGGCTGGATCAGGCAGAGTGCGCAAATCGGTGTCGGGGCTGGTGGCCGCCGCGCTGATCGCCGGCGCCCCGACTGCCGGCTGGGCGCTCACCGGCTTCGGTGATGAGCCGGCGCCGCGCATCGGCTCCCTCCAGCTCGGCAATTCCGTCTTCACCCCCAGCGCGGTCGATCCCGCTGTCGCCGATCTGGTGGCGCAACGTGGTGCCGGCCGTGGCCTGGACCGGTTCACACCCGCGGGTTCCGGCGAACGGGCGGCACGGCGCACCGTGACCGTGGCCGTGCGTGTGGATGGCGACGGCGCGGCCCGCTTCGCCACCGTGCGCCCGGCGCAGCGCAGCCTCGGCGCCGTGGCGGCGACCGATGCCGGCGCATTGCGGATCGCACCCACCCGCTACAACCTGGGTGTCGCCCGCGGCTTCCAGCCCTTCGCCAAACCGGCGCCGGTGCTGTCGCAGACGCTGTCCGACGCGGCGATCCCCAACCTGGCGGACTTCCGCCCGGCCGACACCGACACCGTCGAAAGCCGCTTCGCCGCGCGCATCGGGGTGGAGGAGAACGGCCGCAGTGCACCGGCGGCGCGTCCTGCCGATCCGCGGGGCGACCAGACGGTCAATGTCGCGGGCAGCTATCGCCTGACGCGCAACCTCAACGTCACGGCGGGTGTCCGCTATTCGCAGCAGCAGCACCGTATCACGCCCGCGCAGGACGTCTCCCACAAGGAAGGGCAGGCAGTCTATATCGGGACGCAGTTCAGCTTCTGAACTGTTCGCAGTTGCAGCATTAATCTTTCTGAAAAACCCCGCCATTGTGCGGGGTTTTTCTTTGCGCGCGGCTTGTTTGTCGGTCTAGGCATGTTGCTCTGCTGACAGGGACAAGGAGAGAACCATGGCACGCGTAGCAATCGTCACCGGCGGTACCCGGGGCATCGGCCGCGCCATCTGCGAGGCGCTGACGAATGACGGCTTCACCGTCGTCGCCAACTACGCGGGCAACGAGGAAAAGGCGAAGGCCTTCACCGCGGAAACCGGCATTGCCGCCTACCGCTGGGATGTGGGCGACCACCAGGCCGCGCTGGACGGCGTCGCACAGGTCGAGGCGGAGGTCGGCCCGATCGACGTGCTGGTGAACAATGCCGGCATCACCCGCGACGGCACCTTGCTGAAGATGAGCTTTGAGGATTGGGACGCGGTGATGCGGATCAATCTGGGCGGCTGCTTCAACATGGCCAAGGCGGTGTTCCCCGGCATGAAGACGCGCAGCTGGGGCCGGATCGTGAATATCGGATCGATCAACGGCCAGGCCGGGCAGTACGGCCAGGTGAACTATGCCGCCGCCAAGAGCGGCATCCATGGCTTCACCAAGGCGCTGGCGCAGGAAGGCGCGCGCTTCGGCATCACCGTCAACGCCATCGCGCCCGGCTACATCGATACGGAGATGGTCGCCGCCGTGCCGGAAGCGGTGCTGGAGAAGATCGTCGCCAAGATCCCGGTCGGCCGGCTGGGCCAGGCGAGCGAGATCGCGCGCGGCGTCGCCTTCCTGGCGTCGGAGCAGGGTGGCTTCGTCACCGGATCGACGCTGTCGATCAATGGTGGGCAGCACATGTATTGAGTTGTGGCCGGCTGGCGGGCAAAGGGGCGCGGAAACGGCCCCCTGCCCGCCCCGGGGCACGCGGCCGGCCTGTCACCGCCGGGGCGTGAAGGACGTAACGAGCATGGCCGAGACGCGCACCGAAAGCGACACGATGGGCCCGGTGGAGGTTCCCGCCGACCGCCTGTGGGGCGCGCAGACGCAGCGCAGCCGCCAGAACTTCCGCATCGGCGGCGAACGCATCCCGCTCCCGATCGTCCACGCGCTGGGCACAATCAAGCGCGCCGCCGCGCTGACCAATGCGAAGCTGGGCCTGCTGGATCAACAGCTCGCCGATGCGATCGCCGCCGCCGCCGCGGAAGTCGCCGCGGGCGATCTCGACGATCACTTCCCACTGGTCGTGTGGCAGACCGGGTCCGGCACGCAGAGCAACATGAACGCCAACGAGGTGATCGCCAATCGCGCCAGCGTGGCGCTGGGCGGTGAGGTCGGGACCAAGAAGCCGGTCCACCCCAACGATCACGTCAATATGAGCCAGTCGTCCAACGACACCTTCCCCAGCGCGATCCACATCGCCGCCGCACAGCAGGTGACGGGCGCGCTGCTCCCCTCCCTGAAGGCGTTGCATGCGGAACTGTCCGGCAAGGCGCAGGCCTGGACCGGCATCATCAAGATCGGCCGCACGCATACGCAGGACGCGACGCCGCTGACGCTGGGCCAGGAATTTTCGGGCTATGCCCGCCAGGTGGAGGCCGGGATCGCCCGGATCGAAGCGACGCTGGCCGGCCTGTACGAACTGGCGCAGGGCGGCACCGCCGTCGGCACCGGGCTGAACGCGCCCAAGGGCTTCGCCGAAGGCGTGGCGGAGCAGATCGCCGCCGACACCGGCCTGCCCTTCGTCACCGCGCCCAACAAGTTCGAGGCGCTGGGCGCCGAGGACGGGCTGGTCTTCGCCCATTCTGCGATCGCGACGCTGGCATCGGCGCTGTACAAGATCGCCAACGACATCCGCTTCCTGGGCTCCGGCCCGCGCAGCGGCCTGGGCGAGCTGGCCCTGCCGGAGAACGAGCCCGGCAGCTCCATCATGCCGGGCAAGGTCAACCCGACGCAGTGCGAGGCGATGACGCAGGTCTGCGCGCAGATCATGGGCAACCAGACCACCATGAGCTTCGCCGGCAGCCAGGGCCATTTCGAGCTCAACGTGTACCGCCCGGTGCTCGGCTACAACTTCCTGCAATCGGTCAAGCTGATGGCGGATGCCGCCGACAGCTTCGTCGAGAACCTGCTGAAGGGCCTGCAGCCGCGTGAGGACAACATCGCCCGCGGGCTTGGCAATTCGCTAATGCTGGTGACGGCACTGGCGCCGTCCATCGGCTACGACAAGGCCGCGGCCATCGCCAAGACGGCGCACAAGACCGGGCAGACCCTACGTGAGGCGGCGATCGAGAGCGGTCACGTCACCGGTGACGAGTTCGACCGGGTTGTCCGGCCGGAAACGATGCTGGGGCCAGACGCCTGACCGCGGCCTATCCGGCGACGATCTACCACCCACCGGTGAAGCATTCGGTGGAGATCGCCGGCCACCGCACCTCCATCAGCCTGGAACCCCTTTTCTGGGAGTGGCTGAAGGAGGCAGCGGCAGCCGAGGATCTGCCGCTCGCGAGGCTGGTGGCGCGGATCGATGCCGAACGGCTCGGCGCGCCGCGCCCGCCGGGTCTCGCCGGCGCGATCCGCCTGTGGCTGGCGGCGCGCCGGGGACCGGCTGCGGATCAGTAGGTGGAGGGGGGATCGCTGGCAGGGAAGGTCTGATCCAGCCCTTCGTCAGTCTTGTCCCACTCACGATCCTCCCGATCGGCCATGGCGGCCGGGCCGCTGTTGCGGACCTTCGAGAAATTGTCCGAATCGCCCTCGCCCCGCGCGAAGGCGGCATGGCCGCCCGTCTGGCTGGTGGCGTATTTGTAGATTCCGTACCCGGCCGCGCCCAGCACGGCCATCCGCAGCAATCCCATGGTGGTCTCCCTTCCTGATGGTCTGGCCGGGTGAACGCTTGGCCCGGCAAAAAGGTTCAGCAGTGCCGTCAGGGGGATAGCGGACGGACGACCTGCCCGATCGCTCTTGCCGGAAGGTGGGCCGGGGCTGTAGGATGCGGGGTAATCCGCGGCCGTGCATGGGTCAGCAAGCTGCCGCATCAAATCCTGGGAGCCGACAAGTGGGCAATTTTTCCTTGATGCACTGGATCGTGGTCGCGCTGGTGATCCTGGTCCTTTTCGGCCGGGGCAAGATCTCCGAAACCATGGGCGATTTCGGCAAGGGCGTGAAAAGCTTCCGCAAGGGGCTGTCCGAAGACGAGCACAGCCAGGACACGCCGCCCGCGGCGAAGGACGCCCGGCTGACCGGTCCGGTCGTCGAGCCGGTGAAGGATCAGCAGAACACTCGCGTCTGATCACAGGGCGGCGATAATCGCCCGGATAGTAGTTGCAGGGCACATCACCGTTCTATATTGCACTGCGGCATGAGCGACCGCAAACCGATCCGCAAGGCCGTGTTCCCCGTCGCGGGACTTGGCACCCGCTTCCTTCCCGCGACCAAGGCGATTCCGAAGGAATTGCTGCCGATCGTCGACCGGCCGCTGATCCAGTATGCGGTGGACGAGGCGCGGGAAGCGGGGATCGAGCAGATGATCTTCGTCACCGGGCGCGGCAAGACCGCCCTGGTCGAGAATTTCGACATCGCCTACGAACTGGAAGCGACCATGTCGGCACGGGGCAAGGATCTCTCCGTGCTCGAACCCACCCGCTTCACCCCCGGCAATCTCATCACCGTGCGCCAGCAGGAACCGATGGGCCTGGGCCATGCGATCTGGTGCGCGCGCGCCATCGTGGGCGACGAACCCTTCGCCATCCTGCTGCCGGACGAACTGATGGTTGGCCAGCCGGGCTGCATCAAGCAGATGGTCGAGGCCTATAACGAGGTCGGCGGCAATCTCGTCTCCGTGCTGGAAGTCCCGCAGGAGGAGGTCTCCTCCTATGGCGTGATCGCGCCGGGCGCGGTCGATGGCGCCCTGACGGAGGTGAAGGGCCTGGTCGAGAAGCCGAAGGTGGCGGATGCCCCTTCCAACAAGATCGTGTCCGGCCGCTACATCCTGCAGCCCGAGGTGATGCGTATCCTGGAAACGCAGGGCAAGGGCGCCGGCGGAGAAATCCAGCTGACCGACGCGATGGCGCAGATGATCGGCCAGCAGCCGTTCCACGCCGTCACCTTTGCCGGCCGCCGCTTCGACTGCGGCAGCAAGACCGGCTTCGTGGAAGCGACGCTGGCGCTGGCGCTGGAACGCCCCGACATGGGTCCGGAAGTCCGCCAGATCGCGGAGCGGCTGCTGGCGCAGTAAGCCGGCTGTCCGATCGGCGATTTTTCGTTAACGATGGCGGGCCGCTCAGCGGCCGGCCATCGCCTTGACCCGGCGCAGATAGGTTCGCCCGATGCGTAGCGCGGTGCCGTCCGCCAGTTCGACGCACCAGACGCCCAGCCCTTCGTGGCGCAGACCGTGGATGCGGTCGCGCCGCAGGATCACGGATCGGTGGATGCGCAGGAATTGCTGCGGGTCCAGCCGCTCCTCCAGCCCGGCGATGGTCTGCAGCAGCAGGTGGCTGCGCGGCTGCCCGTCAGGCGCGGTGACATGCAGGCGGACATAGTCCCGCTCCGCGTCGATACGCTCCACCTGGCCCGCGTCGATTCGCAGCAGTTCGGACCGGTGCGGCACCCAGAATTCGGTCAGCCAGGCGGGGTCCTCTGCCGCCTGCTCCACCCCGCCGCCGCGTTCGTGGCGGGCCAGGGCGCGATCGACCGCGCGTGACAGCCGGTCGGCGGCGACCGGCTTCAGCAGGTAGTCGACCGCATCGATGTCGAAGGCCTGCACGGCAAACTCGCCATGCGCGGTGACGAAGATCACCGCCGCATCGGGCACCAGCTGCGCCAGCCGGCGTGCGGTGGCGAGCCCGTCGGGTCCGGGCATGGTCATGTCGAGCAGCAGCAGATCGGGTCGCAGCCGCTCCGCCAGCCGCAGGGCCGATTCGCCGTCACTGGCGGTGCCTATCACCTGCACGCCCGGCACCCCGGCGCACAGGACCTGCATCCGTTCGATCGCCAGTGGCTCGTCATCCACGATCAGCGTGCGCAGCACCGTGGCCGCATCCGCGCTTGCCTGTGCGACAGACCCCGTCATGCCAGTCCCGTCCCCCTTTGCAGCGGCAGGTAAAGCCGCGTCCGGTGTCCCCCACCCGGCAGCGGTTCCGCCACCACCTGCGCCTCCCCGGCGCCGAAGCGGGCGGCGAGCCGGTCCCCCACATTGGCAAGGCCGATGCCGAACCCGCGATGAACGGCGTCGCCGGCCGGTCCGGGGCCGTCATCGGTGACGCTGACCACCAGCCGCTCGCCCGCGGTCACCTCCGCCGCGATGACGATCGTCACCGGCCGGACGACCCGCGCGACGGCATGGGTGACCGAATTCTCCACCAGCGGCTGCAGGATCATGCCCGGCACACGGGCATCCGCCAGCTCCGCCGGCACGTCGAAGCGGGTACACAGCCGGTCGGGGAAGCGGACCGCTTCGATCTCCAGGTAGAGCTGCTGCAGCGCCAGTTCGTCGCGCAGCGGGACGTCCGCCGTGGGGTCGTCCGCCAGCGAGCGGCGGTAGAAGGTCGACAGGTTGCCGATCATGCGCTCCGCCGGGTCGATGCGCCCGGTCAGCACCAGCGCGGACAGGCTGTTCAGCGTGTTGAACAGGAAATGCGGATTGACCTGATAGCGCAGGGACCTGAGCTCCGCCGCCTTGGCCGCGCGGCGATACTCGCCCTCGCGCCGCTCCGCCGCGCGGGCCTGCGCGCCGGTCAGGAGCGCCAGGTACAGCGCGCACCAGGCCAGCATCAGGAAGTACCGGCTGAACACCACCTCCACCAGGTAATACCAGGACGCACCGCCCAGTGAGCCCGCCGGCAGCTTCACCACCTGCCCCAATTCCGTCGCGGGTGTGGCCGGCGCGGCAGGCTCCTCGGGTGCCGCGTTCGGTGCGGGCGGCGGCGGTGCGGGTGGCGGCGGCGCCGGCAGGTCGGGCAGCTCCACCAGCAGGTCGCCGCCCTGGTTGCGCGTCACCGTCAGCCCGCGCTGCTGCGCCTCCCGCTGCATGACCCGCATGTCCAGCGGGGCGAAGACCAGCCGGTTGCTGTGCGCCAGCGCCACCGACACCGGCAGCGACAGGATCAGCGCGGCGGCAATCTTGGCGGGCAGCGGGCGGGCATCGAACAGCCGCAGCAGCAGCCACAGCGCCAGCGTGATGACGACCCCAATCGCGCAGGCCAGCGCCCGGCGCCACAATGCTTCCCCCGTGAACCCGAAGTCGATCAGCTCCGCCCGAACGGTGGTGAGCAGGAAATAGCACAGCCACAGGCCCAGGATCGACAGCAGTACCGTGCGGAACGGCAGCAATGCGCCATCATCGCCGGGCGCGGCGGCGGCGGGGCTCGTGGCGGGAGGCAGGTCCATCGCCGGGGTGTAGAGCGGGCGGGCAGGCCCGCGCCAGTGCGATTGTCGGCCGCTGTCTGCGCTTGGTCGATCAGCGATGGCGGCGGCGGCGGCCGCGCCGTCAAACCCCTTGGCGCAGGGGCGGGTTTGCGCCTATTGCTCTGCAGCATTTTCGTCAGCCACGAGAGCGATATAGTCCGTGACCATCGTTGAAGACCGCACGCCTTCCACCGACAGCTTCGCCGCCGCGCGCCGCGCGATGATCGACAGCCAGCTGCGACCCAGCGGCGTCAACTCGCCCTGGGTGCTGGAACGGATGGCGGACGTCGCGCGGGAGGATTTCGTGCCGCTGGCGCGTCGCCCCGCCGCCTACATGGACCGGGCGGTGCCGCTGGCGGGTGGCCGCTGGCTGGCCTCCCCGGTGGTCCACGGCCTGATGCTGCAGGAGGCGCGCCCGCGCCCGGCAGACCGGGTGCTGGTGGTGGACGGGGGCAGCGGGTACCTGCCCACCCTGGTCCGGCCGCTGGCGGGATCGGTCGCGGTGGTGGGCGTGGACGCAGTCGCCGCGGGTGACGTGCCCGTCGGGGACGCGGACGGTTATACCCTGCTGCTGGTGGATGGTGCGGCCGAACAGCTGCCGCCTGCCCTGCTGGCGGCGCTGGCGCCGGGCGGGCGGATCGTCACCGGGATCGTGCAGGGGGGCGTGACCCGGCTAGCCGCCGGGCAGGTCGTCGGGCAGGAGCCCGCGCTGCTGCCGCTGATCGAGGTCGGCATGCCCGTGCTGCCCGAATTCGCCGCGCCCCGCCGCTGGAGCTTCTGAACCAGTGACCCGCGCCCCCGCAGGCTCCCTGCCGCGCCGCCCGGCCCGGTTGCACCGCGTGCGCCTCGCCCCGGCGGCGCTGGGCGCACTGGCGCTGCTGGCGAGCCCGGCGGCGGCCGACACGCTGGAACAGGCGCTGATCGCCGCCTACCAGAACAATCCCGTGCTGGAAGGCGCCCGTGCCGACCTGCGCGCGACGGACGAGAACGTGCCGATCCAGCGCGCCTTCGGCCGGCCGAATGTCAGCAGCGATGTCACCTATACCGAGATCCTGAAGCAGGCGCAGACCAACTTCATCAACCCGGACCGGTCGGTCAATGCCGGGGTAAGCCTGTCGGTCCCGCTGTATCGGGGTGGCGCGGTGCGCAACGGCATCCGGGCCGCGCAGGAACGGGTCGCCGCCGGCCGTGCGGACCTGCGCGCCACGGAAAGCGCGATCTTCAACCAGGTGGTCGCCGCCTACATGGACGTGATCGGGCAGGAGGCGATCGTGGCCCTGTCGCGCAACCAGGTGGAGGTGCTGGAGGTCAACCTGCAGGCCACCAGCGACCGGTTCGAGATCGGTGACCTGACCCGGACCGACGTGGCGCAGTCCGAATCGCGGCTGGCGCTGGCGCGCAGCGACCTGGCCGAATCGCAGGCCGCGCTGGTCGGTGCCCGCGAACGCTATGTCCAGCTGGTGGGCCAGGCGCCGATCACGCTGGAACCGCCGCCGCCGCTGCCCGGCCTGCCGGCCAATGTCGATGACGCGGTGGATTATGCGGTGACGCACAACCCCGACATCCTCGCTTCCATCGAACGGGCGCAGGCGGCGGGCTATGACATCCGCGTCGCCGGGGCCGACCGGCTGCCGCAGGTCGATGCGTTCACCCAGGGCGGATACCAGAACTACCTGGGCACGCTGGGTTCGATCCCCGGCGAGGCGTCGAACCCGCAAACCGTGACCTCCGCCCAGGCCGGTGTACGGCTGACCCTGCCGCTGTTCCAGGGCGGGCTGGTCGCCGCCCAGCGCCGGCAGGCGCAGGCGCAGGCGTCCAGCGCGCTGGAGAACGCCGTCGCGATCGAACGCGACGTGGTGCAGCAGGTCCGCTCCGCCTTCACGAACTGGCAGGCGGCACTGGCGGTGATCGAATCCAGCCAGGTCGCGGTCGAGGCGGCCGAGCTGAGCCTGGAAGGCGTGCAGGCGGAAAACACCGTCGGCAACCGCACCATCCTCGACATCCTGGACACCCAGCGCGACCTGCAGATCGCGCAGGTCGATCTCGTCAGCGCCCGGCGCAACGCCTATGTCGCCGCGTTCACGCTGCTGGCGGCGATGGGCCGGGCGGAGGCGCGCGATCTGGGCCTTGATGGTGAGGTGCCGCTGTACGATCCCGCCGCCAATTACGAACGGGTCGCGGGCAAGTGGTGGGATTGGGACAACGATCCCGATCCGGTGGTGCAGACGTCGGGCACCGTTGACATCCCGGCACAGGACGCGGAAATCCCGACGGAAGAACAGCCCGGCACCGGCGCGAACCAGATCCTGGAAGACACGCAGCCGGTACAGCAGGGCCAGACAGCGCAGCCGCGACCCTGACGACCGGGCCGCGACCGGCCCACGAGTCGAGGAACAGGCGAATGCAAGGTGCGGGTGACGTTTCGGTGGAGGAGATCCTGGCCTCCATCAAGCGGGTGATCGCCCGCGATACCATCCCGCCGCCGATCCCGGTCGCAGCGCCCGCCGTTGTTCCCGCAGCCGCTCCGCACCCCTCCCGGGAGCCGGTCGAACCCGCCGATGCGGAAGAGGCGGGCGAGGTTCTGGCGCTGGCGGAGGACGATTCCGAAAACGTCGCCGCCGTTCCGAAGGCCGCGGACGGTCTTGCCGGCAGCGCCGCCACCGACGCCTCCCGCGCGGCCTTCGCCAGCCTGCAGGCGCTGACGAGCGGCCATGGCGGGCTGGACCTGCAGGTGCAGCAACTGCTGCGCCCGATGCTTGCCGAATGGCTGGACGCGCACCTCCCCACTATCGTGGATCGGCTCGTCCGGGCGGAAATCGCGCGCATCACCGGCACGAATGGCTGACGATCCGCTGGCCGACGTGCCCGACGCCTGGGACGACGCGGCAGTCGCCCGCGCCGCTCACGCGCTGGAACAGTTGGGTGGGGAGGCGATCGGCCGCCACATCTTCCTGTGCGCCATTTCCGAAAAGCAGCAATGCTGCCGGCGGGAGGACGGCGTCGCGGCCTGGAATTTTCTGAAGGCGCGGCTGAAGCAATTGGGCCTGACCGGCGCGGGCGGCATCCGCCGGACCAAGGCGGATTGCCTGCAGATCTGCCATGCGGGGCCGATCGCGCTCGTGTGGCCGGACCGGGTTTATTATCATTCCTGCACGCCGGAGGTGCTGGAACAAATCATCCAGCAGCACCTGATCGGCGGCGTGCCGGTGGCGGAATACCGGCTGGCGGGCGACTAGGGCCTAGAGTTCCTCATCGTCGCCGCGATCCGGCCGGTGGCTGATCGAATGGTCGTGCCCCGTTCCGTTGGACAGGAAGACCAGCCCCATCAGCGCACTCATCAGCAGCATCGTCAGCCCGATGCCGAGGGCGGAGGCGATGAAGAAGTGGACGGAGACCAGCGCCCCCTCATGCCACAGGATCAGCATGGCGATGATCACCACCGCGATCGTGATCCCCAGCATCACCCACATCAGCCGCCGGAACCGCCGCCAGGCATGGGCGGCATTGTGCGGATCGTCGAGCGGGGAGCGGCGGGACATGCAAGTCATTGTGGCCCCAAGTGTTTGCCTGCGCAACATTTGCGGAACAAACGGCTGGTTAGGGCGGGCCCGGCATGGCATCCTGTGCGTACCGATGGGGGCACACCATTGGGGGAGAGAAAGCCATGACCATTGCCGCCATTCTGGCCGGCCGCACGCAGGCCATTGTCCATTGTTCGCCCGGCACTAGCGTGGGCGATGCCGCCCGCCTGCTGGCGGAGCGGCGGATCGGCGCCTTGCCCGTCCTGGAAGGGGCGGACGGTCCGGTCACCGGCATCTTTTCGGAACGCGACCTGCTGTATTGCCTGGCGGAACACGGCGTGGCGGTGCTGGACCGACCGGTGTCGGACGTGATGACCGCGCCCGTCATCTCCGTCCATCGGGAGATCAGCGTGTTGCAGGCACTGGCGCTGATGACGGAACGGCGCATCCGCCACCTGCCGGTCCTGCACGCCAGTGACGGGGAAACGCCGCGGCTGATCGCCTTTCTGTCGATCGGCGATCTGGTGAAATACCGGCTGGAGAAGATGGAGCGGGAGGCGCAAGACCTGCGCGACTATATCACCAGCGCTTGAGCCGGGGTGGCGCGCGCCTTACATTGCGACCCATGAGCAGTGCGCCCGCCCCCGCCGCCCCGGACTTCGTGACCGCCGATCCCGCCACGCCGGTACTGACCGCCGCCGCCGCCGCGCGTGTGCGCGCGATCGGACAGCGGCAGGGGAAGCCCGCGCTGCTGCGGCTGGCGGTGGAAGGGGGCGGCTGCTCCGGTTTTCAGTACCGCTTCGCGCTGGCCGATGCGGCGGAGGCCGACGACCGGGTGAGCGAAACCGACGGCGTGCGGCTGGTGGTCGATCCCGTCAGCCTAGACCTCGTCGCCGGGTGCACCGTGGATTACGTCGAATCGCTGGGCGGCGCGGCGTTTCGGGTGGACAATCCGCAGGCGGCGGCCGGCTGCGGCTGCGGCTCCTCCTTCGGCATCTGAGCAGGCGCCGCGCACCGCCGTGCTGATCGCCAGCTTCAACATCAATGGCGTGCGCGCCCGCCTGCCGCGCCTGCTGGAGTGGCTGGGGGAGCGGCGCCCTGCCGTCGCCTGCCTGCAGGAGATCAAGACGCAGGACGACGCCTTCCCCGCCGACGAGTTCGCGGCCATCGGCTATCACGCGGTCTGGCACGGGCAGAAGGGGTTCAACGGCGTCGCCATCCTCGTGGACGGCGCCGCGCCGACCGATGTGGTTCGCGGGCTGCCCGGCGATCCGGAGGATGTTCAGGCACGCCTGATCGAGGCGGAGGTGAATGGCGTCCACATCGTCAACATCTACCTGCCCAACGGCAATCCGCAGCCCGGGCCCAAGTTCGACTACAAGCTGGCCTGGATGGCTCGGCTGCGCGCGCGGATGACGCAATTGCTCGCGACGGAGCGGCCGGTGGTGGTGCTGGGCGACTACAACGTCATCCCCAATGACAGCGACACCTTCTCCGTCCGGGCGATGACCAATGATGCGCTGATGCAGCCCGAGAGCCGTGACGCCTATTCCCGGCTGCTGGCCGATGGCTGGACGGATGCGATCGGGACGCTGAACCCGCGGGGCGGGGTGTGGACCTTCTGGGACTATCAGGCCGGCGCCTGGCAGCGCGACCATGGTTTCCGCATCGATCACCTGCTGCTGAGCCCGCAGGCGGCGGACCGGCTGCAGGCAGCCGGCGTGGACAAGGATTATCGCGGACGGGAAAAGGCCAGCGACCACGCGCCCGTCTGGGTGGAGCTGGCCTGAGTCACGTACCGCATATCGGTCAGCCGCCCCGCTGGGTCCGGCCGGATGTCGCCATGGCGAACTGGACCTGCACGTCACGGCGGGCTTGGCGGTAGCAGCGGGCCGCTTCCTGCGACATCGCCAGCGAACGGCCACCATGGTAGGCGCAGACCTGGCGCGCGGCGCTGTTCAGGCGACGGTTGAGCGTGGTCTGGCCGGCTTCGGTGGTGAGGTCGAGATCGGCGTGCGATACGCTGACGCTGGCATCTTCGCTTCCGGCCTTCGCGGCGGCGGGCAGGGCGGCGATGCCGGACAGCACGCCGGCGGCGATCAGCAGGGCAGAACGTTTGAACATGGTCTCTCTCCTCTTGGCTCCGGTGTGACCCGCCGGACCGGGACTTGGGGGTTCGGCGGGGCACTCAGCTTCAATAGGCTGTTGCCGCCGCCCGTTCGCGCTGGCATCGATCGGCCATGGATGCCGTTCGACCACGGTCAGCAGGGCAGGACGAACCGCCGATCGCGGTCGACCAAGTGCATGCAGGGCTAATCGCATGGCGCTGATCCTGGCCTGGCTGCTGGGCGTCACCAACTTCACCCTGCAGGCGGCGGTGCTGGACCAGCGGCAGCGCTGGCTGACCGGGATGGGCTGGCCGCGCTGGGCCGGCCGCGCCAGCATGGCGGCGGAGTTCGCGGTGCTGGTGGGCGCGCTGCTGCTGGTCCATGCCGGCTTCGCCCGCTGGGTGTGGCTCTATGCCGGGTACACCCTGGCGAATGCGGGTGGCGCCTGGCTGCTTCTGAACCAGCGCCAGTGATCCATTTGTCGACCATCGGACCGGGAACAGTCGGGCCCTGCCCGCGCTTGTGCGAATGATGACCGAACCGCGCCCCCTCTGGCTGGTGAACAATGCCTCCAGCGGCAGCAATGACGATGACGGGCTGGAGGCGCTGCACCGGTGCTGCGGCACGCACGGCTTCCGCGTGGCGCAGCGCACCACCTTCCCGGCGGAGGACCTGCCGACACCCGCGGTGCTGGATGCCGCCGGGATCGACCTCGTCGCCGTGTTCGCGGGCGATGGCACGATCAACACGCTGGTCACCAGCCTTGCCGGTTGGGGCGGACAGGTGCTGGTGCTGCCGGGCGGCACCATGAACCTGCTGTTCCACCGGCTGCATGGCGAGGCGGAGATGGACGCGGTGATCGAGCGGGTGGCTGCCGGCGATTATTCCTGCCGCCGCCCCGGCATGGCGCGCAGCCCCGCCGGCGATGCCTTTGCCGGCGTGCTGGCCGGCCCCGGTACCAGCTGGAACCAGGTGCGCGAGGCGATGCGCGATATCGCGGTGCTGGATGTCGCGACGGGTGTTGCGGCCGCGCTGGGCGAGACGGTAAGCGGCGACATGATCGCCTGCACCGATCCCGCGCTCGGCCGTCCCGAAGGATACCCGCTGCTGATGCTGACCCCGACCGACGAGGGGCTGCAGGTCGACGCCTATCACGCGGAAGGCGTGGGCGAGTACCTGCAGCAGGGCTGGGCCCTGATGCGGCGCAACTTTCGCGACGGGCCACACGACCGGCTGGGCATGGTGGATCAGGTCACCTTCGCCAGCGTGGCGGGCACGGCGTTCGGCATGCTGATCGATGGCGAACCATCCGATCCCGCGCCACAGGCAACCTTCTCCCTGGCCCGGGCCGAGGTCGACCTGATCGCCACCGCCACATGACGCAGACGCTGCTGTTTCACATCAGTGATGTGCATTTCGGGCTGGAGGATGCCCGTGCGGTCGCCTGGGCGCGGGACGAGGTCGCGCGCCAGAAACCTGCCGGCATCGCGCTGACCGGCGACCTGACGATGCGCGCCCGCCGCCATGAATTTGCCGCAGCGCAGGCCTGGATCCAGTCGCTGGAGGCGCCGGTGACCGTGGAGGTCGGCAATCACGACCTGCCGTACTTCAACCTGCTGGAACGCTTCTTTGCCCCGTATCGCCGGTTCGGCGCGGTGGAATCGCTGGTGGAGCGGGAGCTGGACCTGCCCGGCATCCACATCGTCCCACTGAAGACCGCCATCCGGGCGCAGCCGCGCTTCAACTGGTCGAAGGGCTGGGTGACGCAGGCAGCGCTGCGTGAATGCCTGGCGGCGATCGATGCGCTGCCGCCCGGCATTCGCGCGCTGGTCGCGGTGCATCATCCCCTGCGGGAGGTCGGGACGAAGGGGACTGCGTTGACCCATGGCGGCAGCAAGGCGCTGGCCGAGCTGGCGAAGCGCAATGTGCTGGGTGTGTTGAGCGGCCATGTGCATGATCCGTTCGACATCATGGAGGATACGCCGCACGGTCCCGTCCGGATGATCGGCGCAGGCACGCTGTCGCAGCGGGTCCGCTCCACCCCGCCGAGCTTCAACGAATTGCGCTGGGACGGGGTGGAACTGCAGGTGCGCGCACGCAATCTGGAGGAGGTGCCGACACCCGCGATGCAGATCGACGACGTGCCGCCAGATGCCCTGCCCCCGCGCACCCCCGGCGAACCGGTCGCGCCGGTGCATGCCGTTCCGCCGGTCGACCCGCCGGTCCATTGATCCCCGGCACCGCGCGTGGGATGGCGCCGAACATGATGCCCGACCGCACCGCCGCCAGCACCACCGGGGACACCCGGTGAGCGTCGCCTTCCGCCGCGAAAGCGACGAGGAACATCTGGAGCCGAAGTTCGAACGGCCCCTGCCCGCCGGTCCCAACATCGTCACCCGGCGCGGCCTCGACCTGATCGCCGAACGGATCGCGGCATTGCAGGCGGCGGTCGCCGCCGCACCCGACACGGAAGCCGCCGCCGCGCCGGCGCGTGACCTGCGCTACTGGCAGAGGCGGCAGGCCACGGCGCAGCTCGCCGCCCCGCCATCGGGCACGCGGGTGGAGTTCGGTACGATCGTCAGCTTCACGCTGAACGGCCGGCCGCGCACGCTGGCCATCGTGGGCGATGACGAGGCGGACCCTGCTGCCGGGCAGATCAGCGTCCACGCCCCGCTCGCGCGGGCGATGCTGGGGGCAGAGCCGGGCGAGGTGCTGCCCTTCGGCGGGGCGGAGGACGCGATCGCAATCGTCGCCGTGGACCTCCCGCCGGCGGAATAGCGGGGGTCGCGCGGCGGCGCTATTCCGCCGGGGTCAGGCTGGCGATGTAGGCGCGCCAGCCGCCCAGATGGGTAATGTCGGTCGCCCCGTTCAGGGCGCGCGGTTCGCTGACAAAGCCCTTCACGCTGCTGCCATCCTCCAGCGTCACGGTCCCGATCGCCAGCGGCGCGGGCACCTCCGCCGTGAAGCTGCCAAAAGCGGCGACGTCCAGCTCGTAGATCTCGATGGCGATGGACGCGCCATTGTCGGCATCGTGGACCAGCGCGGGCTTGGGCGGAACGCTGTCGGCGATGGCGTAGAGGCGGTAGGTCGGCGCGGTCTTTGCCGCGCCGACGAATTCCGCCGCCCGCGATGTGAGCTGCCAGTGCAGCGGCATGTCCTTCAGGTGGGCGCCGACAACGGCGAGCTTCACGGTCTGCATCTGGTCCTCCATGGCGACTGGCGGCGGCACGACCGGCCCCGCACGGGAAATGAACTGCCCGGCCGCGTCGATCAGCGCGCGGTCGGTGCCGGCGGGGCCGATCAGCGTGATGCCGAAGCCGGTCTTGTTGGCGCGGATGCCGGCAGGCAGCGCCAGCGCCGCCATGTCGAGCAGGTTCACGAAGTTGGTGTAGGCGCCCAGCATAGAATTGAGCTGCACCGGCGCCGCCAGCATCTCTTCGACGCGGAAGGTGGTGCCGGTGGTCGGCAGCAGCAGCAGATCGACCGCGCCCCACATCCGCTCCGCCACGGTGCGCAGCTCCGCCAGGCGGTAGATGCCGTTGAAGGTCTCCACCGCGCTGACCGCGAGGCCGGGCTGGATGATCCCGCGCACGACCGGGTGGAAGGCCTCCGGCTGGCTGCGCAGCAGCGGTTCGACCGCCGCCGTGCGTTCCGCCACCCACGGCCCGTCATACAGCAGCCGCGCCGCTTCATCCAAGGGGTCGAGGTCGATCTCCACCAGCTCCACGCCATCGGCGGCGAGCGTCTGGAGCGCGCGGGCCCAGATGTATTCCGACTCGGCATCGCCGAACCAGCGGAGCTGATGCGGGCGGGGCACGCCGATGCGCCGCGCCGGACGAGCCACATCGGGCAGGTCGCGCGAATAGGCGTCGCGTTCGTCGAAGCCATGCGCGACATCGTCCACCAGCCGCGTGTCGGCGATGTCGTTGGCGAGCACGGTGATGCAGTCGAGCGTGCGACAGGCGGGCACCAAACCGTGGCTGCTCCACCGCCCGCGCGATGGCTTTAGCCCGAACAGGTGCTGGAAGGCGGCGGGCACGCGGCCCGATCCGGCAGTGTCGGTGCCGAGCGCGAACGCCACCAGCCCCGCCGCCACCGCCGTGCCGGAGCCGGAGGAGGAGCCGCCGCTGACATAGGCGAGATTATGCGCGTTGCGGGGAATGCCATACGGGCTGCGCGTGCCGTTCAACCCGGTGGCGAACTGGTCGAGATTGGTCTTGCCCACCGCAATGGCACCCGCCCCTTCCAGCCGGGCGACCACGCCCGCGGTCTCCGCCGGGTCGTAGGCAAAGGCCGGGCAGGCGGTGGTGGTGGGGAGGCCGGCGAGGTCGATATTGTCCTTCACCGCGAAGGGCACACCCGCCAGCGGCAGGTTCTCGCCCGCGGCGACGCGCCGGTCGATCCGTGCGGCGGCAACGCGCAATTGCGCGGGATCGAAGCGGCTGATCCACACGCCCGGCTGCACCGGATCGTAAGTGGCGAGGCGGTCCAGCACCTCCTCCATCCAGGCGGCGGCGCTGCGCGTGCCGGTGCGGACATCGGCTGCGATGGCGGCGGCGGACAGGCGGGTCAGGTCGGTCATTCGCGCACCAACGCCAGCATCGGCGCACCGGGATCGACCGGCTGGCGTTCGGCCACATACAGCGCGGCGACGGTGCCGGCGGCGGGGCTCTCGACGGGAAATTCGGTCTTCATCGCCTCGATCACCGCGATGGTCTCCCCTGCGGCGACCTTGTCGCCCGGGCCCACCAGCAGCTTCCACAGCGATCCGCCGAACGGCGCCTCGACCAACTCCGCACCATCGGGCAGGTCGGCGGTGTCGGGTGCGGCCGCGCCGGCATCCGCCTCCGCCAGGCTGGCGACGCGGGCGAACTCGCCCCGGCGGTGCCAGTCTTCGCGCTCAGCGGCAAAGGCGGCGCCACGCTGCTCCTCGAACTCGGTGATGGAGGCGGCATTGTCCGCCAGGAAGGCGCGGTAGTCGGCGAGGCGGAACTCGGTCTCCTCAATCTCGATCGTGCGCCGCCCCAACGGGAAGTCGCGCCGCCATTCGGTCAGCTCCTCATGGCTGACTGGGAAGAAGCGGATCTGGTCGAAGAAGCGCAGCAGCCACGGTTGCCCGTCCGCGAAGGCGGGCGTCTGGCGGTAGGTGTTCCACACCTGGATGGTGCGGCCGAACAGCTGGTACCCGCCCGGCCCCTCCATGCCGTAAATGCACATGTAGGCGCCGCCGATGCCGACCACGTTGGGCGGGGTCCAGGTGCGCGCCGGATTGTATTTGGTGGTCACCAGCCGGTGCCGGGGATCGACCGGGGTGGCGACCGGCGCGCCCAGATAGACGTCGCCCAGGCCATAGACGAGGTAGCTGGCATCGAACACGATCCGCTGCACGTCATCCACGCTGGCGAGGCCGTTCACCCGGCGGATGAACTCGATATTGTCCGGGCACCACGGCGCATCGTCGCGCACCGCGCTGATGTACCGTTCGACCGTCTGGTGGATGGCAGGATCGTCCCAGCTCAGCGGCAGGTGGACGATGCGCGACGGGATGGTGAAATCGTCGAGGTCGCCCAGCCGCTCCTCGATGCCGAGCAGCGCATCGACCAGTTCGCGCTGACGGATGGCGGCGGGATCGAAATGCACCTGGAACGAACGGATGCCGGGCGTGATGTCGAGCATGCCCGGCAGGGCCAGCCGCTCAAGCTCCGCGATGGCGGCATGGACGCGCAAGCGCAGCTCCAGGTCGAGCGTGATGGGGCCGTATTCGACCAGGATGTTGTCGTCGCCCTGCTGGCGATGGATCACGCGCGGACGGCGGCCATCCTCCGGCAGCTCGGCCAGGATCGGGGTGGGGTCGGCCGGCGGTGCGGACGGTTTGGGTGCGGGCGGCACTGTCCCGTCGATGACGGCGGTCTCCTCCGCCAGCGCGGCCTCGGCCGTGGCCATGTCGACCATCTGCAACCGCAGGCGATCGCCGGGGGCGAGCTGGCCGACCTTCCACAGGTCGGCGACGATCACGGTGAACGGGCAGACGAACCCGCCGAGCGAGGGGCCGTCCGGCCCCAGGATGATCGGCGTGTCGCCGGTAAAGTCGATCGCGCCGATGGCGTAGGGATTGTCGTGGATGTTGGACGGGTGGAGCCCGGCCTCGCCACCGTCCGTCCGCGCCCACTGCGGCTTCGGCCCGACCAGCCGCACGCCGGTGCGGTTGCTGTTGTAGTGGACCCGCCAGTCGGCGTTCAGGATCATCTCCACATCCGCGGGCGTGAAGAAGTCGGGGGCGCCATGCGGGCCGTAGAGGACGCGCAGCGTCCATTCGCCGCCCATTGCCACGGGTGCGACCGCGCGCTCCGCCGGGATCACCGCGGGTGCGGCGGCATTCAGGTGCAGCGTGTCGCCGGTCAGCAGACGGCGTCCGGCATGGCCGCCGAACTCGCCCAGGTCGAAGGTCGCCCGGCTGCCGAGATAGGGGGGCACGTCCAGCCCGCCCGCCAGCAGCAGGTAGCCGCGCATGCCGCCGCCGGTGACGCGGCCGGTCGTCAGCACCTGCCCCGCCGCGACCGCCACCGGACGGTTCAGCGGTACGGGCTTGCCGTCCAGCGTGGCGGCGAAGTCGGCGCCGGTCAGGCAGATGCGTGTGGCGCTGTTGAACTGCAGCGTGGGCCCGGTGGCGGTCATCTCCAGCCCCGCCGCCTCCGCCGGATTGCCGAGCAAGGCATTGCCGAGGCGGAAGGCGCGCGGGTCCATCGGGCCCGATGGCGGCACGCCGATCGACCACAGACCCTGCCGACCGGGCCAGTCCTGCACGGTCGTCAAGGTGCCCGCGCCGCGCACGCTGATCGAACGGGGCTGGTGCGGCACCGTCTCCAGCAGCCGGGTCGACACCTCGCCCGCGGCGAAGCGCGGGTCACGCGCCACGTCGCGCAGCCAGCGGACATTGGTCTCGATCCCCGCCAGTTGCGTCTGGTCCAGCGCCTGCTGCAAGGCGGCGATGGCGGTGGGGCGGTCTTCCCCACGCACGATCAGCTTGCCGATCATCGGATCGTAATGGCTGGTGACGGTGCTGCCCGCCTCCACCCAGGTTTCCACCCGCGCGTCCGCCGGGAAGTCGGCGGCGATCAGCGTGCCGGTGGCCGGGCGGTAATCGGCGGCCGGGTCCTCCGCATAGAGGCGCGCCTGCATCGACCAGCCTGCCGGGCCGGCGGGGGCCGCGTCCATCACCGAATAATCGCCCGCCGCGCCGCGCACCATCCATTCGACGAGATCGACGCCTGTCACTTCCTCGGTGACGCCATGTTCCACCTGCAGGCGGGTGTTCACCTCCAGGAAGAACCAGTCGCGCCGTTCGGGATCGTACAGGAACTCGACCGTACCGGCATTGCGGTACCGGGCGGCGCTGCCCAGGCGGACCGCCGCCTCGATCAGGCCATCGCGGATGTCGTTGGGCAGATCGGGCGCGGGCGCCTCCTCCACCACCTTCTGGTTGCGCCGCTGGAGCGAGCAGTCGCGTTCGCCCAGATGGACCACGCGGCCCTGCCCGTCGCCGAAGATCTGCACCTCGATATGGCGGGCGCGCGGCACGAAGCGTTCCAGGAACACGCCGCCATTGGCGAAGGCACCGGCGCCCATGCGCGACACCGCGGCGAAGCCTTCGCGCACGGCGCGCGCATCCTCGCACACGCGCATGCCGATGCCGCCGCCCCCGGCCGTCGCCTTCAGCATGACCGGATAGCCGATGGTGCTGGCCGCTGCGACCGCGTCCTCGGCGCCCGCCAGCAGCCCGCTGCCGGCGGCAAGCGGCACGCCGCTCTCCTCCGCCAGGGCACGCGCAGTGTGCTTCAGGCCGAAGGTGCGGATATTCTCGGGCGTAGGGCCGACAAAGGCGATGCCCGCCGCCTCGCAACGCTCGGCAAACTCCGCGTTCTCCGACAGGAAGCCGTATCCGGGGTGGATCGCATCCGCGCTCGTCTCCCGCGCCGCCGCCAGGATCGCATCGACATCGAGGTAGCTTTCCGCTGGGGAGGCCGGCCCGATCCTGACCGCCATGTCGGCATCCGCGACATGGAGAGAGGCGATGTCCGCATCGGAATAGACCGCGACGGAACGGATGTTCATCGCGCGCAAGGTGCGGATGATCCGCCGGGCGATGGCGCCGCGATTGGCGACGAGGACGGTCCGGATGCTCATTCGGCGGCCACGATCATGCGCACGGGCGTGGGATTGAAGCCGTTGCACGGATTGTTGATCTGCGGGCAGTTCGACACGACCACCACCACGTCCATCTCCGCGCGCAGGTCGACCGTCAGGCCGGGGGCGGAGATGCCGTCCACGATGCCGAGCGCGCCGTCTGCCATCACCGGCACGTTCATGAAGAAGTTGATGTTGGACACCATGTCCCGCTTGCCGCGCCCGGCGCGAATGTTGGCGTCGAGGAAATTGTCCACGCAGGCATGCTGCGCCTTGGTGTGGTGGCCATAACGCAGCGTGTTGCTCTCGCACGAACAGGCGCCGCCGATCGTATCGTGGTAATCGACATTGGTGCCGGTGATCGTCGCCAACGGGCGCCCTTCGTTGGACAGCAGCACCGATCCGGTGCGCAGGAAGATGTTGCCCTGCGCCGCGACGGTGTCCTGCGCGCTGTAGCGTTCGGCATCGTCGGCGGCGGAATAGAGCAGGAAGTCGACCGCCTGGTTCCCCTCCACATCGACGATGCGCAGCGTGTGGCCCGCGGCGATGGTGTGCAGCCACGGCGCGCGGGCAGGCACGGTTTCGTCATGGACCAGCCGGGGCGGCAGGCCGGCGAGGGCGGGATCGCCAATGGTAGCTGGGAGGGTCATGATAGTCCTAGCGGCGGTAGAGGTCTTCGACGTTCCGGAAGGCGCGCTGGCCCTCCGGCGTCGCATTGCGCACCGGGTCGTCGGCACTTGTCACGGGGCCGCGCCAGGCGGTGGCGCGCAACGGGGTGACGCTCCAGCTCCGCTGGTCCAGCACGTGCGGGCAATTGGCGATGACGGCGATCACCTCCATCTCCGCGCGCAGCACCACGCTGCGGCCAGGCACGAAGGGGCCGAGCTGCGGGGTGACTGCCCCGTCTTCTTCAATCCGGACGCCCTTGAACAGGTTGAGGCAGGGGTGGACATCCTTGCGCCCCAATCCATGCTTGGCGACACCCAGCAGCAGCCGGTCGCGCGCATTGGGATAGGCGCTCCAATTGCCGCCTTCGCCATAGATGCGGGCATTGCTGGCCGCGTTGGAGGCGCCGCAGAAGGCATCGTGCGTGCCGCCCCGGTCATCTTCGGCGGTTCCGTCCTCCACGATGCTCATCAGCACGCGGCCCATGTCGGACAGCAGCAGGCTGCCCGCACCCGGATAGGCGTTCCACTGCACCTTCAGCGTGTCGGCGATGTTCAGCCGCTCGGTCGGCATCTCCGCATTGAACAGCTGGAGGCTGGCGCAGGCATCGCCGTCGCGATCCACCAGCCGCAGCCGGGTGCCGCGGGACAGCCGGCGGGAAGCATAGCCGCCAGCGGCGATCACCTCCTCCCACACCAGATCGTCGGCCGCGACACCGGCGGGCAGGTCATCGGCGACCGGCGGCAGCAGCGGCATCGCCTCCGCCGTGGAGCCGCCCTGCGCGCGGGCATGCGCCTGCGCGGCGCGCGGGTCGTGGAGCGTGGTATTCATCATTCCTCCGGCAGAGCGGGGAAGTGCCCGCCTTCTTGCAGGTCCTCGTGGAGCGGCGGCAGCAGTGCGGTGGTGGTGAACAGGTGCAATTGCTGCACCCCGCGCACGGCGCGCAGCGCATCGCACAGCGCCTGCAGCCGTTCGGCCGGGCCCTGCACCAGCATCACCTCCAGCGACTGGTCCCCTTCCAGGAACACGTGCTGGGAGGAGATCACCTCCTTCAGGTAATCCTGCTGCGTCTGGGCCAATTGCTGGCGGACGAGGCCGCGGTCGCCGCGATAAATCAGCGTCACGGTACCCGCCAGGATGCCGTCGGGCCGCGTCGCCGCGCCATGTTCGGCCAGCGCGTTGCGGATCAGTTCGGCAATCAGTTGCGAACGCGACGGCAGGCCGCGCTCGCCCACCATGCGGTCCAATGCGGTGGACAGCGGCGCGGGCAGGCTCATGCTCAGCCGGGCGACCGGCGTGCTGTTGGGGGCGAGCGAGCTCATGCGCGCATGTGCTCCGCCACCAGCGCCTGCGCCGCGCTGTTGTCGCCGCCTTCCGCGCGGTCGAGCGAGAGGTCGTGCATCACGTTGGCGCCGAAGCGGTGCGGCGCGTGCGGATCGTGACGGCGCTTGTCGAACACCAGCACACGGGTGCCGAGCGCAAACGCCTCCTTCAGGTCATGCGTCACCATCAGCACCGTCAGGCCCTGTTCGCGCCACAGCCGGGTGATCAGCGCATGCATGTCGCGCCGGATACCAGGGTCGAGCGCGCCGAACGGTTCGTCCAGCAGCAGGATGCGCGGCCGCATGATCAGCGCCTGCGCGATCGCCAGCCGCTGCTGCATGCCCCCCGACATCTGCGCGGGGTAGGTATCGAGATTGCTGCCGAGGCCGACCGCCTCCAGCATGGCCGCGGCCTGTTCCCGCGCCTCACGCCGCTTCGCGCCGAACAGCCGTGCGGTGACGGGGGCGGCGCAGTCGAGCCCGAACATGACATTGCCGAGCGCCGACAGATGCGGGAACACCGAATAACGCTGGAACACCACGCCGCGATCTGGGCCGCATTCCGGCGTCATCGGCGCGCCATCCAGCAGGATCGTGCCGCTGGACGGCGGCGTGTCGCCCAGCACCAGGTGCAGGAACGTGCTCTTGCCCGCGCCCGACGGGCCGAGGATGGAGACGAACGAGCCTTCGGCAATGTCGAGGTCCACCCGTTCGAGCACGAGCTTCTCGCCATATTCGACCGACACGTCGCGGAAGGAGAGCACGGGCGCGCTCATCTTTTCGCCCCATGCGCCCAGGGGAAGGCCCACCGGCTGAGCCACAGCAGCGCGAGATCGCAGGCGATCGCCAGCAGGGAGATCCACGCGACGTAGGGCAGGATGATGTCCATCGACAGGTACCGGCGGACCAGGAAGATGCGATAGCCAAGGCCGATGTCGGACGCGACCGCCTCCGCCGCGATCAGGTACACCCATGCCGGGCCGAGCGAGAGGCGCAGCGACGCGATCAGGCGCGGCATCGCCATCGGCAACGCCAGGCGCAGCGCCAATTGCCAGCTCGACGCGCCCAAGGTCTGCGCCTTCAGCATCTGTTCGGCGGGAATGGCGGAGACATGCAGCGCCAGATCGCGGACCATGAACGGGGCGACGCCGATCACGATCAGCGCGACCTTCGCCGTCTCCCCCAGGCCGAAGACAATGAACAGGACAGGCAGCAGCGCCACCGGCGGCACCACCGCCACCGTGGTCACCACCGGGCCGAGGCTGGCACGCAGCAGGGGCAGCACGCCCAGCGCCAGGCCCAGCAGCAATGCGGTGAGGGAGGCGATGCCGAGGCCGAGGCCCAGGCGCTGCAGGCTGGCGAAGGTGTCCGCCCAGAAGATCAGGCGGCCGCTCAACGGATCGGGCTGCGCCAGCAGCGTGCCCATCGCCTGCACCATCATACCGAAGGTCGGCAGGATCTTGTCCGCCGGATTCTCCGCATGGCGCGCCGCGGCGGCGACGACATACAGCACGGCCAGCACCAGCAGCGGCACCGCGCCCAGCAGCAGGCCGCCCTTCGGCGTGGGTCTGCGGTTGACGAGCCTCACGCGGGGTACCCCTTACAGCTTGCCGTCGGCCGCCATCTGCATGAAGCTGGCGTCGAAGCGCAGCTTCACGTTCTGCGGATTGCCCAGCGTGCGGTTGCCGGGGAACGCCATGCCCACGGTGTCGGCCGATGGCGCGCCGGGGCCGAACAGCCCCTTGGAATAGCTGAAATCGCGCACGCGGGTCATCGCCGTCACCAGTTCGGGTGCGCTGGCGGCCTGCACGGCGGAGGCGGGTTCCGCATAAAGGTAGGTGGTCTTCAGCTGCGCCTCGAACGCCTCGGGCGTGGTGCCGGCGAGCTTCGCCATGGCGGCGCGCGCCTCTGCCCCGGTGGCGTCCTGCCGGGTCATGATCGCCATCGTCTCGTACCAGATACCGGCCAGCGCCTTGCCGAGGTTCGGATTGGCGGCGAGCGTAGCGGTATCCACCGCCAGCAGATCCAGGATCTCGCCCGGGATCTGCGCGGAGGTGAACACCGCGCTGGCGCCGGGCATCCGGGCGATCTCAGAAAGCTGCGGGTTCCAGGCCACCGCCGCATTCGCCTGCGGGCTGGCAAAGGCGCTGACGATGTCGGCGTCGGACGTGTTGACCGTCTTCACGTCGGTCAGCGCCAGCCCGGCGCTTTCCAGCCCGCGGGCCAGCAGATAATGGGAGACCGACAATTCCGCGAGATACACGGTGCGGCCGCGGATGGCGGCGATGTTGCCCGCCCCCTTCAACACCACGCCATCATTGCCGTTGGAATAGTCGCCGATGATGATCGCACTGGTATCCTTGCCGCTGGCGGCAGGAATGGTCAGCGCGTCCATGCTGGCGACGGTTACGCCGTCCAGCTTGCCGGCGGTGTACTGGTTGACCGATTCGACGTAATCGTTGACCTGCACCACATCGATGGTGATGCCGTACTTGTCGGCCCACTTCTTCACGATGCCGGTCTGTTCGGCGTAGGGCCATGGCATCCACCCGGCATAGATCGACCAGCCAATGGCGAAGTCCGTGCGCGGCTCCGCCGGATCGGATGCGCCGCCGCCGCAGGCGGTCAGCGTCAGAGCCAGCGCCAAGCCGGCGGTCATCCGAAACCTGTTGATCGCCAAACGCATTGAGCCCCGCTTCCCGCTGCCGTGAACTGGGACACACCGTTATTACTCGCCACGGATTTCGTAATACGCCATTTGACCACCTTGCCGCGCGGCTGCCATGCTGGCTTGTATGCGCAGGAAGCCCCGCACATCGCGGGCCGCTGACAAAGGAGACGCATGGCGGACCCCCGCCGATCAGGAGCAGAGCGACCCGCCTGGCCCGGTGCGACCCCGCGGCCATGACGGATGCGCACGCGCCTGACATGCTCGCCGACCTGCAGGCGGAGCTTGCTGCGCAAGGCAGGACGATCGCGCAATTGCAGCGCGCCCGCGACGCCGCCGTCGCGGCGAACCAGGCCAAGAGCCGGTACCTGGTGGGCGTCAGCCACGAGATCCGCAGCCCGCTCAACGCCATTTACGGCTACGCCCAGTTGCTGGAACGCGATGCCGGCGTCTCCCCGGTGGAGGCGGCGCGCGTGATCCGTCGCTCGGCCGAGCATCTGACCAACCTTGTCAACGGCCTGCTCGACATCAGCCGGATCGAAAGCGGCGTGCTGAAGCTCAGCCGCGACCTCGTGCCCTTCCCCGCTTTGCTGGACCAGCTGGTGGAGATGTTCCGCATGCAGGCGGAGGCGAAGGGGCTTGAATTCCGCTTCACCACCGAAGGCCGCATCCCCGCCTGCGTACGGACGGACGAGAAGCGGCTGCGCCAGATCCTGATCAACCTGCTGTCCAACGCGGTGAAGTATACCGACAGCGGCCATGCCGCGATCCATGTCCGGTATCGCAGCCAGACGGTCGACGTGGAGGTCAGCGACAGCGGCATCGGCATCGCGGCCGAAGATCAGGACCGCATCTTCGAACCGTTCAACCGGGGTGCGATCAACGACCGGCATGCGCAGCCGGGCACGGGCCTCGGCCTCGCGATCACGCGCGTGCTGGTGCAGATCATGGGCGGCGACATCACCGTCCGCAGCACGCCGGGCGAAGGCAGCACGTTCCGCGTGCGCCTGCTGCTGCCCGAACCGGCGGAGGCGCCGCCCGAAACCGCCCGCCGCCGTCGCGTCGCCGGCTATGCCGGCCCACGCCGCAGCGTGCTGCTGGTGGATGACGATCCCGCGCAACTGGCGGTGCTGCAGGCGCTGCTGGTGCCGCTGGGTTTCACGGTCCACACGGCGGGCAACGGCGCGGAAGGCATCGCGCTAGCCGCGATGTACCGGCCGGACATCGCGCTGCTCGACATCCACCTGCCCGACATGCGCGGCTGGCAGGTGGCGGAAACGCTGCGGGTCCAGGGTGGTGAGGGGCTGCGCATCCTGATGGTGTCGGCCAACGCCCACGAATTCGCCGCCGGCGGCGATGGCGGCAGCGCGCATGACGGCTTCCTGATGAAGCCGGTGGAGCTGGAGGCGCTGCTGGATGCACTGGCGGCGCAATTGCGGCTCGACTGGATCGCCGAGGCGTCGACGGGCGCCGGGCCGGAACAGGCTGCGCTTGCCCCACCCGGATCCATGGTGGAGGCGGCGCCGTTCCTTGCGGAACTGCGGCATCTTGGCCGGATCGGCCATGTCCGCGCGATCGGCCCCAAGCTGGACGAGCTGGAGCACGCCGTCCCCGCCGCTGCGGCCCTCTCCGCCAGGCTGCGCGCGCATGCGGACGGCTTCGATCTGAAAGGTTACCTGAAGATCCTGGAGGGGCACGGCCATGGCGAGTGACGCTGGCCAGCCGCGGCCGACCCTGCTGGTGGTGGACGACACGCCCGAATCACTAAGCTTCCTGACCAGTACGCTGGAACGCGCCGATCATACGGTGCTGATCGCCAATGACGGCGCGGCGGCACTCGATCTGCTGGAACATATCATCCCCGACCTGATCCTGATGGACGCGGTGATGCCGGGGCTGGACGGGTTCGAGACCACCCGGCGGATCAAGGCCGACCCACGCTGGGCTCATGTGCCCGTCATCTTCATGACCGGGCTGACGGAGACGGAGCATGTCGTCGACGGCTTCGCCGCGGGCGGCGTCGATTACGTGGCCAAGCCCGTCGTCGTGGACGAGTTGCTGGCGCGGGTGCGCGTCCACCTCGCCAATGCGCGCATCACCCGCAGCAGCCAGGTGGCGCTGGACAGCAGCGGGCGCGCGGTGCTGGCGTTGACCACGGCGGGGGAGGTCGTGTGGACCACGCCGAAGGCGGCCGCGCTGCTGTCCGACCTGTTCGCCGAATGGCGCGATGCGCGCGAACTGCCGGGCGGTCTGCTGCAGACGCTGCGCCGGTTGCAGACCGAACAACCGGGCGACACGAACTCTGCGCGCGTCGAAGTCGCGGGCGAGCGGGTCGACCTGATGCTGCTGGGCCGCAATGGCGCGAACGAATGGCTGTTCCGCATCAGCCAGACTGGCGAGGCGGAGGAGGAGCAGGCCCTGTCCGCCCGCCACGGCCTGACCCGGCGCGAGGCGGAGGTGCTGCTGTGGATCAGCCGCGGCAAGCCCAACCGCGAGATCAGCGAAATCCTGGGCATCAGTCCCCGCACGGTGAACAAGCATCTGGAGCAGGTGTTCGAGAAGATGGGGGTGGAAAACCGCGCCGCCGCCGCCGCCGCCGCGGTCCGCACGCTGAGCCTGGTGCATTGAGCGATCCGCCGGCGGGCCTGCACGCGCAGGGCCGCGCGGCGCTGGCCGCAGGCGATCACGCGGCGGTGCGCCGGATCGCCGCGCGACTGGGCGGTTCGGCAGAGGCGCTGTTCCTGCAAGGCATCGTGGACGCGGCGGAAGGCCGGGTCAGCCGGGCCCTGCCCCTGCTGGCGCAGGCGGTGGCACTCGCCCCAACCGCCGAATACCTGGCGCAGCACGCGCGGCTGCTGATCGCCGCCCGCCGCGATGCGGAGGCGCGTCAGGCGGCATCGCGGGCGGAGGCGGCAGGCCCGGCCGACGCCCTTACCGCCGACACGATCGGCTGCGTGCTTGTGCGGCTGGGCGACCATGCCGCGGCAGTGTGCCTGTTCGAACAGGCGGTGGCATCGGCGCCGGACAATGCCGAGTTCCGCTACAACCTGGCGGCGGCGCTGGGATTCGTCGGGCAGGCGGCGGAGGCGGCCGAGCAGTTCGAAGGGGTGATCGCCCGCGTGCCCGACCATGGCCGGGCGCATTATGCGCTGTCAGGCCTCCGCCGTCACGACGCCGGTCACAACCACATCGCTCGGCTGGAGGCGGTGGTGGCGGCCGACCCCGCGCCTGATGATGCGCTGCGCATCCGCTACGCACTTGCCAAGGAATGCGAGGAACTGGGCGAGCACCAGGCCGCATTCCACCACCTCGACACCGCAAACGGCGCGCATCGCGCCCGGCTGGCCTATGACTTCGCCGATGACGCGGCGGTCTTCGACGCGATCGAGCAGGCATTCGCCGAGATCGGCCCGCCATCCGACGAAAATGCCGCGCCGGTCTTCGTTGTCGGAATGCCGCGCACCGGCACCACCTTGGTCGATCGCATCCTGTCCTCACACCCGCAGGTCGCGTCCGCCGGGGAGCTGCAGGCGATGCCGCTGGCGGTGAAGCAGTTGGCCGGCACCCCGTCGCGGCGCATCATCGATCCCGCTACGGTCCATGCGGCGGTCGCGGCCGATCCGGCGGACATCGCACGTCTCTATCTGCAGCGCGCGCGCCAGCATGTGTTGCCGGGGGTGGAGCGGTTCACCGACAAGCTGCCCGCCAATATGCTCTATACCGGGTTCATCGCCCGCGCCTTCCCACGGGCCAGCATCGTGTGCCTGCGGCGCCACCCGCTCGATACGATATGGAGCAATTACAAGCACTTGTTCGCCAGCACCTCGCCCTATTACTTCTATTCCTACGATCTGGCGGACACGGCGCGGTACTACATCCGCTTCGACCGGCTGATGCGGTTCTGGCAGCGGCAATTACCCGGCCGCGTGCTGGAAATGGATTACGAAAGGCTTGTCGCCGATCAGGAGGGCGAGACCCGGCAGCTGCTGGCGCATTGCGGCCTGCCGTGGGACGAGGCGTGCCTGCATTTCCACCGCAACAGCGCCGCCGTGGCGACCCCCAGCGCGGCGCAGGTCCGCCGACCGATGAATGCCGATGCGGTCGGGCGCTGGCAGGTGCAGGCCGATGCGCTGGCGCCTGCCCGCGCCCTGCTGCAGGCGGCGGGGATCAGTACCGAGTAGATGATCCTCCCCATGCCGGGCATGGGGAGGATCGCACGCACTACATGCGGATGCGCGCTTCCAGGCCCACGGTCCGCGGGTTCAGCACCGCCCGGCTGTAGAAGCGGACGGCCTGCCCGTCATTGACGCCAACCCGCGACAGGTCGTTGCCGATGGAGGTCACGGCATACTTGTCGAAGATGTTGTTGGCCCACAGCGTCAGGTCGAACCGATCGGTCGCGTAGGTCAGCGATGCCCGGTGCGTCAGGTAATCCGGCAACACCTCGCCGGAGGTGCGCGCCCCGCCGAGCCGGGTCACCACCTCGCCGCGATAGGTCGCGGTCCAGTTGGCGATCAGCTCCGCATCGTCGTTGAGGTCATGCGTGTAGGTCGCGCCGAGGCTGGCGGTGTGGCGTGCCGAACCGGGCAGCCGGTCACCCTTCAGCGCATCGAGCTGGCTGAACTTGGTCGGCAGATCGGGCCGGGTGCGCGACCGGTACGGACCGTAATAGCCCGGGATCGTGCGCACCGCGATCAGGTCCGGCACGTCCGACCGCAGCTCCGCATCGGTGAAGGAATAGCTGCCCGCGATCGACAGCGGCGGGATCGGCTGCGCGTTGAACGTCGCCTCGAACCCGCGGCTGCGCGCCTTGCCGCCGTTCACCGTGATGCCGGTCACGCCGTAGAAGGTGGCGCTGGCGACCTGGATACCCTCCCAGTCGATGTTGAACACGTTGGCGCTGATGTTCAGGCGACGGTCGAACAGGCCGGCGCGGATGCCGATCTCCAGGTTCTTGGTCGTGTCCGGCCCGTATTGCTGTTCGTTGGGCAGCGCGCAGGCGTTCTGCTGATCTTCCGGCACCGGGTCGGGGCACGGCGCCACACGGTTCGGCCCACCGATGCGATAGCCCTTGCTGTAGGTGGCATAGGCCATGAAGTCGGGCGCGAAGCGGTAGGAGGTGTTGAACTTCCACACCACGCCATCCTCGCCGCCGACGCCGCCCGCCGGCTCCTGCGAATAGACGTCGGTCGGATCGCCCAGCAGCGGCAGGCTGAGCGCGCCGGTGATCTCCGACGTGTAGTCGAAATAGCGCAGGCCGCCGGTGACCTGCCATTCATCGGTGATGTTCAGCGTCGCCTCGCCGAAGACCGCCTTTTCCTCGATCTTGCTGCGGATGTAGCTGATATATTCTAGATCGTCCGGGTTGTTGGGCACCCCGTAGAAGTCGGACAGGCCGGGCGTGCTCTCGAACCCATAGCTGTCGAGCTTCTGTTCGTTGTAGAAGCCGCCGATCACCCAGCTGAGCGGGCCGCCATGGGTGGAGACGAACCGCACCTCCTGGTTCACCTGCTCGCGCTTCGTGCGGTTGTAGTTGAAGCCGGAGAAGGCCGGGAACGCCTCGTAATCGTAGTCGAGGTCGAGCAGCAGGTCGGTCACGTCGCCCTGCGCTTCGGTCTTCACCTCGGTGTAGCCGGTGCTCGACACGATATCGAAGATATCGCCGACGCTGATGTTCAGCTCCAGCGCGGCAAGGTGGGCATGACGCTCTGCCGGTTCGGTGTAGCGGGCGGCGCTTTCGTACCGGCCGGTGTTCAGCACGCCGGCATGGTTCGCCTGCACGCCCTCCGTCTCCGTCTGCTGGTAGGCATAGGTGACGATCGCGCGGAAGTTCGGCCCGGTCTGCAGCAGCAGCTGGTTGCGGCTGGTGTAGGTGCGTTCGTAATTGAGGTCGTTCTCGCGCCGGAGATTAGCGGCATACGCCTCGTCCGTGAAGAAGCCGTCCGGCCCACCAGGCTGCGCGATTGAGACGCCGGGCGTCTGCAGCAGCAGCGGATAGTCGATGAAGCCGGGGTCGAAGTAATAGCCGTTCACGCTGCGGAAGGCGACGTGATCGGTGACGATGGGGATGTTGATCACCGCATCGGCCTGGACGCCGGCATCCTCGCTATGCGCCTTGGCATAGACGCGGCCATGCACCTCCGCCTGGAACTCGTCGGCATCGGGCAGCTTGGGGATGTAGCGGATCGCACCCGCCAGCGTGCCGAGGCCATACAGCGTGCCCTGCGGCCCCAGCAGCACCTCCACCCGATCGATGTCGAGCAGCTTGAAGTCGTAATACAGCGGCACTTCGCCCAGGTAGATGCCGAGCGCATTGTCATAGCCCGAGCCGGTGTCGCTGGTGTCGCCCGCGTTCAGGCCACGAAGGACGATCGAGCCGGTGCTGCGCGGGCCGGTGTCGGGGATGGTCAGGCCCGGGGTGAAATCGGCGATGTCGCGCACGTCGTCCACGCGCTGCTGCGCCAGTGTGTCGCCCGACAATGCGGTGATGTTGATCGGGGTGTCGAGCAGCGTGGTCGCGCGGCGGGTCGCCGTCACGATAATGGCGTTGTCGTCCGCCGCGGCGATCTGGGTGCCTGCCGGCTCCTGCCGGGTTGGATCGCTTGCGCCCGTGCTCTGCGCAGCGGCCGGCAGCGCCAGGGCTGTACCGCCCAGGATGGTCGCCGAAAGCAGGGAAAGCCGGAAAGTGCTGCCGTTGGTCAAATCATTGCCCCTTATGTCCGCGCATTATGTCTTGGCTTCACAGGACGTCCCCCTGGCGCGGACCGGACATGGCCGGTGGTCGGGAGGATTGAACTCCTCCGCATCGATCCCGCGAGGGTGTTTGCTATGAAGCCGCGGTCAGGCGGCCAATGGGGTGTTTGACGTATGATGCCGCATTGCGGCAAAGCCGGGTCGTTCCGGCACAATTTCCCTTTCCGCCGGCGATAGGTGCGGGTGGGAAGACCGGGCTACCCTGCTGACAGGGCAGCCCGGATAAAGGGCTGGATGCCCCTCAGTTCAGCGCCAGCGTGCGGGCGCTTTCGGCCCGGGCAACCAGCGTCTGGTATTGCGCCCGGCTCTCGGCCAGCACTTCTGCCTTGCAGGTGCGGGCCTTGTCCTTGGCGACATTATGGAGGCGGTCCATGCCCCGGCCGCACACCTCTTCCGCCGCGGTGGCGAGGCGTGTTTCCAGCCGCAGCCGGTCGGCCGGGCGGGTGAGGTCGAGATCGTCCGCGCGGACAACGGATTCGGAGCGGACAAATGGGCTTTCGGCAGTGTTCGCGACCGCTGCCGCACCCGGCAGCACAGTCGCGGCGGCGCAGAGCGCCAGCAGCATGGACTTCATGGGCATTCTCTCCTGCGTCTTACGACAAGCCCGTCTGGCGCGGGCGCGCGTGTGACATAGGCGACGGGGCCGTTCGTTGCAACGAAAGACGCCACCGGAGGCGCAAAGGCCTCCGGTGGTCGCAGGAGAGAACAGGGGGGACGATAAGCAAGCTGCCGGCGGCGGGCGATACGTCATTTGCCCACCTGCCTTCCGCCGCACCCGCGGCATACCCGTGCACCAAAGGGAGGCGTGCGGCATGAAGATCGTCCGGGCTGGTGTGATCGCAGCCCTTCTCGCCGGCAGCAGCGCGGCGATCGCCGATCCGGTGGAACACCCGATCAGCGTACCCGGCTTCGCCGATTTCCTGGCGGTGGACGGCGACGCGGTCTGGGTCACCAACCGCGAGAAGGTCGAGAAGTGGGGCCGCGACGGCAAGCTGGCGGAATCACCGCTCGGCCGCGCCTGCGGCACCATGGCGGTCGCCGACGGGTCTCTGTGGGTCGCCGATTGCAAGGAACGGGTGCTGGTGCGCGTGGACCTTGCCACCGGAGAGCGGCAGGCCACCGTACCGACCGGACTCGGCAGCCCGGATGGGGAGCTGAACGTCGTCAGCGGTGCCGGATCGGTCTGGGTGGCGAGCGAGACCGCCGCCCTCGCCCGCGTCGATCCGGCGACCAACGCCGTGATCGCCACCGTGCCGGTCAACGAAGGCAGCTTCACCCTGGCCTATGGCTTCGATGCCTTATGGGCCGTCAGCCTGAAGGGGGGGACGCTGCAGAAGATCGATCCCGCCACCAACCAGGTCGTCGCCACCACTGCGATGGGCCGCGCGCCGGGCTTCCTGGCGGCGGGCGAGGGTGCGGTGTGGGTGCAGGAACAGGGCGACGGCACGCTGGCGCGAATCGATCCAGGTTCTGCCGCGGTCACCGGCCGGGTCGCGGTGGACGAGACATTGAAATGGGGTGACATCGACACCGGCGGCGGCCGCGTGTGGCTGCGCACCACGCTGGGGCAGACCTTTGTGGAGGTGGACCCGCTGGCAATGGCGGTGGTCGGCCGCCACGGCGCCGCGGCGGGCAGCGGCGCGCTGCGCTGGACCCCGCAAGGCGTCTGGACCTCCGCCCATGACAATCACACATTGTCTTGGTGGACCGGCACAGGGGCCGCCGCAGAAGCGGCCGCGCAACCTTGAACCCGCGGAAATCGGCCGCTTTTCCCGCATCCTACGTCAGCTGACGTATGCCGTTCATGCCCATCCTTCTTTAATTGCCGCGCCACTTCTTCCGCGAAACGGGGAATAACATGGCAGGTACGGTAGTGGGCAAGCGGGTGATCGGGGCGCAGGCGCCGGTCACGATCGGGTGGGACAACCTCCCCAAGGTGGAAGGCAGCCTGCCCAAGCGGCTGTTCTTCAGCTGGTTCCAGCCCGCCGTGCTGCTGGCCCTGGTCGCCTTCTGGTACTACGCCCCCAATGACTGGGCGGTCGCTTCCGTCGGCCTGTGGATCGGGATCGGCTTCAAGGTCTTCCTGCTCGGCCTCGAATGGCTGACGCCGCGCCACGAAAGCTGGAAGCTTACGTGGAAGGAATTGACGACCGACCTGTTCTACGTCTCACTCGGCTACACCGTGCTGCGCATGGTCGACAGCTATATCGGCGACGGCGTCATGATCGAGGCGATCCAGGGCAGCATGGCGTGGGACAAGCTGGCCTGGTTCCTGGCCATGCCGCTGCTGCTGCAGGCCTTCCTGATCTCGTTCATCTTCGATTTCGGGCAGTACTGGATGCATCGCGGGATGCATAACTGGTACCCGCTGTGGCTGACCCACGCGCCGCACCACTACATCACGCAGCTGAACATCAACAAGGGCGCGAACGGCAACCCGATCGAGCTGTTCCTGATCGGCCTCGGCATCGGCGGTTTCTTCGACTTCCTGCCGCGCGCCGCGCTGCTGGCGGGCGCGCTGGGCATGGCGGTCGGCACGTACCAGCACATCAATGTCCGCTTCAACACGCCGCGTTGGTGGCGCTTCCTGTTCAACACGACGGAGCATCACAGCGTCCACCACTCGCAGGATTTCGAAGCGTCGCGCTCCAACTATTCCAGCACCTGGGTCATCATCGATCGCATGTTCGGCACTGCCGTCGATGGCGAGGCGGAGCTGCTGGGCATGGAGGGCGGCCGCCGCATGTCCATCCGTGAGACCATGGTCTATCCCTTCACCGAAGGGCTGAAGACCTATCGCGAACGCCGGGCCCAGGCGCGGGAACGCCGTGGGCGGGAGCAGGAAGGTGCCCTCGCGGCCAGCCCTGCCGCCGTGGCCACTCCTGCCGCGCAACCCGTCGCCGCCGATCCGGCGCTGGCCGCAGCCTGAATGGATCACGCCGTGACCCCTCGTTTCCTGGACCGGATCTGGCACGTCGCCGGCAGCCTGCGACTGCCGCATGGGCAGAGCGTGGACGAGACCTTCACCCGCCTCGATCCCCTGTTCGATGCCTACGGCACTAGCCACCAGCGCGCCGGCAACACGCTGTCATTCAGCAAGCAGGATCCGGCCGCACAGGACCGGATGGCGGTGTTCGACCGGGGCGAGCTGAAGGTGGAGCAGGATGCGGCCGGGCCGGTCCTGCGTTACCGCCTGAACAGCCGGATGCTGATGTTCTGCTTCCTGCTGCCGCTACTGTTCATCGGCATCGCGCAGGCGACAGTGTGGATCGGCACGCTGGAAAGCGCCGGCGCGGAAGAGAAGAAGAAGGACGAGAAGAAGGAAGATCTGGAGCTGCCGCAGCACTGGATCGACAAGGCGCTGGGCGCCCCGGTCCCGGAGAAGCCCGGCGCGGACAAGAAGGACGAGAAGAAGAACAGCGAGAAGAAAAATCCTCGCTCCCCCACTACGGCCTATGTCTTCGCCGGTATCTTCGCGGCGTTGTACGTGATCGGCCGCGTGCTGGAAGACCGCAAGGTCAAGGCGCTGTTTCGCAAGGCGCTGGGCGGCGGGAAGGCCTGATCATCAGGTATCACAGCACGAAGCCTAGCCGTAGCTTACGTCCAGGAACACGCGGTAAAGCGCCTCTCCATCCTGCAGATACAGTGTCACCGTGCCGCCGGGCGCGTCGGGCACCGGGATGAAAGCCACCTGTACCGGGCGCACGCGCACGCGCAGGCGCCCGGCCTCCGCCATGCGATGCCAGCCGGACGCATCCTTGCGGTAATGCACCAGCCGCCACCCGCCAGCCGGGTCAGCCTCCGCAGCGAACAGGCTGCCGCCGAACGCGCCGCAAGGCAGTTCGACCGCAACCTTCCCAAGCTCCGCAGCGCAATCATTGGCTTTCAGCCTGTATGGTTGGTCAAACGGCTGCAACCTGTACGAGCGTGTGACCGGCTGTCCGAAGCCGAGGGGTACGGCAAAGCCGAAGGGATTGTTCTCCCGATACTGGCGCACCTCCCGCCCGTCCGTCACGATCAGGTGCTGGAACCAGCGCGCATCCAGCGTGAAGCCGCAGGGCAGTGTCAGCCGTGCCGCATCCCGCAGCGTGGCACGGCTGTCTGCCGGCGTGACCAAGGTGGCGACATACCGGCTGATGACGGTGCTGACCTCGGCCTGCACCAGCCCGTCGCGGGTGCATGTCGTATTCGCCTCTACCGTCTGCGGCGGGATGGCAGTTGCATCCATGCAGCCTGCCAGCAGGAACATCGGGGCGAGAGATGGCGAGAGGCGGTGCATGGGCATACCATGCCATCGACCGCCGCTCACCGCCATCGAGCCAGGACCTGCGGCGACCGGCGGACAGCAACAAAAAAGGGCGGCCCCGCGAGGCCGCCCTTTCTTGTGTCCGGTGTGAACCGTGTCAGCGCTTGGAGAACTGGAAGCTCCGGCGCGCCTTGGCGCGGCCGTACTTCTTGCGCTCGACCGTACGGCTGTCGCGGGTCAGGAAGCCGGCAGCCTTGACCTCTGCGCGCAGCGCGGGCTCGTACTTGGACAGCGCCTGGCTGATCCCGTGCTTGACCGCGCCGGCCTGGCCCGACAGCCCGCCGCCCTTCACGGTGGCGATCACGTCGTACTGGCCCTCGCGGTCGGCAACCTGGAACGGCTGGTTGATGACCAGACGCAGGGTCGGACGGGCGAAGTACACTTCCTGCTCACGCCCGTTGACCACGATCTTGCCGCTGCCGGGCTTGATCCACACGCGGGCAACCGCGTCCTTGCGGCGGCCGGTGGCATAGGCACGGCCCTGCGCGTCGATCTCCTGCTCGCGCAGCGGCGCGTTGGAGACGCGCGGAGTGCGGACCGCGGTCTCACCCTCGACGGCTTCGTCCGTGGTGCCGGCGCCCAGGTTCTGCAGGTCGGCCAGGTCGGTGACGGTGTTGGTGGTGTCGGCCATTACGCGGCAGCCTTGTTCTTGCGGTTCAGGGAAACGATGTCGAGCGTCTCGGGCTGCTGCCCGGCATGCGGATGCTCGGTCCCGACATACAGGTGCAGGGCACGCATCTGGTCACGACCCAGCGGCCCGCGCGGGATCATGCGTTCCACCGCCTTTTCCAGCACACGTTCCGGGAAACGGCCATCCAGCACCTTGGCGGCGGTCACCGCCTTGATGCCGCCGGCATAGCCGGTGTGCTTGTAATAGGTCTTCTCCTGGCGCTTGTTGCCGGTGAAGCGGACCTTGTCGGCGTTGATGACGATCACGTGGTCGCCACAATCGACGTGCGGGGTAAAGCTCGGCTTGTGCTTACCGCGCAGGTGATTGGCGACGATCACCGCCAGCCGGCCGACGACCAGGCCTTCGGCATCGATCACATGCCACTTCTTCTCGACTTCAGCCGGCTTGATCGACCGCGTCTGCTTGCTCAGCGCCTTCATGGCTGCTCCGTTTCGTGAATGCTCAGGTGATTCGGCGCGGGGCGCGGACGAGCCGCTTCCGTTGCGAAGTGGGCGCGCCCTAACCGCGCAGGCGCGCAGAAGTCAAGGTTTGCCGCGGCTTTGCGGCACGGTAAAATAATACCGCATGCCTTTTCAGGCAGCCGGCAGCGGCGTCAAAGTCCAGCTTTCCAGTGTCCGCTTGCGGTGCCCGTCGACCTCCGTCACGATCTCCCGCTCCGCCGCTTGCAGCAGGCCGCTGCCGCTCAACCGACTGGCACGATAGCTGGCGGTGACGATACCCTCCCCACCATCGGGCAGGTTCAGGGTGCGGCTTTCCTTGTGCTCCTCCCGCTCAGGCGCGAACAGATCAGGCGGCAGGGTGGTCAGCAGCAGCAGCGCGTTCTCATGAATGGCGCGGGCAAACCGGGCGAGCTGCGCCGCATCGGCCGCGGGGCGGACGACCTCCGCGATGTTGGTCAGGACCTGGGCGATCGCGCTGTCGAGCTGCGGGGCTTGGTTCACCTCCTTCAGCCCGACGATCTGCCCGGTGGCGGTCAACTGCAAAGGGAACAGGCCTTGCTCCACCCGCTGCCGCTCCAGCTGCACGAAGCGGGCGAGCGACGGGGGCGCGTCCACCTCCACCCCAACCTGTTCGCCGGTCACACGGAAGCCATCCGCCACCGGTTCGAAACGGATGGCGAAGGACCTGGTGACGACGAACAACTTGCCATCGGCGAGCTCCCGCTGCAGCCGGCGGGTATAGAGCATCGGTGTCGGCGGCGGCGTGAAACGCGGCGCCTGCCCATCGGCGGGCGGCGGCGCCAGCACCTGTTCGGCCATGACGGGCAGCGGCAGCGTGACCAGCGCCGGGATGGCCAGCGCCAGCACCATCAGCCGCCGACCGGCAGGCTCCGCCACATCGATCCTCATGCCCCACCCCCCGTCAGCATCAGGCCCGACGCCCGACCACATGCACGCCCCACGCCGTCGCAAGTACCAGCAGTGCCCCCACCAGCTGGTGCAGCACCGCCAATGGCAGGGCCACCCCCGTCAGCACGGTTGCGATGCCGAGCAGGATCTGAATGCCGGACGCGCTGTGGATTGCAATCGACGCCTTCCGCCCACCGGCCGCGCGAACCTGCCGGGCCAGCACCACCAGCGCGGCAACGGCCACGAACGCCCACCAGCGGTGCAGCCAATGAATTGCGAAGGGATCGCCGGTCAGGACACGCAAGGGTCCTTGGGTCCAGTCGATCTCCGGCACCAGTCGCCCCTGCATCAACGGCCAGGTGTCGGAAGCGAGCCCCGCATCAAGGCCCGCAACCCACGCTCCCAGCATCAATTGCACGAACAGCACCAGTGCCACGGCAGCACCCATGCCGGTTACCCGCGCGCGGGTCCGGACATCGCCGGTACGCGCCGCCGCCTGCAGATCCAGCGCCGTCCAGGCGAGGCCCGCCAGGGTCAAGAAGGCGGTCAGCAGGTGGATCGACAGCCACAGATGGCTGACATCGGTCCGCGTGCCGGCAAGGCCGGACCGGACCATGAACCAGCCGAACACGCCCTGCAGCGCACCCAGTGCCAGCAGCGCCACCAGACGCCGGCCATAACCCTGCGGGATCGCCTTTCGCCACCAGAACCACAGCAGAGGCAGCGCGAACGCCACGCCGATCACCCGCCCGAGCAACCGGTGGGCCCATTCCCAGAAGTAGATGAACTTGTAATCGGCCAGCGTCATGCCGGCGGGACCCGTCACCTGCACATATTCCGGAATCTGCCGGTAACGGTCGAATTCAGCCTGCCATTGCGCCTGCGTCAGGGGGGGAATCGCGCCGGTTACCGGCTTCCACTGGGTGATCGACAGGCCGGATTCGGTCAGCCGGGTGATCCCGCCGACAACCACCATCAGCACGACCAGCACCGCCACCAGCCACAGCCAGCGGGCGATTGCCAATGGGCGTGCCTTGCCGGGCCGGACGGCAGGCTGGCGGATCAGGCTAGCACCTGTATCCGCTTGGGCGGTGTGGTGTGCGACCATGTTACCGGTGTTGGCACAGCGGAAAAAAAGCGCAAGAGAACAGCACATCTTCCCCTGCCCACGCTTCGTCGCAACGGTCTGCCTTGCGCCCGCGCCGACCCGCGCTATCTCGCCGGGGATGACCCAGCCCTTTTCCCTGACCGTCAACGGCGCGCCCCGCCGGACCGATGCCGCCACCATTGCCGACCTGGTGACCGAACTGTCGCTCAGCCCCGCGAAGGTCGCGGTGGAGCACAACGGGGCGATCGTGCCACGGTCTACGCTGGCCCAGGCGCCGCTGGCCGATGGGGACGTGTTGGAGATCGTGCATTTCGTGGGTGGGGGCGACCATGGGGTGCCGCCGGTGGCAGCCGAAGATGACAGTTGGGAGGTCGCCGGCCATCGTTTCAGGTCACGCCTGATCGTCGGCACCGGCAAGTACAAGGACTTCGCCCAGAACGCCGCCGCGTTGGCGGCAAGTGGCGCGGAGATCGTGACGGTGGCGGTCCGCCGGGTGAACGTGTCCGATCCGTCCGCACCGATGCTGACCGACTTCATCGATCCGGCCAAGGTCACCTACCTGCCCAACACCGCCGGCTGCTTCGACGCGGACAGCGCGATCCGCACGCTGCGCCTGGCGCGGGAGGCGGGCGGCTGGGATCTGGTGAAGCTGGAGGTGCTGGGGGAGGCGCGTACGCTGTATCCCGACATGCGCGAGACGCTGAAGGCGACGGAGGTGCTGGTGCGCGAAGGATTCAAGCCGATGGTCTATTGCGTGGACGATCCAATCGCGGCCAAGCAGCTGGAGGAGGCGGGCGCGGTCGCCATCATGCCGCTGGGCGCACCGATCGGCAGCGGCCTGGGCATCCAGAACCGCGTCACCATCCGCCTGATCGTGGAAGGGGCGAAGGTGCCCGTGCTGGTCGATGCCGGGGTCGGCACCGCCAGCGACGCGGCCGTCGCCATGGAACTGGGCGTCGATGGTGTGCTGATGAACACCGCCATCGCTGAGGCGAAGGACCCGGTGCGCATGGCCCGCGCGATGAAGCTGGCGGTGGAGGCGGGCCGCGACGCCTATCTGGCGGGGCGCATGGCCACGCGCCGCTACGCCGATCCGTCCAGCCCGCTGGCGGGCCTGATCTAGGGCGCGCTGCTAGGCGTCGGCCCAGCGGCGCAGGAGGTTGTGATATACGCCTGTCAGGCGGATCACCGCCGGATCGCCATGGCCTTGCGCGACGACCAGGTCCTGCACCGACCGGTCGAGATCGAACAGGATCGCCCGCGCCGCGTCGTCGCGCACCATGGATTGCAGCCACAGGAAGCTCGCCACCCGGCGCCCCCTTGTGACGGGCTCCACTCGGTGCAGCGATGACGATGGGTAGAGCACCGCGTGGCCGGCGGGCAGCTTGACCGCCTGCGCGCCGAAATTGGTCTCCACCACCAGCTCCCCGCCGTCATAGGCGGCGGGATCTTCCAGGAAGACCGTCATCGACAGGTCGGAACGGACCCGCAGGCCGGTGGCGGCATGAATGCGCACCGCATTGTCGACATGGGTGCCGAACTTCTGCCCACCGGCATAGGCGTTGAACAATGGCGGGAAGATGCTGAGCGGCAGGGCCGCGGCGATGAACAGCGGATTGGCGCCCAGCGCCTCCAGCACGATGCGCCCCGCCTCCTGCGCGGCGGGGCTATCCTCGGGCAATTGGTTGTTGTCCTTGGCAAGCGCGGACTGCGGACCGGAGGTTACATTGCCGTCGACCCAGGCGGCGCCATCAACCAGGCTGCGCACACGGGCGAGGCGCGACGCGTCCAGCACATCGGGAATGGCGATCAGCATGGGTGGCGGTCAGGCGAGCACGAAGGGGATCGCGACGATGCCGCGGACCCGCACCGGCGCGCCGGCCTGCATGATCGGCTCCCACCGCCAGCGGCGCACCGCCGACAGCGCGGCATCGTCCAGTCGATCGAAGCCACTGCTGCGGCTGACGGCGATGGTCTCCACCGTCCCGTCGGTCCCCAGCGTCAGCAGCAGTTCCACCGTGCCCTGTTCGCGCTTGCGCCGGCTCTGCACCGGGTAGCGGGGCGCGGGGGCGGAGAGGACGCGGGCGCCAAGGTCGCCGCCCTGAACGGTGCTGACCTCAGCCGGTACGGCAGGTGCCGCTTGCCGGGGCGCGGACGGCGCAGGTGCCGGGGGAGCCGGCGGCGCGGCGACGGCTTGCGGTGCCGGCGCTGCCAGCGCGATCGCCGGGCGCGGAACGTTGACGGGTTGCGGCACGTCGGGTGTGCGCACCATGGTGTCGAGCTGACGCTGTTCCACCGGTGCGGGCTCGGGTGCCTGCTCGGGCGGTGGTGGGTGCCTCTCCACCGGAGTCAGGTTGATGGCCACGATGCGCTGCCGGTCGGTGCGGGTCGCATGGATGCCCAGGGCCAGCAGGCCGAGCAACAGCACAACATGAACCGCAGCGGTGACACCTATCGCCAACAAACGGCCCTGCCCGCCGGCGTCATACCGGGCTTGCGGCACTGGGGCGGGCATGTGCCCGCCCCATGCGACGCCGTCCGCGCGTTCCAGCAGCATGGCCGTGTACAACTCCGTGCATCCCCCCGGGCGAGACGACTGCTTACATGCAATCACCTCGCAATAGAAGCGGCGATCAGTAGCTGTAGCTCAGCGTCAGCACGGCGGAGCGACCTTCGCCCGGCACGGCCCAGCCATTGTTGCGGATGCCGGTGAAGTACCGCTCCTCGAACGCGTTCTGCACGTTCAGCTGCGCCGCCAGGCCATTGTCCATGGTGTAGGCGAGATAAAAACGATGCGTCATCCAGTCGTCCGACTTGATGAACGGATCGGTCGTGTTGCTCAGCAGGAAGCTGCCCTGGTAGGTGAGGCCGTAGCCCACCTGCAGGCCGAACGGCAGGGTATAGGTGGTGAACAGGCTGCCCGAATGTTCGGGATTGTTGGTCAGCGGATTGCCGGCCTGCGCATCCACCAGCGGGCAGACCACCGGGGTGGTCGTACCGATCGGCGTGTAGCTGCTGCCCGGATTGGCGAGGCAGTAGTTCGACACCGACTGCAGCACCTCCGTATCGAGGTAGGTGTAGTTGGCGAAGATCGTCCATTCGGGTGTGATCCGCCCGCTGGCGCCCAGTGCGATGCCGTCCACCCGGTTGCGGCCGTCCAGCACCTGCAGGTTGCCGATCGACGGATCGTTGCTGGTGACGGGATAGTTCGTCCGCTCGTTCCGGAACAGCGCCGCGGTCAGTTGCAGGTCGGCATCGAACAGGTCGACCTTGCCGCCAATCTCGTAGTTCTTCGCTTCCTGCGGCTCCACCCCGCATGGTTCGGCGCCGATCAGCGCCTGCTCCGCAGTGGCGATGCCGCACCCGCCACGAACGGAGGCGGAAGTCGGCGTGCGGCTGTTGCCATAGGCGGCGTAGAGGCTGGCATTGGGCACCGGCTTGAACACCGCGCCAATGCGGTAGCTGAACAGGTCGTCATTGTTCACCTGATCCCGCCCAGCGGTGATGGCGCCGCCGGTGGTGACGGTGTCGCTGCGGAACCGCGCCTCGTTGCGCTCCCATCGGATGCCGCCATTGATTTCGAACTGCTCGGCCAGTTCGATGGCGTCGAACAGATAGACCGCGATGTTGTTGGTCGTGCCCTGCTGGCGGGAATTGCGGACGAAATTGACCGGGCCGCCATAGACCGGATCGGGGTTGGCGATGCTGATCGGCGGCAGCGCCGGGTTCGGCGTGGCGCCGCCCGGATTGCGCAGCGAATTGCCGCTGTCCATGTGATAATCCTCGGTCGTGTAGGCCACGCCCAGCGTCAGATTGTGGCCGATCCCGCCAGTGTCGAATTCGCCGATCAGGTCGAGCTGGTTGTACAGCAGCTCCGTCTCGGTCAGCCGCGTCGTGCCGCGTGGGCCGGACGGATAGAAGAGCCCGGCCTGCTGGCCGGCGGGGCACGGGACTCCGGCGATCGTCGTCCGGTTGGCCAGGCAGTAGGCGCCCTGCGGCGGATTCACTACGATGTCGGCCTCGATCCGGCTTAAGCGGAACAGGTTGCGGACGGAGAACGCATCGCTGATCCGGTGGTCCAGGATCGCGGTCGCGAGGTCGATGGTCTGGTCCTGCCGGTCGACATCCTTGTACCCGTAATAGCCGCTATAGCTCGCGCCCGGCAGCAGCCCGCCCAGCGCGGAGTAGTAGGGCACGCCATAGACCGGCGTGTTCTGGTCTTCCTGGTGCTGGTACAGCAGCGTCAGGCTGGTCGGCGTGTCGATGCCGAAAGTGACGGACGGCGCGATGCCCCAGCGTTCGGACTGCTCCACATCCCGGTCCGCGACATCGTTGCGATGGCCCGTCACGTTCAGGCGCACGGCGATCGTGTCGGACACGCGCATGTTGCTGTCGATCGTACCGCGGAAGAACTCGTTGGTGCCGATCCCGCCGGACACGATAGTCAGGTCGTCAGCCTTGGGCCGCTTGGTGACGAGGTTGATCGTCCCGCCGATCGACCCGGAGCCGGCATAGACCGAGTTCGCCCCGTTCACGACCTCGATCTGTTCCAGGTTGAAGGTGTCGGACCGGCTATATTGCGCACTGTCACGCACGCCGTCGATCTGCAGGTCGTTGGTCGCGCTCTGCCCCCGCAGGTTGATGCTGTCGCCGTAGCCACCCCCACCCTCGCCCGCGCCGAAGGTGATGCCGGGGATCGTGGTCAGCGCCTCCCGCAGGGTCAGCAGGTTCTGCTGCCTGAGCGTCGTGTTGCTGAGCACGGTGATCGTTTGCGGCACGTCCAGCAGCGGCTGCGTGTACTTGGGCGATTCCGCTTCTTCGACCTTCACCTCGTCGTCATCGATGGCGGTGCTGGTGACCGTGGTGGTGCCAAGGCGTTGCGGCTGGTCCGCCTGCTGCGCATGCGTCGGCGGGGTGAACGCCAGCGCGCCGACGCAACCGAGCGCGAGATAGGACGGAACGGTACGTGTAGCGGACATCGGAACCCCCTGAAGATTTCGGAGGCGCCGCTACTACGAACCATTCGCAGTTGCAAAGCTAATATTGCGACTACGTCGCAACAGTTTGTTCAGCGTATCATCCTCGCCGCGTAACCGCAGACACGCCGCGGCACGAGGGGTGCGGCGGCGTGATCGGCGGCAAGGCAGCGCTGGGCAGCGCGCCAATGCGCTCAGCGGTAGAAGATGTGACTGTCGATGGTGCCGCGGGCGAGCTTCGTCTGCGCCCAGGAAGGGCGAACCCGGCGGGCATGGAAATACAGGGCATCGCCCACTTCACTGTCCCACAGTGCGTCATGCGCGATGCGGGCAATAGCCTTCGCCCGGTGCCAAGCCTGCGACCCGGCACGTACCGCCGGAATGCGGCCAGCGCGAACGAAGGAGAACTGGGCCGGCTGCGTCACCACGCCGCAATAATTGCCGGGGAAGCGGCCAGTCTCGGTGCGGTTAATGATGACCTGTGCCACGGCCAGCTGTCCGTCCAGGTCTTCGCCACGGGCTTCCCAGTAGATGGCCTGCGCCAGACACTTCATCTCGTCGGAAAGATCGGCTTCGGTCGGCAGGGTGGCGACCAGTTCGGCCAGGCTTTCGGCCTCGGTCGGTTCGGGCAGTGCCTGGATCACCGGCTCCGCGGTGAAGCGCGGCAGCGGCTCGGCCTCGGCAGGCAGAGGCGGCACGACTGTGACGGGCTGTGCCTGGATGCTCAGATCATCCTGGGCAAAAGCGCCGGAACCGGCGGCGCCGAACAGAGTAGTAAGCAGTGTCAGCGCCAGGGCGGTCACCCGGGCGCGGGCAGAGAAGAAAGACATTTATCCCGATGCTCAAGGCGGTGGGCACCTGCCCAAGTCGCACGAGAAGACATCGGCACAGCGATCCGCGCGCAAGACGTCCATCCGGCGGCTTGGCGGCCACCCCCCGTCTGCGCGCTGATCCAGACCGGCATCCTGCCGCCCCCGAACCGCCTGCGCTGCCGAAGTGGAGGCGCGTTTACGCCTGGTTAGCGCAGAGTCAATCTATGCGGCGGCAATGTGGCAACATCAGGCGATGAAGCGTTGCCCATCCGCGACATCGAGTTCCAGCACCCACAAATCGCTATCCTGCCGGTGGCGGCGCGCGCACCAGTCCCAGAAATCCCGTGGATCTTCCGGGTTCTGCGCCCGACTCGGCAACCACCGGCGGGTGCCATCCGCCTGCGGCATCCGTTCGTACGCCTGCGCCGGTGTGCCCCGTTCGCTCAGCACCAGCATGATCGTGCCGGCCTCCCGCTCCCCCCGATGCAGCACGGTGGCGAACCCGCCGGCTGCCTCCACCGCGCGGATCAGCCCGCCGACCTCCAGATGCGCAGGAAGTCGCGCCTCCATTCAGGCGACGTCACGATCGACGGCGTTGGCGAGGATACCATACAGTACCTCCGCGTTCGGAGCGTCGAGCAGTGCCTCCTGCACACGCTCGTCCCGCACGAGGCGGGACAAGGCAGCCAGGGCATGAAGGTGAGTGGCGCCGCTATTGGTCGGCGAGAGGAGGCCGAAGACCAGCACGACCGGCAGCCCGTCGGCCGCCGCGAAGTCGAGCGGCTGGCCCAACCGGATCACCGCCACCACAGGCCGCGCAAGGCCAGGTATGCGCGCATGCGGCATGGCGACGCCCCGTCCAAAACCGGTGCTGCCGAGCCGTTCGCGTTCCTCCAGCGCATCCAGCACCAGCGCCGGATCGAGGGCCCATGCACCCGCCAGCTGTCCGGCCAGGGCGTCCAGAACGGCGGCCTTGTCGGGCAGGGTGGCTAGGCTGATTGCCTCCGGCTTGAGGCTGAAATAGGCGGTCATGGCGCGCCCTGTAGGGCCGGCCGGTCGCTCGCGCAAATGACGGACGCGGGCGGTCCGGCCGGGAACGGTGTGACGTCAGGTGCGCGCGGGCTCCACCCAGCCGATCGACCCGTCATCGCGGCGATAGACCATGTTGTGCCGACCGGTACCCGCGTTCTTGAAGAACAGCGCCACCGTATGCCGCAGGTCCAGCAGCATCACGGCGTCGGACACGCTGACTTCCGGCACGTCGATCCGGGTTTCGGCGATCACCGGCGGCGCGTCGCTCACCACCTCGGCTTCCGGCTCCTCAGCCGCGAACACCGTGTAGGCGGCATCCTGTTCCGCCATGGCGAAGTCGGCCTGCTGGTGGCGATCCGTCAGCCGTCGCTTGTAGCGGCGCAGCTGCTTCTCCACCTTGTCGGCCGCCTGGTCGAACGCTTGGTGCACGTCGGTCTGCGATCCATGGCTCTTCAGGATCAGACCCTGGTTCACATGCATCACAATGTCGCAGGAATAGGCGCTGGAGGGCGCCGGGCCGAAGGTCACCGTGGCGGACAAAGCGCGACTGAAATACTTTTCAGCGATCGCCTCCAGCCGGTCGGTGGCATGTTCCTGCAGAGCCGAACCAGTATCCATCTGGTGGCCGGACACGCGGATCTCCATGGGTGGGGGTACTCCTTTGGTCTGTTGTCACCCGGCCGCAACGGAGTCGGCGGTGGCAAGCTGTGACCAGTATGCGCCCGCCGCCCTTATTGCGTCCAGAGTGGTGAAGACAACGTGCCGACGAAGGCTTTGTGCCGTGCCAGCTCTTCTGCCGTTGGCCCATGCGGACGGGGCGTGCGGTAGGCGCGGCGGCGCGGCTGGAAGGCGCTGACGGCACTGGCTGCCTCGACAGCGAGGGCCTGCGCCGTCTCGCTCGCCAGCGACAGCCCGATCTGCCGCCCGCCCGTCAGCTCGACATAGACCTGCGCCAGCAGCTCGGCATCGAGCAGCGCGCCGTGCAGCACGCGGTGGCTGCGGTCGATGCCGTAACGGCTGCACAGCGCATCCAGCGAATGCTTGGCGCCCGGGTGACGGCGGCGGGCGATTGCCAGCGTATCCACCATGCGGTCCATCGCCACCAGCGGATGATCGCACAGCCGCAGCTCGTGATTGAGGAAGCCGAAATCGAACTGCGCATTGTGCGCCACCAGCGGGCAATCGCCCAGGAAGTCGATCAGCTCCAGCACATGTTCGTGGAACAGGCGCTGCCCGGCCAGGAACGCGTCGCCCAGGCCATGGATGCGCTCCGCCTCGATCGGCATGGGGCGGCCCGGATTGAAGTAGGCGTGATAGGTGCGGCCTGTCGGGATGCGGTTGACCAGCTCGATGCAGCCGATCTCCACCATGCGGTCGCCGGTCGCCGGGTCCACGCCGGTGGTTTCGGTATCGAACACGATCTCGCGCATGGCGGGCCTATGCGCCCGCGAGCGGCGGGCTGGCAAGCGGGCCTGTCAGCTTCTCCACCAGAGCCCGGACGGCGGCGCGCGTTTCTTCATGACTGGTGCCGGTGTCGATCAGGTGATCGGCGCGGGCGCGCTTGTCGGCATCGGGCATCTGCCGCGCCAGGATTGCGGCCAGCTTTTCGGGTGTCATGCCGGGGCGCGCGAGCACCCGCGCCCGCTGCACGTCCGCCGGGGCGGACACCACGGCGACCGCATCCACATCCGTCACCCCGCCGGTCTCGAACAGCAGCGGAATGTCGAACACGACCAGCGGATCGGCGCCATGCGCTTCCAAGAAGGCGGCACGCGATGCACGCACCGCCGGGTGGACGATCCCCTCCAGCCGGGCGAGCGCCGCATCATCGCCGAACACCGCCGCGCCCAGTAACTGCCGGTCCACCCCCGCCGCCCCGGTCGTGCCGGGGAACGCCGCCTCGATCTTCGGCAGCAACACACCGCCCGGACCCTGAAGCCGGCGCACTTCTGCATCAGCATCGAACACCGGCACGCCGGCCTCGGCGAACATCGCCGCAACCGTCGACTTGCCCATCCCGATGGAGCCGGTGAGGCCCAGCACGAACGGGCGACGGGTGGTCACGCGGTCAGCAGCCGGCGCAGCTCCGCATCATTATCGTCGCGCACCGGCTGCACGCCGAAGAACAGCCGGAAGGCGACCGCACCCTGCCCGATCAGCATGGCAAGGCCATCCACTGTCCGCAGCCCCGCCGCCTCCGCCTCCACCAGCAGGGGCGTATGCACGGGGGAGGTGATCACGTCGTAGACCACGCTGGCCGGCGGCACGTGGCTGATGTCGAGCTGCAAGGGCGGCTGCCCGGCCATGCCCAGCGGACTGGCATTCACCACCAGATCCAGCAGGCCCTGCCGGTCGTCGAACTCGAAATCGGTGGGATCGGCGAAATGGGCCAGGTCGACCGCGTGATGCTCTCCATCGGGCACCAGTTCATCCAGCAGCGCGCGTGCCTTGGCCGGATCACGGCCGGCGAGCACGATGGTGAACCCCTCCGCCGCCAGCCCCGTCACGACCGCGCGTGCGGCACCGCCGGTGCCCAGCACCCGCGCCATGCGGAACAGGTGCGGTTCGGCCAGCAGGGGTCGCAATGGCTCCATGAAGCCGGGCGCATCGGTGTTGTCACCGGTCAGCGTACCGTCCTCCGCCCGCAGGATCGTGTTCACCGCGCCGATCTGCTCCGCCAGCGGGGTCACGCGGTCCAGCAGCGGCCGCACCGCCAGCTTGTGCGGCATGGTCACGTTGCAGCCACGCCATGCCGCGTCGGCGCGCCGTTCGGCGAGGTAATCGCCCAAGCCCTCCGCCGTGACCAGGCAACGGCGGTACTCGCCCGCGATACCGGCACGCTCCAGCCAGTGGCCGTGCATCACCGGCGACTTGGACTGCACGATCGGATCGCCGATCACCTCTGCGTAAGGGATCATGCCGCCAACTCTCCCTGTTCGCGCAAGGCGCCGAGGACCGGCAGCAGCGGCATGCCTAGAATGGTGAATTGGTCGCCCGCGACAGTCTCGAACAATTGCACCCCCAACCCCTCCATGCGGAACGCGCCCGCGCAATGGCCGATCTCCGGCCATTCGGCGACGAGATAGGCCTCGATGAAAGCTTCGCTCAATGCGCGCACCTGCAGCCTCGCCAGCGCGGCATGGCTCCAGACCGGCTGGCCACCGCGCACCAGGGCGGCGGCGGAATGCAGCTGCAGTTCCTGGCCGGAGAAGAAGCGCAGGTGCTCCGCCGCCTCAGCCCGGCTCGCCGGCTTGTCGAACCGGCGCCCGGCGACGACCACCAGGGAGTCGCTCCCCAGCACCAGCGCGCCGGGCTGCTGCGCCCATACTGCCTCAGCCTTGGCACTCGCCAACGCCCGCGCGACATCCGGCGGCGCCGCCCCGGCGAGGCCGGCCTCCAGCGCGCGTTCGTCCACGCCGACAGGCTTCGTCACCGTGAAGGATACGCCCGCCGCCGACAGCATGGCGCGGCGGCTGGCACTGCCGGAGGCGAGGACGATCATCGGGGCGCGATCATATGGGCCGGGGACCGGGTCCTGCCTGCCGCCCTTCCGCGATCCGCGCCTCACGCTCCTGGTAAAGCTTGATGATCGCGGCCGCGGTCTCCTCGATGGAGCGGCGGGTGACGTCGATCACCGGCCAGCCATTGTCGGCGAACATGCGGCGGGCGAGGGCGACCTCCTCCTCCACCCGGTCCTGATCGACATAGGAGGTCTCGACCGTCTCGTTCAGCGACAGCAGCCGGTTGCGGCGGATCTCCACCAGACGCCGGGGCGCGGTGGTCAGCCCCACGACCAGCGGGTTCCTCAGCGCGAACAGGTGCGGCGGGGGCGGGCTTTCCACCACCAGCGGGATGTTGGCGACCTTGTAGCCGCGATTGGCGAGGTAGATGGAGGTCGGCGTCTTGGACGAGCGGGAAACGCCCGCCAGCAGGATGTCCGCCTCCTCCCACTCCTCCCACCCGATGCCGTCATCATGCGCGATGGTAAACTGGATCGCGTCGACACGGGCGAAATACGCCTCGTCCATCACGTGCTGGCGGCCCGGCCGGCCACCGGCGATCTGTCCCAGATACCCCTCCAGCACGCCCGTCACCGGATCGAGCGGCGCGACATGGCCGATGCCCAATGCGCGGCAGCGTTCTTCCAGCCGGGCGCGATTGTCGGGATTGATCAGGGTATAGAGCACCAAGCCGGGGTGAAGCGCCAATTCCTCCACGATCCGGTCGAGGTGCTGCTGGCTGCGGACCATGGGCCAGAAATGGCGCACCACGCGCGCATTCTCGAACTGGGCGAGCGCAGCCTTGGCGATCATCTCCAGCGTTTCGCCGGTTGAATCGGAGAGAAGGTGCAGGTGCAGGGCCATGTGGACAATCCCAGGCATAAACCACGGCACAGGTCTGGGGACAAGTTCGGCATGGGGGCCCATCCCCGCTGCCCGCTGATTCGCACGTCGCCAAATGCACAGCGGCAGTTTTCCCTCCACAGGCTGGGGATAAGGCGGAAAGACTCGACTCGACTCAGGGGATGACGGGAGTCGCGCCGAGTCACTGCGGCTGGTTCCCCGGGATAAAATGGTGCAGGGCGCGGCTGTCCCCGTTTTCCACAGGGCCAACAGACTCCAGCAACCTGAATCGAATCTAGGATTATAGTGGACCATCCATGCCCGGCCTGCTTCTCGACACGCTGAACGGGCTCAATGGCCCCCGCCGACCGGTCTGGCTTATGCGCCAGGCGGGACGTTACCTGCCCGAATATCGCGCTCTCAGGGCGGACAAGGGCGGGTTCCTGGCGCTGGTGCATGATTCACCCGCTGCGGCCGAGGTAACGGTGCAGCCGATCCGCCGCTTCGGCATGGATGGCGCGATCCTGTTCTCCGACATCCTGGTCGTGCCGCACGCGCTTGGCCAGGACCTGCAATTCCTGGCCGGCGAGGGGCCGAAGCTGTCGCCCCCGCTGGTGGATGCCGCGCTGACGGCGCTGGAGGCCGTGCCACAGCGCCTCGATCCGGTGTACCGCACCGTCGCCCTGGTCAGGCAGCAATTGAGCCCTGAGGTGACCCTGCTGGGCTTTGCGGGGTCGCCCTGGACCGTCGCCACCTACATGATCGCGGGCGAGGGCAGCCGCGACCAGCATGCCGCGCGCGCCATGGCCTATCGCGATCCCGCCGCGGTGCAGGCCATCGTCGATGCGATCATCGCCTGTACGGTCGAATATCTGGTGCGGCAGGCTGAGGCGGGGGCGGAGGCGGTGCAGCTGTTCGACAGCTGGGCCGGCAGCCTGGCGCCCGCCGAGTTCGAACGCTGGGTGATCGCGCCCAATGCGGCCATCGTCGATGCCTTCCGCGCGCGCTGCCCCGGTGTCCCGGTGATCGGCTTCCCCAAGGGCGCGGGCGCGAAGCTGCCCGCCTATGCGCGGGAGACCGGTGTGCAGGCGGTCGGCGTGGACGAGACGGTCGATCCCGTCTGGGCGGCGCGTGCGCTGCCGGCGGACATGCCGGTGCAGGGCAATCTCGACCCGCTGCTGCTGCTTGCCGGCAGTCCGGAGCTGGAGCGACAGACCGCCGCCATTCTGGATGCCTTTGCCGGGCGACCGCATGTCTTCAACCTGGGGCACGGCATCGACAAGGAGACGCCGATCCCGCACGTGGAGCGCCTGCTCGCCGCCGTGCGCGGATGGCAGCGGGGGTAGCGGCACGCTTGTGCCCGGCGGTGAAGGCGGGCAGGCAGGCAGGGTTGCAATGCAGCATGTCTGCCGGAGTCCCCTGCCCTTGCGTTTCCTCCTTGCCGCCCTTGCCCTGACCGTGCCGTTGGCCGCCATTCCCGCGGCGGCCCAACAGGAACCGGCTACGGCCAGTGCTGATGAGCGCCTGCGCGCGCTGTACGAACGCGAATGGACCTGGCGGCAGCAGCAATTCGCCCGGATCGATGATGGCGCGAATGGTGATGCACCGGCCGACCACCTGCCGCGGGTCGATCCTGGCGCGCAGGCGGAACGGCAGGCCTATTGGCAGGACGTGCTGGCGCAGCTCGACGCGATTCCGCCAGACCAGCTCTCCCCGCCCGAGCGGATCAATGCCGCCGTGCTGCGCACCAGCCTGGAAGCCTTTGTCGCCGATGGCCGCTATCGCGGGTGGGAGATGCCGCTCAACGCCGACAGCAATTTCTGGGCCGGCATCGCATCGCAGCGCCCGTTCGGCGATGCCGCCGGATACCGCCGTTATCTGGGCCGGATGCGTGACGTACCGCGCTATTTCGCCGAACAGACCGCCAATATGCGCGCCGGTCTGCGGCGCGGCTTCAGCGTGCCGCGGGTAACGCTGGCCGGTCGCGACGCGTCCATTGCCGCCCATGCGGTGCCCGATATTGAGGCGAATCCGTTCTGGACCGCCTTTGCGACCATGCCGGCGACCATCCCGGAGCCGGAGCGCAGGCGATTGCAGGCCGAGGCGCGAGAGGTGATCGCTCAGACCATAGTTCCCGCCTATGGATCACTGCTGGATTTCTTCAGGGACGAATACCTCCCCGGCACCCGCACCACCCTTGCCGCACGCGACCTGCCTGACGGACCGGAATATTACGCCGCGCAGATCCGCGAATACACCACCACCGACCTGTCGGCGGAGGAGATCCACCGCATGGGCCTGGCCGAAGTGGCGCGGATCGAGGCGGAGATGCAGGAGACCATGGCGGAGGCGGGGCATACCGGCACCTTTGCCGAGTTCCTGCACTTCCTGCGCACCGACCCACGCTTCGTCGCGCGGACACCGGACGAGTTGCTGGGCTATTCCGCGCTGGTGGCCAAGCGGGCCGATGGCGAGCTGAAGAACGTGATCGGCCGCCTGCCCCGCTACCGCTTCACCATCCTGCCGGTGCCCGATGCGATCGCGCCGTTCTACACCGCCGGGCGCGGCGGGCTGGAAGCGTGCTGGATGAACACGCACGATCTGCCGTCCCGCCCGCTCTACAACATCGCCGCATTGACGCTGCACGAATGCAATCCCGGCCACAGTCTGCAGGCGGCGATCGCGCTGGAAGGGCCGGAGCGGCCCGCCTTCCGCCGGCAGACCTATTTCAGCGGCTATGGCGAGGGCTGGGGCCTGTATGTCGAATGGCTGGGGCAGCAGATGAACATCTACCGCACCCCATACGAGAAGTTCGGCCGCCAGACCTACGAGATGTGGCGCGCCGCACGGCTGGTGATCGATACCGGCGTCCACCATTATGGCTGGAGCCGGGAGCAGGCGATCGCCTATCTCGCCGACCGCACCGCTCTGTCGCACCGGGAGGTGGAGACGGAGGTGGACCGCTACATCAGCTGGCCGGGACAGGCGCTCGCCTACAAGCTGGGCGAGCTGACCTTGCGCCGCAAACGGGCGGATGCGGAATCCGCATTGGGCGAACAGTTCGACCAGCGGTTCTTCCACGATCTCGTGCTCGACATGGGGTCCGTGCCGCTGCCGGTGCTGGAGGCGGAGATCGACCGCTGGATCGCCGCCGGCGGACCGGCCGTGTTCCCGGAGGGTGCATGAGCGGGGAGGCGCGCATCGTCGATGCCACGCGGGTCTATGACGGGTGGTACCGGCTGGACCGGCTCGCCGTGGTCCTGCCGGATGGCGCGCTGGTGGAACGCCATTTGCTCGACAATGGCAGCGCCGTCGCCGTGCTGCCCTATGACACCGCCCGGCGCGTGTGCCTGCTCGTCAGCCAGCCGCGCGCACCGGTGATCTTTGCCGGCGAGGCGCCGCTGCTGGAGGCGATCGCCGGCGGGCTCGACGGCATGGCGCCCGACCGGCGCATTGCGGAGGAGGCATGGGAGGAAGCCGGCGTCCGGCTCGGCACCCTGGAGCCGGTCGGCAATATCTGGCCGATCCCGCCGATCTCGACCGAACGGGTGCAGCTCTACCTCGCGCCCTATGACATCGACGGGCATTGCGGCATCGGTGGCGGTGCAGAGGGCGAGAACGAGTGCATCACGGTGCATGAGGTCGGGCTGGACCAATTGCGGGCGATGGTGCTGGGGTGCACGCTGGCCGACGCCAAGACGCTGATCCTGGCGCAGGCATTGCTGCTGCGTCATCCGGAACTGTGGCCCGCCCCGCGCGACGCATGATTGCCCCTTTTCAAGTATCGCGCCGCCGCGCATGGTTCCGCTCATGAACGATGCGGACATCGCAGACGGGGAATCCAGGCCGGCCCGGCGGGATCGCCTGTATCAGGAACTCGCCCGCGCGCTGCTGGCCGACTTCGCCGCCGCCGGATACCGTCCGGGTGACCGCCTGCCGCCCGAACGCGAGCTGGCGCAGCGCTACAATGTCAGCCGTCCCACGGTGCGCGAGGCGCTGATTGCGCTGGAAGTGCAGGGCATGATCGAGGTGCGGATCGGGTCCGGCGCCTATCTGTGCGCGGTCCCTGACGAAGGGGCGCAGCCGGCGGATTTCGGTGTCAGCGCGTTCGAGGTGACCGAGGCGCGCCTGCTGATCGAGCCGGAGGTCGCCGCACTCGCCGCGGCGCAGATCGGGACGGAGGAACTGGCGCAGCTTGCCACTTTAGTCGACGGGATCGCGCAGGAGAATGCCCGCAATGCCGGGACGGAAAGCGCGGACCGCGAATTTCACCTGACCATCGCCCGCGCCAGTCGCAACGCGGCGCTGCTGCGGATGGTGGAGGATCTGTGGTCGCTGCGTGCCGCCTCGGCCGAGACGGCGCTGCTTTATGCCAAGGCGCGTGCGGCCAACATCCAGCCGGTCGTGGCCGAGCACACCGCCATCCTGCACGCGCTGGAGGCAGGTGATCCTGCCGGCGCGCGCGCGGCCATGCGCGCGCATCTGACAGCCGTGCTGGACAGCCTGCTGTTCGCCACGGAAGAACGCGCGATCGAGGAGGCGCGGCAGGCCTCCCTCACCCGTCGCGCCCGTCTGGCGCATACGATCGAGTAGGAAATCTTCTTCCGAAGTTTACACTAAGTTGACACCTCCCGCGCCCGCTCCGGCCAACCGCGACGCCCTGCATCCCGGTGGCGGATCGCGATGAATCGAGGGCAGGGGTGCGGTGGTGCATGAGCCGCATGAGGCACACGTCAGGGGGTGTAGGAAAGCGCTTAGTCGCCGCATCAACTCCTCCCCGGTCGTCACCCCGGACCTGATCCGGGGTCCCGCCTGTTCTTCGCAGCATGGCGTCAAGCAGCGGGATCCCGGGTCAAGCCGGGATGACGATGGAAAGGTAGTCTCTACTGGAGGTTCACGAAGGCGCCGCCATCGACCAGCAGCGATGCGCCGGTGACGTACTTGGCAAGGTCGCTCGCCAGGAACACGATCGGGCCGGCCAGATCGTCCGGCTCGCCCAGGCGGCCCAGCGGCACGCGCGCGGCCATCCGCTCGCGCTTGTCCATGTCGGCGAGGTCATCCTTGTTGATGTCGGTCAGGATGGTGCCGGGCAGCACGGAATTGCAGCGGATGCCGTGCCGGCCCAGCGCGATGGCGGTGGACTGCATCAGCGAATGGAGGCCTGCCTTGGTCGGCGTGTAGTGCGTCTGGTACTCGCCTCCGACCAGCGCGCTGATGGAGGAGACGGCGATGATCGCGCCGCCATGGCCCTGCTTCACCATCTGGTTCGCGGCCGCCTGCACCATGAAGTAGGCGCCGTGCAGGTTCACGCGCATCGTCCGCTCGAACGTCTCGACCGGCATGTCCAGGAAGGCGTGGAAGGGGCAGATGCCGGCATTGTTGACGAACACGTCGACCTTGCCGAACGCATCGGTCGCCGCCTTGACGAAGGCGGTGGCGGTTTCCGGGTCCGACACGTCGCCCTGAACGGCCAGCCCGCGCTGGCCCAGCGCCTCGATCTCCTTCACCGCGGCTTCGGCGCCGGCGGTGTCGCGGCTGAAATTGATGGCGACGTCGGCGCCATGGCGCGCGGCGCCGATCGCGGCGGCGCGGCCGATGCCGGCGGATGCGCCAGTGACGAGCACGGTCTTGCCTTCAAGCAGGCGGGTCATGCGTTCTCTCCTTGGAAAAATTGGAATGGTCAGGTGGGTGAAATGCCGTTCCAGCCCAGGTCGCGGCTGACCTGGCGGGCGGTATCCACCACGTCGCGGGTCAGCGTCTCCATCCGGCCGTCATCCATGTATTGCGCCGCGCCCGATACGCTGAGCGCGCCGACGATGCGCCCGCGCACGTCGCGGATCGGCGCGGCAACGCAGCGGATCTGGTCCTCGTTCTCCTCCAGGTCGTAGGCACGGCCATCGGCGACGTAGCGCCGCATGCGTTCCAGCCAGATGTCCCATTCGATCGGCACGGCACCGCCCGCCTGATCGCTGGCGAACAGCTTGTGCCAGTCGCCCTCCCCCTCGTCGACCAGCATGGCCTTGCCAAGGCCGGTGGCGGTCAACGGGTGGCGGTCGCCGACGCGGCTGCTGATGGCGATGCGCCGCCGGCCCGGAATCTTGTCGAGATACAGCGCCCGGTCACCGTCGCGCACGCCCAGGTGGACGGTATCGTCGGTGCGTTCCGCCAGCTGTTCCAGCCGCGGATGCGCGACCTGCACCAGATCGATCTGCTGCTGCGCCTGGAAGCCCAGTTCCAGCAGCTTGGGTCCAAGCTGGTAACCCCGCCCCGGCGCGACCGAGAGATAGCGGCGTTCGATCAGCGCATTGGCGAGACGGTGCGTGGTCGATCGGGTCAGGCCCAGACCACCTGCCAGATCGCTCAGCGTGACGGGGCCGGCGACGACAGCTTCCAGCACGTCCAGGCCGCGCAGCAATGTCTGGCTGCCCGCAGGCACCCGGCCATTGCCCTTCGCGTCCGTCTCGTCACTTTCGTGCGCGGGTGCCAGGGAGTCGATTGACTGGGCATTTTCCATCTAATAATACCCTATCCCATAATGTGAAAGCCGCAAGGCCTTCATCGTTTTGTCGCGCGGTGATACCGGTCACATGATTACGGGACGAACTGCCATCCCACGATGTGGGAAGTAAAGGGTTGAGGGGGAGACTGCCAGCATGAATTTACCCCGGATCAAGCATGTCCGTGCCTTCGTGGCGCGCGGCAAGGGCGCCGATTACCACGATCAGCCCGGCGGCCACTGGATCGACGACCACATCGCCACGCCGATGAGCCGGTATCCCGAATACCGCCAGAGCCGGCAGAGCTTCGGCATCAACGTGCTGGGCACGCTGGTGGTGGAGATCGAGGCCGAGGACGGCACGATCGGCTTCGCGGTGACCACCGGTGGCGAGCCGGCCTGCTACATCGTGGAAAAGCACCTCGCCCGCTTCCTGGAAGGGCGCAACCCGGTCGAGGTCGAGAAGATCTGGGACCAGATGTACTTCTCCACCCAGTATTATGGCCGCAAGGGCCTGGTCATCAACGCCATCTCCGGCGTGGACTTGGCGCTGTGGGACCTGCTGGGCAAGCTGCGCGGCGAGCCGGTGTACCACATGCTGGGCGGCGCCGTACGCGACGAGCTGCAGTTCTACGCCACCGGCGCGCGGCCTGACGTCGCCAAGGAACTCGGCTTCATCGGCGGCAAGCTGCCGCTGCATCACGGCCCGGCCGAAGGGCTGGAAGGCATGCAGAAGAACATCGAGCTGCTGGCGGACATGCGTGCCAAGGTCGGTGACGATTTCTGGCTGATGTACGATTGCTGGATGGCGCTCGACATCGACTACGCCACCCGCCTCGCTCACCGCGCCTATCACGAATGCGGGCTGAAGTGGATCGAGGAGGCGCTGAGCCCCGACGATTACTGGGCCTATGCGCAGCTCAAGAAGAACGCGCCCAAGGGCCTGCTGGTGACGACCGGCGAGCATGAGGCGACTCGCTGGGGCTTCCGCATGCTGATGGACATGGAATGCTGCGACATCATCCAGCCCGACGTGGGCTGGTGCGGCGGCGTGACGGAACTGATCAAGATCGCCAATTACGCCGACAGCAAGGGTGTGATGATGGTGCCGCACGGATCGTCCGTCTACTCCTACCACTTCGTCATCACCCGGCATAACTCGCCGTTCGCCGAATTCCTGATGATGCATCCGGGGCCGACGGAAGTGGTGCCGATGTTCGCGCCGCAGCTGCTGGGCGAGCCGGTGCCGGTGAACGGCAAGATCCGCGCCAGCGAACTCGACAAGCCGGGCTTCGGCGTGGAACTGAACCGCGACGTGCCCCTGCACCGCCCCTACGAGCGATAAGGACCTGATCCCATGAAGCTGTGCCGTTACGGCCCCCTCGGCGCCGAGAAGCCGGGCCTGATCGATGCGGAAGGCACCCTGCGCGACCTGTCGGGCACCGTGGCCGACATCACCGTCGACGTGCTGGACCAGCTGGCCGGGATCGATCCCGCCAGCCTGCCGGTGGTCGAGGGTGAGCAGCGTCTGGGCGTGCCGTTCGCCGGCGCCAGCAAGATCGTCGCCATCGGCCTGAACTATCGCGACCACGCGATCGAATCGAACCTGCCGATCCCGACCGAGCCGATGATGTTCATGAAGGCGTTGTCGAGCCTCAGCGGCCCGAATGACGACGTGATGCTGCCGAAGGACAGCACCCATGGCGACTGGGAGGTCGAGCTGGGCGTGGTGATCGGCAAGACCTGCCGCTACGTCAGCCAGGAAGAGGCGTTGGACGCGGTCGCCGGCTACACGCTGGTGAATGACGTGTCCGAACGCTTCAACCAGAAGGAGCGTGGCAGCCAGTGGTCCAAGGGCAAGGGGCACGACACCTTCTGCCCGACCGGCCCGTGGCTGGTGACCCCGGATGAGGTCGGCGACCCGCAGGACCTCGACATGAGCCTCGACGTCAATGGCGAGCGGATGCAGACCGGTAACACGAAGACGATGATCTTCAACGTGGCGGAGCTGATCTCCTATGTCAGCGAATATATCACGCTGAAGCCGGGCGACCTGATGATCACCGGCACCCCTCCGGGCGTGGGTGAGGGCAAGAAGCCCGCCAAGATCTTCCTGAAGGACGGCGACGTCATGGAATTGGCGATCGAGAAGCTCGGTACGCAGCGCCAGCAGGTCGTGGCGTTTGACCGCGCCCGTCTGGGGACGCTGGCATGAGCGCCTATAACGGACGTTTCGCCGGCCGCCGCGCGGTCATCACCGGCGGGGCCAGCGGTCTTGGCCTGGCAGTTGCGACGCGGATCGTCGCCGAAGGCGGCAGCGTGGTGCTGTGGGACATGAACCCCGACACGCTGGCGACGGCGAAGGACCAGTCGGGCGCGGTCGCCGTGACCGCGCTGGACGTGTCGGACGAGGCCGCGGTGACGCAGGCCGCGGCCGACGCGCGTGCCGCGCTCGGCGGCGGGATCGACATCCTGATCGCGTCTGCCGGGATCACCGGCGCCACCGCGCCGGTGCATGAATACCCGCTCGACAGCTGGCGCCGGGTGATCGACGTCAACGTGAACGGCCTGTTCTACTGCAACCGCGCGATCGTGCCGATCATGCTGGAAGGCGGCTATGGCCGGATCGTCAACGTCGCCAGCGTCGCGGGCAAGGAAGGCAACCCCAACGCGTCGGCCTATTCGGCCAGCAAGGCGGCGGTGATCGGCCTGACCAAGAGCCTGGGCAAGGAACTGGCGGGCAAGGGCGTGATCGCCAATGCCCTGACCCCGGCGACCTTCGAAAGCCCGATCCTGGCGCAGCTGCCGCAGAGCCAGGTGGATTACATGCGCTCCAAGATCCCCATGGGCCGCCTGGGCGAGGTGAGCGAGAGCGCCGCCATGGTATGCTTCATGGCGTCGGAGGAATGCTCCTTCACCACCGCGTCCGTATTCGACACGTCGGGCGGGCGCACCACCTATTGAACCGGGAGTGCAGGCGATGCGCGTACCTTTCGTGGATGCCCACATCCACCTGTGGCAACTCGATCACCTGCACTACCCCTGGCTGATGCCGCCTTTCGCCGATGACGGCCCCAACGGCAGCGTCGAGGCGATTGCGCGGCATTACTCGCCAACCGATTATCTGGCTGACATGGATGGCTGGAACCTCGTCGGCAGCGTCCATGTCGATGCGGGGGCCGACGCGGTCCACGCGCTGGAAGAGACCGAGTGGCTGGAAGGTCTCGCCGCCGAACACGGCGTGCCCACCGGCATCGTCGCCTTCGCCCCGCTGCATGACCCGGCCGTGGGCGAGCTGTTGGCCAAGCAGGCCGCGCATCCCCGCGTCCGCGGCATCCGCCACATCGTCAACTGGCACCCCGATGCGCGCCGCAGCTATACCCCGCAGGATTGGACGCGGGACGAACAATGGCAGGCCGGTTTCGCCCTGCTGGCGCAGCACCGCCTGCGCTTCGACCTGCAATGCTATCCTGGCCAGATGCCTGCGCTGGCAGAGGTGATCGCGCGCAATCCCGATGTGCCGGTCATCATCAATCACATGGGCATGCCGGTCGTGACCGATGCCGATGGCTTCGCCGACTGGCGCATCGGCATGGCGGCCCTCGCCGCGCTGCCGCAGGTGGCGGTGAAGCTGTCGGGCCTTGGCTTCATCCGCCGCGACTGGACGCCCGACCTGGTGCGACCACTGGTGCTGGAAACGATCGAACTGTTTGGCACCGACCGCTGCATGTTCGCCAGCGACACGCCGACGGACAAGCTGTTCGCGCCGATCGCCACCTATCTCGAATTCTATGAATCGATCGCCGACACGATGGGCGATGATGAACGACGCGCGCTGTGGGGACGCAACGCCAACCGGATCTACGGTCTGGGCCTCCAGCTCTGATCGCCTGATCCGACCGCTGCCCGGCATCCGGCAAACGGGGCGGGCACGCTGACTGAGAGGACCTGTCATGCCCGTCACCCGCCGCCGGTTCGTGCAATCGACCGCGCTCGCCACCTGTGCTGCTTTCCTGACCGATCCCGCAACGCTGCTGGCGCAAGCGGGTCGCCACCGTGGGCAGGCGCTGCGCTGGCTGGATGGCGCGCCGCCCGCTACCCACGAAGGCGTGACCACCGGTGCCGCCTGGCCACGCGGCACGGTGACCGCGCGCAGCAGTTTTGCCGCCACCGCCGCCGATGGCAGCGCTGTACCGGTGCAGAGCTGGGTCACCGCCACCTGGCCGGACGGCTCGGTGAAGTGGACCGCACATGCCTTCCCCGGCGGAATCGACACGGCGGCGGTGACGGTCGGGCCCGGGCGCCCGGCGGCGCCGGCACGGCCGGTCCGCGCGACGAGGCGCGGTGATGCGATCACCGTCACCAATGGCGATCTTGTCTGGACATTGGGCACCACCGGTCAGGCCATCATCCGTTCCGCCCGGCGTAGCGGCACGGAGGTCCTGGGAGAGGTCGCGCTGACCGCCAGCACCCAGACCGCCCCCGATGCCGATCTGGGCGAAGGCGCGCCGCTGACCCGCTATGACAGCCTGATCCAGAGCGCCGAGATCGAGCATGACGGCCCCGTTCGCGCCACCATCCGGGTCAGCGGCATGCATCAGGGGAATGGCCGCGAGTGGCTGCCCTTCACCTTGCGGCTGCATTTCCATGCCGGGTCCCCGGCGGTGCGCATCCAGCATACCTTCGTGTTCGACGGTAATGCCGATACCGACTTCATTCGCGGGCTGGGGCTGACGGGGCAGGTGCCGATGATGGGCGCCACCCATGACCGGCACGTCCGCTTCGCTGGAAGCGGGGACGGCATCTGGGCGGAGGCGGTTCGGCCGTTGACAGGCTTGCGCCGCGATCCGGGCGAGGCGTTCCGGCAGGCACAGGTCGCCGGACGCGCGACGCCGCCGCTGGCCGAGATGGCGGACAGTGTGCGGGAGAACCTGCAGTTCATTCCCGAATGGGGTGACTTCACCCTGTCGCAGCCCAATGCCGACGGCTTCACCATCGTGAAGCGCACCAAGACCGGCCATGGCTGGATCGATGCCGACGGGGGCGAACGGGCGCGCGGCCTGGGCTATGTCGGCGGGCCAAGGGGCGGGGTCGCCTTCGGCCAGCAGGATTTCTGGCAGCGCTGCCCGGTGCGGCTCGATATCCGGGACGCTGCAACCGACACCGCGACCTTCCGCCTGTGGTACCATGCACCGGACGCACCCGCGATGGACCTGCGCTTCTACCATGACGAAATGGGCATGGGTGAGTTCGTCGAACAGAACCGCGGCCTCGATGTCACGTATGAGGATTACGAGCCCGGCTGGGGATCGGCCCACGGCATCGCCCACACGACCGAGTTCACGCTCTATGCCCTGCCCGCCACCCCGACGGCGGAGATGATGGCAGCGATGGCGCACAGCCTGTCCGTGCCGCCGCGCCTGGTGCCGGAGCCCGCCAGCACCCATGCCGCCAACGTGTTCGGCGATTGGTCGCTGCCCGACCGCAGCGTGCCGGCCAAGGCCGCGATAGAGGCGCAGAACGACTTTCTCCTCTCTTACTACGAAGGGCAGGTGGAGCAGCGGCGCTGGTACGGGTTCTGGTCGCATGGCGACTGGATGCATACCTACGACCGGGACCGGCATGTCTGGCGCTACGACATCGGCGGCTTCGCTTGGGCGAACAGCGAGCTCTCCCCCGATCTGTGGCTGTGGTATTCCTACCTGCGCAGCGGCGATGCCAAGGTGTTCCGCCTGGCGGAGGCGATGACCCGCCACACAGGCGAGGTCGACACCTATCATCTCGGCCCGTGGAAGGGCCTCGGCACCCGGCATGGCGTGCAGCACTGGGGCGATTCATCGAAGCAGCCGCGCGTCTCCAACGCGGTGTACCGCCGCATCTATTACTACCTGACCGCGGATGAGCGCACGGGTGACATCCTGCGCGAATGCCTTGCGGGGGACGAGGCGCTGACGCGCGTCGACATCGCACGCAAGGTCGGCGCGCGGCCCGGTGGGGTGGCGCAGGCGGGCAGCGGCGCGACCGTGCGGTCCAACCCGCAGAATGGCGAGATCGAGATGAGCTTTGGCACCAGCTGGGGCGCCATGCTGGGTGCCTGGCTGGCCGAATGGGAGCGGACGGGCGACCGCCAGTGGCGCGACCGGATCGTCAACGGCATGACCACGCTGGCCGCCCTGCCGAAACAGTGGTTCGCCGGCGGCGCCAATTTCGATCTCGCCACCGGCCGCTTCACCGGCCCGGGGGACGAGGTCAGCGTCAGCCACCTGAACGCCGTGTTCGGCGCGGTCGAGATCAATTCGGAGCTGCTGACGCTGGTGGACGTGCCCGCCTATCGGCGGGCGTGGCTCGATTACTGCATCGCCTACAACGCCTCGCCGGAACAGTTCGAGGCCATGACGGGGGAGCGACGGCGACCTGGCAATCTGGGGCAGGGTCATTCGCGGCTTACCGCCTATGCCGCGAACGCACTGAACGATCCCGCACTGGCCGATCGCGCATGGGCGGAGTTCTACCGCGCCGATGCAGGTCTGCGAATGGGTCTGGCCGATCGTGCCACTCGGGTCGAGCCACCTGCAGTGCTCAACCCGGTGGATGAACAGGCGATGGTCAGCACAAATGGAGCCAGCCAGTGGGGTCTTGCCGCCATCCAGAACCTGGCACTGGTAGGTGACCGGATTCCACGAGAATGATTATAGCGGCATGACCAATTGCCATAACCTGTCTGGCCTGATAGTCACCATGTGAAACCCCGTTTCATAAGGCGGGCATCATGGAGAAGATCATGGTTGGCAAGGCGTCGTTGTTGCTGTGCGGAACGGGGCTCACCGTCGCGGTGCTGGGCGCGGGGCCTGCAATGGCGCAGACCGCCCCTGACCGGGAGGAGATCGCGGGCGAGCAGGCCGGCGTGATCGTGGTGACCGCGCAGAAGCGGGAACAGAACGTACAGGACGTGCCCCTGTCCGTGCAGGTGATCGACCAGTCCCAGCTCGATGCCCATGCGGTGGTCGAATTCCAGGACCTGAACCGCATCGCCCCGTCGCTGACCATCCGTCCGACGGAGAATCCGCAGAGCGCCAATATCCAGATCCGTGGCATCGGCACGCTGGCTTTCAGTCCCAGTGTGGAGCCGAGCGTCGCCATCGTGATGGATGACGTGCCGCTCGCCTTCCAGTCCCGCGCCTTCAGCGATCTGTCCAATGTGGAGCGGATCGAGGTGCTGCGCGGACCGCAGAGCACGCTGTACGGCAAGTCTGCCTCCGCCGGCCTGATCAACATCGTGACCAAGGCGCCCTCGCGCGATCCCGAGTTCAGCCTGCGCGGGATGGTGACGACCGATGACGAACAGCAGATCGGCGCCACCATCTCCGGCCCGATCACCGACACGTTGGGTGTCCGCTCGACGGTCAATTACAACCATTTCGATGGCAACACCCGCAACCTGAACGATGGCGAGCTGATTAACGGGCGGGAGTATTTCTCCTCCCGCAATCGCATCCGGTGGGAGCCGACCGACAGCCTGCAGATCGATGCGAGCATCGATTATTCGCAGGGGCGCACCAGTTCCACCCGGCCGTTTATCGAGCTGGGCGATGGGGCGATCCTGCGTGGCAACCCCGCCTTTACCGCCGCTGTGTTCGCGCCCGGGATCGAGGTGGATGGCGACAACACCGACGTCGCGATCGATTTCATCTCGGGCAACACGTTCGACGATTTCGCGCAGTCGCTGCGCGTCACCTACGACACCGGCGGTCCGTCGCTGATGTCGATCACCGCGCATGACCGGTATTCCAGCCTGGACGAATTCGACAGCGACGATGCCGCGATCCCGACCTACCGGAACGTGCAATACGGCAATTTCGATGCCGAGCAGTTCAGCCAGGAATTCCGCCTCGTGTCACCCGGCGCGGACCGGTTCCGGTATACGCTGGGGCTGTTCTTCAACGATCTGGAGGTGGATCGCGACTTCTTCCGCGGGCCGCTGTTCTCCGCCGCCAACTGGGACGCGAACACCGGCAGTCAGCAGATCGCGGCCTTCGGCCAGCTGGAATACGACGTTCTGGATGGGACCACGCTGATCGGCGGCGCGCGTTACAGCCGGGAACGGATCGACTATACCTATGACGATCTGCGCACCGGACAGAGCTTCGCCGGTGACAGCACCGACTGGTTCGGCACGTGGAAGCTGGGCATCCAGCAGGACCTGAATCCGGATGTGATGGTATTCGCCACCTTTGCCACCGGGCACAAGGGGGAAGCGTACGACATCTCCACCGGGTTCAATCGGGCGCGCGCCGATGCAGGACCAGTGCGGCCGGAAACGGCGGACGATTACCAGATCGGCCTGCGCAGCCAGTTCCTGGGCAACGACGTCGTGCTGAACGTCACCCTGTTCAACACGGAATACGAAAACTTCCAGACCCAGGCGATCGAGGATATCGAAGGCGTGCTGAACTTCCGCCTGACCAATGTTGGCGGCTTGCGCACCCGCGGCGTGGAGGTGGAGACGGTGATCCGCCCGGTGGCGGACCTGACGCTGACGGGCGCAGGCAGCTATGTCGATGCCAAGATCACCAGCTATCCCGGCGCCCCGTGCTACATGGGGCAGACGGTGGCGCAGGGCTGCACCGGCACGCCGGCCAGCCAGGACCTGACGGGCGTGCAGCTGCTGCAGGCGCCCGAATGGAAGCTGACCGGCAGCCTTGATTACAGTCCGCAGATCGGCAACGGGCCGCTGGCGCTGGTCAGCCAGGTCGCGGTCAACTGGCAGACGAAGATCGTGCCGATCGATCAGAACCCCCGCACGGTGCAGCCCGGCTATGCCATGGTGAACCTGGGGCTGGGGCTGGAGGATACGGACGGCGGCTGGCAGGTCGTGGCGTTCGTCAACAACCTGTTCAACCAGCACTATCGTTACCTGATCAACGACGTGTCGAGCCGTTACGGCACCACGGCGATTCAGGGCTACGTCCCGCGCGACTTCTACCGCCACGGCGGCGTGCGGGCGACTTACGCCTTCTGACGCTTCACAACAGTCCCCACACTGGGCCGGCCCTTCGTTGCGAAGGCCGGCCTTTCTTTTTGGGAGCGGATCAGCGCAGTGCGTTGCGGCCCCACAGCTGGTCGTGGCGCCAGCCGGTCAGATCCTCCGCAATGGTGATCGTGGCGGGATCGGCCGGGTGTGGCTCCTCCGCCTTGAAGCGGTCGATCTCCGCCATGAGCACCTGGTGGGTCTGCGCATTCAACCGGAATCGGGTGGATACCAGCACGCCGAAGATCAGCGTGCCCACCGTGCCGATCCCCAGCACCAGCGCCAGGGTGGTGATCGCACCTTCGCTCTGCACCTCCGCCCCGGAAACGAAGCCGCCCGCGCTCATCAGCGCGGTGACGCCGGCGATCGCGGCCGATTGCGTCACCTTGCGCACGAAGGTCATGACGCCGGCAAAGGCGCCTTCCCGCCGGCGGCCGGTGACCAGTTCGTCCACGTCGGCCATGTAATTGTACGTCGCCCAGGGGATGAAGTTCAGCGCCCCGCGGCCCAGGCCCGCGAACACGATCGGCACCCACAGCAGCAGGTTGCCCGAACGCACGCCCGCGCTCCACATCGCCAGCAGCGTGATGACACCGATGGCGAAGCTCAGCGCAGCGAGCTGGTAGGCGCGCGCCGGGCTGGACTTCAGCGCCATGGTGATGGCGATCATCACCGCCACGAACTGCACGATATACATCGTGCCCAGCAGCGTGGAGGCGACGCTGATCGTGCCGGCAAGGGCAAACACCACGAAGAAGGTGAAGGCCGCGTTGAACACGTCCTGGCTGATGTAACCGCCCAGATACATGCCCAGGTGCAGTCGGAAGGCCCGGATGCGCAGCGTGGAGAACAGATTAGCGTAAAGCGCGCGGAACGCGTCCCACAGGCCCAGCTTCTCCTCGCCCTGCTTCACCGCGGCGACCTCCGCCGGGGGGCGTTCCCAGCTGAACAGGAACAGCAGCGTCGCGGTCACCATGAACAGGACGGTGAACAGGATGCCCATATACAGGAAGGTGTCGGCGGATTGTTCGCCCAGCGCGTCGATCAGCATGCCCGGCAGGAAGCCCGCCAGAATGGCGCTCGCCTGCGCGAACAGGATGCGGATGCCGGCGAACTTGGCCTTGGTCTTATAATCCTTGCCCATTTCCGCCGCGAGCGTCTCGTACGGGATGATCTCCATCGCGTAGACCAGCTCGAACAGGACGTATGTGGCGAGGTAGTACCAAAAGCTCTGCCCGCTGATCCACATGATGGCGAAGCTGGGCAGCAGCGGGATCGCCGCCAGGATGAAGATGCGCCGCCGGCCGATCGTCTGACCGATGCGGGTATGCGCCATGTTGTCGGACAGGTGCCCGATCAGCGGCGATGCGATGGCGTCCAGCACGCGGGCGACGGTGAAGATCAGGCCGGCCTGCCATGCCTCCAGCCCGCAGAAGGTGGTGTAGAAGAACAGCACCCAGCCGCTGATGACCGCCATGGAGCCGGCGCCCATGATGTCGTTCGCGCCGTAGGCGGCGAAGTTGAACCAGCGGACCGGCTTCGTTCCGGTGGTGTAGAATCTGCCGGTCAGGGCCATCGGCGCTGCTCCCGTTTGTGTGGTGCGGCCGGTCTGCTGCCGGGTTGCCGCAGAAGGTGGGCGCGACGGGCCGGATGCCCGCCGCGACCCATCAGGTCAGATGTAGGTGCGCAGGAACTCGGCCAGCGCCAGCACGGCCAGGCTCTGGCCATAGGGCATGCTGGTGAGGGCGATGTCCTTGTAGAACTGCTGCGTGTCGCCCATCGCGGTGCCGAACGACACCTGCTGCAGCTCGCCGCTCTCGTCGATATTGGCCAGCACGCCCTCGACCGCCTTGATGCCGACCGCCTCGTAGTGACGGGGCAGGTAGCCCTTCCGCACGGACTTCAGGATGCCATAGGCGAAGCCGGCCGTGGCGCTGGCTTCCAAATAGCTGGTAGGATCGACGATTAGCGTGTGCCACAGGCCGGTCTCGGCATCCTGCGTCTCCGCCAGCGTCTTCACCTGGGCCGCCAGCGTGTCGATCAGGAAGGTGCGGAACGCATCACCCGGCTTCAGGTCCAGGATCTCGATGATCTCCGGAATGGCGATCGTGACCCAGCAATTGCCGCGCGCCCACAGCGCTTCGGCGAAATTGTGCCGGCCGCCGAAATCCCAGCCGTGGAACCACAGGCCGGTCTTCTTGTCGAACAGGTACTTGATGTGGACCAGGAACTGGCGCTTGGCCTCCTCCACATATTCCGGGCGGTCCAGCAGCAGCCCGATCTTGGCCAGCGGCAGCACGCTCATCATCAGCGTGTCGTCCCACATCTCGCCCGGATTCTCGTCATTGTAGACGATGTGCTGGAAGCCGCCTTCCTCCGTCTTGGGCAGGCCGTCGGGCGCCATCAGCCATTCGGCCCAGGTGTCGAGATAGGGGATGTAGGACGGGTTCGGCTCCCGTTCGTACAGATAGGCCAGCGTGATGAACGGGGCCATCGTGTTGATGTTCTTGGTCGGCGTGCCTTCGGCGAAGCGGTCGGCGAACCAGCCCTTGATGATGTCGAGCGCGGCGGTGTCGCCGGTCTGCTCGTAATAGCGCCACATGCCGAACAGGCCGACGCCGTGGGTCCATTCCCAGCCGGCCCAGCCCTTGGTGTCGATGATCCGGCCGTCCTCCAGGTGCAGCAGGAACTCGCCGGTCTCGTCCTTGATGTTGACGAGGTTGTGCATCAGGCGGCCGATCGCGTCGGTCACCTGTGCCTGCGGGATGTCGTGATTGAGGGCGGCCACTTCGGTTGTGCTCCTGTCGAAGGTTGCGGCGTTCAGCGCCGGATGGGTACGCCGGACACGCCGTAATCGCGTGCCATCTGGCGATAAAGATCAATGAAGCCGGGATCGGCGTCGAACCGGCCACCGGGGTTCACCCGGTGTTCGGCCGGGGGTTCGGTGGACGGGGTAGCGCCGGGCGCCTCCGCACTGTTCAGCCCCTGGCTCAGCAGATCGGGCTTGGGCCCCTCTCCCGCGGTGACGCCGCCCTGCAGGAAGATGGCTTCCTGATGCCGGGTCGGCTCCCAGATGAAGCTGCCCCAGCCATTGGGATGCGCATGGACCAGATCGTTCACGTAGCGCTTGCGACTGGAATACTCGATCGCAAAGAAGCCATGGTCCGGGTAGCGGCGGCTGAATTCGTCGAACGTGCGTTCCCAGTCGCCCTGCGCCTGCTGCTGGTAGCAGGACATGCCCAGCGCATCGAAGCGGACATCGCGTTCGATCAGGCTGTCGGTCCAATGGCGGATGATCTGCCAGTGGCGGCCCAGATGGTTGTGCAACGCCACGGGGGTGTCGGGCAGCACGCTACGGCTGGCAGCGATGCCGGCCTTCAACAGCGCGGCGAACCGATCGAGACCGCCCGGCGGCGCGGAATCCATGTGTTCCCGGTCGGTGACTGGATTGCCGGTGGCGAAGGGCAGCGGAATGCGCCCTTCCGGCCACAGCATGCCGAATGTCGTCTCGTTACCCAGCACCACCAGATCGGGCGCGACGCCCGCCGCCTCCATGCGGCCAAGCGCGTCCGCCGTATGGTCGTGCACCGCATCGACCAGCCCGGCAAGCGGCAGGTCGGCCCATGCGGCCGGCTTGGTCTGCTTCTGCGGGTCGGCCCAGGTATCCGAATAATGCAACGTCGTGGACAGGTGCAGGCCGGCCGCCTTGATCCGGCGGGCGAAGGCGATCGTGCTGTCGATGCTGCCCCATGGCCCGCCGGGCTTGCCGCGGGAATAGCCGTTTTCGGGATTGACGAAGGTGCGCAGCTTGATCGCGTTGAATCCCGCATCGGCGAAGATCGCCAGCGGATCGCGCTGTACGCCGCCCTGCCAGTAGGTGGCGCCGATCGCCTCATCCTCCGGCACCCAGGTGATGTCCGCGCCCAGCAGGTAAGGCCACGGCCGCCCACCCCCGCCACCCGCGCGCTGCGGGACCGTCGCGCAGGCAGTCAGCATCGCGGCGCCGCCGACGGCGGCCCCGGTGCTGAACTGGCGGCGCGACAGGTCGGTCACGGCAGGTGGAACATCGGGGTCAGCGGCCATTCGACCGGCTTGTTGCCCGGCTCGACCTCCATGATGTCGGCCATGTGGTCCCACCACCGCTTCATCACCGGATGGCCGGGCAGCGCATCGCGCTTGTTCGGCTCCGCAAGGCGCAGGGTGGCGAACAGCGCACCCGTCTGTTCGTCCAGGAAGATGTGGTAATCGCTGATCCCGGCATCGTGCAGCAGGTCAACCAGCTCGGGCCAGATCTCGTCATGCCGGCGGCGATATTCGTCCGCCATGCCGGGCGACAGCTGCATACGGAAGGCGTGAACCTGCACAGGCGTTCCTCTCATCATCCCGGCGCGGCTTATGCCGCAAGCGGGATGATGCGTAAAGTGGGACTGCATCCCAATTTATGGAACGTCGTGGGACAGCGCCCGATCAGCTGCCCGCCTGCTGCGTGTTCGCGCGAACGATGCTGGGCGGCAGGGTGAAGCTTTCCGGCTGCGGCGGATCGGCCGGATCATATTGCCGGAACGGCGCCGCGACGTGGCCGCCGAGGCCGGGCACATCGCCCATCCCGGCCGCGACAATCCGGGCCAGCTGGTAAGCGCCATAAGTATTGTGATGCGTCCGGTCGCGGCCCTCATCGGCGAAGCCTTTCGCCGCCTGTTCCGGCCCCAGCGCCTCGTAGAAGGCGATCGTTGCATCGGTCAGTTCCACGAACGGCACGTCCTGCTGTTCGGCCACCCGGCGCACCGCCGCGGGGTAGTCGCGGTGCGACGGCACGATCCGACCGGCATCGTCGTAATTGCGCCGCTCGGGCGAGTTGATCAGGATCGGCGTCGCCCCGCGCAGCCGCACCTCCGCGATATAGGTCGCCAGCCAGGCATCATAGGTGCTGCCGGCGGCGACATAGGTCTGCGGCCATTGCTGCTTCTGGTCGTTGTGGCCGTACTGGATCGCCACGAAGTCGCCCGGCCGCAGCAGCGCCAGCACCTTCGCCAGCCGGTAATTGGTGACGGAGCTCTTCAGCGTCTCGCCCGACCAGGCATGATTGGCGACCGCGATGTCGCCGGTCATGAAGCGGGGCAGCATCTGCCCCCAGCTGGCGGCCGGATCGGACGATTGGTCCGTCACGGTGGAGTCGCCCATCAGATAGAGGGTCGGCACCGTCACCGGCTCCACGCTGATGGCGCGAATTGCGGCCCGGTCGCTCAGGAATTCCAGCGTCAGCCGGTCATCCCAGTTGAGCCCGGCCTGCTCCCCGGCGGAGATGCGGACATGCTGCCCGCCGGGCGCGTTGCGTTCGGGCGGGGCGAGCGCGGTGTCGCGGACATTGACGATGAAGCTGGGCCGCGAGGTCTCCCCGGCGGGGACCGTCACATCCTCCAGCATCAGGCGCCGCGACTCGGCCAGCACGCTGATGCGGGCGGGGCCGGTCACGGTCAGCGTCACCCGGTAATTGCCGGGCGCCTGCTTCACGGACCAGCGCTGCGCATCCTCCCAACCGGCACCTGCCGTGTCGGAGTACGGGGTGGCGGCGGTCAGATCGTATGCCTGTTGCGCCAGTGCCGGGGTGCCTGCCATCAGCAGGGCGAAGGCGACCAGCGCCCGCTTCACCCGTGGTCCCCCGGCAGGTGCAGCATGGTGGCATCGATATCGGCGATGCGGGTCGTGCCGGTCAGCGCCATGGCGACGCGCATCTCCGCCCGGACCAGATCGAGCATGTGGCTGATGCCCTCCTCGCCCCCGCCGGCCAGCGCATAGACCCAGGCCCGACCCAGCAGCACGCACTGCGCGCCCAGCGCCAGCAGCCGCACCACGTCGAGGCCGGAGCGGACGCCGCCATCGGCCATCACCACCATCCGGTCGCCCACCGCCTGCGCGATCGGCGGCAGTGCGCGGGTGGAGGACAGCGCGCCATCCAGCTGCCGCCCGCCATGGTTCGACACCACCAGCCCGTCCGCACCGTTATTGGCCGCTTCCTGCGCGTCGGCGGGGTCCAGGATGCCCTTGATCACGATCTCCCCTGCCCACTGGCTGCGGATCCAGGCGATATCGTCCCAGCCCACGGCGGGTTCGAAATTATTGCGCATCCAGGCGAAGAAATCCTCCAGCCCGGTATTCGCGCCCAGCACCGGGGCGACATTGCCGAGCGCGTGCGGCCGGCCATGGATGCCCACGTCCCATGCCCAGCGCGGATGCATCATCGCCTGCGCCACACGCCGCGCCGCGCCCATGAAGCCGGACGCACCCGCCAGGCCGGAACGGTAGTCGCGGTAGCGGCTGCCCGGCACCGGCATGTCCACGGTGAACACCAGCGTGGTGCAGCCCGCCGCCGCCGCCTGCGCCAGCAGGTCGCGCATGAAGGCACGATCGCGGATCATGTAGAGCTGGAACCAGAACGGGCGCTTGGCCGCCGCCGCCACTTCGGGGATCGGGCAGGCCGATACGGTGGACAGGCAGAACGGGATACCGGCCTTGTCCGCCGCGCGTACCGCCTGCGTCTCCCCCCGGCGGGCGTTCATGCCGGCAAGGCCGATCGGCGCCAGCGCGACCGGCATGGACAATTCCTGCCCGAAGATCGTGGTCGACAGGTCGATCTGCGATACGTCCTTCAGCACGCGCTGGCGCAGCGCGATCGCTTCCAGGTCGGCGACGTTCCGCTTCAGCGTCACTTCGGCGTAGGATCCGCCATCGACATATTCGAACAGGAACGGGGGCAGACGACGGCGGGCGAGGTCGCGGTAGTCGAGGGCGGAAGCGGCCTTCATGATTGTCCTCTCATATTCGCAGCCTTCCTGCCACAATATGAAATACGCCGCTAGCGCTTGGCTTTGCTGTGGTGCAGCATGCCCGCCTCCAGGGGCAAAAAAGGGGCGGGCGATGAACGGGACCGATGGCGCGGGCGCAACGGGCGGACTTCACCGGCGGCAGTTGCTGACCGCCTCCATCGCCGGGCTGGCGATGGCGGCCCTGCCGGAGATCGGGCGGGCTCAATCAGGACAGCGGGCGCCCGATGCGCCCCGTTCGGGGGAGGCAATCGTTGCTTCGCACCGGCCAGGGGTGCCGATGCCGCATGGCGGCGTTACCGCGGGCCATCCGCTGGCGGCGATGGCGGGCACGCGCATGCTGCTGGCGGGCGGCACCGCGGCCGATGCGGTCGTCGCGGCGATGGCGGTGATGAATGTGGTGGAGCCGTGGGCCTCCAGCATCGGCGGCAACGGCTTCGCCACCTGTCTCGACCGCAAGGCCGGCAGCGTCCATTCGCTGGCCTTTTCCGGTGCCGCGCCGCTGGCGCTGGACCCCGCCGCCGATCCCGCGGTGCTGGACCATGGGCCGAAAGCGCTGACCGTGCCCGGCGCGTTCGGCGGCTGGATCGCGCTCGCCCGCCGGTTCGGACGACTGCCGCTGGCGACGCTGCTGGAGCCGGCGATCGGCTATGCCCGCGACGGGCACCCGATCGATCCGTCGATCGTCCGCTTCATCGACCGTGCGCAGCGAACCATCACGCTTTATTCCACCACCGCCCGGCTGTTCCTGCCGGACGGACAGGCGCCCGCAGCCTATTCCCCGTTCCGCAATCCGGACCTTGCCCGCACCTTCCAGTCGCTCGCCGATGCGGAGAGTGCGGCGCTGCGCGGCGGGGCGGATCGCGACCGCGCACTGCAGGCGGCGTACGACCACTTCTATACCGGGCCGATCGCGCAGGAGTTCGACCGGTTCAGCCGCCAGCAGGGTGGCTGGCTCCGCGCGGAGGACCTTGCCCGCTACCAGCCGCGCTGGGCCGATCCCGTCAGCACCACCTATCGCGGTCTGGACGTATATTGCAGCCCGCTGACCAGTCGCACGGGGCTGGAGATGTGCGCGCAGCTGAACCTGGTCGAAGGCTTCGACCTCGCCGCCCTGCCCGCCGGCGATCCACGATTGCTCCACCTGCTGATCGAGGCGATCAAGGTCGCCAAGGCCGATGTCTATCGCTGGGCGGCCGATCCTGCGTTCGCCGATGCGCCAGTCGCCGGGCTGCTGTCCAAGCGGTTCGCGGAGAGCCGGCGGCGGCTGATCGATCCCGCACGCGCGGGACTGTACCCCGAAGGCGCGGACCCGGCGCAATTCGCACTGACCCGCCCGCGTCAGCTGGCGCATCTGGCGGACGAGCGTTCGCGCGGCGGGGACACGACCAGCCTGTCAGCGGTGGATGCGGACGGGAACGCGATTGCGGTCACCACCACGATCGGCGGCGGCTTCGGCACGTTCCTGGTGATGGGCGACACGGGCGTGCTGTTCAACAACGGCCTTCGGCTCGGCTCCACGGCGCCCGACCCGGCACATCCCAACCATGTGGCGCCGGGCAAGGTGCCCCTGCTGGGCAATGGGCCCACCATCGTGCTGGACCAGGGCCGGCTGAAAGCGGTGTTCGGCAGCCCCGGCGGGGAGACGATCGGCCAGACGCAGTTCCAGACGCTGGTCAATCTGGTGGATCGCGCCATGCCGATCCAGGAGGCGATCGAGGCGCCGCGCTTCGCCCTCAACGCCGATCCCAGCTTCTACCGGCCCGGCGCCGCGATTACCGTTCAGGCGGAGGATCGTATCCCGGCCGAAGTGCTGCAGCAGCTTTCCGCGATGGGCCACCGGATCGAGCCGGTCGGCCCGTACGCCATCGGCAGCATCCAGGGTATTCTGGTCGACCCGTCCGGCAGCCGGGTGGCAGGCGCCGATCCGCGACGGATGGGTTACGCGGTCGGGTACTGATCCCACATCGTAGACCGCCAATTCGAATGTTGAACTATTGGTCAGGGCAATTTAGCATCGCGGTCAACCAAAGGCGGCGGAGAGGCCACGATGCGTCTGAAAACCCTTATCCTGGCGGGTGCCTGCCTGACCGCGCCTTCGTCGTGGCCGGTTTTGGCGCAGGATGCGTCCGTCCATGTCGCCAGCCCGCGGCAGACGTTCAACTTCAACACCGGTTGGCGGATGCATCATGGCGAGCAGGCCGATGCCGCCACGCCGCGCTTCGACGATGCGGGTTGGCAGGCGGTGGTGCTGCCCAACGCCTTCAACGAGACGGAGGCGTTCGCCCGCGACATCCGCGACCTTTCCACCGGCATTACCTGGTACCGCAAGCGCTTCACGCTGCCGTCCGACGCGCCGGTATCTGATCAGGGCGGCAAGGCGCTGCTGGAGTTCGAGGGGGTGCGCCAGGCGGCGGAGGTTTGGGTCAACGGCACGTCGGTGGTCCTGTCGGAAAACGGGGCCATGGCGTTTGGCGCGGATATCACGCCCCTGCTGCGCCCTGGCGAGAACGTGGTGGCGGTGCGGGTCGACAATGCATGGGACTACAAGGAGCGGGAGAGTGGCAGCCGCTTCCAGTGGAACGACCGCAACTTCAACGTGAACTATGGCGGCATCACCAAGAATGTCCGCCTGCACCTGACCGGCGATACCTACCAGACCCTGCCCCTGTGGGCGGGCCTTGGCACGACCGGGCAATATGTCTGGGCTGACGGCTTCGACCTCGCCGCCCGTAGCGCCACGATACATGCGGAGACGCAGGTCCGCAACGATGGGACGACGCCGCGCACGCTGACCCTGCGGGCGGAGCTGCGCGACCGCGACGGTACGCTGAAGGCTACGTTCGATGGCACGCCGCAAGCGGTCGCCGCCGGGGAAAGCCGCTCCCTCTCGGCCGAACAGGTGGTGGCCGACCTCCAGTGGTGGAGCTGGGGGCATGGCTACCTCTACACCGTCACAACGACGCTGCTGGAGGGCGGGCGACCGATCGACAGCGTGGATGTCGTCACCGGCTTCCGCAAACTCGACTTCGACAACGGCACCGTGCAGCTGAACGGCCGGGCGATCCAGATGCACGGCTATGCCCAGCGTTCGTCCAACGAATGGCCGGCGGTGGGCGTGTCGCTGCCGCCATGGATCAGCGATTTCTCCAACCAATTGCTGGTCGACAGCGGCGGCAATCTGGTGCGCTGGATGCACATCACCCCGTCGAAGCAGGACGTGGAATCCGCCGACCGGGTGGGCCTGCTGCAGGCGGTGCCGGCCGGCGATTCGGAGCGAGACGTGAACGACCGCCGGTGGGAGATGCGGGTGGCGCTGATGCGCGACAACATCATCTACAACCGCAACAATCCCTCCGTAGTGTTCTGGGAAGGCGGCAACGAGAGCATCAGCGAGGGCCACATGGCCGAGCTGAAGGCGATCCGCGATCGCTACGACCCGCATGGCGGCCGGGCGATCGGCAGCCGGGAGATGCTCGACAGCACCATCGCCGAATATGGCGGGGAGATGCTGTACATCAACAAGAGCGGCGACATCCCGATGTGGGCGATGGAATATTCGCGGGACGAGAGCGCGCGCCTGTACCAGGACAACTGGACCCCGCCGTTCCATCAGGACGCGCCGGACTACAACCGCAACGGCGACAGCCAGGCGGTGGAGGACGTGCGGCGCTGGTACGAGTATTATCGCGTGCGGCCGGGCACCGGTGATCGCGTCAGCGCGGGCGGGGTGAACATCATCTGGTCCGACAGCAACACGCATTACCGGGGCGACAACAATTACCGCCGATCGGGAGAGGTGGATGCGATGCGCCTGCCCAAGGCCAGCTTCTTCGCGCACCAGGTCATGTGGAACGGCTGGGTCGATCCGGCGCCCGGCACGCACATCCTCGGCCACTGGAACTACGCGCCGGGCACGGTGAAGCCGGTGCAGGTCGTCTCCACGGGGGAAGAGGTGGAACTGTTCCTCAACGGCCGGTCGCTGGGGCCGGGGGCGAGGAGTGACGGCTTCCTGTTCACCTGGCCCGATGTGGTATGGAACGGCGGCGTGCTGGAGGCGGTGGCGCGGCATGCGGACCGTTCCGTCACCCGGCACAAGCTGGAGACCACCGGCGCACCCGCCGCGCTGAAGCTGACGCCGCATACCTCCCCGCGCGGACTGGTGCTGGACGGGGCCGATCTGGCGCTGGTCGATGTGGAGGTGGTCGACGCCGCGGGCCGACGCGTGCCTGTCGCCAACGACATGATCCACTGGACAGTGGATGGGCCGGCCGGCTGGCGTGGCGGCATCGCGCAGGGCGATTCCTCCGGCCGCCCTCGCCCAGCGGTGCCTGTGGCGGGGCATGACGAACGATATCCCGGCACGGCGCGGGAGGAGGACAATTACATCCTGTCGCTCGATCTGCCGGTGGAGAACGGCATCAACCGGGTGATGGTGCGCGCCAATGCGGGCGGCACCGGCCCGGTGCGCCTGACCGCGCGGGCGGATGGCATGGCGCCGGTCACGATCGAGCTGCCGACCGCGCAGCCGGCGGCGGCGAGCGGCGGCCTGTCCACCGACTTTCCCGAACGGCATCAGGTCGCCAGCCTGTCACGCGGGGTCACACCGGGGGCACCGACGCTGACCCCCACGCGCACAACGCACCATCCGGTCGCCGTCACCAGCCCCGGCAATGCGGGAGAACTGGCGATGCTGAATGACGACAACGAACTGACCCGCTGGGTCAGCGACGGTACGCAGCGGGGGGCGGAGATCACCTTCGATTTCGGCAAGGTCGTTCGGCTGAGCGAAGTGGACATGAAGGCGGTCGGCTGGCGCACGCGCGGCTATCCGCTACGGCTGGAGCTGGACGGGCGCACCGTGTGGGAAGGGGCGACGCCGCAATCGCTCGGCTATGCCAACATCGCCTTCCCGCCCGCTGCCGGCCGTGTGCTGCGGATCGTGCAGACCGCGCCGGTGGCCGATCGCGATGCCTTCGGCCAGATCGTGGAGCTTGCCACGCCCCGCGCAGCGGGCGACACCGGGGCGGACGAGGTGCAGCCCGGCTGGCGGCTGGGCATCGTGGAGATCGACTTCCACGGCCCGGTCGCACCGTAGGGAGGATATCGGCATGAAGTTGGGCGGGATGGTCGCGGGCGCGCTGCTGATGGCGACGGTGCCAGCGTTGGCACAGGATGGCGGGCAGCAATGGATCGCCGGCTGGACCCGCCCGATGATGGCCGCGAGCGAGGTGCGGAATGGCCCCGGTCCCGACACCACCGTGCGCGCGCAGGTGCTGGTCACCGCCGGCGGTCCGCAGATCCGCCTGCGCTTCTCCAACGCGTTCGGCACCGGGCCGCTGCTGGTGCACCAGGTACGCGCCGCCATCGCGCCCGAGCCGGGGCGCGACCTGATCGACCCGGCCACCGCACGGCCGGTGACCTTCAATGGTGCCGCCTTTGTCCAGATCCCGCCGGGCGCCGACTACCTGTCCGACCCCGTGCCGCTGCCGGTGAGTGCCGGGGGCACGGTGGCCATCACCTACCATCTGCCGCAGGCGGCGGAGACGATCTCCTCCGTGCCGCAGAACATGGTCTTCACCACCTTCGGCACAGTGGCCGGCGATCCCGCCACCCTGCCCGCCAGCACGCCGGGCGACCGCCTGCCCGTATTGTCCGGCGTGCATGTGGAAGGCGGTCGGTGCGCGCGCACGATCGCCGCGATCGGTGACTCCATAACCGCGCATGGCGGCGGCACGCTGACCGGGACCGATCGCTGGACGGAAGTGCTGGCGACGCGCCTGCGGGCGCAGCCGGGCATGGCGGGCTGGAGCATCGTGAACCTCGGCATCAGCGGCGGGCGCGTGGCCAAGCATGACACCGGCCAGGCCGCGACCGCGCGGTTCGAGCGTGACGTGCTGTCGCAGCCCGGTCTTGCCACCGTGCTCGTGTTCGAAGGCGTGAACGACATCGGCAAGCTGTCGCGGGAAGAGGCGGTGACGCGCGAAAGCCGCACGCGCACGGTCGCCGCGATTATCGAGGGGTACCGCCAGATGATCGCGCGCGCGCATGATCGCGGCGTGCGCATTGTCGGCATTACGATCCTGCCGTTCCGCGACACGCGCACCTATCGCTCCGACACTCTGGCGGAGGAGGACCGGCAGGCCGTGAATGCGTGGATCCGCGCGCCGGGTCACTTCGATGCGGTGATCGACCTCGATCCGGCGCTGACCGATCCGGCCCGGCCCGGCTACCTGCTGCCGTCGGTCGATCGGGGTGACGGGCTGCACCCCTCCCCCACGGGACAGGCGGTGCTGGGCCAGGCCATCCCGCTCGCCCCCTTGGGCGCGCCGGTGCCGGGCTGTTCGTGACCTAGCGCCTTCCCAGCGCGGCGACGCAGGCGGCGCGGTCGACCGCCTGACCGTCACTGGCACGGCGCGCCTCCACCCAGGTGGCGACCGGCTCCGCCCCGGCGCGCAGGGGATACATATAGACGTCCAGCACGCAGGCACGGCCGCTGAATTGCAGCTTGCGCATATCGCCTTCCTGTACGTCCAGCCGGGGCTGGCCGAAGAGCTGCTGCAACTGGCCTGCCGGCCGCTCTATGACGCGGTCCAGCCCGGCGATCCGCTGGATCTGCGGCGCCTGGAAGCCGGTCTGCGGCGGCGCAGTGGGACGGGCGGGGGGCGGCACCTGCGTCTGCCCCGGCGGGCGCGGCTGCGGCCGCGGCACGCTGCCCGCCTGCGGGATGGTGGAACAGCCCGCCGCCAGCAGCATGGGCGCGGCGAGCAGCAGGGGTTTGAGCAGACGCGTGTTCATCAAGGCTCCGGCTTGCGATGCAGCAGATGGGTGGCGGCGGCAGCACCTAGCAGCGGGGCGATGAACGCAATACCCGGCAGCGCCAGCAGCACGGCGATTGCGCCGCCCAGCAGAAACCGCTCGGCGCGGGTGAACGGCGCAGGCGCGCCGGTCCCGACCCGATGGCGCAGCCAGACCATGTCCTGCAGCTCCCGCCCCAGCAGCACGGCGTTGACCAGCAGGAACAACGCCAGCGTCCCCACGCCCGTCACCAGCAACGCGATGGCCAGCGGCAGCACCAGCAGGTTCACCAGCAATGCGCGTCCCGCCCCGGCCAGGGCCACCCTTGCCTGCACCGGCAGCGACGGCTCGCGCGCACGGGCGGCGGCGGCGGGGTAGTATTGGCGCTCCACGACCGCGACCACCTCGTCGGCGAAGAAGGCGATCACCGCCATGGCGACGATCCGCCAGCCGAGCCACAGGCCGGTGACGACCAGCAGTACCGACAGCAGCCCGCGCAGCGGCCCTGCCCCGGCGAACAGCGCGTCTTCCAGCCCGGCCCAGGCGAACAGCCGGTCCAGCCCCCACCAGCCGGCACCTGCCAGTACGGCGTAGAGCGCCAGCGATACCAGCAGGCTGCGGAGCAGGATGGCCAGCACCTGGCGCTCGGCCAGCTGGCGCAATGCCAGCAGCAGGGATCGGGCGACGTGATGCATACGGGGGTTGCGATCGCGCGAGCGGCAGGGCAAGTCAACGCCCGCTGCGGCAGGCCTGCCGCGCTGCACCCCTCCCCTATCTGGATGCTTCATGCCTGAACCCCGTTACGATGTGATCGCCATCGGCAATGCGATTGTCGACGTGATGGCGCCCGCCGCCGACGACCTGATCGCGCGGCTCGGCCTCAACCGCGGCGGCATGACCCTGGTGGACGAGGCGGGGGCCGCAACCCTGTACGACGCCATGGGCCCCGCGCGGGAGATTTCGGGCGGCTCCGCCGCCAACACGCTCGCGGGCCTCGCCGCCCTGGGTGCGCGCTGCGCCTTCATCGGGCAGGTGGCGGACGACCAGCTGGGCCAGGTGTTCGCGCACGATATCCGCGCCGCCGGTATCGCCTTCGACACGCCGGCCCGCGCCGGTCAGCCTAGCACTGCGCGCTGCCTGATCTTCGTCAGCCCGGATGGCCAGCGGACCATGAACACGTTCCTGGGCGCCAGCCAGTTCCTGCCGGCGGAGCTGATCGACGAGGATGCGATCGCGGATGCCAGCGTCCTGTACCTGGAAGGTTACCTGTGGGATCCGGAGGAGCCACGCGCCGCGATGCGCCGGGCGATCGCCGCCGCCCGCGCGGCGGGTCGGCTGGTGGCGTTCACCCCGTCCGAAGAGTTCGTGATCGCGCGCCATGGTGACGATTTCCGCGCGCTGATCGCCGACGGGCAGATCGACATCCTGTTCGCCAATCAGGGCGAACTCGCCGCTCTTACCGGAGAGCAGGACTTCGAGGCCGGCCTCGCCAAGGTGAGCGCGCAAGTGCCGGTGCTGGTGGTCACGCGCGGCGCCAATGGCGCGGTGGCGATCGTGCGCGGGCAGCGGGCCGAGGTCGCGGCCGAGCCGGTGGCGCGGGTGGTCGACACGACAGGGGCGGGCGACCTGTTCGCCGCCGGCTTCCTGTGGGGACATGTCCGCGGCCGAGACGCCGCCACGTGCCTGCGCATGGGGGCGATCGCCGCGGGCGAGATCATCAGCCATTACGGCGCGCGGACCGAACTGGACTTGGCGCAACTGGTGGCCGAGCGGCTGGGCTGAGGGGGGTCAGGTCCTCTGGCCATGCGGCTTGCCCAAGGTTAAGGTCGGCGCATGGCAGAGGGCGATCCCCAGAAGGTCTTTGAGCGGGCGGACGCCTTCCGCAAGGTCCGCGAGGCGCACCAGACCGAGATGGCGGAGGATTATGTCGAGCTGATCGGCGACCTCATCCGCCAGCATGGCGAGGCGCGGTTGACCGACATCGCCGATAATTTGGGGGTGACGCAGGCGACCGCCAGCAAGGTGGTCGCCCGCCTGCGCCGCGACGGTCTGGTGGAGAACCGCCGCTACCGTTCCATCTTCCTCAGCGAGGCGGGGCAGGCCATGGCCGCCATGTCACGCGCGCGCCACCAAGTGGTGTTCGACTTCCTGTGCGCCCTGGGCGTGGATGAGGCGACCGCGCACGAGGATTCGGAGGGGATGGAGCACCACGTGAGCGAGGAAACGCTGACGCGGCTGCGGAATCTTACGGTGGAGCTGCGCGGGCGAGCGGGCTGATCTACCGCGCCAGCATCCACACGCCCATCGCCACCATCATCAGGTTCTCTGTCAGCGACACGAAGCCGAGCGGCACGTTGGAGCCGCCGCCGACACAGGCGCATTTCAGCTCCCGCTTCTGGATGTAGACCGCGTAGAACACCGACACCGCGCCGATGCCGCCGATGAAGAGCGCGATCGGCACCGACAGCCAGTCCAGCGCATGGGAGGTCATCAGCACGCCGGCCAGCCCTTCGGCGAACGGATAGATGGAGGCATACGGCACCCAGCGGCGCGCCAGCAGATCATAGCCGAGGAACATGGTGGCAAAGCCGTCCACGTCCTGCAGCTTCTGCACGGCGAGCAGGCACATGGCGAGCGAGACGAACAGCTCCGCCGCCAGCACGGTGGCGATCGTGCCCGCCACCAGCCAGCTGACCGCCAGCGCCATCGCCGCCGCCATGCCGAAGATCGCGATCACCGGGCGGTAGCTGACCGCATCGGGATCGCGCACCGGCCTGCCCAGGTGGCGTCGCACATCGTCGTGCCCGCCGATCCGCCGCCCGCCGATGAAGGTCTGCGGCGTGGTCTTCACGCCATGCTCCGCCTTGAAGGCGTCCGTCTCCGCCCGCGTGCGCAGCCAGTGGTCTTCCACCTTGTAGCCGGCGCTCTTCAGCAGGTGGACCGTCTTCAGCCCCCATGGACAGACATGCTTGTCCATCACCATGCGGTACACGATCGCGGTCCGGTTCTCGCTCATGCCCCGCGACTTGGGGTCGCGGGGTAGCAGGTGCAAGCTAGTCGTAGCGGTAGGGGTTCACGTCGATCGTGGTGGTGCCGCGCGTCTGGTTGCACAGGAACACGGTGCCGGTGAAGTAGATGCCTGGCTCCGTGATGGTCTTGGCCATCTCGTACGCGTCGCGCAGCTGCTGCACGCTCATCTCCACCGGTGCCTCGTCCGGCTGCCAGGTCAGGCCGTAGGGGTAGTCCTGCCCGTCGCGGCTGATCTCCACATGGCAACCCATCACATGGGTGACGGGGTGCGTGTCGCAGAACCGGATCAGCCGGGTCATGCTGTCGAACCACGGTTCCCAGAAGCTGATGTAGCAGCGCCCGCGATAGAACATGTCCCCGGTGTAGAGGATCTGGGTGTAGCTGTCGTAATAGGCGAATTCGGACACGACGTGCCCGGGCGATCCCCAGATCAGGATGTCACGCCCGCCGAGGTCCAGCGTCACCACCTCCTCCGGGAAGTTGGTCATGCCCCAGAAGCCCAGCATCTCCCAATGGGTCAGCCCCATGTAGCGGGTGTTCGGCCGGTCGGCGAACTGGTTGACCGCGGCGTAATGGTCGGCATGCAGGTGGCTGAAGGCGACCAGCAGTTCCATCGCCGCAGGATCGCGGCCGTGGCGCGCGCACCATTCGGCGATGCACTGGTCCACCACCCCGCGCAGGTCCCAGTCGTTGCGCCAGGTGGTGAAGCCTTCGTCCAGCAGAAGGACCCGCTCATTGCCGAAGTATAGCGGGGCAAACGGCGCCTCGTAGCTGTAGGCCTTGTTCTGGCGCAGGATGGCGGTGTGCGCGTTGTACCAGTGGACCTGTACCGGCGGGTCGGTGTTGTCCATCAGCGATTCCGATCCGCAGATCCAGCGGTCGGGGAAGCTGCCGGTGGCGGGCAGGTTGCTCCTGAAATCGATCGGTGGGCCGGCAGGCGTCCGCGCCAGGGCGCCCTCCCCGGTGGTCAGCATCAGCGTGGCGGAGGCGGCGGCGGCGTTCTGGCGCAGGAAGGTGCGGCGATCGAGCGTCATCTGTCGGAACTCGCGGGTCAGAAGGGGCGGGGCGGGTTGATGTCGACCACGCCGTCGGGCCAGACGCGCGTGCGGGCATCGGGGCTGACGCCGTTGAACAGCACGAAGTCCGGCCGGATCAGCATCATCTGCTGCCCCTGCACCTCCGCCGCATATGTCACCGCCTCGTCGATCAGCGCCGGCTGCATCTCCAGCACGCGTTCATAGGGCTTGTAGGTGGCGAAGCGCGGGTAATACTTGCCCGGCACGAACATCATGTCGACGTGCCCGCCCCAGACCTGATGCACCGGGTTGCCTTCCCAAAAGGATTGCAGCCGCCGGAGCGAGGCGAGGTAGTCGCGGTCGTTGCTGATGTTGATCCGCCCGGGAAACAGCAGGTCGCCGGTGAACAGCACATCGCAATAGGGGTCGTAGAAGCTGACCCCGTCGCGGTGCGTGCCGGGCGTGGGAATGACCTGCACTACCCGGTCGCCCAGGTCGATGCGGCCGGTGCCTTCGGGCCAGTTGGCGAAACCGTAGTGCCGCTGCATCACCGCCGGCGGTGCGGGCACGATCGTGGTGTCCGCCCGTCCGGCGAACTGCCGCAAGCCCTGGTTCTGGGCGGTGTCCTCACCGCTGGTCAGTGCGATGGTGAGCGGGATGGAGGCGCGCCCGCGGGCCTGACACCAACGGGCGATCACCGCATCCACCGTCTCGCGCAAGGGGTACCAGGCCGGGTTGGCGGTCGCCCCGCTGTCGATCAGCAGCGCGCCGGCATTGCCGAACAGCAGGTAGGTGAAGGGCGCCTCCCAATGCACGCAGACATTCTGCCGCATGACGAAGGTGTCCTCGTTATACTGCACCACCTGCACGCGCGGGTCGCGGTTCTTCGCCGCGACATTGCTGCCATAGGTCCAGCGGAACGACAGGCTGCCCGGTGCCGGACCGTCGGGCGCGTAATCATGCGTGACCGGCCCTGTGCGGCGCAGCGGCACCGCGCTGTCGGTATGGCGGGCGAGCGCCGGGTTGTAGGCGAGGCTGGACGGGTTACCGTTGGGATAGCCGCGCGACGGCGTTGCCGGAACGGCGACACCCGGCACCTGGTTGGCGGGCGGACTTTGCGTCTGCGGCATGATCGTCTCCGGTCTGAACCCCTGGCCGGAATAGGACCGTCATGCCGGATAGCGATAAGTCGATTACCCCATGGGCAAGTGCGTCAGATGGCCCTCAGCCCTCCCGTGCGACCTCCCGCCAACCGATGTCGCGGCGGCAGAACCCGGTGGGAAAGTCGATCGCGTCGACTGCCCGGTAGGCGGTCATCTGGGCATGGCGCACGTCGGGCCCGCTGGCGGTGACGTTCAGCACGCGGCCCCCGGCGGCAACCAGCCGACCCTCCCCGTCGATTGCGGTGCCGGCATGGAACACCAGCGCGCCCGTCGCCTCCGCCGTGTCGATCCCGCCGATCGGGCCACCTTTTTCAGGTGTCGCCGGATAGCCGTTGGCGGCCAGCACCACCGTCAGCGCCGGATCGGGCGCAAAGGCGGGCGGCGGCAGGTCGGCGAGGCGCCCCAGCGCTGAGGCCAACAGGTATTCGCCAAGGTCGCCTTGCAGACGCGGCATCAGCACCTGGCATTCGGGATCGCCGAACCGGCAATTGTACTCGACCAGCTTGGGCCCTTCGTCCGTCAGCATCAGCCCGGCATAGAGCACGCCCGAATAGGGCATCCCTTCCGCCGCCATTGCCGCCACCGTCGGCCGCAGGATGCGCTCCATCGCCTCGGCCTCCAGCTCGGCCGTCAGGACACGCGCGGGGCTGTAGGCGCCCATGCCGCCGGTATTCGGGCCGGTGTCGCCGTCGCCCACCCGCTTGTGATCCTGCGCGCTGCCGAAGGTGAGGATCGTCGTGCCGTCGGTAATGGCGAACAGGCTCGCCTCCTCCCCATGCATGAATTCCTCGATCACCAGCGCCGCGCCCTCATCGGCCAGCATGTCCGGGATCGCCGCCTCCGCATCGGCGCGCGTCTCCGCGATCACCACGCCCTTGCCCGCGGCGAGGCCGTCGGCCTTCAGCACGAACGGTGCGGCGAAGCGGTCCAGCGCGGCCAGCGCGTCGGCGACGCTCTCCACCCGGACATATCCGGCGGTGGGGATGGTGTGACGGGCGCACAGGTCCTTTGTGAAGCCCTTGCTGCCTTCCAGTTGGGCGGCCGCCTTAGATGGACCGAACACCGGGACGCCGGCATCGCGCAGGGTATCGGCAAGGCCATTTACCAGCGGCGCCTCCGGGCCGACGACGACCAGCCCCACCGCCTCGGCGGCGCAGAAGGCGGTGATCGCCGCATGATCGGTCACGTCCAGTATCACCAGTTCGGCATGCTGCGCGATGCCCGGATTGCCCGGCGCGGCGAACAGCCGGCCGCCATCCGCCAGCAGCCGGGATTGCGCCAGCTTCCATGCCAGCGCATGTTCGCGCCCGCCCCCACCCAGCAGCAGGATATTCATGCCCGGCCCCACTTCCTTCTTCGACGACAACGGCAATGCAGAGGCGGGGCTGGTAGCGAAGGGCAAGCCCGGGGACAATTCCGCACCCCTGACCATCACGGAGATTTCCGGCCTGCTGAAGCGCACGGTGGAGGATCGCTTCGGCCATGTGCGCCTGCGCGGCGAGCTGTCGGGCGTGAAGCGCGCCGCCAGTGGCCATCTCTATTGCTGCCTCAAGGACGAAGGCGCGACGATCGACGGGGTGATGTGGCGCACCGGCGCACAGCGGCTGGGCTTCGTGCCGGAGGACGGGATCGAGATTGTCGCCACCGGCAAGCTGACGACCTATCCCGGCCGGTCGAAATACCAAGTGGTGATCGACAGCATGGAGATCGCGGGCGAGGGCGCCTTGCTCGCTCTGCTGGAGAAGACCCGCAAGCGGCTGGAGGCGGAAGGGCTGTTCGCAGGCGATCGCAAGCGGGCGCTGCCGTTCATGCCGCGGGTGATCGGCGTCGTCACCAGCCCCACCGGCGCGGTGATCCGCGACATCCTGCATCGCTTGGCCGACCGGTGCCCGACGCATGTCCTCGTCTGGCCGGTGCTGGTGCAGGGCAATGGCGCCGCCGCGCAGGTCGCAGCCGCGATCGAGGGCTTCAATGGAATGGCCGCTGGCGGCCGCGTGCCCCGGCCGGACCTGCTGATCGTGGCGCGTGGCGGCGGATCGATCGAGGACCTGTGGGCCTTCAACGAGGAGCCGGTGGTCCGCGCCATCGCCGGCAGCGCGATCCCCGTCATCAGCGCCGTGGGGCATGAGACGGATACCACGTTGGCCGACTTCGCCGCGGACATGCGCGCGCCCACGCCGACTGCCGCGGCGGAGATCGCCGTGCCGGTCTTGCGCGAGCTTGCCGCCACGCTGGACGAATATGCGCTGCGCCAGCGCCGCTGCGCGCTGCGGCCTGTCGCATTGGGGCGCGAGCGGTTGCAGGCGCGGGTCGCCCGCCTGCCCAGGCCGGAGGCGCTGGCGGCGGCCGCGCAGCAGCGACTGGACGATCTGGGCGATCGGCTGCGCCGCGGCCTCGCCGACCAGGCGACCCACGCACGCCACCGCCTGCAGGACGATGCGGCGCGCCTGTCGCTATCCTTGCTGCGTGAACGCGTGCGTTCCGCCGGTCGCGACCTCAACGCCGTGCGGCTGCGCCCCGCGCTGCTGACGCGGGAGCTGGAAAGCGGGCGGCAGCGGCTGGCGGCGCTGGACCGGGTGCGGCGGCAGCTTGACCCCGATGCACCGTTGGAGCGCGGCTTTGCCCGGGTCTCAGCACCGGGTCTGCCGCTGGTGAAGAGCAGTACCGTCGCTGTTGGGCAGGAACGCCTGACCCTCAAGTTCTCGGATGGACTTGTCGAGGTGATACCGACAGCAGCAGCCCCGGCCGAGGCACCGCCCGCTCCGCCGCGCCGCAAGCCCGCCCGGTCGCCCGGCGATGCTGCAACGCAGCAGCCGAAATTGCTTTAGCTGGTCGCATTCCCTATCATGAAACCCATGCTGATGAAGTCCGGTGAAGAGCCCGCCACCCTGATCTACGGCCCGAACGGGTTCCGCATGGTCCGTCCTGGCCGCTTCGTGCGCTGTGCGGTCAGCGGGGAAGCCGTCTCGCTAGAGGAGCTGCGTTACTGGAGCGTGGACCGGCAGGAAGCCTATGCCAGCGCCGGCATCGCCACGCGGCGGCTGGCGGGCGATTCCTGATCCTGACGCGGCCGTTCCCCCGCCTGCTGGTCGCCACCGCGCCGCTGCTGGCGCCTGCCTGCGTACCTGCGGCACCTGCCCCGGCCCCTGTCCCCCCGCCCGTGGTTGTCACGGACCCGCCGGTGGTTGGTGGCGACGTCGGCGGGCTAACGGTTCCGCCGGGGCCCACCACCTTCACCTACGCAGGTGAGCTGACCCAAGGCGGCTGGCTGCGCGGTATGGCGCCCGCGGGCACCCTGGGCGCCTGGCTGGACGATGTGCCGCTGGTGCTGGATCTCGAACGGGGCTTCTTCGCCGCGCTGGACCGCGATGCCCCGGCACAGGCGCGGCTGCGCGCCCGGCTGGTGGATGGTCGCATCGTCGAACAGGTGCTGCAGATCGCGCCGCGCGCCTGGGATATACAGCATGTGGACGCCTCCCCCACGGGCGGGGTGCCCTCTGCCAGCTACATGGAACGCCGCAGGCCGGAACTGGACGCCATCATCGCTGCGCGGGCGCAGGACACGCGCGCGACCGGCTGGCAGCAGGACTTCATCTGGCCGGTCGCTGGGCGCATCTCCGGCCGGTTCGGATCGCAGCGGGTCTATCGCGGCGAGCCGGGCAGCTACCATTCGGGGCTCGACATCGCGCCCGGCGCGGGCACGCCTTACGTGGCGCCCGCCGATGGCACGGTGGTGCTGGTCGCGGATCGCCCGTTCAGCCTGGAAGGCAACCTGCTGATCATCGACCATGGCGCTGGCCTCAACAGCGCGTTCCTTCATTCGCAGTCGATCACCGTCAGCGAAGGGCAGCGGGTCCGCCAGGGCGAAGTGCTGGGTCGCGTGGGCGCGACCGGCCGGGCGACCGGGCCGCATTTGCACTGGAGCCTGATGTGGCGGGGCCGGCGGCTCGATCCGCTGCTGTTCCTGCCGCCGCCGCCGGGCTGAGATGCGTGCGCGCCGGCGCCGGTGGCTGCGCCTCGTCCCACTGGCGCTGCTATGCCTGTTGCTGGCACCCGGCACGTGGTGGCGCACGCCGGACCTGCCGCCGGGCGTGCCCGCGACGCTGAGCATCACGCCGCTCAAGCTTGCCCAACCAGATGATTGGCCCGCCGCGCTGCGCCTGGTCGGCGGGTGGGTGCTGCGCAGCGATCATGCGCGGTTCGGCGGCTATTCGGCTCTGGTGCCGCTACCGGGTGGGCGGTTGCAGGCGTGGAGCGACCGGGGCGATTACCTGCTGTTCCGCCGCCCTGATCATGGCCGCGGGCGTGCGTTGCTCGGGACATTGCAGCGGGACGCGGACGCCCGATACTGGTCCGACGATCTGGAGGCTGCCACCCGCGATCCCGTCACCAACAGGCAATGGCTGACAATCGAAAGCACCAATGCGATCCGCCGGCTGGATTCCCATGGACGCCCCGCCGGCGGCTCACGCCCGCGGGCCATGCGTGACTGGCCCACCAACAAGGGGGGCGAGGCGATGGTGCGTCTGCCTGACGGACGCTTCATCGTGCTGGGCGAAGGGGTGAATGATGGCAGCCCGCCGATCAGCCCCGGCGTGCTGTTCGCGGGCGATCCGGTGGACGGCGCATCCGCCATCCGCTTCGGCTTCCCACGGCAGGGCCGGCTTCACCCCACCGACATGGCGCTGTTGCCGGACGGGCGCGCGCTGATCCTGCAGCGGCAGATCGAGCCCGGCCTGCCGCCGTTCGGGGCGATGCTGGCGATCGCCGACCCGGCGGCGATCCGTGCGAACAAGCCGTGGCCATGGCAGACTCTGGCCCAGCTCGCCCCGCCGCTGCCGCGCGAGAACTACGAAGGGCTGGCGGTGACCCCCGCGCCGGACGGCGGCGTGCATCTGTGGATCATCTCCGACGACAACCAGTCAGGCGTGCAGCGCACGCTGCTGTGGCAGCTGCACCTGGTGATCTGACGGGCGCTCTAGCCAGCGATCCCCAGATGGCCCGGCCCGAATGCCTCAGGCAGCAGGACGGACAATCTGAGGTCGCGCCGCTCCCCCCCGCCGGCGCAGGCGATCGCCGGATCGGCCCCGTCCAGGCTGGCGAGTTCGTGCAGTACCTGCCGGCAACGGCCACAGGGCACCGGGACGGCCCGTTCCGCCGCCACCGCAACCGCCACCAGCCCGCCACGCCGCCCATCGCCAAAGGCGCGCGCCACGGCCACCGTCTCCGCACACAGCGACAGGCCGTAGCTGGCATTTTCCACATTGGTCCCCGTCACCACCGCGCCATCGGCGAACAGCAGCGCCGCGCCCACGCGGAACTGTGAATAGGGGGCGTAGGCCTCGCTCAGCGCGGCCTGTGCCGCGGCCAGCAGATCGTCTTGCGTCATGCGCGGCCGCTTACGGCTGCGCCACTACCCAGCGCAAGGGCGCGTCGCTCGCCTCGCTGCGATAGGCGGCATTGGCCGTCCACAATGTCCACGGCTGGTCCGGTTGCCACCAATCGCTCGTCACCCACAGCTTGCGTCCCAGATCCGCCGCCTGGGGGTGCTGCGCGGCGAAGGCCGGGTCGATCGCCAGCAGCGCCCGGCTGCCGGTATGATGTTCGATCTGGTTGAGGAAGGTGGTCAGCTCCCCTTCCAGCCCGGTTGCGGCCAATGGGTCGGCGCAGCCCTCCGCCGTCTTCACCAGCGCCACGGCGGGGGGCAGCATCGCAGGGAGGCGCGGCACCGTGGTGACGAAGCTGGCCGCCTGCATGTCCGCCGGTACGCACGGGTCATAGCGGTGGATGGCACCAATCCGCAGGCCCGCTGCCTGCCCCAAAGCGAGGTTGCGGGCGAACAGTGGATCGCGCGCGCCCGCGCCACGGCTCGCCTCCAGATAGGCGAAGCGGGCACCGGTCGCGGCCAGCACGCGCATGTCAACCGCGCCGTCGGCGGCGCCCAGCACCACGCCCTGCACCGGAAAGGCGGCCGCGTCGGGCGCCCAGTGCGCCGCCTGCCACCACCCCCAGGCGGTGACCGGCAGGCTGGCGAGCACGACGCCCAGCGCCACGCGCCAGCGCCGTGCCTGCCACCATGTCCGTTGCCGTCCCATGTGTCCTGCCTTGCGCGCCGATCCGTGAAGAAGCGGTAAGCTCAGCCCCGGATGTGCAGCACGCAGATCAGCGTGAACAGGCGGCGCGCGGTGGCGAAATCGGTATCCACCTTGCCTTCCAGCGCCTCTTGCAACTGGCGGGTCGCACGGTCGTGGATCGCGCGACGGGCCATGTCGATCGTCTCGATCTCCTGCGCGGAAGGATTGCGGATCGCCTTGTAGTAGCTGTCGACGATGGCGAAATATTCGCGGATGTCGCGGCGGAAGCGGGCAAGGCCCAGGCCGATCGCGCCGGCATCCGCCCCCTCGGCATCGCTGATCCACAGGTCCAGCCGGCCATCGGCGACCGACAGGCGCAGCGACCATGGCCCCTGGTGGCCGCGTTCGACCGCGCGCAGCGGCACGAACTGGTTCTCCGCCACGAGGTCGGTCATCGCCGCCACCCGTTCCCGCTCCACATCCTCGCTGCGCCACAGGATCGTGGCCTCGTCCAGTTCGACATGGGCGATGCGGTCGGCGGTGGTGGCGGGATCGTGCATGATGAGCCGCAGCCTTTCGCAAATCGGCGCCCGATGCGCAATGAAACGCGCCGCATCGCGGCGGTGGCGCGTGCTGGGGACTGCAGACTATCCACAGGCTGTCCACACTCGGCCAACAGCGCGTCCCCAGCCGGTGCCATTGCCGCGGTGCATTGCAGCGGGCACAATCGGGCGACCATGGCCACCCTTCCCGACATCCTCCGCCACCCTGCCGCCGCCAGCGAATCGACCGGTCCGCAGCCACGCGCACTGCCTGCCAACCTGGATGCGGAAGCCGCGTTTCTCGGCGCGGTGATGATCGACAACCGGGTGCTGGAGGAGCTGGCGGTGCCACTGCGGGCCGACCACTTCTTCGAGCCCTTGCACGGCCGTATCTTCGACCGGATCAACCTGCAGATCGACAAGCAGATGGTCGTGACGCCGGTTACGCTGAAGCCGTTCTTCGAGGCGGACCCGGCGATGGCGGAGCTGGGCGGCACGTCCTACCTCGCGCGCCTGACTGCCGATGGGCAGGGCCTGCTGGCGCCGCGCGAACTGGCGCAGCAGATCTACGACCTCGCGTTGCTGCGCGAACTGGTCAGCGTGGGGCGCGAACTGGTGGAGGGCGCGCTCGACACGTCCGAGGCGGTCGAGCCGATGCTGCAGATCGAATCGGCGGAGGCGGCCCTGTTCAAGGTGGCCGAGGGTGCGACCGGCCAGAACGAGGCGGAAAGCTTCCGCGGCGCCACGGGCAAGGCGCTGTCCATGATCGAGATGGCGATCAATTCCGGCGGTCATGTCAGCGGCAAGACCACCGGCCTCACCTCCATCAACGAAAAGGTCGGCGGGCTGCACGATTCCGACCTCATCATCCTGGCCGGCCGTCCCGGCATGGGGAAGAGCTCGCTCGCCACCAACATCGCCTTCAACTGCGCGGACCGGTGGCTGCGCGACAAGCGCGACGGGATCGAGAAGTCGGTCGGCGCCCCGGTCGCGCTGTTCAGCCTCGAAATGTCGAGCGACCAGCTGGCGACCCGTATCCTGGCCGAACAGGCGGGCATCAGTTCCGAAGCGCTGCGCATGGGCAAGATCAGCCGTGACGATTTCCAGCAGCTCAGTTACGCCAGCCAGCGGTTGGCCGAACTGCCGCTGTATATCGACGACACGCCCGCGCTGTCCGTCGCCGCCTTGCGCACCCGCGCACGGCGGCTGAAGCGGCGGCACGATATCGGCCTGATCGTGCTCGACTACCTGCAGCTGATGCAAGGCAGCCAACGCAGCCAAGACAACCGCGTGAACGAGATCTCCGAGATCAGCCGCGGCCTGAAGACGCTGGCCAAGGAATTGCAGGTGCCGGTGATCGCCTTGTCGCAGCTGAGCCGCGCGGTGGAGCAGCGCGAGGACAAGCGCCCGATGCTGTCCGACCTGCGCGAATCCGGGTCGATCGAGCAGGACGCCGACATGGTGTGGTTCATCTTCCGCGAGGATTACTATGTCGCATCGCGCGAGCCCAAGATGCCGGTCGGCGACGGCGACATGAAGGGGCACGAGGCGCACGCCGCCTGGCAGGCGGAGATGGAGCGGGTCTATGGTCTGGCGGAGCTGATCGTCGCCAAGCAGCGACACGGCGCGACGGGCAAGGTGCGCCTGCGGTTCGAGCCCAAGATCACCCGCTTCTCCGACCTGGCGGAGGGTGAATATGCCGGGGGCGGCGGCTACGATTGACGGCAGGGCCGGTTAGCGGCGAGAGGGACGGCATGACCCTGTCCCAACGTCTTGCCGCCACGGCCGCCCTCATCGCCCTGCCCCTGCTGCCCGCACCTGCCACTGCGCAGAACACTGCCGAACCCGCCATTTCGGCGGAGCGGTTGTCGGCCGATGTGCGTACGTTGGCGTCCGACCCGTTCGGCGGCCGCGCGCCCGGCACCCCCGGAGAAGCGCGCACGGTGGAATGGCTCGTCGCCGAACTCGGGCGCATCGGGCTGGAGCCGGGCGGTAAGGACGGCCAGTGGACGCAGCCCGTCCCGCTGGTGCGCACGCAGCTCGGCACCGGGCACGTCAGCGCCAGGATCGACGGCGAGACCATGCCGTTGGCTCTGGGGCAGGACATCTACATGAGCACGCTGCGCCCCGTGCCTGCGATCGAAGTCGACAATGCGCCGATGGTGTTCGTCGGCCACGGCGTCACCGCGCCGGAGCGGGAGTGGGACGACTTCAAAGACGCCGACCTGACGGGCAAGGTGGCCGTGTTTCTGGTCAACGACCCCGATTTCCATGCCGACCCCGGCGACCCGGCCGATGGCCGTTTCGGTGGGCGGGCGATGACCTATTACGGCCGCTGGACCTACAAGTTCGAGGAGGCCGCCCGACGTGGCGCGATCGCCGCGCTGATCGTGCACGAGACGCCCGGCGCCGGCTATGGCTGGGCCACCGTTACCGCGCCCGGCGGGGAGAACTTCGATGTCGCCGGGGCCGAGAACCGGCTGGCACTGCAGGGCTGGCTAAGCGGCGAGGCCGCGACCCGGCTGTTCGCTGCGGGCGGGCATGACCTCGCCGCGCTCAGCACTGCGGCCCGGCTGCCGGATTTCCGCCCCGTCGATCTCGGCACCACGTTCAGCGCGGCCCTGCCGGTGGAGCATGAGCTGTTGATGAGCGCCAATGTGCTGGCCAAGCTGCCCGGGACCACGCGCCCGGACGAGGTCGTCCTGTATGGCGCGCACTGGGACGCCTATGGCGAGGGCGAGCCGGGCGCACAGGGCCGCACCATCCGCCCGGGCGCCAATGACGATGCGCTGGGTGTCGCCGGGCTCCTGGAAATCGCGCGCGCGTTCAAGGCCGGCCCCGCGCCTGAGCGCACGATCGCCTTCGGCTTCTGGACGGCGGAGGAGCGCGGCCTCCTGGGATCGGAAACCTATGCCAAGGACCCGGCCTGGCCCGCGGCGCAGACGGTCGCGAACATCACGCTCGACATCCTCAACACCGGAGGTCCGGCAAAGGACGTGCTGCTGGTGGGCCAGGGGCAGAGCACGATGGAGGACCTGCTGGGCGCGGCGGCGGATGCGCAGGGGCGCACCGTCACGCCGGAGATGCTGCCCGAACGCGGCCTGTTCTACCGCGCGGATCACTTTTCGCTGGCGAAGCGCGGGGTGCCGACGCTGTTGTTCATGGCCATCAGCGGCGAGCCCGATCTGGTCGCCGGCGGGCGGGAGGCGGGGCAGGCGTGGCTGGAAGGCTACATGGCCTGCTACCACCAGACCTGTGACGCCTGGACGCCGCAGCTGGACTTCACCGGCGCGGCAGAGGATACGCAGCTCGCCTACGAGGTTGGGCGGGACATCGCGGACGGCACCGCTTGGCCCGTATGGAAGGAAGGGTCGGAGTTCCGGCAAATCCGCGAGGAGAGCCGCGCCGGGCAGTAGGGTCTACGGCCCGCAGGTCCAGGTTCCGGCGAACACCCGCTCCGCCCCGTCGGCACGCTGTGCCAGCAGCTCGGCCTGGCGGGGAGGCGATTCGCCGCCGCCGCGGGCGGGCTCGCCTACATTGCGCACCGACAGGGTCATGCCCTTGGTACCGAAACGGCCGCCATCCAGCATGGCGTCGAACCCGCCATCCTCCAGCGCCAGACCCTGTTCGACGTAATCGCCGATCTTGATCGCGAAGCTGGCGCGCCCGTCATCGTCGCCCACATCGCCGCGTGCCAGCAGCAAGGGCGGCTCCCCGGCCTGGGTGGCGAAGGCGCAGGCCAGCTCGCCGGCAAGGGTGACGCCCTCCAGCTCGGCACCGGTCAGGGGCGTCAGGGCGAGGGTGGAGCCATCGCCACCGACCGTGCGGGATTCGGCCGTCGCCGACTGGGGGGCCGGCGTCATCACGGGCGTGGCGGTCGGCACCGCCGGGGTGACGGCAGTATTCTCCTCCGATGGCAAAGACTGGTCGTCCGGCGCGCCACAGGCGGCGAGGGCGGCTGTTGCGAGGAGGGCGAGGAGCGGGTGCCTGCGACGGATCATGCCGTCCAAAACCCGCGATCGGCCGACTGGTGCCCCGCGCAAACCTTGACTCCGGGCGGTCCGTCGCATAGGTGGCGCCCTTTCCGCACAAGCTGTTCTGACAAGGAGTGCCCTGATGGCGCGCGTCACGGTCGAAGATTGCGTCGACAAGATCCCCAACCGCTTCGATCTGGTGCTGCTGGCGGCCCAGCGTGCGCGCGAGATCTCCGGCGGGGCGGAACTGACCGTCGATCGCGACCGGGACAAGAACCCGGTCGTCGCCTTGCGCGAGATCGCGGAGGAGACCGTGCGGCCCAAGCACCTGCATGAAAGCGTCGTCCAGTCCCTGCAGCGCGTGCTGCCGGACGAGGAGGACGAGGCGGACGAGATCGGCTCGCTCAGCCAGTCGGCGGAAGCGATGCGGCTGTCGGCCGCTGCCCCGGCCCGGAACACCAGCGTGGGCGGCGATTACGACGGCTGATTTCCAGCCGCTTACCGGACAGCAACAGACAGGGTCGTACCATCGAGGTGCGGCCCTTTTTTTTGGGTCGCCGCGGGACAGGGAAGGGAAGCGATCATGGCCATGCCGATGCCTGCCGGACCGGGCTGTTGACGGGGAGCCGCGGCAGTGCTGGACGATACACACAGCACCACCATCGCCGCGTGCAGCACGGCACTTGCGGTGATCATGTGCATCGCCGTGCTGCTGTCGCTCCCGCGGCTCGGCGTCGGTAGCCAGCAGGGTTGGCAGGTTGCGCCATTCGCCCTGGCGGTGCCGTCAGGCGTCCTGTTGACCTGGCCCGACCTGCTGGCCGGCGGCTGGGGCTTGCAACTGGGCTGGTGCGGGCTGACGCTGGTTTATGGGGCCGCGTGGACCGCAGTGCGCGTCAGCCTGGGCCGCCCGCCGTTGCCCTGGGCCGTATTGCTGCCGTGCCTGGCCGTGCTCGGCTTTTCCCTGACACTCGGCTCAGAGGATGGCTGGCCGCAGGTCCGGATGCTGCCGCGCGTAATGCTGTTCGCGCTGTTCAACCTGCTATCCGCGCGCGAGTTCTGGCTGGCGGACAGCCGGACGCTGCCAGCAGCGGGCATCACGCTGCGCTGGATGTTCACCCTGTATGCGGCGGTCGATCTGGCGCGCACCCCGTTGGCGCTGATGCTGCCCGCGCCGTTCGGCCCGGCCCCGACGGAGGTCTGGTCCATCGCGGTCTTCAACTTCCTGCTGGTGCTGGAAGGATTGCTGCTGGGCCACTTCCTGGCCGCATTGGGGCGGGAACAGCAGGCGGACCGCAATCTGTCGCTCGCGATGGTCGATCCGTTGACCGGCGCCGGCAATCGCCGCGCATTGGAACAGGCGCTGACGATGACGGAGGGTCCATCGCGCCCGGGCAGGCAGCGGCACCTTGCCATCGCGGTGTTCGACATCGACCGTTTCAAGCAGGTGAATGACGATCACGGCCACCCGTTTGGCGATGTGGTGATTGCCGGTGCGGCCGAGGTTGCACGTGGACTGTTTGCCGAACGACAGGTCTTCCGCACTGGTGGCGAGGAGTTTGCCGTCCTGTTCCGCGCCGGCGACGCCGCCGATGCCGTGCGGCAGGCGGAGAGCCTGCGGCAGGCTTTCGCCGACCGCAGCCACCACCGCGACGGCATCGTCCGACGATGCACCATCAGCATCGGCGTGGCGCTGGACACATCGGGCCTTACGCCGCGCACTGCGCTGGCCGCTGCCGACGCTGCGTTGTACGCGGCGAAGCGGGGCGGCCGTAATTGCACCATCCTGGCGGATACGGATGCCTTGATGGGCGATGGTCCGTGGTCCGTGGGCCAGGGTAGCGGCGCTGGCGAACGCCCGGCATGGAATGCGTCCGGTATGTGACCGGTCCGGGTGGCGCTTGCCGGTGACAAGCTGCCTGGCACATGATCGGACGCGATGGCAGTGATCGCGCTCTATTCAGTAAAGGGCGGCGTGGGAAAGACCACGCTGGCGGCAAATCTCGCGTGGTGCGCGGCGACCACCTCCTGCCGCCGCACGCTGTTGTGGGACCTCGATCCGGCGGGCGGAGCCGGCTTCCTGCTGGACGCGGAACCGCCAGGCAGCGGCGCTGCCGCAGCGCGGGTGTTCGCTGATGGCGATGCGGAACGGCTGATCCGCCGCACGCCGTTCGATCGGCTGGACCTGCTGCCGGCGGACGAGAGCCTGCACGATCTCGACCCATTGTTCGCCAGCCTGGGCAAGCGCAAGCGGTTGGCCAAGCTCGCCGCCGCGCTGATGCAGCGCTACGACCGGATCATTCTCGATTGTCCGCCGGTCCTGGGCGAGCTGGCGGGACAGGTGCTGCGCGCCGCCGACCTGGTGGTGCTGCCGTTGCCGCCGTCGCCGCTATCGATGCGGGCGCAAGTCACGGTTGAGGCGGCGATACGGCAGCGGACCAAGAGCGGCGTCAGGCTGCTGCCGGTGCTGTCCATGCTGGACCGCCGCCGCGCGCTCCACCGCGACCTTGCGGCGGCGCAGCCGGACTGGCCGGTGATCCCGCTGGCGAGCGTGGTGGAACAGGGCGCGGTGGAGCAGCGGCCGGTCGGGGCGATGAGCCCGCAATCGCCGGCAGCGATCGCGTTGGGGCAGCTGTGGACCCGGATCGAACGGGAGCTGGCCGCCTGAGGCGCATGCGACCACCGACCCGGTAGCTGTCAGCGCGTCGGCATCTCGATCGTGGCGGTGGGCAGTCCTTCCGCACTCACCCGCACCACCATGGTGCCCGGCCCGGTCCCGCGCACCAGCCCGGTCACGATGCCGCCCCGTGGCTTGCGGGAAAGATCGGGGAAGGGCGTGTGGTCGCTTTCCGAGCCGTTGTCGGTGGCGATCACCTTGCCGGTACCCTCCGCCGCGAAGTGCAGCACCTGCTCCGCCCCGGGCACCGTCACGCCGTTCGCATCGACGATCCGCGCGCGGACATAGGTGAGATCATCGAAGGTGGAGCCGACGGCGGGACTGTCGGGCGACAGCTCGATCCGGGTCGCCGGGCCGGCGGTCCGCAAAGTGTCCGCCAACTCGCTGGCCCCGGCGTCGCGGCATACGGCGCGTACCTCACCCGGCTCCCACGTGACCGCCCAGCGGCGCGGGCTGGCATCTTCGTTGATCGGCAGCGTGCCGAGGCTCGCGCCGTTGAGGAACGCCTCGACCGACCGGCAATTGCTGTAGACCTCGATCGTTTCGGAATGCGGGGAGGTCTCGGCGGGCGTCCAGTCGTCGAACAGCGCAACCGGCGGCTGCGGGGTGGCGACGGCGATCATCGTCGGCAGCACCGGCTGGTTCGGCCCGCCCGCGCCATCGGTGGCGGGGCCGGCCGCATCGGGAATGGCGTTGCGCACCACATGGATCACCGGCTGCTGCGCCCACCAGCTCTGCCGTTCAAACCCGCGAATATGCGGCAGGCCGGTGCGGTCGAGCAGCCCGGTATAGCGGCTGATGAACGGCCAGCCGGCACGGTTCGTCTCCCCCAGATAGTCGATGCCGGTCCACAGGAACATGCCGGCATTAGCGGGGGTGTCGCGCACCGGGACCCAGTTCGTACGGTTGTGGCCGTTCTCCGTCCCCACGATCTTGCGGGTCGGGTCCTGCTTGTGCGCGGCGATCAGCTCGTTTTCGCGGTAGTTCTGGCCAACCACGTCCAGCATATCGGCAAAGCCGTTGGAGTAGTCGCCCGTCACATTGGGGCGGAACAGGCCCATGGTAACGGGGCGGGTCGGATCGGTGGCATGGGCCACGCCCAGGATGCTGGTCAGCGCCGCCTTGGCCTGCACCGGGTAGGCGGTGTCGTGGATCTCGTTCCCCGCACTCCAGATCACGATGCTGGGATGGTTGCGGTCGCGCCGGATCATGTCGGCGGTGTCGCGCTTGTGCCAGTCGCCGAAGAACTGGTGGTAGTCGTAGGGTGTCTTGGCGACGTTCCACTGGTCGAACAGCTCGTCCATCACCAGCAGGCCCAGCTCGTCCGTCAGGTCCAGGAACTCAGGGCTGGGCACGTTGTGCGCGGTGCGGATGGCATTGACGCCCAGCGCCTTTAGCGCGGTCAGCCGCTGGCGCCATACATCGCGCGGCACCGCCGCGCCAACCGCGCCGCCGTCATGGTGCAGCGCGACGCCCTTCAGCTTGATGTTCTCCCCATTCAGCCAGAAGCCGCTGTCGGCCCGAAACTCCGCCTGGCGGATGCCGAACCGCACGTCCTGCGCATCGCTGGCGCCGTCCGGTCCGAGCACGCGGATGGTCGCGGTATAGAGTGCGGGATCGTCCGTGTGCCAGCGGCGTGGACTGGCGATGGGCAGCTGTGCTGCGACCGACGCGGTGCGCCGCTCGTCCACTCGCTGCGCCGCAGTGGTGGTGCGTGCGACTTCCCGGCCGGCGGGATCCGTCAGTACGATCTCCATCCGCGCGTCCAGCGGTGCATCGGTGGTGTTCTCGACCTCCGTACTCACCGCGACCAGCGCCCGGTCCTGACCGATCTCCGGCGTATGGACGAAAGCGCCGCCCTGGGTGATGTGCAGCGCGCCCGTCTCGATCAGCCGCGCGTGGCGGTAGATGCCCGACCCGTTGTACCACCGCGACGAGGGCGCCATCGCCGTGTCGCTGCGCACGGCGATGGTGTTCGGGCCGTCAGCGCGCAGATAGCGGGTGATGTCGTAGCGCAGGCTGACATAGCCCTGCGGCCGGTAGCCGACGTGCTGCCCGTTCACCCATACGCCGCTCCGCTCCATGATCCCGTCGAACTCGACGAAGTAGCGGCGACCGGGCTGCGGCGTGATGCCGAGGTCGCGGCGGTACCAGCCGATGCCGGTCGGCAGGAAGCCGTTCTCCCCCGCGCCGCGCGCCGCTTGATCGAACGGGCCGGCGATCGCCCAGTCATGCGGCACGCTGACCTCCTGCCAGCCGCTCTCGTCGATGGTGGCACGCTCCGCCCCCTCCGGGTCGCCCTGCAGGAAGCGCCAGCCATCCGGCAGCGGCGTGACCGTGCGCTGTGCGGCAGCAGGCTGGTGCAGTGTACCGGCCAGCAGCACGGCCAGCAGGGGCAGGGTGGCTCTCAGCATGGCGGTTCCTCTCTCCCGCGTTTTCGCGCCATGGTGCAGCATGTGGGACGCCTGTTCAATCGCCAAGATGGTGTGTTTTGCGCAGGTGACGCGCGGTTGGCGCGCGATTACAGCACCGGCATGGTTGCCGCGCTCGCCCCGTTATATCCCTGGCTGAAGGCCGGGCACGTCATCTTCGTCATCTTCTGGATGGCGGGCCTGTTCATGTTGCCGCGGCTGTTCGTCTACCACCAGGAGGCTGCCGCCGGATCGGCGGAGGCTGCTGCTTGGGTGGAGCGGGAGCGTCGGCTGCTGCGGATCATCCTGCGCCCGGCGCTGGTCGCGGTGTGGGTGTTGGGGATTGCGCTGGCGCTGTCGATTGGCGCATTCGCCGATGGGTGGCTGCATGCCAAGCTGGTCTTCGTGCTGGGCCTGTCATGGTACCACGGCTACCTGGCCGCATATGCCAAGAAGCTGGCGAGGGGAGAACGGCCGCTGTCGGGCAAGGCGCTGCGGCTGCTGAACGAGGTGCCGGGCGTTGCCACAATCGTCATCGTGGTGCTGGTGATCGTCAAGCCGTTCTGATCCGATTGACCTGATCGCCCGCAAGGCATATCTGGCAACCACCCGGCTGGGGGCACCGCCCATGCGGCGCCCGGGTCGCTTTCCCCAAGCCCCATGACCCTGCCATTGATCGGCCTGCCGGCCTCCCGAATGGAAACTCACCCATGCATCTAAAAGAATTGAAGAAACGGACGCCGGCAGAACTGGTGTCCATGGCGGAGGATCTGGGCGTCGAGGGCGCCAGCACCATGCGCCGGCAGGACCTGATGTTCGCCATCCTGAAGGAAGTGGCGGAAGACGGCGAGGAGATCCTGGGAATCGGCACGATCGAGGTGCTGCAGGATGGCTTCGGCTTCCTGCGCTCGCCCGAGGCGAACTACCTCGCCGGTCCCGACGACATCTATGTGTCCCCGAACCAGGTCCGCAAGATGGGCCTGCGCACCGGCGACACGGTGGAAGGCGAGATCCGCGCGCCCAAGGATGGGGAGCGATACTTCGCGCTGACCAAGCTGCTGAAGGTCAATTACGACGACCCCGACGCCGTGCGCCACCGCACGAACTTCGACAATCTTACGCCGCTCTATCCCGAACAGCGGCTGGTGCTCGACACCGTGGACCCGACGGTCAAGGACAAGTCGGCCCGCGTGATCGACCTCATCAGCCCGCAGGGCAAGGGCCAGCGTGCGCTGATCGTCGCCCCGCCGCGCACCGGCAAGACGGTGCTGCTGCAGAACATCGCCAAGGCGATCACCGACAACCACCCCGAAGTGTTCCTGCTGGTCCTGCTGGTCGACGAACGGCCGGAGGAAGTCACCGACATGCAGCGTTCGGTGAAGGGTGAGGTGATCTCCTCCACCTTCGACGAACCCGCCTCCCGCCACGTGCAAGTCGCTGAAATGGTCATCGAAAAGGCGAAGCGCCTGGTCGAGCACAAGCGTGATGTCGTGATCCTGCTGGACTCGATCACCCGCCTCGGCCGCGCCTACAACACCGTGGTGCCGTCATCCGGCAAGGTGCTGACCGGCGGTGTCGATGCCAATGCGCTGCAGCGGCCCAAGCGCTTCTTCGGCGCGGCGCGAAATATCGAGGAGGGCGGCTCGCTTTCCATCATCGCCACCGCGCTGATCGATACCGGCAGCCGCATGGACGAGGTCATCTTCGAGGAGTTCAAGGGCACCGGTAACTCGGAAATCGTGCTCGACCGCAAGGTTGCGGACAAGCGCATCTTCCCGGCGCTGGATGTCGGCAAGTCCGGTACCCGCAAGGAAGAGCTGCTGGTGGACAAGGGCAATCTCAGCAAGATGTGGGTCCTGCGCCGCATTCTGATGCAGATGGGCACGATCGATTCCATGGAATTCCTGCTCGACAAGATGAAGGATTCCAAGTCCAACGCGGACTTCTTCGCCACGATGAACCAGTAAGTTACGGCTTGCGGGGGGCAGGCAATTGCTGTTTCCTGCCCCTCCGCCAAGCTGGAGTACGACGCCATGAAGATGACCATCGAGATCGATTGCTCGCCCGACGAGGCGCGCCGCTTCATGGGCCTGCCCGACGTGGAACGGGTGAATGGTGTGTACCTCGACGCGATGAGCAATGCGATGAAGGGCGTCACCAGCTTCGACCAGCTGGAAAGCTACGCCAAGCAGGTGGCGCCCATGGGGCAGTTCGGCCTGAACATCTTCAAGAGTTTCATCGAAGGCGCGCAGCAGGCGGCAGGCGGTGCCACGCTGCAGAAAGACAACAAGCAGCCGTAACGCCGCTGTTGCCGTAAGTGGATACGATCTTCGCCCTGTCGAGCGGGCCACCGCCCGCCGGCATCGGCGTCATGCGGATCAGCGGCCCGGGTGCCAGCGCCGCCTTGCAGGCGCTAGCGGGCAGCCTGCCTCCCCCCCGCCGCGCGACTTACCGGACCTTGCGCGATGCGAATGGTCAGCCGCTCGATCAGGCGCTGATCTTGTGGCTGCCCGGCCCAGAAACTGCCACGGGCGAGGATCTTGCCGAACTGCACTTGCACGGCGGACGGGCGATTATCGCCGCCGTCGAACGTGCGCTGGCGGCGTTGCCCGGCCTGCGGCGAGCAGCAGCAGGCGAGTTCACCCGCAGGGCCTTCAGCAACGGTCGGATCGATTTGGCGGAGGCCGAAGGCTTGGCCGATCTGCTTGCCGCAGAAACGGAATTGCAGCGGCAGGCGGCGCTGGCACTTGCAGGCGGTGCACTGTCGCGAAAGGTGGAAGGCTGGCGCTTCCGGCTCCTGCAGCTTGCCGCACAGTTGGAAGCGGTACTCGATTTCTCCGATGAGGATGATGTCGTGTTGCCGGCGGCTTTCGACTTAGAGCTCAGCGCTTTGGCAGGTGAAATACACGATGCACTATCGGCACCTTCGGCAGAGATGCTGCGCGAAGGTTTTCGTGTAGCCCTGGCTGGGCCACCCAATGTCGGGAAATCGACATTATTCAACGCGTTGGTGGGAGATGAAGCTGCCATCACCGCGCCGATTGCGGGAACTACCCGGGACGTCTTGACCAGACCGGTTGCAATCGGCGGAGTACCGTTCCTTCTGATCGACATGGCAGGATTGAGGACAGGCTCATCCGACCCGGTGGAGGTGATTGGCATCGCGAGGGCCGAAGCAGAGATCACCCGCGCCGATCTGGTGCTCTGGCTTGGTCCCTCAGGGGAGGGGCCGGTAAATGCGTGGGAGATCGACGCTCAAGCGGATCGCCCCCATGACTCGAAGCCAGCGCCGGCCTTATCGGTCTCGGCGGTCACCGGCGAAGGCATGACCGAACTGCGCGACCAACTGGTGGAACACGCGCTCACCTGCATGCCCAAACCTGGGCAAGCGGCATTAAATGCTCGCCAGCGCCGCCTGTTGGCAGGTTCCGCTTCGGCACTTGCCCAAGCTCTTCCGGAGCATGACGCTCTGATTCGGGCAGAGTTGCTGCGGGAGGCTCGGCTCGGCTTCGATCGTCTGGTTGGACGGAGTGGCACAGAGGATGTGCTCGACACGTTGTTCGGACGGTTCTGCATCGGGAAGTGAGTTCCACGTGGAACACTCCTGCCTTTTGACCGACTCTGAAGGACCGCGTAGAGGCAGTCATATGCACAGCTTCGACATTGTGGTGGTGGGCGGCGGCCATGCTGGCTGCGAGGCGGCGGCGGCTGCGGCACGGATGGGTGTGCGCGTGGCCTTGGTAACCTTCGATCTTGCTGCGGTCGGGGCAATGAGCTGCAACCCGGCGATTGGTGGCCTTGGTAAGGGACATCTCGTTCGTGAAGTGGATGCCTTCGATGGGTTGATCGGCCGGGCAGGCGATGCAGCTGCGATCCACTATCGCATGCTGAACCGGAGCAAGGGTAGTGCGGTCTGGGGACCGCGGATTCAAGCAGATCGCAAGCTGTTCCGGGCGGCGATCCAGGACATGCTCAGCCAATTGCCTAGCCTAACCCTTGTCGAAGGAGAGGCCGCTGCCTTGCGGCAAAACGGGGGAAGGGTGACCGGCATTACCCTTGCGGATGGCTCCGAACTGCAGGCGTCTGCAGTTTTATTGTGTACTGGCACGTTCCTGGGCGGGCGGCTGTTCCGCGGTGAAGAGCGTCTTTCCGGCGGGAGGATCGGGGAGGATGCCGCTACCCGGATGGCAGCGCAATTGCGCGAAGCGGCTTTGCCGATGTCACGGCTAAAAACTGGCACTCCTCCCCGCCTTGATGGGCGAACGATTAATTGGGCGCAATTGGATGTTCAGCCATCGGATCTGGAGGATTGGACGCTCTCACCGCTTAGCCGCACCCGCAAGAACCCACAGCTTGCCTGCGCGATCACCCGGACGACGGCTCGTAGCCATGATATCATCAGGGCAAACCTTCATCGCTCGCCCTTGTTCAGTGGTGCGATAGAGGCAAGTGGCCCACGTTATTGCCCGAGCATCGAAGACAAGATTCACCGGTTCGGCGATCGCGAGGGGCATCAGGTCTTCCTTGAACCTGAGGGTCTGGACACTCCAATCGTCTATCCCAACGGGATCAGCACGTCGCTTCCGGCCGATGTTCAGCAGACGATGTTGCGCAGCATGCCAGGGCTGGAGCAGGTGGAAATGGCAGTGCCCGGCTATGCGGTCGAGTATGACCACATCGATCCACGCGCGCTGTCCCCCCAGCTGGAGGTACGCGCCATGCTAGGCCTTTATTGTGCCGGTCAGATCAACGGCACCACCGGCTACGAGGAGGCCGCGGCGCAGGGACTGGTAGCGGGCCTCTCAGCTGCGGCCGCCTTGCTTGGACGCGACCCACCCGCCCTCGATCGTGGTAACAGCTACATCGCGGTCATGATTGACGATCTGGTGCTGAATGGCATCAGCGAACCATACCGTATGCTCACCTCTCGCGCCGAGTACCGGCTGCGATTACGCGCCAGCAACGCCTCAACCCGCTTGACCCCTGGTGCAATGGCACTCGGCTGCATCGGGCCAGAGCGTGCTGCCTGGTTCCTGAGGGCTGCCGACGAGCGTGGTCGTTGGGACGTGAACTTGGAGCGGCAGGTCACCGCAGGCGAGCTTGGACAATTCGGCGTCAAGGTTGATGCGGGTCGGATGAGTCTGCGCGAGTGGCTCCGTTTTCCGCAGCTTGGTCTGGTGGAGCTTTCTCCATGGCTTGATCCGACGCTTGACCGCCAATCCGATGTGGCGCTGGAGGTCGCTGAGGACGCGGTTTATGCGCCCTATCTGGAGCGGCAGGAAAGCGAATTGCGCGACCTGCGCAGCAGCCAGCATGTGCCGCTTGGAGCCGGGTTTCGGTACGCTTCCGTACCGGGCCTTTCGTCCGAAATGGTCGAGCGATTGCACGGCGCGCAGCCGGCGACTCTGGCACAAGCTGCGCAGATCCGCGGCATCACACCGGCAGCCTTGGCAGCGTTGCTGGTCCATGTCCGACGGTTGCAGGTGGCGGCATGATCGGGACCGAAGCCGAGGCGCGAGAATATTGCAGTCGATTTCTGAAGGCGAAGGATCTGGAGCGGCTTGATCGCTTCGCTGCGCTGTTGGTCAAAGAGAACGAGCTTCAGAATTTGGTATCTGCCAGCAGTCTCTCAGCAATCTGGCAAAGGCACTTCGCGGACAGCTTGCAACTGCTTAGCCACGCAGGCTCAGGGGGCGGTCAGTGGCTTGACCTCGGTACGGGCGCAGGCTTTCCCGGACTGGTGATCGCCTTGGCCCAGCCGGCGCGGCGAGTGGTGCTAGTTGAGTCGCGTCGCCGCCGTGTCGAATGGCTCATGCATGCGGCGACCGAACTAGACCTGCGCAATGTTACGGTGGAGGGTTCTATGCTGGAGAAGGTTGTGACTCAGCCCGCACTGGTGATCTCCGCGCGTGCCTTTGCGCCGCTTGGCCGATTGCTGTCACTCGCTGCCCGGTTTTCGTCGGATAACACCACGTGGCTCTTGCCCAAGGGTAGGTCTGCCGTCCAGGAATTGGCGGAGCAGCCAGCTTCCGTGCAGCAGATGTTCCATGTGGAACAATCCGTCACCGATCCAGAGGCAGGCATCCTGATTGGGCGAGGGGTTCCCGCAACATGATCACCATCGCAATAGCCAATCAGAAGGGTGGAGTCGGCAAGACAACCACAGCCATTAACCTGGCGACGGCCATGGCCGCGGTCGGTTGGCGTACGCTCTTGATCGACCTCGACCCGCAGGGCAACGCCTCAACCGGGCTCGGCATCGGTGCGGTTGCACGGGATTTTACCTCCTACGACCTGTTGCTGGGCGAGGCGGAGCTGCCCCGATGCACGCTCAACACCGACGTGCCGGACCTTATGCTGGTGCCAGGTACCGTCGACCTGAGCGGGGCTGAGGTGGAGCTTGTGAGCGGAGACAGGCGCACCCACCGCCTGCGGGACGCGCTGACCGATGCGCCTTACGACGTCTGCTTCATAGACTGCCCACCTTCGCTGGGTCTGCTGACTCTGAACGCGCTGGTGGCGGCCGATAGTCTGCTGGTGCCACTGCAATGCGAGTTTTTTGCGCTGGAAGGCCTCAGCCAACTGATGCAGACGGTGGAACAGGTGAAGACGCGGTTCAACCCGCCCTTGGTGATCGTCGGCATTGTCCTGACCATGTATGATCGTCGTAATCGGCTGACCGAGCAAGTGGCTGACGATGTACGCGAGACGCTCGGCGAACTGGTGTTCGAAGAGGTTATTCCACGCAACGTCCGCCTTTCGGAGGCGCCGAGCCATGGCCTGCCGGCGCTTATCTACGACCATCACTGCGCCGGATCGCGCGCTTACATGAACCTGGCGCGCGAGCTGATCGGGCGGATTGGGGCGAAGGAGACGGCATGAGCGGCAAAGTTGACGCAGCGCGTGTGCAGCGGCGCAAGCTGGGCAAGGGCCTTGGCGCGCTACTGGGAGAGGTCCGCGGTGAAGAGGCAGTAGCGGAGCAGGGAAGCGCACATGCGAGCAGCCGCGCAGGCCTAGCCAGCCTGCCGGTGGGTGCGATCGAACCGCATCCGGATCAGCCGCGTCGCCATTTCGATGAAGATGCGCTGGATGAGCTCGCCGCCTCGATTGCCGCACGTGGAGTGATCCAGCCGGTCATCGTGCGGCCAATGACGGACGGACGTTACCAGCTCGTCGCCGGTGAACGTCGCTGGCGCGCGGCGCAGCGCGCGCGCTTGCACGAGATTCCGGCCCTAGTGCGCGAGCTAGAAGAGCGCGACGTCATGGCATTGGCGCTGATCGAGAATATTCAGCGCGAGGACCTGAACCCGGTGGAGGAGGCACGCGCTTACCATCGGCTATCCGAACATGAGAGCATGACGCAGGCAGAAATCGCCCGTCTGGTCGAGAAATCGCGTAGTCATGTCGCCAATCTTCTGCGTCTGCTGAGCTTGCCTGCAGAGGTGCTGGACCATGTGGAGGCTGGTCGCCTCGACATGGGTCACGCCCGTGCGTTGGTAGCGCATGGGGAGGCAGTCAGCATCGCCAGCCGTGCCGTGGCTGAGGGACTTACGGTCCGCGATGTCGAGCGGTTGGCCCGCAAGCAGCCGGCCGAATTCAAGTCCGAGCCGCGCCCGAAGACCAAGGGGGCGGGGACGCTCGACCCCGACACTGAAGCTGTGCAAAGCAGCTTGGAGGAATTTCTCGGCTTGCCTGTTCGGATCGCGCCTGACGGTGACCCGCGATCGGGCACGATCAGCGTCAGTTACCGTACGCTGGATCAGCTCGACATGCTGTGTCAGCGTCTGTCAGGCGGCGAAATCTAAGGAACCTTCTTCGCACTGGAGGGTCAGCGCAGTCGCAGATCGTCCAGTTCAAAGGCTACGGTACTGCCGCCCGGCCGACTGGTGCTGATCTCCACCTCATGGATCGCGGCGCCGGTCCATGGCTCGCTGAAGAACCGGGGCGAGGTCTCCGCCATCAAGGCGGAAAAGGGGACGGTGATATCCTGCCATGCGGGACTGCCGGTAACCTCAGTACTCCAGCTGCCGCCCTCGCCGGACAGTCGCACCGTGTAGCTGCCTTCGCCCTTCAGCGAGAAGCTGAGGCCCTGATATTGCCGGAGGTCTGCCGGTCGTACCGATCCGCGCGTGAGCGGGAACGAGACGCCGGCAAAGGGCTCCTCCTCAATCGACATCTGCGCTGCCAAGGCCAGTGCATGGCCGGTGCCACGCGGCACGATCTGGACGATCTCAGTCGAGCGGCTGATGCCACCGTCGGTATCCTGCAGCCGCAAGGTGTCGAGCGCGGTGCGGCCGTCCGATCGCTCGAAATCATCGATCAGCGCGGGTATGCTTACGGCCGGCAGCGTGGTGGCGCTGTTCTCGGCAGGGAGGGGCGGAGCGCCCGGACCCACGACGAGGCGCCCGTCGATCATCACCGAGGTGATCTTACGCACGTCCGCGATGTCGTGCCATGGTGTGCCATCGATCAGTAAGATGTCGGCGCGCTGGCCAGGGGCAATGGTGCCCCGATCATCGGCCAACCCCATGACCTTGGCGCTGGCAGCGGTGCCGGCGATCAGCGCCTGCGGCGGCGTCAAGCCGGCGCGGACCAGCAATTCCATTTCGCGCAGCGTGGACACGCCGTGCGGCGTGCCCGGCATACCGGCATCGGTGCCCAGTGCGATCGGCACCCCGGCATCGAACATCATCTTAACGTTGGCAAGGCCAAGGTCGAACTTGGCGATACGCTGCCGGTCGACCGGATTAGCGGGATCGAGGTGCGTGCCGCCCTTGCCAGGCTCGTACACCGCCAAGGTCGGCGCCATGGCCATGCCGGACTGCACGATTGTCTGCAGCGTTGCCGGATCCATCTGGCGATCCTGCAGGCCATGGGCCAGCGAATCGATGCCCGCCCGGGCTGCCATCGCACCACGATCCACCGTCACCGTGTGGGTCAGCACCGGCATCCCGGCGCCATGTGCCGCCTCCGCCAGCGCGGCCATTGTTGCCTCGTCCATGCTGGTGTTGTCGGCCGACAGGCCATAGCGCCAGCCATCGGTAAAGGCTTTGATCAGGTCGGGCTGGTATGGCTCCAGCCGCGCGATGGCCGCCCGTGCAGCATCAGGCGTATTGATCCAGATGGTCGTCGCCTGGTCGGCCCAATCGGCGCCATGTCCACCGGGCGTGCTTATCCTGGCGGCGAAGTTCACATGCGGCGCCACAAGGCCCGCCAGCCATTCGCGGCGCGGGGCATAACTTTCCGGCTGCTGGTGGAAGTCGTTCACCGTGGTCACGCCCGACTGGACATAGTCGGTGGCGATCTGCGGGATCGTTCCGGGCTGCCCGCCGGGCGTCCAGTGCGTATGCACGTCGAAGAAGCCGGGCAGCAGCGCCTTGCCGGCAGCGTCGATCACCGTGGCACCCTGTGGAACGGTGACATCGTCACCGACGGCGACGATCCGGCCTTCCTGTATCAATACCGTGCCCGCATGTGGGTCGGCGCCCGTAGCATCGAAGATCGTTGCGCCGACGATGGCGGTCGTTTCTTCAGCGGCAGAGGCCGATTGGAACGCCATCGTCGCGCCAAGTGCTGCAGTTGAAAGCAGCCGAGCAGCGCGGACCAAATGCTTGTTCATTATCTTGCGACCCTCAGGGCCCGGTCGCAGCGCCCCTCGCGCCGCAATCTGCAGAGCAGACGTCCATCGTGATCAAGCGACGAAACAATGCTCCATTACCAAGGCTTCTGACGACATAACCTTACCCAACCTAATGCGTCAACAAAAGCGTGCTGCCTATCAGGGTGAAAGCAGTATTCCGGCTTGCCGATCAAGCTGAAGAGCTGCGAAGCTCGATTTTAAACCCCGAATGACTTACGCGCGCCAAATTCTTCAACGCTTGGCCAAAAAGCAAGCAGCGTAATACTTAGCACCTGAACTTGGCTTGCCTGTGCAATGATTTCCGGTGGCGGACACCCCGGGGAAGGGCTGCCCGCCATCAAGAGCAGCTTACAGCGCGTAACGTACGCCGAAGAAGAACTGCCGGCCGGTATGCGTGTACACGTTCAGGCGGTTGCTGCTGTCGACGTAGCCGTCATTGTACTGGTCGGTCAGGTTCACCGCCTCGATGCTGAGTTGCAGGCGGTCGTTCACGTTGTACGATGCCTGCGCGTCCACGTTGATCGTGCCGCGCACGCCCTGCACGTCGTTGCTGTTGCTGGCCGGGACGGAGGTCAGGTAGCCGGAGCGATAGGCGATCGATCCGCGGATGCTGAACTTCGTATCCTCGTAATACAGCGTGCCGTTGGCCGAGTGCTTCGACAGGCCGACAAGCGTGGCGTTGACGGTGGGGTCGCCCGGCGTGGTCGTGGTCAGGTACTCGATGGAGGAATCGACGAAGGTGTAGTTCGCCTGGAGGCCGAAATTGGCCAGCGCGCCGGGCAGGAAGGTGAAGGGCTGCTGGATGTTCACCTCCAGCCCCTTGAGCGGGCCGCCATCGGAATTGACCGGCTGCGTCACCTGAAAGATTTCGTCCGGGGTGGCGCCGGTGCCGGCCAGCAGTTCCAGCGGCAGGCCCAGCGTGTTGAACGCCGCATCCCGGCGCAGGGTCTGCACGAAGGTGTCGATGTCCTTGTAGAACAGGCCGATGGCATAGATCGCGCCGCTTTCCGGGTACCATTCCAGCGACAGGTCGATGTTGTTCGACTTGGTCGGGTCCAGGAAGGGGTTGCCGGTGGAATAGTTGCGGTTCGCGCCTTGCACGCTGACATTGCCGCCGGGCGACACGCTGCCCAAGCCTGGCCGGGCGATGGTCTGCGCCGCGGCGAAGCGGGCGACCAGCGTATCAGTCAGGTCCGCCGCCAGGTTGAACGACGGCAGGAACATGTCGTAGCTGCGGCCGACCGACACCTGCTGGAACTGGGTGCCCACCGCGGCAAAGGCGGTGCCGTCCTGCCGGGTACGGAACCAGCGCACGCCGATATTGCCGCGCAGCGGCACGCCGGCTTCCACGTTGAAATCGGCCTGGGCGTAGGCGCCCCAGGTCTTTTCCTGCACGCTGTCATTGTTGCCGCGGGCGGAGCTGTTCTCCACCCCGAACAGCTGGTAGATGCCCTGTCCGCTGTAGATCCCGCGCGCCTCGGCGAACGCCTCCAGATCGGGGGCCAGCCAGGACGATCCGACGCCGCTGGGCAGGTCGATACCCTTGCCGAAATCGTCGAAGACATAGGACAGCTCGGCCACCTGTGCCGGGGTCAGCGTCTCCACCAGCGTCTCGCTCGCGCGGCGGCGTTCCGTGGAATTGTAGCGGAAGCGGCGGTAATCGACGCCGGCGCGCAGCGTGATCTCCGGCATCAGCTCGTATTCGCCGAACACCTTGCCCGTTTCGAACCGGTTGCGCACGCTGCTGGGCCGGATGCGCACTTCGGACACACCGTTGAGGTGCGACCAATTGGCCGGATCGGTGATGTCGAAGCCGTAGGACAGCGTTGGAAAGCGGTCGTTACGGAAATCGTAGGAGAAGCCGTCGCTATCCACCCGGTCGAAGGTGACGGTAGTGGAGACGGGGGAGGTGAACTTGCTGTCGGCATAACCGGCCAGCGCGCCGATCTTCAGCCCGTTGCCGAAATCCTGGTCGATCGTGCCGGTGACCTGCAGGAATTCGGTGTTCAACTCGTCATAGCTGGTCTGGGTGCGCAGATCGACATTGTCGAGCGCGGCGTAAACGAGGTTGTTGTTCTCATCGACCACGCCGTCGCGGATGATGATGTTGGGCTTGCCCGCGCCGCCGCGGCTGAGGCCGATGGCCTGCAATTGCGCTTCCTTGCGGGTGCCTTCCAGCTTGGAATAGAGGGCGTCGATACCGATCACCATCTGGTCCGTCGCCTCGTACTGGATGGCGCCGGTGACGCCGATCCGCGCGTTCTCCACGTCGTAGCTGACGTAGGACGGGATACGCGGGTGGAAGATCGCGTCGGTGCCGCGCACGCGCAGGTCGGCGATGGTGTAGCCGGGCAAGGTGGAGGCGGCGTTGAAGCTGCCATTGTCGCCCGCCGGTTCCCAGCGGGTGATGTTGGCGCCTTCCTCGATCAGGCGGCGCTTCTCGTACGCGGCGGAGATGAGCACGCCCAGCCGCCCGTCCAGGAACCGGTCGCTGGCAAGGACGGACAGGCGCGGCGTGACCTTCTCGGCCAGGTCGTTGTAGCTCGCCTGGGCGGAAGCGACGAGGCGCGGGCCGGTGAAGTCGAAGGGGCGCGCGGTGCGCAGGTCCACCGTGGCGCCGAGCGAGCCTTCCTCCACATCCGCGCTGGCGGACTTCCTCACAACCAGTTCGTTGAACAGGTCGGAGGAGAAGATGTTGAAGTCGAAACCGCGGCCGCGATTGGTGCCGCCGCTGTTGGCGGTGCCGCTGGACGTGGTCAGCGCCTCCATCCCGTTGATACGCACGCGGGTATATTCGGAGCCGAGGCCGCGCACGGAGATGGACCGGCCTTCGCCCTGCACGCGGCTGATCGCGACGCCGGGGATGCGCTGCAGGGATTCGGCGAGGTTCAGGTCGGGGAACTGGGCGATGTCCTCCGCCTTGATGGCATCAACCACGCCCGACGAATTGCGCTTCAGGTTGATGGCGCTGGCCAGGCTTTCGCGGAAGCCGGTGACGACGATCTCCTCGCCCGCGCCGGGCGTGGGCAGGCCCTGCTGCGCTTCCGCCTCGCTGGGGGTGGCGGCGCTGGCGGGTGGAGGAGTATCCTGCGCGATGGCCGGGCTCGCGGCCAGCAGGGTGCCGGCAAGGGCGCTGGACAGCGAAAGGATGCACTTGTGGCGGCGATTGCCCGTCATGGCTGAACCTCTTCCTTGATGCGCGGTCTCTCTTGGGACCGTCTCATCTTTTGTTAGGCGCCAGTCCTGCGCACTAACCAGCGCCAATCCGGCATTGATCGATGCGCTTTGCGCACAAAAGCCGGCTCAGCCATCCTCACCCGCCCGGCTTCATGCCAAGGCTTGGCTCGATTATCCCGCTTTGCGACTTGGACGCGGTGCCCGCCCCGGTCTAGCATCGCCCGACCGGACATGGACCGCAGGCAAGCGGGCCAGCCGGATGGAGAGGAATGGACGATGGCCACCAGCAGCGCGCCGACACGTATCCGCTACCGGATCATCGTCCTGATCTTCATCATCACCGTCATCAATTATGCCGACCGCGCGACCTTCTCCATCGCCGGTAATCAGGCTTCGCTGGAACTGGGGTTGAGCGAGATCCAGACCGGCTTCATCCTGTCGGCCTTCGCCTGGGCCTATGTGCTGGCGCAGGTGCCGGGTGGCGCGCTGCTGGACCGGTTCGGGACGAAGCGCATCTACGCAGGGGCCATCGCCATCTGGTCGCTGTTCACCGCCACGCAGGGCTTTGCCGGCTGGCTGCCGGGCGTGTCGGCCGTCACCATGCTGTTCGTGCTGCGTTTCTGCGTCGGCGCGGCGGAGGCGCCGTCCTTTCCCGGCAACGCCCGCCTGGTCGCGGCATGGTTTCCAGGGCCGGAGCGGGGCACGGCATCGGCGATCTTCAACTCGGCGCAATATTTCAGCCTGGTCACCTTCGCCCCGCTGATGGGATGGCTGGCGCATGATTTCGGCTGGCGATCGGTGTTCTGGGTCATGGGCGCGCTGGGTCTGCTGGCAGCGCTCGCCTTCGTGCGGCTGATCCACTCGCCTGTGCGGCACCCGTCGATCAATGCGGCGGAACTGGAGTATATCGAGGCCGGCGGCGGGCTGATCCGGATGGAGGATGCTGCTACGGGTCCGCGGGAGGCGACGTTCACCCGCGCCAACCTGGCAAAGCTGCTGACCAACCGGATGCTGCTGGGCATCTATCTGGGCCAGTACTGCATCAACGTGCTGACCTATTTCTTCGTCACCTGGTTCCCGATCTACCTGGTGCGCGAACGCGGGCTCAACATCCTGGAGGCGGGTTTTGCCGCGGCTCTGCCGGCGCTGTGCGGCTTCGTCGGCGGAGTGGCGGGCGGCTTTATGTCGGACCGGTTGTTGAAGCGGACCGGTAATATCGACCTTGCGCGCAAGGCGCCGCTGGTGGTGGGCATGCTGCTGGCGACCCTCATCATCGGCTGCGTCTATGCGGAAAGCGAATGGATGGTGATCACGCTGCTGTCGGTCGCCTTTTTCGGCAAGGGCGTCGCGTCGCTCGGATGGGCGGTGATGTCCGACGTCTCGCCCCGGCAGCTCGCGGGCTTGGCCGGCGGTGTGTTCAACATGTTCGGCAATATCGCGGGGATCGTCACCCCGATCGTTATCGGCTACATCGTCGCCACCACCGGGTCGTTCGACGGGGCGCTGATCTTCGTGGGCGCGCATTGCCTGCTGACCATCTTTGCGTTCCTGGTGATCGTCGGCCCGATCCGTCGGCTGGAGATTGCCTGATGACCACCACCAGACGCGCCGTGCTGGGCGGCGGGGCCGCCGCGCTGGCGCTGACGGCCGCCCCCATCCGGGCCGCACGTTCGCAGTTCGCCATCGACACGCCCATGGCGCCGCCGCAATGGGCGGTGATGCAGCGGCAACTGCTGGACGCAAATGCCCGGTCCTGCGTCGACTACTACCGCACCTATGTCGACGAGCGTGACTGGCTGAAGGTGTTCGTCCGTTGGGGCGCTAATGACGGGCCGGACGATGCGGCGGAAGCGACCAACAACTGGCTGCTGCTGCATGCCCTGGGCGGTGACGATCGCATCCTGGACCTCTCGCAGCGCTTCTGGGAAGGGCACATCGACCAGTACACGATCGCCCGCACGGTGGAGACACCGGCGGCGCGTAACGGCATGTACCGGTTCGAATTCCCGGTGCAGATGGACTGGCAGCACAATTCGGAAGGGCTGTCCTCCTTCAACCTGATGGGCTTGTCCGCGCCCGGCGATCGGCGGCTACGCGATAGGACCAGCCGCTTCGCCGATTTCTACACCGGGGCCGACCCACGCGCGCCGAACTACGATCCGCGCACCCGCGTGATCCGGTCCATGATGAACGGCAGTTTGGGGCCGCTGATGCGCCCGGCGACCGCGCTGGACTGGGCCGGCGACCCTTTCGACACGTCCCGCTTTCACCTGGAACACGGGGAGCAGAACTACCAGCAGACGCTGGACCATTACGTCGAATACACCGATGTGGTTGGCGACAGCCCGCTGAACCTGCAGGCGACCACGCTGGGCCTCAATGCCTATGCGCTGGGCGGCGGCGACCGGTTCCGCAACTGGGCGCTGGATTATCTCGGCGCCTGGGTGGAGCGCACCCGCGCCAATGGCGACATCCTGCCCAGCAATGTGGGGCCGGATGGCGTGATCGGCTCCAGCGCAGGCGGGAACTGGTGGGGCGGCGTCTATGGCTGGGGCTTCTCCCCGATCGTGCCGCAGACAGGGGAGCGGGAGGACCGCAACCGCGTGCCGCGATCCATCACCGCGTTCATGAACGGCACGCTGCTGGGCCGGGGCGACCCCGCTTTCATCGAGTTGTGGCGCCGGCAGGTGGCCAAGCTGAACGATCTCGGGCGCACCGTGGATGGGCAGTTCTCCACGCCCACCATGCACGGCGCCGACGGCTGGTACGGCTGGCGCGCCGGCCTGAACCGACAGAACGCGGGCGAAATCTGGTATGTCACTCAGCGGGCGGACGACCGGGCCGTGGCTGGCGACGATCCGTGGCTCGAGTTCCTCGACGGCCGCAACCCCGATTATCCGGTGCAGTCGCTGCAGGCGGACATGGAGCGTATCGCGGCGGCCGACGCCCGCCGCCTGGCGGACGACACCACCCCACAGACGCGCCTGGCCGACTGGCCGCTCGACAAGAACCCCGCCAGCGTCAAGAGCCTGGTGCAGCAGATGACCGGAGGCCTGCTGATCGCGCGCCCGTCATGGTCGCGCCAGTCGCCGCCGCAGGGCGGGGTGACGTTGCACTGCCGGCTGCGCTATTTCGATCCGGTCCGCCGCCGTGCGGGCCTGCCGCCAGATTGCGCCGCCCTGGTCCACACGATGCGCGACGACGCGGTGGAGGTGACGCTGGTCAACCTGGCGGATGAGCCCCGCAACGTGATCGTGCAGGGCGGCGCCTATGCGGAACACCGACTGGAAAGCGTCGCCATAGACGGGCAGCAGGTGGCCGGCGCCGGGCGCGACGTGGCGGTGCGGCTGGCGCCCCGCTCCGGCGCGCGGCTGACGATTACGCAGCGCCGTTACGCCGACCTGCCCACGCTCGCCTTCCCGTGGGACCGCGTCTGAAGCGTCAGCCGCCCGGTTTGATATATGGCGCGACCGCGAACAGCAGCCGCTCCTGCCGGCGAGGATCGTTCTCGATCCGGCAGGTCGTATCGAAGATCATCGTGCCACGACGATCGAGGTCATAGGTTGGCCAGGTGGGCAGGGCGGCGGTGTTCGGGTCGCCGGTGCGGGCGAAGGCGATGAAGCTGTCGGCCATGCGCCCCGCCAGCGCGCGCGCTTCCGGCCCGTTACCGGTCTGCTTCCCGGCCCGGGCCGTGTTGTCGAATACCAGCGGGATGTCGAGCGTGTGGTACGCGCCCAGCACGCCGTCCGCCTCTGGCGAAGGCCAGTCGAGTTGGTACATCCAGGTCGGCGCCCCGATGCGGGCGCGCTCCTCCGCCTGGATCAGGTGTCCGGGCCATGATCGGCCGGCGGTGCTGGCCGCCAGCAGGATCTGTCCCGGCGTGCGATCGGGGTAGAAGGCGCGATATTCGCGGATGACGTGATCGGGCGCCACGTCCTTCACCATCTGGCCCATCAGCCGTTCGGACAGGTTGTCCCATGTGGTGTCGCCCGCCAGCAGCGTGCTGCGCAGCCAGCCGCCCGTCTCGTCATGCGTGTTGCCCACGATCAGCGGGATATGCGCCGCCTCCGCCGGGGCGTCCGGCACGAAGGGGTGGCGCGGCAGTACGCCGTGATCCAGTGTGGAGACGAAGTTGATATCGCCCTTGCCTTCCAGCGGGTCGGTGGCGCCCATCGCCTCCACCAGCCGCTCCACCGGCAAGGTGGCGAGTGCGCGGTAATCGGCGACGCCTGCCGCCGCCATGAAGGCGCGGGCGCGGCGGGTGGCGTTGTTGGGACCGGCGGCCGTCACGTGCTGCCCGCTCATGGTGGCGACCCGGTGGATCAGCGGTCGCGCCTCCGGCATGGCCATCAGCGTGATCGCCTTGCCCCCGCCACCCGACTGGCCGAACAGCATCACGCAATCCGGATCGCCGCCGAACGCGGCGATGTTGGCGCGCACCCATTGCAGCGCCAGCACGATGTCCAGATTGCCGACATTGCCCGATTCCGCCGGGCCACCCAGTTGCGCCAGGTAGCAATAGCCGAGGCCCGCCAGCCGGTGGTTCAGCGTCACCACCACGACATCGCCCCGGCGCACCAGATTGCCGCCATCATAGAGCGGGTCCGATCCGGAGCCGTGGGCATGCGCACCGCCATGCAGGTAAACCATGACCGGCCGCCGCGCGCCGTCAGTGGCCGGGGTCCAGACATTGAGGAACAGGCAGTCTTCCGACGTCGGCTCGCCCGCGCGGGTCTGCGGGGCGGCTGCGCCATAGCGGGTCGCATCGGCGATGCCGTCCCACGCGGCAGGTGGCAGGGCCCGACTGAACCGGGTGGTGGCGGTGTCCGCGCCATAGCGCACGCCGCGGAATGCCAGCACGCCATCCTCGCGCAGGCCCCGCACGCGGCCATGAACCGTTGTTGCCACTGGATCGCCGCCGGCGCCCCTCCGTCCGCGCGCCGCCAGCACCAACGGCGCGGCGGCGAGCAGGCCTATCGCCTCGCGACGCTGCATCACCCCACACTCTCCGCACATAGCCGGCGCATCGGTTCCAGCGCCGGGTTCGCATTGTCGCGCCGCCAAGCCATGTGCAGCTCCACCGGCTTTTCCGGGTTCGTCTCGAACCGGCGGAACTGCACGTCCAGCATGTGCAGGCCAGCGGCTGACTCCGGCACGATCGCTGCGGCGAGGCCGGCGTGGACGAGGCCCAGCATCGAATGGATCTGCGTCACGTGCTGCACGTAATCGGGCACCACGCCCGCCGTGTCGAACAGGTGCAGCAGCATGGCATGAAAATAGCCGGCGCCCTGCCGGGCATACATGATCAGCGGGCGCCCATCGAAATCCTGCGGCGTCAGGCTGGCCTTGCCCAATCGCGGATCACCGGCGGGCAACGCGGCCACCAGCGGTTCGTGCAGGACGCACAGCGTGTCGAACTCCGCCCGGTCCACCGGCGGGCGGACGAAGCCGACATCGATCAGCCCGATCAGCAGCGCGTCCACCTGATCGCCGGTGACCATCTCGCGCAGGTCCAGCTCCACATTGGGCAGGGTCGCGCGCGCCTGCGCCACGATCTTGGGGACGAGATGGTAGCCGGACACCGCGGTGAAGCCGATCGACACCTTGCCGGTGTCGCCATTGGCCACGCGGCGGGCGGACAGTGCGGCGCTTTCCGCCAGCCGCACGATCCGCCGCGCCTCTATCAGGAATACCTGCCCCGCCGGCGTCAGGCTGACGGAGCGGCTGGTACGTTCCAGCAGCGTGACGTTGAGGATGCGTTCGAGCAGCTGGATCTGCCGGCTGAGGGGGGATTGCGTCATGTTCAGCCGCTGCGCCGCGCGGCCGAAATGCAGTTCCTCCGCGGCGGCGACGAAGCAGCGCAGCTGGCTCAATTCGAACATGGGCAGGAGGGTACCGGCCGCTCCCCCGGCCGGCAATGCCTCACTCCGCCGGGGTGAGCACGCCGGCGTTGGCCCGCTCGATCAGCACGCGCAGTTCCTCCTGCTCGGCAGCCGAAAGGTCGGTCAGCGGTGAGCGCACCGGACCCGCATCGCGCCCGATCACCCGCATCCCCGCCTTCACGATCGACACGGCATAGCCGCGACCTCGGTTGCGCAGCGTGATGTAGGGCAGGACGAAATCGCGCAGCTGCTTCAGCACCTCGGCCCGGTCGTCCGCGCGGACGGAGCGGTAGAAGTGCAGCGCCCATTCCGGCATGAAGTTGAAGATCGCGCTGGAATAGGTCGTCACGCCCATCGTCAGGTACGGCGTGGCGAAGGTCTCGGCCGTGGGCAGGCCGCCGATATAGGTCAGCCGGTCGCCCATGCGGGCATAGATGCGGGTCATCAGCTCGATATCGCCGACCCCGTCCTTGAACCCGATCAGGTTGGCGTTGGCATCGCACAGGCGGGCCAGCGTCTCGTCATCCACCACGCCGTTGTCGCGGTTGTAGACGATGACGCCCATGCCCGTGCTCTTGCACACGGCATCGATGTGGCGGAATAGCCCGTCCTGCGATGCACCCATCAGATAGGGGGGCAGCAACAGCAGGCCGTCCGCGCCCGCTGCCTCCGCATCGCGGGCGATGCCGGTGGCGATGGCAGTGCCGTAACCGCAGCCGGATATCACGGGGATGCGCCCGGCCGTCTCCGCCACGGCGGCGGCGACCACGTCGCGCACTTCGGGCGGCGTCAGGGAGAAGAATTCTCCCGTACCGCCGGCGGCGAACAGGCCGGCCAGTTCATGATCCAGCATCCATGCGCAATGCGCGCGATAGGGATCTTCCAGGAACGCGCCACCTTCATCGAAATGGGTGACGGGAAACGACAGCAGCCCGCCGCCGATGCGGCCGGCGATTTCGGTAGGGCTCAGGTTCGACATCGCAGCGGCTCTCCGGTCAATCCGCCGCCATTCAAGCGGGCGGCGGCATTGACCTCTGGCTATTGCGCGCCCGCGCCGCCGTCCAAGCCAAAGGCGGTTTCGGTCGATGCACAACTTGGCTGGATGAGCGAAATGCCCGAGTTTACCACTGTCAGCCAGCAGGCTCCCGCACGATCAGCGCCTTGCCCGCATAGGCGGCGGGATCGACATTCTCCTGCACGACCGGCCGCCGTCCACCAGGTGTCAGGAACGTCACCTCGACGCTGACCGGCGCCATGCTGGCAAGACCGAAGTGGGCCGGCAGCGCGCTTTGCGTGTTGTAGCCGTCGCCGCTGCCCACCTGGCGCGTGGCAATCACGGTGCCGCCCGCATCACGCAGCCGCACCTCCGCGCCGACTCTCGTAAAACGGCCTTGCGCATCCAGCACCAGCACGGACAGGCTGCGCCGCCCGACATCGACGCCTAGCGTGTTGCGGAACACCGGATGCCCGCCGGTCGGGCCGTAACCATCGGTAAGCGACAAGTCGAGCAGGCCGTCGCCATCGTAATCGACCCATTGCACGCCGTGGTCGCCGGCATTGACCACGCTGTCGCGCGCCAGCACGTTGACGAAGCGTCGCCCGCCCGCGCCGTCGCTCTCGCTATGCAGCAGGGCGTTGGTCGGCACCTGTTCGCCCGCCGGCCCTTCATAGGCCATCAGCGACAGGTCCAGCCAACCGTCATTGTCGTAGTCGCCCCAGGCCGCGCCGACCGAATGGTTGACGAAGCTGACGCCGGTCTTCGCGGACACATCCTCGAACGTACCGTCACCCTTGTTGCGGTACAGGCCGTTCGCGCCATAGCTGGGCACGAACAGGTCCAGCCGCCCGTCATTGTCGTAATCGCCGATCGCACAACCGACGCCGCCTGCCGCCTTGCTCCGACCCGGACTGGCGACGCCCGCCGCCGCCGCCACATCGACGAAGGTATCGCCATCATTGCGCCACAGCGCATCGGTGTCGCCCGACTGGTTCGCCAGGAACAGATCCAGGTCACCATCGGTGTCGAAGTCGAACCAGCAGGCGCCCACCGTCGCCCGCGTGTCGGAGATACCTTCGCCGGCGCGGGCCTGCGTGAAGGAGCCGCCATTGTTCATCATCACCCGGTTCGGGCCGATCCGGTCGGCGGCATACAGGTCCAGGTCGCCGTCATTGTCGATATCGACCCAGCTGGTCTGGCGGGCGGACCGGCCGGCGAAGTTGAGGCCGATGTCCGCGCTCACCTCGGCGAAGCGGCCGTCGCCCCCATTGCGGAACACCAGCGTCGGCTGCTTGGGATCGGTCGCCCCGCCCAGAAGGTCGAGCAGTCCGTCGCCGTCATAATCCCCCCAGCTGAGGCCGCGCAGTTCGTGCGCCTTCAGCGGCAGGCCCGCCGCCTCGCCGATGCTGGTGAAGGTGCCGGCATCGTTGCGATACAGCCGCACCTCGCCCGCCTTGGTGCTGACCGCGAGGTCGAGGTCGCCGTCATTGTCGAAATCGCCCCAGGCGTTGGACAGCGATCCGGGATAGTTGAACAGGTTGGCCTGCACAGGCGCGAACGGCACGGGAGGCGTGCCGGCGGCGGGCAGCGGTACGCCGCCATGTTCGCCCCCTTCCTGCCCGACGGCGGGACCAGCCAGCAGCAGGGCAGCGGCGAGGGCGAGACGCGAAAGCGCTACACGGGAGGCGGGCATGGGATCACCTTTCGGGAAGGCCGTCGGCCGCCATGGCGCCGTTCAGCCGGGTTTCGGGCATACGCAGGTAAACAAGGAGCGACAGCGCGATCAGCGCGGAGACGTACCAGTAGAAGCCGTCCTCCAGCCCCGCGCTCTTGAGCCGCAGCGCGACATATTCCGCCGTGCCGCCGAACAGCGTGTTGGCGAGCGCGTAGGGCAGGGCGACGCCCAGCGCGCGGATATGCGCGGGGAACAGCTCCGCCTTCACGATGGCGTTGATGGAGGTGTAGCCGGTCACCAGCACCAGCCCCGCCAGCACCAGCAGGAAGGCGGTAAAGGACGATGTCACCGTCTCCAGCCGGGTGAAGATCGGCACGGTGAACAGCGCACCGCCGAAGCCGAAGCCGATCAGCAGCGGTCGCCGGCCGATCCGGTCGGACAGGGCACCCGCCAGCGGTTGCATCAGCATGTAGATGAACAATGCGGACGCCATGATGGCGGTGGCGGTCTGCCGCCCGAACCCGGCCGTGTTGACCAGGAATTTCTGCATGTAGGTGGAATAGGCATAGAAGGCGAGCGTGCCCCCGGCCGTCATCGCCACCACTGTGGCGGCCGGTATCGGGTGGCGGCGCACCAGTGCCCAGGCGCTGGACTTGGGCTGCGCGGGATCGGCCTTCGTACGCTCGAACGCCTCTGTCTCCTGCAATCCACGGCGCAGGACATAGACGCTGATCGCCATGACGGCACCGATGGCGAAGGGGATGCGCCAGCCCCATTGTTCCAGCTGCGCTTCCGACAATACCGCCTGCAACGCCAGCAGCACGCACAGCGCCAGCAATTGCCCGGCGATCAGCGTCACGTACTGGAAGCTGGAGAAGAAGCCGCGCGATTTCGGCGTCGCCATTTCCGACAGGTAGGTGGCGCTGGCGCCATATTCGCCGCCCACGCTCGCCCCCTGCATCAACCGCGCGAACAGCAGCAACAGCGGCGCGATATTCCCGATCGTGGCGTAGGATGGCGTGATCGCGATCAGCGCCGACCCGCCGCCCATCAGCGCGACCGACAGCGCCAGACCCGCCTTGCGGCCATGTCGGTCGGCATAGATGCCCATCATCCACGCACCCAGCGGCCGCATCAGGAAGCCGACCGCGAAGATCGCCGCCGCACTCAGCAGCTGGGCGGTGGGATCGTCGGAGGGGAAGAAGACCGGCGCGAAATACAGCGCGAAGGCGGAATAGACGTACCAGTCGTACCATTCGACCAGATTGCCCAGCGACCCGCCGATGATCGAACGCAGCCGCCGGTCGGTGGCAGGCCGGCCTGCGCCATGGGTCATTACCTGCTGTTCCTCCACCATGGTGCCTTCACGTCTCCTGCCCAGCGAAACGGACGGCCGGGCGATCTCTGCTACTGCTCGGTCGCGACCAGCAACAGCGAGCCATCCTGCCCACGCAGGACCCGGATGCCGAACAGATCGCCCAGCGCTTCGGCGAAATCGTCGGACCCGTCGGCGCGGAACGTGCCGCCGATGCGCAGCCCGGCGAGCGCGGGATCGCCGATGACGATCGGGCTGGTGCGGTACCGGTTGAACTCCGCCACGGCCTGTTCCAGCGTATCACCGTCGAAGCTCAGCTTGCCGCCACGCCAGGCGAGGCGGCGGTCGATCTCGGCGCCGCGCAGGGATGTGACGGCAACCGCACCGGGGCGCACGGCCGCGGCCCGGCCCGCGCGCACCAGCTGTTCGTCGGGTCGCGCGCCGTTGATCGCCACAACCCCTTCGGTCACCGTCACCTCCGTCAGTTGCGGGCGGAGGCGGACGTTGAACGCGGTGCCGATGGCATGGACCGTCAGCCCGTCAGTGGTAACCACGAAGGGGCGTTGCCTGTCCGGCGCGACGGTGAAGCTTGCCTCCCCACGCAGCAGGGTGACGGCGCGGGTACGATCGGTCAATGCAACCTCGATCGCGCTGCCGGTGTTGAGCGTGACGGCGCTGCCATCGGCCAGTTGCACGGTGCGCCGCTGCCCTATGGCCGTGTGGTAGGTGTCCACCGCCATGCCGAACTGCAGGGTGATGATGCCGACCATTGCGACACAGGCGGCGATCGCCGCCGCCGGCCAGCCCCAGCGCGTCCATGGGTGGATAGTGCGCGGCGCGGCAATAGGCTCTGCCACCGGCTGATCATGGTAGGCGGGATCTTCGCGCAGCCGTTCGGCCAGGTCCCATGAAGCCTCCGCCCGGGCGAAGGCGACGCCATGAGCGGGGTCCTCCTCGATCCAGCGGTAGATTGCGTCCCAGTCGGCGTCAGACCCGCTGGCGCGCGCCTCCAGAAGGCGTTCCACCGCCTGCCGTTCGATCGCCTGCCGTTTTGCCGCGCTTTCCGAGAGACCAGCCAAACCCGTTGCCTTCATACTGGCCGATCGCCTGCGATACCTTCAGCGCCGCGCGGGCCAAGTGCTTGTCCACTGTAGAAACGGACAAGCCCATGTCCTCTGCTATCGCGCCGACAGACCAGTCGTATACCCGACGAAGCACGAAGGCACGGCGGCATTGCGGGGGCAGCGTGTCGATGATGGCCTGCAGGTGCCGCAGTTCGTCGCGCGCCTCGATCCGGTCGAGCGTGGTGGTGTCGCTGCCGAGCAGTTCCAGATCGGCTACCATCTCGAAAGAGACGATCTTGCTGCGGCGCGCCGCATCGATCACCAGGTTGCGGGCGATGCGGAACAGGTAGGCACGGCCGGTCGCGCTTTCGGCGATGTCGCCCGCGGCGTAGGCACGGGCCATCGCCTCCGCCACCATGTCGTCGACATCCGCGCCATCGGGCAGGACCCGGCGCAATCGTGCGCGCAACGCGCCCTCGTGCGGCAGGATTGCCGCCTTGTACCATTCCAGCCTGGCCCTGACAGCGTGCACCGCGGATCCCCCACCATGTGTCGATGATCTCACTCCCGTGAGTCCGCTCCCCGTGGTGGTTCCAAACAGCTTTGCCGGCGTTTGTCCAATAAAATTACAAAATCCTTACACCGGGTGGCAGAATTGATCGCCAGCCCCGTTTACCCGCCCGTGATCGGAACTGTGGGGGTTTAAGCGATGGTGACAAGGACCTTGGGATACGCGCTGGGAACGACCGCGATGATCGTTGCGGCGGCGTTGCCGGCAGAAGGTGCGCAGGCAGCCGCCGCGACCATCGCGTTCGACATTCCAGCACAGCCGGTCAATGCGGCGCTGGCGAGGTTCGCGGATCAGTCCGGCCTGCAGATCCTGTATCCGCATGACCGGGTCGCTGGCCTGCGCAGCGCGGCGGTGCGCGGGCGTATGCCGGCGCACCAGGCCCTCGGCCGCATGCTGGCGGGCACCGGTCTGGTCATCCGCCGGACGAATTCGGGCGTGATCTCGTTGGCGCTGCCTGAAATGCCGGCGACGCGCATTCCCGTCGCCATCACCGCTTCCCGCGGAACGAACGCGTTGATGCAGGTGACGGGCGGCGTGGGCGCAACCACCGCCTCCGCCGCAGCGGCCGATCCCGCACCGGTGGAGGAGTCCGACCCCATCGTCGTCACCGGCAATCGCGGCCAGCCGCGCAGCGTGATCGACAGCCCGACCCCGATCGACGTCATCAGCGGGACCGAACTGCAGCGCACCGGCCGGTCAGGCGTGCTGTCGGCGCTGAACACGCTGGTGCCGTCCTTCAACCTGCCGACCCGTGCGGGCGGTGGCACCTCCACCGTGATCGCCACCGGTGGCCTGCGCGGCCTGAACCCGGACCAGACGCTGATCCTGGTGAACGGCAAGCGGCGGCACAAGACCTCGCTGATCAACGCGGTCTCCTCCTATTACAATGGCTCGGTCCCGGCCGACCTCGACATGATCCCGACCTCCGCCGTTGAGCGGATCGAGGTGCTGCGCGACGGTGCGGCGGCGCAGTACGGGTCGGACGCCATCGCGGGCGTCATCAACATCATCCTGAAGGACGATCCGCAGGGCGGCTTCGTCTCCGCCACGGCCGGCCAGAACTACGATCACAGCGATGGGGAACTGTTCCAGGCGGAGGGCAGCCTGGGCCTGCCGCTGGGTTCCGACGGGTTCGTGAATCTGTCCGTCACCGCCAGGAAGCAGCTGGCTTCCAACCGCGCGGAGCCGATCAGCCAGTCGATCCGGCTGTATCCGCTGGTGAACGGCGCGCTCGACCCGCGGGAGGCGACGATCGACCGGCTGGTGACCTACAATTACGGCACCATGCCGTCGGAGGCGATCGCCACCGGCTACAATGCCGGATACGATTTGGGATCGGTGGAGCTGTATTCGTTCGGCACCTACACGCAGCGTGTATCCGACCTCAACTACACCTACCGCCCGCCCACCAACGCCAATTCGCTACCGCAGGTGTTTCCCAACGGCTTTCGTCCGCGAGTGGTGATTGCGGAGGAGGATTATGAATTTGCGATCGGCGCCCGCGGGGAACTGTCCGGCTGGAACTGGGACGTCAGCTCCACGCTGGGCCGCAACCGTGCCCGGCAGAACGCGGACGGAACGCTTAACGCCACCCTCGGCCCGTCCAGCCCGACGGAGTTCTACGTCGGTTCGCTGATCTCGCGCGAATGGGTCAACTCGCTCGACGTGACGCGCGGCTACGATCTTGGCGGCGGCAATCTGCAGGTGTCCGCCGGGCTGCAGCACCGGCTGGAACGGTACGAGGTGGTGCAGGGCGACGATGCCAGTTCCGCCGCGGGCACCTACACCACGCCGCTCGGCCGCCCGGCGCCCGGCGCGCAGGGCGCCGCCGGCTTCACCGCGGATGATGCCGGCTCCGCCAGCCGCAACAACATCGCCGCTTATGCCGATCTCGCCTGGGATCCGAACGCCGACATCACGATCGGCGGCGCGCTCCGCTTCGAACATTACGACGATGACAGCGGCGATACGCTGATCGGCAAGCTCAACGGTCGCTATGCCTTGTCCTCGGCGCTGTCGGTGCGCGGCGCTGTCAGCACCGGCTTCCGCGCGCCATCGCTGGCGCAGCAGATCTATGCCTCTACCACGGGGCAGTTCCGTACGGTGGGCACGCCGCCCACGCTGACGCTGCTGCAGATCAAGACGCTGCCCGTCGGCAGTCCGGCGGCGCTGGCATTGGGTGCCGAACCGCTGACGCCGGAGAAGTCTACCAATATCAGCGCCGGCATCGTACTGACGCCGCTGCCACGGCTCAACATAACGATCGATGCCTATCAGATCGCGGTGGATGACCGCATTGCCATCACCAGCACGCTGACGGGCAATGCGGTGTCGGCGATCCTGGTGGCGAATGGCCTGTCGCCGGACATCAGTGCACAATACTACACCAACGCCATCGACACCCGGACGCGCGGCGTGGACGTGGTCGCCACTTACCGCCACGGTATCGGCGATCTTGCCGACCTGTCGTGGAACATCGGCTTCAACTACAACAAGACCAAGATCACCGGCGTGAAGGCCAACCCGGCGGAACTGGCGACCCTGGGGCCGGATTACGTGCTGTTCGACCGGGTGTCGCGCAGCAACCTGACGGTCAACCTGCCGGAAACCAAGCTGTTCATCGGCAACACGCTGACGCTGGACCGCTTCACCCTGTCCACCCGCGTGGTTCGCTTCGGCGAGTTCAAATCCTACGGCAACGTGGTGGCGAACGACCGGGAGTTTGGCGCCAAGTGGATCACCGATGCGGAACTGTCGGCTGCGCTGTCGGATACGCTGACGCTGGCGGTGGGTGCCAACAACCTGTTCAACGTCTATCCCGATCGCAATGACACGCTGACCAACGTCAATACCGGGGCCGGCTTCTATGCCACCAGCGGATCGTACGGTTTTACCGGCGGCTATTATTACGGCCGTGTCACGGTGAACTTCTGATGAGGAACCTGTCCATGCGTCCGACGCTTCTCGCCGCCCTGCTGCTGGTCACTGCCGCCCCGCCGGCGCTGGCACAGGAAGCGGCGCCCACCGCCGCCCAGAACGCCGGGGCCAATGCCGGTGGGGGCGAAATCCTGTGGGACAGCTACGGCGTGCCGCACGTCTATGCCAACACCGAAGCCGGCGCCTTCTGGGGCTTCGGTTATGCCCAGGCGCAGAACCATGGCGACCTGCTGCTGCGCATGATGGGGGAGGCGCGCGGCCGTGCGGCCGAATATTGGGGCGCCAAGTATGCGGATGGCGACCGCTGGCTGGTCGCCAACGACGTGCCGCAGCGCTCCGCAGCCTGGTTCGCGATGCAGACGCCCGAGATGCAGGCCGACCTGCAGGCCTTCGCCGACGGCATCAACGCCTACGCCGCCGCGCATCCTGACAAGCTGGACCCGGCCGTACGGGTGGTGCTGCCGTTGTCGGGTACGGACATCATGGCCCATGCGCACAAGCTGATGAACTATGTCTACGTGGCGTCGGACCGCAAGGTGCTGGTCGATCCGCGCACGAATGAGGCGGGCGGATCGAACGCCTGGGCCGTCGCGCCATCCCGTTCGGAAAGCGGCAATGCCATGCTGCTGGCCAACCCGCATCTGCCCTGGGCGCCCAGCCAGCTGACCTACATGGAGGCGCACCTGAACGCGCCCGGCTACAGCGTATATGGCGCCACGCAGGTCGGCCTGCCGGTGCTGCGCTTCGCCTTCAACGACGATCTGGGCTTCACCAACACGGTCAACACCATGCTGGGCTTCACCAGCTACCAGTTGGAGCTGACCGAGGGCGGCTACCGCTATGACGGAATCGAACTGCCGTTCCGCACCGAGCTGAAGAGCTACAAGGTCAAGGGCGAGGACGGCGTGGTGCGGCCCGTCCATTTCGAGCAGCGCTATGCCGTGCAAGGGCCGGTGTTCGACCTGCCGAACGATGCCGGCACGGTGGCGCTGCAGGTGGCGGGGCTCGACCGGCCGGGCGCACTGCAGCAGTACCTCGACATGGGCAAGGCGCATGATTTCGCCGGCTTCACCGCCGCGCTGGAACAGATGCAGGTGCCGATGTTCAACATCGTGTACGCCGACCGTGCGGGGCACATCATGTATCTCGACAACGGATTGCTGCCCAAGCACGATGGCGGCGACCTTGCCACCTGGTCGAAGCCGGTGGCGGGCAATGTGTCATCGACAATGTGGCGCGAACTGCACAGCTTCGCCGACCTGCCCAAGGTCATCGACCCGGCCAGCGGCTTCGTCCAGAACGCCAACGATCCGCCATGGCTCGCCACCTGGCCGCGCCAACTCGATCCCGCCGCCTTCCCCGGCTATGTCGCGCCCACCGGGCCGTTCAGCCTGCGCGCGCAGCATTCGATCGAACTGATGGACCTGACGCCCAAGCTGTCCTTCGACCAGTTCGTCGATCGCAAGCTGGAAACCAAGGCGCTGATGCCCGAGCGTGTCCTGCCTGACCTGCTGCAGGCCGCCGCAGGCAGCACCGATCCCGACATCGTCGCGGCCACCGCGCTGCTGTCGGAGTGGGACGGCCGGTTCGAACCCGACGCCAAGGCCGCGCTGCTGTTCGAGACATGGGCCGCGCTGTTTGCGCCGAACAACTTCACCGACCAGTCGCACTATGCCGTCAAGTGGACGCTGGACGATCCGCTGAATACACCGCGCGGGCTGAAGAGCCCCACCGATGCGGTCGCCCTGCTGAAGCAGGCGGTCGCCCGCACGACGGAGCTGTACGGCCGGATCGACCGCCCGTTCGGGGAGGTGTCGCGCTTCCACATCGGCGACGTCAGTGTTCCGGGCAATGGCGGCTTCGGCAATACGGGCGTGTTCCGCACCATCACCTGGGGTGCGATGAAGAATGGCGAGCGTACCCCCGTCCATGGCGAGACCTGGGTGTCCATGGTGGAGTTCGGCACCCCGATGAAGGCTGTCGGGCTGATGAGCTACGGCAATGCCAGTCAGCCGCACTCCGCGCATCGCAGCGACCAGCTCGACCTGCTGTCGCGCAAGGAGTTCCGCGACCTGTGGATCACGCGGGCGGAGGTGGAGCGCAATCTGGAAGAGCGGACGCCCTTCTGATGCGCCTGCCGCTGCTCCTCGCCGCGCTCACCTGCGCCATGCCGGCGGCGGCGCAGGACGTCGCCGCCGTCCATGCCGACGCAATCGTGCTCGACACCCATTTCGACACGCCCGCCAATCTGGGACGCGAGGGGTGGAGTATCCTGGAGCGGCACACGACGGAGGGTGACGGCGATCAGGTGGACGTGCCGCGCATGGCCGATGGCGGCGTGGATGGCGGGTTCTTCGCCATCTACACCGCGCAAGGCGCGCGTACCCCGGAAGGCGTGCAGGCGTCGCGCGATGCCGCCTTCGTGCGCGCGGCGCAGATCCGTGACATGGCCGCGCGCCACCCCGACGTGTTCCGCTTCGTCACCACCGCGGAGGAGGCGCGTGCGGCGGTCGCCGCAGGTCGCCGCTTCGTGTTCATGAGCATGGAGAACGGCACCCCGTTCGAACGCGACGTCTCGCTGCTCACCGCCTTCCACCGGCTGGGCGTGACGATGGCGTCGCCCGTCCACTTCCGCAACAACGCGCTGGCCGACAGCGCGACGGACCAGCCCGAATGGAACGGCTTGTCCGATGCGGGCCGGCAATTCGTGGCGGAGGCGAACCGGCTGGGCATCCTGATCGACGCTTCCCACGCATCGGACGATGTTCTGCGCCAGATGCTGGAGCTGTCGCGCGCGCCGATCATCCTGTCCCATTCGGGCGTGCGCGCGGTGTACGACCATCCGCGCAACGTGGCCGATGCGGAACTGCGCCTGCTGGCGGCGGAGGGCGGCGTGGTGCAGATCAATGCCTTCAATGGCTACATGATCGACCAGCCCGTCATTCCGGAGCGGCAGGCCGCGCTTGCCGCGCTGTACGGGCGCATGGGTGCGAACCAGTCAGCGGCGGAGCGGCGCGCGCTGCTGGCGGAACGGCAGCGGATCGACGAACGCTGGCCGGTGCCGCGCGCCACCTTCGCCGACGTGATGCTGCATATCGAACATGCCATCGAAGTCGCCGGGATCGACCATGTCGGCATCAGCGGCGACTTCGACGGCGGCGGCGGGGTGGAGGGGTTCGACTCCATCGCCGACTTCCCGCGCATCACCGCCGCGATGCTGGCGAACGGTCATTCGGCGGAGGACGTCGCCAAGGTGATGGGCGGCAACGCGCTGCGCGTGTTGGAGGCGGCGCAGGCGGCCGGCGATCCGGCGGCCCGCGTCACGATCCCGGTGGTGAACTGACGCTCAGGGTTCCAGCGGACAGCCCGCCGGCACCCGCACCGGGCTGCACCGCGCCATCGCGCCACCAAGCAGAGTGACGGTGAAGCCGGTGCCCAGCGGATCGGGCGCGCCGGGGTAGTAATCGGTGCTGACCGCCTGCGCACCGCTCGCCATCGCCGCCTCGGCCTTGGCATGGTCGCCGGTTCGCGCCTCCATCGTGTTGGCGTCAGTCCGGGTGCGCACGATCGTATTGCCTGCCACCCAGCGGCGGATGCGGTCCCCATCGACCAGCGGGTCCTGCACGATCTGGATCACCGCTTCCGGCTGCCCGTCCGGATACCAGCCGAACATCGCGCGGCCCGAGAGGGAGGGATGACCGGCGCGATAGGCGTCGGACACCGCATCACGCACGTCCAGCAGCACGTAGACCCGCCCGCGCGCCTCCTCCAGCGTGGGCCAGCTGCGTGTTCGCACACCGTCGGCCAGTGTGGTGGCGTCCCCGCGCACCTCGTCCGGCGTGATCAGCCGCTCGCCCGGCAGAGCCGCGCTGATCTCCGCATCCAGCGCATCGAGCAGCTCGGCATCATCCAGCGGCAACGGCACGGTGATGCCCTCGCGCCCCGACGGCATATCCGCCGCGTTCAGCGTGATCATGATCGGCAGGTGATCGGGATGTGCGCGCGACCACCCATCGATCTCCCCCAGGCATGCCGCCAGCGTGGCGCAGGTGCTCATGTAATCGACGTCCGGGATGTGCAGCACCTTGTATCCCGGCGCCAGCATGGCCACCCGGTCGAAACCCGTCTGCTCCCCCGCCTCCCGCGCCCATTGCTCGCCGGCCGGGTCCGCATAGCGCCCGCCCTCGGGATCGGCGAAGATGTCGAGCTCGAACTGGCGCACCCCTGCATCCAGCTGTTCCGCCAGCGACAGGTGATGATAGTAGAGTCCGTCCGCCAGCTTCGGTTCTGTCTGCCGCAGCCGCGCCATCACCGCCTGCGGGATCGCCGCCTTGAAGCTGTTGTGCGACCCCACGACCTGGATGTCGTTCATCGTCAGCGGTGACGGCTCCCCCGCGGCCAGCAGCACGGGCGCGGCGAGGAGCAGGGCGGCAGCTGCGCGCATCAGAACTGCGTCCTGACGCCGAACAGGATGGTGCGCCCGTAATACTGGATCTCGTTGAAGCGCTGCTCGATCCCGTTGTACGAATAGGCGCGCGCGCCCGCCAGGTTGATGCCCTCCAGGCTCAGCAGCGTGTTTTCCAGCACGCGGAACGACAGGTTGCCGTCCAGCGACCCGAACGGGGCGACGTAGGATTCGGTCTGCGTGGTGCTGCCGCTGCTCGACAGGTAGCGACCGCGCCAGACATAGGACAGGCGGGCGGACACCGGCCCGTAATCGTAGAAGCCGACCAGGTTGTAGCTGTTCTTGGACAGGCCGATCAGCTGGTTGACGATCGGCCGTGCGCCGGCCGTGTAGTTCGACCGGACGGAAGTGTGGGTATAGGACGCCTGCACGCCCAATCCGTCAAACGGCGCGGGCAAAAAGTCGAACACCTGGCTGTAGGCGGCTTCGGCGCCGTACACCTTGGCATCGCCGCCATTCACCTGCGTGCTCAGCAGCACGGTGCCGCGGCCAGGAATGTCGATGTTGACGTTCTGCTGGGTGATGTAATCGTCCATCTTCTTCCAGAAGACGGCGCCCGTCAGCGACGCGGCGGGGCCGAAATACCATTCCAGCGAGGCGTCCATCTGGGTCGCCAGGAACGGCTGCAGGTCCGGGTTGCCGCCGCTGGCGGTGGGCGCGTCGGTCGACACGCTGATCTGCGGCGCGGTCTGCGTCATGTTCGGGCGCGTCAGCACCCGGCTGGCGGCAAGGCGACCGATCAGGTTGGGCGTCAGCTCGGCCCGCAGGTTGAAGCTGGGCAGCCAGTTGTTGAAGGTCTGCGGGAAGCTGGCCGGGGTGGGCGTGGTGCCCAGCGTCAGCGTGCCGCTGGCGACCTGGTCGGTATGCACGAAACGCACGCCAAGATTGCCGGTGACGCCCACCGCGCCGAGGTCGAAGCCGTAATCGGCGCGCACGTAGCCCGCGACGATATCCTCCTCCACCACATAGGACGCGCGCAGGTCGCCCGCGGTCAGCGGTGCGTTGGCGATCGCATCGGTGAACAGCCGGTCATAGAACGCGCTCGTGATCGGCACCGACCAGCTGCGCGGGAAGTTGCCGCCGAAATCCTTCAGCGCATTGTCGAACGGGAAGGCTTCCTGCCCGCCGGGCACCACCTGCGTGATCGGCGGATTGCCGGGCACGTTCACGTTGAAGTCGCGCCGCTGGTAGTCGCGGATGCGCCGGTGGTACTCGCCGCCGGCCTGCAGCCGCGTAATGAAGCCGTCGAAATCGTGCCCGATGTCGAGCCGGCCGTAGGTATCCCAGTCCTTGCTGTTCTTGGGCGCAATGTTGAACGGATAGAAGATGTAGCTGGCCGGATCGTCGAAATTGACGGGCGCGGTGAAGTCCGGCGCGACCTTGTAGCCGGCGGATGCGTCGTAGGTCAGCGGCGCGATGACCTGCATCCGGCTACGCACCGTGCCCTTGTCGTAGCTGGGGTGGAAGCTATGGGCGTAGGACCAGTTGACGTTGGCCGACACGTTCCAGTCACCCGGCGTCCACACCTGCTTCAGACCCACATTGACGAGGTCGTGGCGGTTCAGGCTCAGCTCGCGCGAGGCCATGAAGCGCACGCCGGTGATGGTCGCGCGGGTCACGCTGTCGCCGACCACGGTGAAGGAGCCAGGCACGATCTGCGTGCCGGGATCGTCGGGATAGATGTCGAGGCCGAACTCGTCATATTCCACATCCAGCCGGGTCAGCGACACGTCCAGCGTCGCCTCGTAATCGGGCAGCGGCCGCCACTGCGCGGAGACGATTCCGGAGTACCGGTCGCGCTCCTCCGTCTCCACCGTCGGACGGGTACGGGGGGGTGTAAAAATTGCCGCCTAGCCGCTGTGCGAAGCGCGGGATCAGGTTCCAACCGGTGTTGTAGAACCGGTCGTTGCGGACCGACTTCGCCCAATATTGCACACCCGCCAGGATGCCGAAGCTGTCATCGTCGGTGGCGTAGCTCGACAGCACCGTGGCGTTGGGCCGCACCTTTTCGGTCATGGTGGTGTAGGTGCCGCGCAGGTTCAGCGTGGTCTGCGTGCCCACGTCCAGCGGCTTGAACGTCTGGACATCGATATTGCCGCCCAGCGCACCTTCGGTCATGTCGGCCGTGGGCGTCTTGATGACGTCGATCCGCGACACGAATTCCGCCGGCAGCATCTCGAACCGGAACTGGCGCCCGGCCGCGCCGCCATTCTCGATCAGGTCGTTGATCGCCACGGTGCGGCCGTTGACCAGCGTGCTCTGGAATTGCGGGCCAAGGCCACGGACGCTGACATACAGCCCTTCGCCACGCGGGCGGGTGATGGCGACACCGGTGACGAGCTGCAGCGCCTCCGCCACGTTCTGCGTCGGGAACTTGCCGATATCGGTGGAAGCGATCGAATCGACGCCGAAGGCCGCGTTGCGCTTCGTCTCCGTCGCGGCGGCGATGCTGCGGGCATAGGTGCCGGTGACGACGATCTCGCCCCCGTCGGCGACCGGCGGCGCGGACGATGCCGGAGTGGCCGACTGGGCCAGCACGGGTTGAGCGGCCAGCAGAACGCAGGCGAGCGGAAGCGGCGCGCCGAGCAGGCGCAGATGGCGTGACATGTTGTGATTACCCCCGAAAGGCCCTTGGCCAGTGCCCGCGCCGCTACCGGGGGTTTGTTACAGCGACGCGGCCGATCTGTTGCAGATTGGTGGCAGCGCGAAAATGCGCCGCGGATACGACAAGGGCCGGCTCCCCCGCTGGGGAACCGGCCCTTGGTCGGCAGGCTGTCGGGCCGATCAGGCGGCCGGGGCAGCGGCCTTCTTCAGCTCGCGCTTCACCTTCAGGGCGCGCGGGCTAAGCTTCGTGTCGTTGGTCTTCAGCAGCCAGTTGTCGAGGCCGCCATTGTGCTCGACAGAGCGCAAGCCATGGGTCGACACGCGGAACTTGAAGCTGCGGTCCAGGCCTTCGCTCATCAGCGTGACGTTCTGCAGGTTGGGCAGATAGACGCGCTTGGTCTTGTTGTTGGCGTGGCTCACATTGTGGCCGGTCAGGCGGCCCTTGCCGGTCAGTTCGCAGATGCGCGACATGGTTCTCTCTCGAATCAGACTGAGCCATGTGGCTGCGGCGGGCGGCCTGGGCTCGTGGAAAGCGGCGCGCATAGCGGCGAGGGCGGTTGCCGTCAAGCAAGCGGGGCGATAGCGACAGGCGCGATGACCCGCTGGCCGCTCCCCCCGCCGATGCGCCGCGCGCTGGACCTGGCGGCGGAGGCTGCACACGCGGGCGAGGTGCCGGTCGGCGCGGTAGTGGTACACGCGGGGCGGATCGTCGGGGAAGGGCGCAACGCACCGCGGGCTACCCATGATCCCACCGCCCATGCGGAGATCGTCGCCATCCGGCAGGCAGCGGCGGCGCTCGGCCGCGAGCGGCTGACCGGGTGCGAGCTGTGGGTCACGCTGGAACCGTGCCCGATGTGCGCGGGCGCGATCACCCATGCCCGGCTGGACCGGGTCTATTACGCGGCACCCGACCCGAAGGGCGGCGCGGTGGCGCACGGGGCGCGGTTGTTCGACCAGCCCAGTTGTCTGCACCGGCCCGACGTCTATTTCGGCATGGGTGAAGGCGAATCGGCCGCGCTGCTGCGCGCCTTCTTCAGCGAACGGCGCTGAACCAGCGGCGCGCGCCCGGCAGGAACAGGCAGGCGGCGGCGGCCATCGCCATGGGAAGGGTGATCCATTCCACCAGCGGCATATCCGGCCCGGCCAGCACGATGCGCAACGTCACCATCGCCGGGACCAGCCAGCGCACCAGGCGTGCCCGTCGCCACCATGCCAGCGCCACCGGGATCAGCACGATCGTCAATCGCGCGCTGCCGGCAATGATCGCGCCATCGCGGGTTACCGGCATACCGGTCATCTGCGCGTAAGCAGCCTGTGTCGCCGACAGGTCGGCCAGAGAGGCAGCGAAAGCGATCAGCCCCTGCGCGATGAACAGCAGGGCAAAGGCGCGAATGGAGGCCGGCCGGCTCACCATCTGGATCACAGGCACCGGCTTACAGGGGCGTGAAGTCGAGCCCGATATCGGCCGCCGGTGCGCTCTGCGTCAGGCGACCAACGGAGACGTAGTCCACACCAGTGGCGGCGATGGCGGCGATGGTGTCCAGCGTGACGCCGCCCGATGCCTCCGTCGCGGCGCGCCCGGCAATCAGTGCGACCGCCTGCCGCAGCATAGGCGGCGCCATGTTGTCGAGCAGCAGGTGGTCGGCGCCGGCCTGCAGCGCGGGTTCGATCTGGTCGATCCGGTCGACCTCGCAGATGATCCGCGCGACCCCGGCGGCGCGCGCCCGGCGGACCGCTTCGCCCACGTCACCTGCGACGGCGATATGGTTGTCCTTGATCATCGCCGCGTCCCATAAGCCCATCCTATGGTTCTGCGCCCCGCCCATAGTGGTGGCGTATTTCTCCAGCACCCGCAGCCCCGGGATGGTCTTGCGTGTGTCGAGCAGGATGCAGTGTGTATCGCCCATCGCATCGACGTAGCGGCGGGTCAGCGTGGCGATGCCGGACAGGTGCTGCAGCGTGTTGAGCGCGGACCGTTCCGCCGTCAGCAGCGCCCGCGCACGGCCTTCCAGACGCATCAACGCGGTGCCGGCCGGCACCTGTTCGCCATCGGCAACCAGCGGTTCTATCGTCACGTTCGGGTCCAGCGCGCGGAAGAACGCGGCGGCGAGCGCCAGGCCAGCGACGGTTACCGCATCGCGGCTGTCCATGATCCCGGCGAAGCGCGCCTCCGCTGGAATCACGCTCTGCGCCGTGACGTCCTGCCCGCCGCCCGGCCAGCCGGTGCCCAGATCCTCCGCCAGCGTGGTCTGGACGAACCGGGGAAGGTCGAAGCCGGGCAGGTCGAAGTGCATAACCCGTGCGATGGCGACTTTTGCCCGGCCTCTCAAGCATTTCCCGGGAACACTAACCATTCTCGTAGCTTGCCAAGTTTATGGGGGGTCATCCGCGCGCCCGGCACGCGCATCATCTTGTCCTGATGGGCGCCGCCGTGCTGCCGCTGGCGGGTTGTGTCGCCGGGCCGGACTTCACCCGCCCCACTCCGCCCTCCGTTCCCGCCTATGTCGCAGGCGAGACCCCCACCATCACCGCCGCCACCGACGGTCCCGCCGGCGCCTCGCAATATTTCGTGCCGGGGCAGGATCTGCCGCCCGGCTGGTGGCACTGGTTCGGCACGCCGGAGATCGTCACGCTGGTGGAACGCGGCTTCGCCCGCAGCCCGACGCTCGCCGCGGCACGGGCGCGGTTGCGTGGAGCGGAGGCGCAATTGCGGGCGCAGCGCGGCGTGCTGGTGCCCGAAGTGGGCGCGCAGGGCACCGCATCCTACAGTGCCAATTCCAGCGGCGGCGGCAGCAACCAGGGCGCCGCCGACAGCGACTTCACCGTCTATACCGCCGGCGGGGCGGTGACCTACGACCTCGACCTTGCCGGCCGCAACCGCCGGCTGGTGGAGGCGGCCGTGGCCCAATACCAGCGGCAAGCGCAGGAGGTGCAGGCGGCCTACCTGGCGCTGGCGGGTAACATCGTCAGCGCCGCGCTGGATGCCGCCGGCCTGCGGGCGCAGATCGCCACGCGCGAGGAACTGCTGGCGGTGCAGGCGGAGCGGCTGGAATTGCTGCGCATCCGCGTCGCGGAAGGGGAGGATGCCCGTGCCGACCTGGTGACGCAGGAGGCGGAGATCGCGTCGCTGCGCGCCAGCGTGCCGCCATTGCGCGGCCAATTGGCCGCAGCGGAGAACCGGCTCGCGCTGCTGGTGGGTGAGCCGCCGGCCGGTGCCGGCATTCCGCCACTCGCCCTCGACACTATCCGCCTGCCGCAGGCGGTGCCGATCAGCCTGCCGTCCAGTTTGGTTCGCCGGCGACCGGACATCCTGGCGGCGGAGGCGGTGCTGGCCACGGCCAGTGCCGAGGTCGGCGTGGCGACGGCGGATCTGTATCCCAACCTGACGCTCAATGCGGCGTTCGGCATCGCCGGTGGCGCGCCGGGCCTGTCGCTGCCGTCGCCGTCCCCGGTGTTCGATCTTGGCGCTGACCTGCTGGCGCCGATCTTCGATGGTGGCCGGCGGCGGGCGAACCGCGACGCGGCGGTGGCGGCCTATCAGGAGGCACTGGCTCTGTACCGCGAACAGGTGCTGACCGCCTTTACCGAGGTGGCCGACGGCATCCGCACGCTGGAGGCCAATGCCGAGGCGCTGGCCGAACAGCGGATCGCGCTGGCCGCGGCGGAGGAGAGCCTGGAACTGGCCCGCTTCCGCTTCGACGAGGGGGCGATCAACGTGATCGACGTGTTGGTGGTGCAGCAGGCGTATCAGGATGCACGCTTCGCCTATGTGGAGGCGGTCGCCACCCGGCTGCAGGGCACGGCGGCCCTGTTCGCCGCGCTCGGCCCTGGCCCACTGACGGACGAGCAGCTGAGCGGGATCACCGCGCGCGGATACCTGGATGCGACACGCGCCGCATTGGAGGACGGCCGCGTGCCGGAGGAGGGGCTGTGACCGACCGCACAATCGACGGGCGGCCTGCCCTGCCCGCGCCGGAGGAGCACAAGGCGCTGCCCGCACCCGAGGGCACCGCAACGCCCGACCATCACGAGGAGCGTGAGCGGCCATTCTGGCGCCGGCCGATGGTCTGGCTGGCTCTCGGTATCCTGCTGGTGCTGGCGCTGATGGCCGCGTTCTGCGGGGGAGGCGGCGGCGAGGAAGAGGGCGGCGGCGGTCCGCCGATCGCCTCCGTCAGTGCGGCGCCCGCGCAGGCGCAGACCTGGCAGGAACGGCTGATGGCAGTCGGCACCGTACAGGCGGTGCAGGGCGTCGACGTGACCAGCCAGATCGATGGGCTGGTGGTGTCCATCGACTTCACCAATGGCGGCACGACCGGCGCCGGGCGCACGCTGGTGCGCCTCGACACGACGACCGAACGCGCGCAACGCGCGGCACTGGCCGCGCAGGCGGAACAGGCGCGGCTGGCCTATCAACGCGCGTTGCGGCTGGTGGAGCGGGGTGCGGTGGCGCAGGCGGAGGTCGAACTGCGCCGGGCCGAATGGCAGGCGCTGGTGGCGCAGGTGCGCGAGATCGGCACGATCATCGAGAAGAAGCGCGTCGACGCCCCGTTCGCCGGCACTCTCGGCATCCGCCGCGTCAGCCTGGGGCAATATGTCAGCCCGGGTACGCCGATCGTCTCCTTGCAGCAATTGTCGCCGATCTTCGTGAACTTTCCGCTGCCCGAACGCGCCTTTACCCGCGTGCGGGAGGGTTTGGGCGTCACCATGACCAGCGAAGCCTTCGCCGACCGCCGCTTCGCAGGGCGGATCACCGCGATCGATCCGGATCTGGAGGCCGACACGCGCGCGGTGCAGGTGCAGGCGACGGTGGCCAATGCCGATCGGGCGCTGCGCCCCGGCATGTTCGCCGACGTGACGGTGGACCTGCCCGGATCGCGGCAGGTGGTGGTGGTCCCCTCCACCGCGCTGACCCGCAATTCCTATGGCGACCTGGTCTATGTCGTCCATCGCCTGACCCCACAGGAAATCGAGCAGCGCCGCCGCCAGCAGGAGCAGGAGGCGGAACAGCAGGAGGGCGGTTTCCTGTCAGGGCTGTTCGGCGGCGGATCGGCGGAGAAGGGCGGAGCCGAGAAGGGTGCCGGCGGCGGTGGCCAGGGCGGTGGCGGAGGCGAGGGTGGCGGCGAGGAAGGCCAGCAGCAGCAGCCCCCGATCGTCGCCCGCGCAGTGTTCGTGGAGGTCGGCGAGACCCGCGGCCTTTATACCGAGATCACCAAGGGGCTGAAGGCAGGCCAGCAGGTCGTCACCGCCGGGCAGCTCAAGCTGGAGGATGACGCGCCGATCCGCGTGGTGAAGCGCGACGCGCTGCAAGGGGCCGAGCAGGTGCCGCAGCAGCCATGATGCGGTTTCTCACCCGGTTCGTGGAGCGGCCGGTGCTGGCGAGCGTCGTCAGCCTGGTCATCCTGCTGCTGGGGCTGCAGGCGATCACCTCCCTCACCACCCGCGAATATCCGGAGGTGACGCAGGCGACGATCATCATCAACACGCCCTATATCGGCGCCGATGCCGAACTGGTGCGCGGCTTCATCACCACTCCGCTGGAACAGGCGATTTCTGAGGCGGAGGGGATCGACTACCTCCAATCCACCAGCACGCAGGGGCAGAGCCGGATCGAGGCGTTCCTGGAGCTGAACTACGACCCGAACGACGCGGTCGCGCAGATCCTGACCAAGATCAACCAGGTGTCGAACCAGCTTCCGCCTGAGGCGGAGAACTCCATCGTCTACGTCACCAGCGAGGCGGAGACGGACGCGATGTATATCGCGTTCCAGAGCCAGGCGCTGAGCCCGGCGGAGATGACCGACTACATTAACCGCGCCATCCGCCCGCAGATCGAGGGCGTTGACGGCGTGCAGCAGGCGCGGGTGCAGGGTTCCACCAGCCTGGCGCTGCGCGTCTGGCTGGATCCGCGGCGGATGGCGGCGCTGGATGTCGCGCCGTCCGATGTGCAGGCCGCGCTCGCCAGCAACAATTACCTGTCGGCGGTGGGGGAGACCAAGGGTTCCACCGTCAGCCTGCCGCTGACCGCGGGCACCGACATCACCAGCGTGGACGGCTTCCGCCGCCTGATCGTGCGGCAGACCGGCGATGCGCTGATCCGGCTGGAGGATATCGGCCGGGTCGAACTGGGGGCGGAGGATTACGCCAGTTCCACCTTCATCAACGGCAAGCCCGCCGTGTTCATGGAGGTGGAGGTCGCGCCCGACGCCAACCTGCTGGACACGATCGGCCAGGTGAACGAGCTGTTCCCCCGCGTGCAGGAGCAATTGCCCGCCGGCATGACCGCCACCATCGTCTATGACGCGACGGAGGCCGTGAACGCCAATATCGACGAGGTGGTCTCCTCCCTGTGGCAGGCGCTGCTGATCGTCACGGTGGTGATCCTGCTGTTCCTGGGATCGTGGCGGTCGGCGCTGGTGCCGGTCATCGCCATGCCGCTGTCAATCATCGGCGCCTTCTTCCTGATGAGCATGCTCGGCTATTCCATCAACCTGCTGACGCTGCTGGCGCTGATCCTGGCGATCGGCACGGTGGTGGATGACGGCGTGGTCATCGTGGAGAATGCGATGCGCCATATCGAGGATGGCGCCGATCCGGAGGAGGCGGCCAAGCGCACGGTGAAGGAGCTCGCCTCCTCCATCATCGCGATGAACGTGGTGGTGCTGGCGGTGTTCCTGCCGGTGGGGCTGATCGGCGGGCTGACCGGCAGCCTGTTCACGGAGTTCGCCTACACCGTCGCTGGCGCCACGCTGATGTCGGGCATTGTCGGCCTGACCCTGTCGCCGATGATGTGCGCGCAGGTGCTGAAGGCCAACAGCAGCGAGAAGAAGGGCATCACCCGTTGGGTCGACAAAGGCTTCCGCAAGACGTCCGACGGCTATGCCCGCGTGCTGTCCCGCGCGCTCGACGGGCGCTGGGTGGTGATCGGCTTCGGCGTCGCCGTGCTGGTCAGCTGCTGGTTCCTGTACAATGCGGCGCAGGCGGAACTGTCCCCGCCGGAGGATGACGGCTTCCTGATCGTGCAGGCGAGCGGCGACCCCAACGGCTCGCTCGACCAGCTGGAACGCTGGACGGCGGAACTGGGGCAGATCATGCGGCAGCAGGATTCGGTGCAGCTGGCCTTCGTCACCAATGGCGGGGAATCGCCCGACAGCGCTTTCGCCGGCGCGGTGATGAAGGACTGGGCCGACCGCGAGCAGACGCAGCAGGAATTGCAGCCGCAATTGCAGGAAGCGGTCGCCAGCGTGCCGGGTCTGGAGACAACGGTGATCGAGCCGCCGACGCTGCCCGGTGGCGGCGGCGGGCCGCCGATCCAGTTCGTGCTGGGCTCGATCGAGGATCCGCGCGCAATCTTCGAACAATCGGAACAGGTGCTGGCGGCCGCACGCGCCAGCGGGCTGTTTCAGTTCATCGACAGCGACCTGACCTTCGACCGGGCGCAGGGCAATGTCGCGATCGATCGGGAGAAGGCGAGCGCGCTGGGCGTCGACATCGCCAATCTGGGGCAGGATCTGTCGACCCTGCTGGCTGAAGGGTACGTCAACTTCTTCAGCCTGGACGAACGATCCTACCGCGTCATCCCGCAGGTGGATCGCAGCTTCCGCCTGACGCCGGAACAGCTGGACGACTACTATGTCCGGGCCAACCCGGCCATGGCCGCAGCCGCCGGCGGCAATGCCACCGCTGCCCCGGCGGGACCGGGCGGGCAGGCGGGCGCGACCGGCGGGACAACCAGCGCGCAGGCCACTGCCGGGCGCGGGCAGTTGGTGCCGCTATCCGCCTTCGCCACCGTCGATACGGAGATCCGGCCCAACGCGCTCAGCCGGTTCAACCAGCTCAATGCCGCGATCCTGTCCGGCGTGCCGGCACCCGGCGTGTCGCTGGGGCAGGCCATCACCTTCCTGGAGGAGCAGGCCGCCGCCCTGCCGCAGGGCTACACGGTCGATTATGCCGGCCAATCGCGCCAGTTCACGCAGGAAGGATCGAACATCCTGCTGGCCTTCGGCCTGGCGGTCATCCTAGTCTTCCTGACGCTGGCGGCGCAGTACGAAAGCTTCCGCGACCCCGCCGTCATGCTGGTCAGCGTGCCGATGAGCCTCGCGGGCGCGCTGGTGTTCTTCGCGCTGGGCGTGGTCAGCGCCAATATCTACACCCAGATCGGCCTGCTCGCGCTGACCGGATCGATCATCCGCCACGGCATCCTGCTGGTGGAATTCGCCAATCAGATCCAGGAAGAGGAGGGTGCCGACCGGCGGCAGGCGATGGAGAAGGCGGCCGCGCTGCGCCTCCGCTCCATCCTGATGACCACCATCGCCACGCTGATCGGCCTCGTCCCGCTGCTGGTGGGGGCAAGCGGTCCGGGCGCGAACAGCCGTTTCGCCATCAGCTTCGTGCTGGGCGTCGGCATGGCCATCGGCACGCTGTTCACGCTGTTCGTCGTGCCGGCGCTGTACACCGTGGTGGCGACGAAGCGCGGCGGGGAACGCGCCGCCGGGCAGAAGGGTTGAAGCCGCAGCCATGACCCCCAGCGCGCTAGAGACTCGCCTGTCGCAACATCTGGCGCTCACCTTTGCGGAGCGGGATGCGCTGCGCTGGCTGGAAAGGCGCGAGCGGCTGTACCGCGCGGGCGAGGTGATCGTGCACGAAGGGGAGGCGACAGACCAGTTGCATGTCGTCGCCAGCGGCTGGCTGCACGGGTCCGTCCGCCTGCCCGATGGCGGGCGGCAGATCCTCCGATTCTATTTCGTGGGCGACATCACCACCACCTTTTCCATCGCCTGGCATCGCAGCGCCGCCACCCTGCGCGCAGTCAGCGATGCGACGCTGTACGAAGTGCCGCGCGAGAATTTGGGACGGCTGTTCCGCGATCACCCACGCGTTGCCGCGCTGCTGTACGGCGTGGCGGCATCGGAACAGGTGGCGATGGCCGACCGGCTCACCTCCGTTGGGCGGACTGACGGCTTCACCCGCATCGCAACCCTGCTGCTCGACATTCGGTCCCGCCTGCGCGTGGTCGATGGGCTGGACGGTTCGCGGTTCGAACTGCCGTTGACGCAGCAGGACCTGGGCGATGCGGTCGGCCTCACCAAGACGCATGTGAACCGGTCGCTGAAGGCGCTGGAGGAGACTGGTCTCGTGGAGCGCGACGGCCGCGTGATCCGGATCACCGATGTCGATCGGCTGGCCGCTCTGGTCCAGTTCAACGACCGCCATCACGAGGTCGCGACCGACTGGCTGCCGCCCGTCGGCTCGCCACAAAGTGACATGGATCAGCGTAGCCGCGATCCGCAGGCACATATGTAATTGGCACGCGAACTTTTTACCGGAACCCTTTCCAAAAGGTGAACCCCGCGCTTCCGCCCGTCCATTGACCCGTCAGGATGACCCGTACCGGGCGTCCATGGACGGGGTTGAGGATAATGGCTGAACGGCTGGGTGTGGCGATCGTGGGCGTGGGCGGTGCTGTCGCCACCACGGCCATCGCCGGTATCGAGATGATCAAGGCGGGCAGCAACAGCCTGGATGGCCTGCCGCTGGCCGACCGCGATGTGCCCGGCATGGCCGCGTACCGCGACCTGGAGTTCGGTGGCTGGGACCTGGCGGACGACACGCTGGGCGCCTGCGCGATCCGCCATGGCGTGATCGGGGAGAAGGAGCTGTCGAACGGCGCTTCCGCCCTCAACACCATGCGCCCGTGGAAGGCGGCGGGCAGCACCGGATACTGCGCCAATATCGACGGCGGCAACAAGCTGACCGGCGGCCATCGCGCGGCGGTGGAGCAGATCCAGGCCGATCTCCAGCGGTTCCGCCGGGACAAGGGGCTGGACCGGGTGGTGGTGGTGAACCTCGCCTCGACCGAACGGGTGGCCGACGCCGCCGATCCGGCGCTGCAATCGCTGGAAGGGTTCGAGCGTGGGCTGGACAGCGACGATGCCGCGATCAGCCCGGCGATGCTCTATGCCTATGCCGCGATCGACGCCGGCACTCCGTACGCCAATTTCACGCCCTCCGTCGCGGCCGACATCGCCCCCCTTGCGGCCTTCGCGGCGGAGCGGAACGTGCCGGTGGCGGGCAAGGACGGCAAGACCGGCCAGACCTTCATCAAGACGGTCATCGCCCCCGCCCTGCGCGATCGGGCGCTGCATGTGGATGGCTGGTTCTCCACCAACATCCTGGGCAATTCGGACGGCCTGGCGCTGGACGATCCCAAGTCCCTGCAATCGAAGCTGGGCACCAAGGGCAGCGTGCTGAACCAGATCCTGGGCTACCCGGTGGAGGATCACATCGTGATGATCCATTATTACCGCCCGCGCGGCGACGACAAGGAAGCCTGGGACAATATCGATCTGACCGGCTTCATGGGTCAGAAGATGCAGCTGAAGCTGAACTTCCTGTGCAAGGACAGCATCCTCGCCGCCCCGCTGGCGATCGAGATCGCCCGCTGCCTGGATCTGGCGCAGCAGCGCGGGGAGGGCGGCGTGCAGGAACAGCTCGGCCTGTTCTTCAAGCTGCCGCAGACGGCGAACGGGCGGGAGCCGATCCACGGCTTCCCCGAACAGCAGGCGATGCTGGACCGCTGGCTGGATCGTGCGCCGGAGATCGCGTGAGCGGGCTGACTCCGGCCGCGCTGCCGTTCTTCCGTGAGTTGGGCGATCTGAAGCGCATCCATTCGGCCAATGCGCCTGGCTCGATCGCGCAACGGCTGTTCACGGATGCCTGGGCCGCCCTGCTGCGCGGCGAGCCGGCGGGCCGCGTGATGGAACAGGTGACGGCCGCCGTGCTGGTGGCGGCGCGGCTGGGCGATCTCGATTTCGGGACGTTGCAGGCGCTCGGGCTCGATCCGCTGCCGGTGCTGGACCGCGCCTTCGAAGAGGTGGCTGGCGAGGTTCATTCGGCGGTGCGGGACCGGCTGCGCGCCGCCTTGCCGGAGGGACGCCCCTACGCCGGCGAGGTGCCCGCCTTCGTGGCGGCATTGGCGCGCCAGCCCCGCGCGGGCGTCACGTGCCCGGGCCGCCCGCGCATCATGTTGCAGCCGGCGGAAAACCACGCCGAACACTGCCTGATGGTCGCCGTCTATGGCGTGCTGGCGAGCGGGTGGCACGATGCCGATCCCGTGCCGGTGTTCCTGTCCGGCCTGGCGCATCACCTGCACAATGCCGCCATGCCCGACAGCGGCTATTCGGGGGAGATACTGCTGGGCGATGCGCTGGACACGGCCATTGCCAACGCCCGCAATGCCGCACTGGCGCAACTACCTGACGGGTTGGCGCAGCAGGTCTCCGCGGCGCTGGCGCCGATTGGCGGTGACGCCACGGGGGAGGCGCGCGCCTTCCACGTGGCCGACGTGCTCGACCGCGTGCTGGAGATCGAACAGCACACCCGTGCCGCGCGGCTGACGATGAACACTGTGCTGGGTGAATACGGTCTGGTGCACGATGGCCCGGTGAAGCCGTTCCACGATCGTATCCTGATGGATGCGGGCCTGCTATGAACCTGCGCTCGCCCACCTCCGGCGCGCCGCTTACGCCCGACACGCCGCATTCGCTGGCGGCAGCGGGGGAGCGATGGCCGGTGGTGGACGGCATCCCCTATCTGCGGACCGGGCGCGACGCGTTGGTCGCCGCCACCCTAGATCATCTCGATGCCGGGCGGCACCAGGCCGCATTGCTGCTGCTGCTGGCCGACCAGGACGATTGGTGGACCGGACCGGCGACCGAGCCGGACGATCTCGCCCGGCTGGTGCGGGAGCGTGATGCACTGAGCCTGCGTGCGGCGATGGCGCTGCTGCAGCTTGGCCCGGTGGCCGATTACTTTGCCTATCGCTGGAGCGATCCGACATACCTTGCCGGCCTCGCTCTGCTGCAGGCGCACTGGGGTGCGCCCGCGACCGCGTTCGAGCTTGCCTGCGGCATCGGTCATTACCTGCGCGACCTCGGTCGGTGCGGGGTCGCCTGCACCGGGGCGGACGTGGTCTTTGCCAAGTGCTGGCTCGCCCGGCACTGGGTCGCGCCAGCGGCCCGCTACGTGGTGTTCGACGCCGCCGCGCCATGGCCGGTGGAAGGCGCGCAGGCCGACTTGGTGATGTGTCACGACGCGTTCTACTTCCTGCCCGATCAGTCCGCAGTCGCCGCTGCCCTGCGCCGGCAGGTCGCACCCGGCGGCGTGCTGGCGATCAGTCACCTGCACAATGCCAGCCATACGCCGGGCGCGCTGGGCCCGGCGCGGCCGGCGGCGGAATGGGCGGCGTTGTTCCCAGATGCGCTGGTGCATGACGAGCGCGACCTGCTGCATGCGCTGCTGTCGGGCTCTGTGCCCGCTGTCGGTAACTGGCAGGCTGATCCTTCGGTGGAGGCGTGGTCCCTGGTCGAGGGTAGCACCGGTCCGCGCGCGGTGGTGGGCGGCATCGCGGTGCCGCCGGTGGCGGCTGCACTGCGGCCGAACCCCCTGCTGAACGGGCAGGGGCACACGCATTGGCCGTCCGCCCGCTACCAGCGGGAATATGGCGCCGGCTGCTTCTGGGCGCGCCCCGATGCCGAATTGCCGTTCCCGCCCGATCCGGTGCGCCTGCGCCGGATGGTCGATCTGCCGGAGCGGTGGTGATGCGCTGGGGTATCGTCGGTTTTGGCTGGGTCGCGCGCGATTACATGGCGCCGGGGATCGCCGCTGCGGGCGGTAGGGTGTCCGCCGTGGTCGATCCATCGCCGGCAGCGCGCGCGCGGGCGGAGGTGGCGGGCATGGCGGCGTTCGCCACCGTGCAGGAGATGCTGGCGGCGGATGCGTGCGACCTGGTCTATGTCGCGACACCCAACGATGCGCATCTCGCCCCGGTTGAGGCCTGTGCCGCAGCGGGGATGCCGGTGCTGTGCGAAAAGCCGATCGCCGCCAGCCTGGCGGATGCGGAGGCGATGGCCGAAGCTGTCGCCGGCGGACTCTACGGCACCGCCTTCGACCAGCGGCACCATCCGGCGCATGTGGCGATGGCGGAGGCGATCGACCGCGATGCGATCGGCCGGGTGCTGGCGGTGCGGATCGTCTATGCATGCTGGCTCGATCCGGCCTGGTCGCCGGATGGCGGGGAGCACGACAACTGGCGCACCGATCCCGCGCGTGCCGGGGGCGGCGCGGTGATCGACCTGGCGCTGCACGGGTTGGACCTGGCGCAGTACCTGGTGAACGAACCGCTGGCGGACCTGTCCATCGCGCTCCAGCGGCGGGTCCATGCCTATCCGGTGGACGATGGCGGCATGCTGATGGGCCGCACCGGTAACGGGGTGCTGGTGCAGAGCCATGTCGCGTATAATTGCGCGGAGGTGCTGCCCCGCCGGCGGCTGGAGGTGCTGGGCGAACGTGGCCTGTTGGTCGCCATCGACACGATGGGGCAGACCGCCGGGGGCACGCTGCTGCGTCGGTGCGGTGTCAGCGGCCTGGAAACGCGGCTGGCGTTCGATGCCGCGACCAGCCCGTTCGCCGCGCAGGCGGCCGCCTTCATGGCCGCTGCCGGGGGCGCGCCGCACGATTTCTCCATGGCTCGTGATCTTCAGCTGATGCGGTTGTTCGATCGCGCCTACCGGGAGGCTGCCCGATGGCTCTGAACTGGTACGCCTGCGCCAATTGCGGATTCTGGCAACGACATTTCGCCCCGCCCGACTGCCCCGTCTGCACCGATGTCCGCAACGACCTGCCGGAGGATGGCTGGCGCTTCCTGCCGGAGGCAGAGGTCGCCGCCACGCACACCGGGACTGCCCGCGAGGTCGCGCCTGGCCTGTGGGCGTTCACCACCAGCCCGGCGCTGGGTCTCGCCGGCACGGGCTGGCTGATCGTGCGTCCCGGCGGCAATATCGCATTCGAGGCGGCGCCATACTACTCGGACGCGATGCTGGTGCAGATCGAGCGGCTGGGCGGGATCGCCTGCCTCGCGGCCAGCCACGCCCACGGCTATGGCGCGTTGTTCCAGTTGCAGCGGGTGTTCGACCCGCCGGTGGTCGCTATCCAGCGCGACGACCTGCGGATGACCAAGGCATTTCGCGTCACCGCCCCGTTCGACGACACGCTGGAACTCGCCCCCGGCTACACCCTGCATCACGTCGGCGGCCATTACGAAGGGCAGGCCTGCCTGCACGATGTGCCCGGCAGGCGGCTGTTCTGCGGCGACATGTTCAAGATCGACCAGGATGCGGGCGGCCGCAGCCATGCCATCTCCAGCCACAAGGCGTTTCACAAGGACATTCCGCTGACACACGCCGAACTGCGCCGCTACCGCGACACCATCGCCCCGCTCGCCTTCGATGCGGTCCTGACCCCGTTCGAATATGCGCCAGAGGTCGATAGCGAGGTCGCGCTTGCGGCCTTGGATGACGGGCTGGCACGGGCGCCGGGTGTGCGGAGGCTGCCGCTATGAGGTCCGGTCTTCCCAAGGGGCTCGGCCCGGCGGCGCAGGCCTATCTCGACGCCTTCCCGGCGGGTGATGTCGTCGCCTTCCCCATCCACCCACTCGACCGGCTGGGCCTGCCGGTATGGGTGGTCGCATTGTTCCCGGACGATCCGGCGCTGGCCGGCATCATGCCCTACGGCGTGGGCTACGGCGCGACGGATGAGGCGGCGGTGCTGGGCGGGCTGGGCGAGATCGCGGAGATGGTCTGGCCGACGCTGACGTTGCAGGGGCGGAAACGGACGCGCGGCAGCTATAGCGAAATGGCGCGGACGCTGGGCGAACGTGGCGTGGCCGACCCACTGACGCTGTGCCTGCCCGCTGGATCGCCGGTGGGGCGCGATACGGTGCTGGAATGGGTGGCAGCGCGCCGGTGGGCGGACGGGGCGGAGGTGCTGGTGCCGATCGACCTCGCCGCCTATTCGGCGAAGGAGCTGACGCCCGGCTACCAGCCGTTCACCACCATCATCTCCAACGGCATGGGCGCGGGGCCGGATCTCGACTGGGCGATCGGGCATGGCCTGTGCGAGATCCTGCAGCGCGACGGCAACGGCCTGCTGTTCCGCGCGCTCGACCGCGGTGTCACGCTGGACTGGGATGGCGGACTGCCCCCATCCACCCGCGCGATCCTGGGCCGGTTCCACGCGGCGGGCATCCGGGCAATGCCCAAATTCGCCACCGACCAGTTCGGCATCCCGAACCTGTACTGCGTGGGCGTGGACGAGCGGGCGCCGCCCGCCGCGCCGATCATGGTGACGGCCTGCGGCGAAGGATGCCATCCTGACCGCGCGGCGGCACTGGACAAGTGCCTGACCGAATATGCCGCCAGCCGCGCGCGCAAGGCTTTCGCCCACGGCCCCGCCGATCTGGTGCGGAAGGTCGCACCCGCCGGTTATGTCGAACGCTTCATGGCGCAGGCCGGCGGTGCAGCGAAGTCGACCGACAGCCGGGCCTTCCAGGCAATGCGCGACTGGACCGCACGCGACGCCGCCGAACTGCGCGGCTGGCTGGCAGGCAGCGTGCTGGCGGAACGGTCATCTTACGAATTTACCGAGCTGCCGTCGCAAGCAGCGACCGATGGCCATGCACGCGCGCAGGTCGCCCGCGCGGCGGTGGAGCAGGCCGGGTTCGACATGCTCTATGTCGACCTGTCGCCACCTGACCGGGCGGTCAGCGTGGTCAAGGTGATCGTGCCCGGCATGGAGGTCGAGACGATGAGCTATTATCGGATCGGCGCCCGCAACTCGGAGAAGCTGCTGGCGTTGGATTCTCCGTTGATCCGCTTCGGTGAGGCAACGGACACGCTGCGACCCGTGCGCCTGACCCTGCAGGATGCCGAGCGCCTGGGCCACCCGCTGTTCGACACCGCCGCGGCCGATGCGCTCGTCGGCCCGCTCTACCCCCTCTACCGCGAACCCGAAGCGCACCATGTCGCGTGGGATCAGCGGGAGGAGGTTGCGGCATGACCCTGCGCTACGCCTACAACACCAATGGCGCGGCCAATCACCGGCTGGACGATGCGCTGCGTCTGATCGCCGATGCCGGCTATGACGGCGTGGCGCTGACGCTGGACCATCATCACCTGGACCCTTTCGCCCCGGATTGGCAGCGGGAGACGGAACGGGTACGTCGCCTGCTGGAGGAACTGCGGCTCGGCAGCGTGATCGAAACCGGCGCGCGCTATCTGCTCGACCCGCGCCTAAAGCATGAGCCGACGCTGGTGAACCCGGCGGCGGATGGGCGGGCCAGACGGGTGGAGTTCCTGTGCCGGGCGCTCGACATCGCGGCGCTGCTGGGCAGCGAGACAGTGTCGTTCTGGGCCGGGGTGCCGCAGGCCGGCGTGGTGCGTGAAGATGCGTTCCGCTGGCTGGACGATGGTCTCGCCCGCGTGCTCGACCATGCGGAGCTGCGCGGCGTGGACGCGAGTTTCGAGCCGGAGCCGGGCATGCTGGTGGAGACGGTCGGCGACTATGCCGCCCTGGCCGAACGCCACCCGCGCCTCCGCCTGGCGCTCGACACCGGGCATTGCCTGGTGACCGAGGACATCGACCCGGCGGATGCCATCCGCGAATATGCGCCCCGTATCGGCACGGTCGCGGTGGAGGATATGCGGCGCGGCGACCACACGCACCTGCCGTTCGGGCAGGGGGACATGGACATGCCCGCCGTGCTGGCCGCGCTGGAGCAGATCGGTTTCGCCCGGCTGGTCTGCGTCGAACTGTCGCGCGAAAGCCCGCGTGCCCACGCCGCCATCCCGGAAGCGATCGGCTATCTCACCAGGCTGGTTGCACGGTGAGGGTCTGCTTCGTCTCCCGCCGGTTCTTTCCCGCGATCTCCGGCATGTCGATCTACGCCATTAACCTGCTGCGCCAGCTGGTCGCCGCCGGGCACGAGGTCACCATGATCAGCCAGTATTACGGCGATCCTGAGCGGGCCAAGGTGTACGGCGGCGGTCCGCCGCCCGACGTGCCAGGTGTGCGGGTCATCGGGCTGGAGGCGCTGGGCGAACAGGCCGGCGGCGATTTCGAGCGTGACATCGCCTGCATGGTGGAAACGATCGTGCGCGAACATGCGCGCACGCGGTTCGACATCCTGCACGCGCAATATGGCTATCCCACCGGCTGGGCGACGCTGCTGGCGGCGCAGGTGCTGGGCGTGCCCTGCGTGGTGTCGATCCAGGGCGGGGACGGTCACTGGGTCGGATCGTGCTGCTCCACCCACCGCATCGCCATGGAACGGGTGCTCGACCATGCGGGCGCGCTGCTGATCGGCGGCACCAGCTTCGCGGCCGAGGTGCATGAACGACTGGAAACCCCGATGGAGCGGTTCACCATTGTGCCGGGCGCCGTCGACACCGATCGCTTCACTCCGGGCGAGACGGTAGCCGACGGGCCGGTGCGGCTGTTCTATCACGGGCGGGTCGACCGGCGTAAAGGCGTGCTCGACATGCTCGATGCGCTGCCGCAGGTGGCGGGGGACTGGCGTTGCACCGTGTCGGGCATCGGCCCGGACCTGGAGCCGGCACGGGCGCTGGCGGCGGAACTGGGCCTGCAGGATCGTGTCACCTTCACCGGTTACGCCGATTACGACGCGGTGCCAGCATCGTACCGCCAGCACGACGTGTTCCTGTCGCCCACCTATGCCGAAGGGTTCAGCAACACGATCCTGGAGGCGATGGCGAGCCGCCATGCGGTGCTGTCCTGCCGTGCCGTGGGCGTCGTGGACTGCATCCGTGACGGCGAGAACGGCCTGCTGGTGGAGCCGGGCGACGTGCCGGCGCTCGCCTCGGCCATTACCCGGCTGGTGAGCGATGCGCCCTTGCGGCACCGGCTGGCGGACGCCGCCCTGGCGGAATGCCGCCGGGTCTACAGCTGGCATGCGGTCGGCGCACAGATCGCCGGCATCTACGCCGCACTGCAAGGCACCCGCCCGGCCACCGGCATCGATCCCTACATCCCGCTCGCTCCCTGCCGCTTCCGCGCTGAGCCGCATCTGCTGTGAGCCACGTCGTCGCCGTTTCCCCGCACCTCGACGATGCGGCCTTCTCGATCGGCGGCTTCCTGGCGGCGCGGGCGCGGGGCGGCGACCAGGTGACGATCGTCACCTGCTTCACCGGCAATGTCGCTGAGCCCGCCGGCTTCGCGCTCGCCTGCCAGCTCGACAAGGGCCTGCCGTCCGATGTGGACTACATGGCGCTGCGCCGGGCAGAGGACCTGGCCGCGTGCGCGGTGATCGGTGCGGAGGCGATCCACCTGCCGTTGCTGGAAGCGCCGCATCGCGGCTACGCCAACGCGTTGGAGCTGTTTGGCACCCGGCACCCAGACGACAATGCCTTGGCGCCGCTGACCCGGCAGTTGGCGGAGCAGGTCACCCGGTTGCAACCCGACCTGCTGTTGGGGCCGATGGCGATCGGCGACCATGTCGATCACTGGCTGGTGCGCGACGCACTGGCACGGACCGGGCAGGTGGTGGAGCTGTGGGAGGACTGGCCCTATCTCACCCGCGCCATCCATCAGCCCGCCGTGCAAGCCGCTCGCGTCCATGTCCTAACCGCGGAGGACCGCGCCGCCCGCCTGGCCATGTGCCGCGCCTTTGCCACGCAGATCGGCTTCCAGTTCGGCGGTGGCGCGGGTCTGGAGCGGGCGAGTTCCAGCGTGACGGAGGAGCGCCTGTTTACATTGTAAACGTCGTTCCGACGGTCAGTGAACGAAGCGTGCCACCACGTCGCGGTACGACCGGCTGACCTTCACCTCCGCCCCCGATTGCAGCACCAGGAAGCATTCGCCGTTCGTATGCGGCTTCACCTGACGCACCTGATCCAGGTTGACGATGGTGGAGCGGTGGACGCGCTGGAATGCCTTCGGGTCCAGCCGGCGTTCCAGATCCTTCATCGTCTCGCGCAGGATCAGCGAATTGTCGCCGGTGTAGATGCACATGTAGTCGCCCGCCGCCTCGATATGCTCGATGCTGCCGACGTCCACGCGGAAGATCTGCCCGCGATCCTTGACGTTGATGATCCGTTCGTAACGACCGGCCGCCTCGTCATCGAGGGGCATGTTCTCCACCGCGTCGGGGGCGACCTCGGCCAGCACGTCCTTCAGCTTCTCCGCTTCCTCGCTCGACCGCTTCTCGGCCAGGCGCTGACGCACCCGCTCGATCGTGTCGGCCAGCTGGTCGGCGTCGACCGGCTTCATCAGGTAATGGACGGCATTCGCCTCGAACGCGCGGATGGCGTGTTCGCCATAGGCCGTGACGAAGACGAACAGCGGCGGCTCGATCTCCATCACGCCCTTCACGACGGAAAAGCCATCGAAGCCGGGCATCTGGATGTCGAGGAAGACGAGGTCGGGCTTCTCCGTCTTGATGGCGCGGATAGCCTCCCGCCCGTTGGCGCAGGTGGCGATGATCTCCACGTCGGGGAATGCCTCCAGCCGCAGCTGGAGGCCCTGGATGGCGAGTTTTTCGTCGTCGACGAGAATGGTGCGGATTGTCATGTGTTGCTCTCCGTTGCCCATAGGGCCGGCGGCTTGTGAACGGGCGGATCGACAGCCGGTTTCGCTGCTGCGGCAGGCGGCGGGTAAGTGCCCCGCATCGGGACTTCCGGCAGCGGGTCGAACGGCAGTTCGATGGTGACGGTGAAGCCCCCCTCGGGCGGGGTGCTGATCTCGAACCGGTGCTCCTCGCCATAGGCCTGGGCCAGCCGGTTGCGGATATTGGCGAGACCGACGCCGGTCGATTGCGTGTGGCTGCCTGCCTGCTCCATCGCCAGTTCGCGCCCCTGTGCGCCCGGCCCGGTGTCGGCCACCACCAGCCGCAGCCGATTGCCCAGCACCTGCGCCGACAGGCTGATGCGGGCGCCTTCCTCCTGCGGCGAGACGGCGTATTTGATGGCGTTTTCGACCAAAGGCTGCAGCAGCAGGCTGGGGATCTGCGCGTTGGACGCGGCGGGATCGATCCGGAATTGCGTCCGCAGCCGCTCCTCAAACCGCATGCGTTCGATATCGAGGTAGAGTTGCAGCGTGTGCACCTCCTGCGCGACGGTGACCTTGCCTCCGGCCTGCGTCACCAGCGTGTGCCGCAGGAAGGCGGACAGGCGGGTCAGCATCGCATTGGCGGGTTCCGTCTGCTTCAGCAGCACCAGCGTGCTGATGGAATTGAGCGTATTGAACAGGAAATGCGGATTGAGCTGGTAACGCAGCATGGCGAGCTGCGCGCTGGTCGCCTGCGCCTCCAGCCGTTCAAGCCGGTCCGCCTGTTCCTCCACCTGCAGGAAGTAGTTGATGGCGTAATACAGCGCCGACCATGCGCCCAGCAGCGTCAGGTCGAGGTAGAACACGCCCAGCACGTAGCCGGCGAACCCGGTATCGCTGGTCTGCGCCTGGTACAGCGACAGGACCCAGCCATTGATGCCGGCGGACAGGATCACCGCGACGGCCAGCACCAGCGCCGTGGCACTCCACGTCACCAGCGGGCGCCGGTGGATCAGCCGGCCATAGATGACCGACAGGATCAGACTGATGGAAAAGCCGGTAACGGTCGCGATCAGCACGATCACCAGCAGGCTCAAGGGCCGACCATTGGCGAGGCTGGTAACCGCGCGCAGCAGCATGGCGCCAGCCCAGCCGATCAGTTGCAGCCGCCAGAACGCCTTGTTCTTGTCTGCGAAGAACGGCGCCGCCGGGGTGAAGTGCAGGCGCGGCCGTGCGCTGGCGCCCATGCCGGCCCGCGCCCTCGCATAGGCGGACAGCAGGCTCAGGTCGTGGCCCCGCGCGCGGCGGCGATCGCCTCGCCCAGGGCCTCGGCCCCGACGGCGCCGTTCAGCATCCGGTCGCCGACGATCCAGGCCGGCGTGCCATTGATGCCGAGCTGCGCGGCGAGGGCGGCGTTGGCCTGCAATTCCTGGCGGATCGCCGGATCATCCGTGCCGGCGCCTGTCACGCCCGCTGTCTTCGCCGCGGCGGCGATGCTTTCGGGCGAGGGCGGGCCGAGGCGGAACATCGCATCGTGGAACGCGGCGTAGCGGCCCTGCGCCGCGGCGGCGAGCGCCATCTGCGCCGCATCGCCGCTGGCGGGCGAGAGGATCGGATATTCGCGCAGCACCACCTTCAGGTCCGGGTTGGCAGCGATCAGCGCGGCGACATCGTCCATGCTTCGCCGGCAGAAGCCGCAGGCGTAATCGCTGAACGCGACCAGCGTGACCGCACCCTGCGGATTGCCGAGCACCGCGCCGGGAAACGGGCGTTCCAGCTGCGCGCGCAAAGGTGCGATGCGGGTCTGCTGCTGCTGCTGTTCCAGCACGGCGATCGCTTCGGGCAGCACATCGGGGTGCGCCAGCAGGTATTCGCGGGTGCGGCTGTCGCCCAGGCCCGACAGGCTCCACCCCGCGGCCCCGGCAAAGCCGGCCAGCAGGGCCACACAGATCGTCAGCAGCCAGCGCATGGCGACCCGCCTAGTCGCGGTCGCGCGCCCGTTCAAGCTGCGCGCGCGCCTGCATCGCCACGTCCTGTGCCCGCAGCCAGTCGGGCGTGCCCTGCGGCAGTGCCCGCTCTGCCGCCTCCGCGTTCTGCAGCGCGGCGGACGGCTGCCCGCTCATCACCAATTGTTCCGAACTGGCGAGCTGCGCGCGCGGGATGTCACCCTTCTGCCCGTAGACCACGCCCAGTTGGTACCAGGCGAACGGGTTCTGGCGGTCACGGCCGACGGCGGCACGCAGCACCTGCTCCGCCTCCGGCAGGTTGGCGGGATCTTCGGTGGCGATCAGCGCATGGCCGAACGTGCCGGCGATCAGGCCATTGTTGTTTGTCAGGAAGGTTGCCTGCCGCAGCAGCGGCAGCGCTTCCGCCGGCCGACCCGATTCCAGCAGCACCTGACCCTTCAGTTCCAGAAAGTACGGATCGTCCGGATCGCTGGCGATCAGCGCGTCGGTTTCCGCCAGCGCCTTATCCATGCGCGCATCCTTGTGATAGGCGTAGGCGCGGGCGTAGCGCGCGGGCGCATCGGTCAGATATTCGGGATAGTGCTGCAGCGTGTCTGCCGGCCGCGCGAGGTAGCCGTAGAGCTTGGCCTTTACCCGTTCGAACCGCTGCTGCTGCGCCGCGTCGGGGGTGGTGTTCCACGCGGGATCGGACTGGTAATCTGCGGTCAGCCGGCTGATCCGGTCACCCGACAGCGGGTGCGTGCGGCTGAAGGTCGCATCGTCATCCTGGCTGTAGCCATACCGGTATTCCAGGTTCTGCAGCTTTCCGAAGAAAGCGAGGCTGCCCTTGCCGGTGATGCCGGCATCGGACAGGTACTGTACCCCGGCGGCATCGGCGCTCGCCTCCTGCGCGCGGCTGAAGGACAGGAACGATCCCATCGCCGCCTGCTGGCCCAGCGCCATCGCGCCCATCGCCGCCTCCCCCGCGCCCGCCAGCGCCGCGGCGACGCCGACCAGCATCGACAGGAGGGAGATGTTGGTCGCAGCACCCATCCCTTCGGAAAAGCGCACGATGTGGCCGCCCTGGATATGGCCCAACTCGTGCGCCAGCACGCCCTGAACCTCGTTGGCGGTATCGGCGGCGTTGATCAGGCCCGAATGGATGTAGATCCGCTGACCGCCCGCGACGAAGGCGTTGATGCTCGGATCGTTCAGCAGCACCACATCCACCGCGTCGGGCTGCAGCCCGGCGGCCTCTGACAAAGGCGCCATCAGTTCCTGCAGCAGCGCCTCTGTCTCCGCATCGCGCAGCACGGATTGCGCCAGGACCGGTCGGGTGCCGAGCAGCAGCAGGGCGAGCGTGGCAAGGGCGAGCGCGGGCAGGCGGCGTAAGGTCGCGGGCATTGCCCCAAGTCCCACACCCGGACGGCTGAATACAGCGTTAAAGCGCACCTGGGCAGCTTGACGTTTACAAGCGTAGTCGAATCGACTACACCTGTAATCGTAAAGGAGAAGCCCTTGCCCGAGGACGACGACCAGAGAACCGAGCCGGAGCGGATCAGCGATGCCGAGCATGCGGTGATGGAAGCGCTGTGGACGCGCCATCCGCTGAGTGCGGCGGAGGTCTGCGACGATGTCTGCGGGCAACGCGGCTGGTCTATGGCGACGGTCAAGACGCTGCTGGCCCGGCTGGTGGCGAAGGGCGCGGTGGCGACGGAGCCCGATGGCCGCCGCTTCTTGTATTCCCCCTTGTTACAGCGGCAATCGTGGGCCGGCGCCGAATCGCGCCGGCTGGTGGACCGGCTGTTCGGCGGCAGTGCCGCATCCCTGTTCGCGCATCTGGCAGAGGCCGAGGCGCTGGACGAGCGTGACCTAAGCGAGATCGAACGCCTGTTGCAGGAGCTGCGCCGATGAATGCTGCGTGGATGGAATGGCTGGCCGACACCGTGCTATGGACCGGCCTGCTGATCGCTCTGGTGCTGCTGGTGCGCCGCCCCGTGGCGCGCGCCTGCGGGCCGCAGGTCGCCTATACGCTGTGGGCGCTGCCGTTTGCGCGGCTGCTGCTGCCGCCCGTGGTGCTGCCCGCACTGCCCGCACCCGCACCGTCATCGGTCATGATGTTGCCGAGCGGCACCGGCGAGGGTCTCGCACCCATGATGATGGCGCCCGCCGTGGTACATGCGCCCGCGTTCCCGTGGCTGAGCCTGCTGGCCGTGGTCTGGGCGGCGGGGGCCGTCGCATTCCTGCTCCTGCGCACCGTCACCTATCATCGCATGCGCCATCTGCTGCTGGCCGATGCGTGGGAAGTCGGGCGGGTCGGCCGGGTGCGGCTGGTGGAAACGCCGGCCGCGCGATCCCCCGTGGCGTTCGGCGTGATCGATCAGGTGGTGGCGCTGCCGCCCCACTTCATGACGCAGGCCGACCGGCAGGCGCGCGAACTGGCGCTGGCGCACGAGCTGAGCCACCACGCCGCGCACGATCTGCTGGCGAACATGGCGGCACAGCTGCTGCTGGCGCTGCACTGGTGCAACCCGGTCGCCTGGCTGGGCTGGCGCGCAATGCGGCAGGATCAGGAGGCGGCGTGCGATGCGCGGGTCATGGCCGGTCGCAGCCGGGCGGACCGGGCCTGCTACGCCGCGCTGATCGTCGGCTATTCCGCGCCGCAGAGCAGCCGGATGATGACGCTGGCGACACCGATGGCGGGCCCCATCCTGGGCGACGGCACGCTGGTGCAGCGGCTGCGCAGCCTTGCCCGGGGGGAGGCGTCACCGCGCCGTCGCCTTGCCGGGCGCATGCTGCTGGGGGTGAGCGCACTGGCGCTGCCGCTGACCGCATCGATCTCCTATGCCGCGCAGCAGGACGTGACCGTGGTGATGCCTGAAGTGCCGACCGGGCCGGAACCAGTGCCGGCGGCGGATCCGGCATCTGCCGCGATTCCCGCTCCGCTCTACACCGTCGATCCCGATACCACCTTGCCGGAGGGTACCATGCAGCATGACGAGACCGAGCCCACTGAGCCGCACGACACCGCCGCCTGGGCCGCATTCAGCCAGCGGATGGAGGAATGGGGCCGACGCATGGGGGCCCGTGCCAGCGATGTCGCCGCCAGGGAGTCGATGATCGAGCGCGATGCGGAGGCGATGGCTGCGGAGATGGAGCAGCAGCTCGCACCCGGCGGTGCGCTGCATGCCATGATCGAGCGGCAGACGGCCGCCGCGGCGAAGGTCACGCAGGCCATGGAGGATTGCATCAAGGCCGCGAATGTCGCGGGCACATCCTCGTTCGAGTGCCGCCGCCCCGTGCCGCATGCTATGGCGATGGTCGATACGGAGCGGGCGATCGAAGCCCATGTCAACCGCAGCACCATTGCGGCGCTGCGCGGTGCCCGCGCTTCAATCGCCGGCAATCCCCATCTGTCGGTCGAGGTGCGAGCAGAGGTATTGCAGGAGCTGGACGGCGAGATCGCCGCCCTCGGACACCACTAGGTCACACGCCAAGCCGCTGCGCCGCCGCGGCGATCAGTTGCGGGTCGGCGGGCACCTCGCCCAGCAGGTGCTCGCCGCCTGCGGGATCGCGGCGGACCAGCAGCAGGACCAGCTCGCCCGCCGGCTCCACCACGGTGATGTCGGCGGATGCCACCGAGTCCAGACCGGGGCCATCGGCCCAATCGGTCAGCAGGGTGGCGCTGAGCGGCGCACGATCGCGGCGCATGGCACGGGCCATCTCGCGCGCGATCTGCGCCTCCAGCTGCTCGCCCGCCAGCTCCTTCCAGTTGATCACCGCCAGCACGTGGGTGGGGGTTAGGCCATCGGCGGTGAAGGGCAGCAGGATGCCGCGATACAGCATGGTCGCGCCGCGCAGGCCCACGAACTCCGCCTCGAACCCGGCAGGCGCGCCGCTGTCCACGATGGCGCGGTAATGATCCGCCACCCGCGCCAACAGCGAACCGGCGGGCGCGTCGCGCAGATGGCTGGGCGCAAGGCCGGCGGCACCGCACTCCTCCGCCAGGGCGCTACCCAGCCAGGCGATCGCCGGATCGGCGGTGCCGCCGGGCACGTGCAGCAGCACGGCATTGGCGGCGAAGCCCGGCAGCGCGGCCGGGTCCAGCGTGTCGATCTGCGGCAAACGGGCATCGGCCAGCAGGCTGACCCAATGGTTATAGGCACGGACCTGCATCCGCCGCTCACCCTGACCGGTGAAGGCGGCGCCGCAGGTGAGGCCGCCATCCTCCTCACCTTCCTGGAAAGCTTGTGTTTCGGCGACGATCGGCCGGAATTCCATGCGGGTGCCCCAATGCGTGTCGGCGATGATACCGGCTCGCAGCATGGCGGGACGCAGGTGAAGGATCGGTAAAGAGCGGCCCTGCCTACAGCATGTAGCGCATGCGGATCGTCTGGCGCACCGGCTGCGCCCCGACGGTGAAGGCCGCGGCGTCGAACTTGGGCGGGCCCATCCGCACGGGTGCATCGTTGGAGAAGCCGTAGCCTTCGCGCGGGATCATGGAGATGGCGCGGTCGGCCTTGCCGTTGCCGTTCTCGTCATGCAGCAGCGCGATGGCGTAGGTGCCGGGGCGCACATCGGTGAAGGTGATGGTGACCGTCTCCGGCGCGCTGCCCGCAGGCACGTTGGCGCGGTACGATGCGGTATCACCGCGGCAGCGGGGGAACAGTCCCTCGTTCGTGGTCATGCAGGCCATCACCACGCCATCGTGGTTGCGCAGCGCGGTCACCGCCACCCGCACCGTGACGCCCCGCCCAGCGGCACGGACCGCGCCGACATCTGCCCCATCATCAGCCGGCGCGGCACCGCCGGTCCCCAGCCAGATCAGTGCGGCAGCCACCGCCGCGACAGGCCGCGATCCGTGCCGCACAGACGATCCCAGAATCGGAAATAGAGGCCGTAATTGCATTGGTACTCTTCATGATGCCGCTGGTGGTGGCTGGCCGTTATCAGCCATCCGCCCAACCGGGAGTGAACGAGCCAGCGTGGGAACAATTCCCACCCCATATGGTTGGTTACGCCCATAATCGTCATCGTCGTCAAGACCAGACCCAGCACGGCGAGGTGGATCGGCACGATGAACACCAGCACCGGGATCACCAGCGCTCCCGTCAGCGACTCGGTCCAGTGGAACGCCATCGCTGCCCACGCCGTCGGCGGACGGCTGGCGTGGTGCACCGCATGCATGGCCTTGAACAGCCGGGGCCGGTGCATCAGCCGGTGCGTCCAGTAGAACCAGGTGTCGTGCGCGAACAGGTACACGAACAGCGAGGCGGGCAACCACCACAGCGGCCACGCGTCGACATCGGCATAGATCCGCGTCCAGCCATGCTCCTGCCAGCCCCAGGCGACGATCCCCGCCGGCACGCCATAGACGAGGGCGGCCGACAGCGACCAGGCGATCTCCCGCCGGATCTGCGGCCCCAGCCCCTGGTACAGGCCCGGGCGGACTCGCCGGGTGGCAAGCGCGAAGGCGCCGCTGACCAGCAAATAACGCAGCGCCACGATGCCCACCATCGCCGCGGCCGACAGGATCAGCGCGGTCAGCATGGCCAGGCGGGGCAGGGGACGGCATCCATGGCCGCGCCATAGCAAAGGGGCGGGCGGCACGACAGGGGGCGTGCCGCGATCCGCCAGTTACGCAAAGTGTCGCATATCTTTCTTAATCCCTTTCTAACCATCTCGCCGGTTGCCGCGGCGCCGATTACCGTCCGCGCGCGAATCGCACTGCATGCCTTCCCGGGGGACGATTTCTCATGGCCTATCTCGATCTGCTCGCCGCCATCGGCGATCCGTCCATCGTCACCCTGCTGAGCCAGGATTTCAGCGGCTTTGCCGGCGCGGGGTTCGCGGCGGAGCCCGGCGCCGGGCAGCTGGACAGCGACACCTATCGCCTGATGGGGATGAGCGATGGTGATGGCGCGTTCGGCGGTACATTTGCAGGCGGCGACTTCGCGCGCGGCATCACGGCGGGCGGCGTCACGACAGGTGGCCTCTATGCGCTGGACCGTGGCGCGGGCGACACCGCACTGTGGATTCAGCCGGGCGGCACGGACTGGACGCCGGGCACCTTCACCATGGCGCTGGTCAACAGCGGCGCGGCGGGCACCAGCTTCGCCCTGTCGTACGACCTGCTGGTCCTGAACGATCAGGCACGGTCCAACAGCCTGTTCGTGGAGATTTCCGCCGACGGCACTAATTGGTCGAGGGCCAGCGCATTCGACTATGTCTCTCCCGAAGCGGCGGACGGCTTGGGCGTGCAGGCATTCGCCCGTTCCGGTACGCTGACCTTCGGCAGCACCATCGCGTCGGGCGCGACGTTCTACGTCCGCTTCGCCGGGGACGATGTCGGCGGCAGCGGCAGCCGGGACGAATTCGGCCTCGACAATATCGTGGTCACTACCGCCGCCGGCGGCGGCACGCCGGAACCCGCGGCGGGAACGCTGGCGATCGCCGATGCCTCCGTTGCGGAGGGCGATGCCGGTACCACCGCGATCAGCTTCACCGTCACTCGCAGCGGCGGCAGCGACGGGGCGGTCTCCGCCACTTGGACGCTCGGCCTAGGCACGACGGACGCGGCCGATTTCGCGGGCGGGCAGCCGCTGACCGGCACGGTGGCCTTCGCCGATGGCGCGACCAGCGCGACGATCACCTTGCAGATCGCCGGCGACACCGCTTTCGAGGCGGACGAGAGCTTCACCGTCACGCTGTCCGATCCGGTCGGTGGCGCCACGCTCGGCTCCGCGCAGGCAACCGGCACGATCACCAATGATGATATCGCGCCGCCGGCCACGCTCGCCAATATCTGGATCAACGAGCTGCATTACGACGACATCGGCACCGACATCGACGAGCTGGTGGAGATCGCCGGTATCGCGGGTACCGACCTGACCGGCTATACTGTGGTGTTCTACAACGGCAGCAACGGTGCCGATGCGGCGGTCAGCTACCGCACGCTGGCGCTCTCAGGCGTGATCGATGACGAGGGCGAGGGCTACGGCGCGCTGGCCTTCCCGCTGCCGGTCAACGCGATCCAGAACGGCGCCGCAGATGGCCTGGCGCTGATCGGGCCGGATGGCACCGTGCTGGAATTCCTGTCCTACGAAGGGGTCATCACCGCCGCCGACGGTCCGGCTGCCGGGCTCACCAGCATCGACATGGGCGTTGCCGAAGCGGGCGAGCCGGAGGGGCTGTCACTGCAGCGCACCGGGGCGGGCGCTGCCGGGGCCGATTTCGACTGGACCGGGCCGGTGACGGCCACCGCCGGATCGCTGAATGCCGGGCAGGACATCATCGGCGCGGGCGAGACCGGGCAGGTGCGCGTGGGTGATGCCAGCGTCACCGAAGGGGACAGCGGCACCAGCCTGCTACAGTTCACCGTCCGCCGCGCGGGCGGCCTGGGCGCGGAGGCGAGCGTCGACTGGCAGGTGGTGCTGGACGGCACCGCCGATGCCGCCGACCTGGCGCCGGGCGCCGTGCTGGCAGGCACCGTCAGCTTCGCCGCGGGCCAGACCAGCGCGCTCGTCACCGTGGAGATCGCGGGCGACATCGCGGGTGAGGGCAACGAGACGCTGAGCTTGGTGCTCGCCAACCCGCAGGGTGCCATAACCATCACCGACGGTTCCGCCATCGGCCTGATCGTCAATGACGATCCGCTGGCGCTGACCATCATGCAGATCCAGGGCGCCGGACACCGGTCAGAATATGCCGGGCAGGTCGTCACCACCACGGGCGTGGTCACGGCGGTCGCCGGCAACGGCTTCTACCTGCAGGATGCCACCGGTGACGGTGATGCCGCCACCAGCGACGCGGTGTTCGTGTTCACCGGCACTGCGCCCACCGTGGCGGTGGGCGACCGAGCCAACGTCGGCGGGCAGGTTGCGGAATATCAAGCTGCGCCGGGCGCACTCAGCCTGACGGAGATCGTCAATCCGACCGTCACCGTGGTGGAGAGCGGCGTTGCGCTGCCCGGCGCGGTGCTGATCGGCGCGAACGGCATCCTGCCGCCGAGCGAGGTGATCGACGATGATGGCCTGACCAGCTTCGACCCCACGACCGACGGCATCGATTTCTGGGAAGCGCTGGAAGGCATGCGCGTCACGGTAGAGACGCCGCAGGTGGTGGCCAGCACCAATGGCTTTGGCGAGACCGACGTGGTCGCCAGCCTGGGTCAGGGCGCGACCGGCCTAAACGATCGCGGCGGCATCACCATCTCCGACGGGGACTACAATCCGGAGAAGATCCAGCTGGAGGACGGGTTGTTGCCAGGCTTCGCGCCCGATTTCACCACCGGTGACCAGCTCGCCAATGTGACGGGCGTCGTGAACTACGCCTTCAACTATTACGAGGTGCAGGTGACGGAGGCGGTGACCGTCACGCGCGACACCACGCTCAACCGGGAGGTGACGGACCTCGTCGGTGATGCCGACAGCCTCACCTTCGCCAATTACAACATGGAGAACCTCGCCGCGACGGAGGAGAGCACGGACGGCACGCCCGACCGCTTCGACGCGCTGGCCGCGGATATCGTCAACAACCTGAAGAGCCCCGACATCATCGCCGCGCAGGAACTGCAGGACGCGGACGGCGCGGGGGCTGGCCCCAACCTGTCCGCTCAGGCGACAGCCGATGCGCTGATCCGCGCCATCCAGGATGCCGGTGGCCCGACCTACGCCTATGCGGAGATCGCGCCGACCGTGCCCGGCAGCACCGGGGGTGAACCCGGCGGCAACATCCGCAACGGATATTTCTACAATCCGGAACGGGTCACGCTGGTGGAAGGGAGCCTGCAGCTGATCGAGGATGCGGCCTTCAACGGCAGCCGCAACCCACTGGCGGCGACGTTCGACTTCTTCGGCCAGCAATTCACCGCCATCAACGTCCACTTCACGTCGCGCGGCGGCAGCAACCCGCTGTATGGCGACACGCAGCCGCCCGCCAATGGCGGGGAGGCGGCGCGTCTGGCGCAGGCGGCGGCGGTGAAGGCATGGGTCAACGACCGGCTCGCCACCGATCCCGACGGCGAATACGTGGTCGCGGGCGACTTCAACGGGTTCTATTTCGAGGCATTCCAGCAACAGCTGACCGACCCGGCGCAGGGCGGCGTGTTCACCAGCCTGCCCGAGGCGCTGCTCGCACCGGAGGAGGTCTATTCCTACCTGTTCGAGGGCAATTCCCAGTCGCTCGACAACCTGCTGGCAACCGGCGGGCTGTTCCAGAACGCGGAAGTCGACATCGTCCACATCAATGCCGAATTCAGCGATGCCCAGCGGGCGAGCGACCACGATCCGGTCGTGGCGCGCTTCAACTTCGACCTGCGCAATCAGGTGGTGGGCACGGACGGCAACGACGTGCTGACCGGGACGGATGGCGACGACGTGCTACAGGGTCTTGCCGGCAACGACCTGCTGTATGCCGGTCGCGGCAACAACACGCTGACAGGTGGCGCGGGTGCGGACACCTTCGTGGTCAGCGGGGCGTTCCTCAACGCCAGCTACGCCACGATCACCGATTGGGAGGATGGCGACAGCTTCCGGATCGACACGCTGGGCGGTGGCCGGGTGCGGTACGAGGAGGTTGAGGGCGACACGATCGTCTATGCCAACAACGTGGCCGTGGCGACGATCCTCGACACCGGCGTGTACGAGGTGCTGGCATCGCAGGAGTACGAGTTCCGCGTCTCCTCCATCGAGGTCGTGATCGACGGCGTGGCCGCCGGCTTCACCGCCTACGGCACCGCGCAGGCGGACACGCTGAACGCCCGTGCCGGGCAGTTCAACAACATCAGCGGGCTTGGTGGCGACGACATCATCAACGGCAAGAGCGGGCAGGACTTCCTGTTCGGCAATGCTGGTGACGATCTGCTGGACGGTGCCGGGGGCGACGATTCGCTGTTCGGCGGTGCCGGCAACGACATCCTGCTGGGCGGCAATGGCGCCGACACGCTGGAAGGCGGCAACGGCAACGACATCCTGGATGGCGGCCGCGGCAACGACATCCTGTCGGGCGGCAACGGGGCGGATACGTTCCGCTTCAGCGGCGCCAACCAGGGCATCGACCGGGTGCTGGACTTCGACGTGACGGAGGACAGCCTCGCCCTCGGCGTGCCCATGCGGCAGGTGACGTTCCAGGACAGCACCGAAGGCGCGCAGATGTTCTTCCGCGGCGAACTGGTCGCCGACTTCATCGGCGTCTCCGCCGCCGACATGATGGGCACGGTCGGCCAGACCGCGGCCATGGTGCAGATGCAAGACCTCGCCTGGGCCTGACAGGTAGGGTGGGGCGGCGGTCCGGCCGCCCCGCTCACCCCTTCAGCGCAATTCGCGCCAGGGTGGTGTGCGCCGTCAGGTACAGGCAGCGCCCGCCATCCTCCAACCGGCCGATCGCGCAATTGGCCACCGCGCTGCCCGTGCCGATGATGCCGAGCAGCCGGCCATCCGGCGTCAGCACATGCACCCCGCCCGGCCCGGTGGCGAACACCGTCCCGTCCGCCGCCACATCCATCCCGTCGGGCAGGCCCGGCCGTCCTTCGGCATGGAAGCGGGTCATGTCGTGGAACAGCCGCGCTGGGCCCGCCGGCATGCCGTCCGGACCCAGCGGGTAAGCCAGCACTTGCGGTCGCTGCTCGTCCGACAGGGCCAGGTACAGTGTGCGCTCGTCAGGCGACAGGCCGACACCGTTGGGACGGCGCTGCGTATCCAGCAGCCGTACCGTGCCGTCCGGTGCCCGCCGATACAGGCCGTTGCCCCCCACCTCCCGCAAGGGGGACTCGTCCGCCGCGGCGAAGCCGTAGGGCGGATCGGTGAAGTAGATCGCGCCGTCGCGCGCGATGGTGAGGTCGTTGGGGCTGTTGAACCGCCGCCCTTCGAACCGGTCGGCCAGCACGGTTCGCCCCAGCGTGGCAAGATCGATCGCCACGATCGCACGGGTGCCGCTGTCAGCGATCACCAGCCGGCCGGTGCCGTCGATCGCCATGCCGTTTGCCCCCGGCTCGCGGATCTCGGGCGGAACAGGCGTCTGCAGGCCGGACGGGCGGAGAAACTCCTCGACCTCCTCGCCCGGGCGGTAGCGGTACATGACATTGTTGCCGGGATCGTTGAACAGCAGGTAGCCGCCGACGGGCGACTGGTCCGCCACCCATGCCGGCCCCTCCGCCCAGGTGTAGTTGGTCGCCAGCACCTGCGCCCGCGCGGCGGGATCGATGATCGCGGGCAGGGCGGTGTCGAACATCTCGACCCCGCCCACCATTGCCGGCGGGGAAATGCGGCCGCGGACCTCCTGCAGGCGGGCACATCCGGCCAGCGGCAGCGCGGCGAGGCCGGCCAGCCCCACGCCTTTCAGCAACGTGCGGCGGCTGGTCATGCCCAGCGCCACAGCAGGGCGGCCATGGCGAACATGGAAAGGCCGGCGATCGTCGAACATAGCGTCCAGCTCCGGAAAGTCTGGGCCTCCGTCAGGCCCAGGAACTGCTTGACCAGCCAGAAGCCGGTGTCGTTGACATGGCTGGCGACCGAGGCGCCGCCGCCGATTGCCACCGTGACCAGCGCGACCTGCCCCGGCGTCAGCCCGGCGGCGGCGATCAGCGGGGCGGCAAGGCCGGCGGCGGTGACCATGGCCACCGTGGCCGACCCCTGCGCCACCCGCACGAAGGCGGCCAGCAGGAACGCGAAGACCAGCGCGCTGAGGTTGGCGGAGGCGACCAGCGCCGTGATTCGCTCTCCCGCGCCGGACTGGATCAGCACCTCCTTGTACGCCGCGCCCGCCCCGACGACGAGGACCATCAGCCCGGCGGGTTCCAGCGCGCGGGTCATAACGGTGGAGATCGTGGTCAGCGGCGCGCCCGCGACCAGCCGCAGCCAGAACCCGACGAAGCCGCAGGCCAGGATCAGCGCGGTGAATGGATGCCCGATGAAGCCTGTCGCGGATTTCAGCGCGCCATCGGGCAGTGCGCTGCCGCCCAGCGCGGCCAGCATGATCAGCGCGAGCGGCACCAGCATTCCCGCCAGCGCCGGGGCGAAGCCGATCGCCGCCAGACTGTGCGTCAATTCGTCGAATTGCGGCGGCGGCGCCTGGTCGCCGAAGCCCGGCGTCCCATGCGCCAGCAGCGCGAAGACCGGACCGGCGACGATTGCCGCAGGAATGCCGCAGAGAAGCCCATAGAAGGCGAGCAGGCCATAATCGGTGCCGATCAGCTCCGCCACGGCAACCGGGCCGGGATGCGGCGGCAGCAGCGCGTGCATGGTCATCAATGCGGCGAGCAGCGGCAGCGCGAAGAACGTCACCCGCCGCCCCGCGCGCAGCGACAGCGTGGTCAGCAGCGGGGCGAGCACGATGAAGGCGACGTCGAAGAACAGCGGCACGCCGACGATGATGCCGATCGCGGTCAGCGCCCATGGCGCGCGTTTCTCACCAAAGGCGGCGAGCAGCCGGTGGGCGAGGGCCGCGACCCCGCCGCTCGCCTCCAGCAAGCCGCCCAGCATGGCGCCGAGGCCGATCACCACCGCGACGAAGCCCAGCGCCTCCCCCGTGCCCTTGCGCACCGCCTCCAGCACCGCGCCCGGCTCTCCGCCCAGCACCAGACCGGTGCCGAGGGCGACGACCAGCAGCGCGATGAAGGCAGGCACCTTCAGCCGCAGCACCATCACGATCAGCGCGGCGATGCTGCCCGCGACGATCAGCAGGACGGGTCCGGTGCCCATGCGTCAGAGGATCTCGACCGGGGTGAACAGGGCGGCACCGGCGCCATCGTAAGCGGGCCAGTTGAACTCCCTGTCCACCGACAGCGCCCCCGTCAGGCGGATGTCCGCACTGGATGCGCCGATCATCACCTCGACCCGGCCCGCCGGGACACGCCATTGGTCATCCGCCCAGTGCGCGAAATGGTGGTTGCGCAGGATGAACGTCACCAGCCGCGTCGCACCCGGCGCGATCGTCAGGCGCGTGAAGCCGCGCAACTCGCGCGCCGGTCGGGCCAGCCCCGGCACGGCGACGCGCACATACAATTGCACCACCTCGTCACCCGCGACCGGGCCGGTATTGGTGATGGAGCAGCCGATGCGATGCCGGGCGCCGCCATCGATCCGGGTGATCGCCAGATCGGCGTATTCGAAGCTGGTGTAGCTAAGGCCGTGCCCGAACGGGAACAGCGGGCCGATGTCGGTGTCGTGGTACCGGGCGCTGTCCACCGACAGGTCCGGGTTCGCCGGGCGCCCCGTGGGCACATGGGCATAGAATTGCGGCACCTGCCCGCTGGTGCGTGGCATGCCCATCGGCAGGCGCCCGCCGGGATTGACCTCCCCCCGCAGCACGGCGGCGATCGCCGCCCCCGCCTCGTTGCCGCCGAACCACGTCTCCACCACGGCGGGGACGTCGGCCAGCGCCGATTCCAGCGCCAGCGGGCGGCCGTTCATCAGCACCGCGACGATCGGCTTGCCGGTGGCCTTCAGCGCATCAAGCAGCGTCATCTGCGCACCCGGCAGGGTGATGTCGGCGCGGCTGCGCGCCTCGCCCGAATGGTCCCAGTCCTCCCCCAGAGCCAGCACGACCACGTCGGCGCCTTCCGCCGCGGCGATGGCGGCGGGTATGCCCGACACGTCTTCACCGCGCGGTGCCACGCCGGGGGCGTAGGTGACATCGCCCAGCGCGGCCCGCAGCGTGACCGAATCCTCCGGCACGCCACGCGCCTTCCACGATCCAATGGTGCTGCGCGCATCGTCCGCCAGTGCGCCGATCAGCGCCACCCGTTGCGCAGGCCGCAGCGGCAGCACGCCGCCTTCGTTGCGCAGCAGCACGATCGATTGCTCCGCTGCTCGCCGTGCCCGCGCGCGATGGTCCGCGCTGCCCAGCACGGTCCGTTCCCGCTCGGGGTCGCCGAAGCGGTAAGGATCGTCGAACAGGCCGAGCTTGGTCTTGGTGGTCAGGATGCGCTGCACCGCCTCGTCCACCAGCGGCAGCAGAGTGGGATCGGCCGCCACCGCCGGGGCCAGGTATTCGGCATAGGTGTCGCTGGTCATGTCCATGTCGACACTTGCGCGCAGGGCCAGCGCGGCCGCCTCCGCCGGGGTGCTGGCGGCACCGTGGTCGATCAGTTCCCGGATCGCGTTCCAATCGCTGACGACCAGTCCCTGATAATGCCATTGATCGCGCAGGATGCCGCGCACCAGGTCGGCATTGCCGGTCGTGGGAACGCCCGCCAGATCGTTGAAGGCGGTCATCATCGTGCCCGCCCGCGCCCGCGCGGCGGCGTGGAAGGGTTGCAGGTAGACCTCGCGCAGGGTGCGTTCGGACAGGTCGGCGGTGTCGTAGTCGCGCCCGCCCATGCCCGCCCCGTAGGCGCCAAGGTGCTTCACGCAGGCGAGCACCGCATCTTCGCCGAGATCGGTACCGCGCCCCTCAAACCCGCGGACCTGCGCCACCGCCATGGTCGCGCCCAGATGCGGGTCCTCCCCCGCGCCTTCCACCACGCGGCCCCAGCGCGCGTCACGGGCGATGTCGATCATCGGGGCGAAGGTCCAGTGCAGGCCGCTGACCGACGCCTCCACCGCCGCGACCCGCGCCGCGTCCTCGGCAACCGCGGGATCGAAGCTGGCCGCCAGCGCCAGCGGCACGGGGAAGATGGTGCGATAACCGTGGACCACGTCCATGGCGAACAGCAGGGGAATGCCGTGGCGCGATTCCTCCACCGCCACACGCTGCAACTCGCGCAGCGGCTCCGCCCCCGCGACATGCAGGAACGATCCGATGCGCCCGGCGCGCACCCGGTCCAGCGCGGCGGAGTCCAGCCGGCTGTTCAGCGCCACCTGCCGCCCGCCCGCGACCTGCACCATCTGGCCGATCTTCTCGTCCAGCGTCATGGCGGCGATCAGGCGGTCGATCCGTCTCTGATCCGCCGCCGGCAGCGGTGTGGGTACGGATGCCAGCGCCGGGAAGCGCGCAGCCACGGCCAGCAGCGTGCCGGCGACCAGCACCTCCCGGCGGCGCAACTCGACCGGCATCAGGCGGTCAGCTTGATCGCGCGCCCTTCCCGGGCGGACTGGTAGATCGCCTCGATCAAGCGCATGTCACGCAGGCCCTCCTCGCCCGATGCGCGCGGCTCCGTCCCGGCCATGATCGCCTCGGGAAGATGGTCCAGCTGCGCCACGAACTGGTTCTTGGCCGGGGTCGGCAGGCGCACCTGCTGCGTCTCCCCATCGCGGTGCACCCACATCTGGTGCCCGGTGTAGGACGTTGCCGGCTCCGCCCGCAGCCAGCCACCCTGCCCATGCACGCGGTAGGCGTTGTGGTTGGAATTGTACGAACTAACGCAGCTCGCCAGCGCGCCGCCGGGGAAGCGCAGATGGAAGTCGATCCGGTCCTCCACCGTGGCGAAGCGCGGGTCGGACTTGTCGGTCTGCTCCATCGCGCTGACCTCCACCGGCTCCTCCCCCGCCAGGTAGCGGGCGGCGTTGAGCGCGTAGATGCCGATATCCATCAGCGACCCGCCGCCCGATAGCGGCCGGTGGAGCCGCCACTGGTTCGGCTGCGCGTAGAAGCCGTGTTCGGAGGTGATGATGCGCGTGGGGCCGAGCACGCCCGATCGCGCCACCTCCATCGCGTGCAGGTTGTACGGCTCGAAATGAGAGCGGTAGCCGATCATCAGCTTGGTCCCCGCCTGCCGGCACGCGGCGATCATCGCCTCCGCCTCCGCCGCGCTGACCGCCATCGGCTTCTCGCACATCACATGCTTGCCCGCCTGCGCCGCGCGGATCGAATATTCGGCGTGCATCGAGTTGGGCAGGATGACGTAAACGATGTCGATGTCGGGATTGTCACGGATGCGGTCGAACTGGGCGTAGCTGTAGCGGTGCGTCGCCGGGATGCCGTATTCGCTGCCGTAGCGTTCCAGCTTCTCCGGCGTGCCGCTGACCAGCGCGGTCAGCCGGGCATGTTCGCATTCGGCGAGGCGCGGCATGATCTGGTTGGTGGCGTAGGAGCCGAGCCCGACCACGGCATAACCGAACCTGCGCGTGGGCTCCGCCGCGCGCGCCCGGCCCCACAGCGTGCCTGCCGCCAGCGTCGCACCCATTCCGGCCAGCACCAGCCGGCGATCCGCCTGTCCCGTCATCCCCATCTCCGCTCCGTTCGGCCGGCCTGTGCGGCCGGTCCAGTGGTGGTAACGGTATCAGCTTCGCTTAGTCATGCAAGCGTTTGCAGGACCATGCCGGAAGGCAGGTGATTCAATCGTACCGATGGTGGCGGTTCGCCCGGTAGGGCGAGGGTTCAGCCCCCGCGGTACAGGGCCGACAGTCGGCCCTCGTATCGCGCGCGGATCATGTGGCGGCGAATCTTCATGCTGGGGGTCATCTCGCCATTGGCGATGGCGAACGGCTCGTCCGCCACGGCGAAGCGGCGCACGCGCTCGATCACGCCAAGGCGGGCGTTCACCCGCTCCACCGCGACGTCCAGCACGCTGCGGATCGCCTCCGGCTCCGTGATGCCGCGTTCCGCCAGCCAGTCGGCGTCGGGCACCAGCAGCGCCACCATGTACGGGCGCCGGTCGCCGTACAGCATCGCCTGCGCGATCTCCGGCTGCAGCGTCAGCATGCCTTCAACCCGCTGCGGCGCGACATTGTCGCCCTTGTCGTTGACGATCAGGTCCTTCTTGCGGTCGGTGATGAGGATACGGCCGGCATCGTCGAAATGGCCTATGTCGCCGGTGTGCAGCCAGCCATCGACCAGCGCCCGCGCGGTCTCCTCCGCATTGTTCCAGTAGCCGGTCATCACCAGTTCCCCGCGGACCAGCAGCTCGCCATCATCGGCGACGCGCACCTCCACGCCGGGCAGCGGCGGGCCCACCGTCTCCATGGCAATGCCGGCGCTGGGATAGTTGCAGGCTATGACCGGGGCCGCCTCCGTCTGGCCATATCCCTGCAGGATCGTGATGCCGAGCGACTGGAAGAAGCGCCCGACCTCCGGGTTCAGGGGCGCGCCGCCCGATACCAGCGCCTTGATCCGCCCACCGAACCGCGCGCGTACCTTGGGCCTGAGCGTGCGTTCCAGCACCATATCCAGCAGCCGGTCGCCGAAGCGGTACTGCCCGGCGGCGCGCCGTTCGCCCAGCGCGATCGCCTGCGCCATCAGCCGCTGCGCCATGCGCCCCTGCGCCGCCACCTGCTTCACCATGCGGGCGCGCAGCACCTCGAACAGGCGGGGCACCACCACCATCAGCGTGGGGCTTGCCTCCGCCATGTTGGCGGCGAGCTTCTCCAGGCTTTCGGCATACCAGATCTGCGCACCCAGGCCGATCGGCAGCCATTGCCCGGCGGTATGTTCGTATGCGTGGCTCAGCGGCAGGAACGAGAGGAACCGGTCCGGTCCCGTCCCGTAATCGCCGATCAGCACCTCGCCCGCACCGGCGACATTGGCCATGATCGCACCATGCGACAGCATCACCCCGCGCGGCAGCCCGCCGGTGCCGCTGGTGTAGATGATGCAGGCGAGGTCGCCGCGCGTCACGCCCGACTGGCGCAGTTCGGCGGCGGTTCGCGCGGCCTTCGCCGCATGCTCGTCCGGTTCGGCCCCGCCCGTCAGCTCGTCCCAGCGATGGGCCGGGCAGGGGAGGTCGGCAGCGGCGGGCAGGTCGCCGTCCATCACGATCAGGTGCTCCGCCCCGCCGGTTTGCCGCATCGCGTCCAGCAAAGGCGGCAGCAGCTTGCCGCCGCTGACGATCACCGCCCGCGCGCCGCTGTCGGCCAGGACATGCGCGTGATCGGCGGCGGTGTTGGTGGTGTAGGCGGGCACGGTGACGAGGCCGGCGGCCATGATCGCGACGTCGGCGATGCACCATTCCGGCCGGTTTTCCGCCACCAGCAGAACACGGTCGCCGCTGTCGAGGCCGAGGTCGCGCAGCGCTTGCGCCAGCAGGCAGGCGCGATCGGCGGCCTGTCGCCAGCTCACCGCCTGCCAGGCGCCGGCGCGCTTGCGTGACAGGAACGGCTGTTCCCCGCCGGCGTCGGCGCGATCCAGGAACAGCCGCACCAGGCTGCTGGCGGCGGCAAAGTCGGCGATATCCACCCGGCGTCCCTTCATCCTGCGGCCCGAACAAGGCGGGGTGCGACGGGTTAAGCGACCGTCGGGGCGCGGGCAAGCGGGCGTATCCGATCGGGCACGCTGCCTTGCACCATCGGCCTGCCTGCCCCATGCAGCCCGTAACCGGATCGCGACAGGGGACACGAAGATGGCACGGCTGGGCACATGGGCGGCGCTGGCGGGCGCATGGGCGACGACGGCCTGCGCGACATTGCCGGCGGCAGCGCCTTTGACAACGGAACCCGCCATCACCCGGGCGGACGCGCGCCAGCCGCAGATCTTCGTCTCGGCCGCCAATCCGCTGGCGGTGGAAGCGGGGATGGCGGTCCTGCGCCGTGGCGGCAGCGCGGCCGATGCGGCGGTCGCGATGCAGGCCATGCTGTCGCTGGTGGAGCCACAGAGCAGCGGCATGGGCGGCGGCGCTTTCCTGACCTGGTTCGATGGCGAGACGGGGGAAGTGTCCATCTATGACGGGCGCGAAACCGCCCCGGCGGGCGCCACACCGGACATGTTCCTGGACGACAATGGACGCCCCCTGCCGTTCCCCGCCGCCGTCACCAGCGGTCGCGCCACCGGCGTTCCCGGCGCGGTGGGGATGCTGTCCGTCGTGCAGGCGGAACATGGCGCGGTGAGCTGGGACAGCCTGTTCGCCGATGCGATCCGCACGGCGGACGACGGCTTCACCGTCACCCCGCGTCTCGGCCGGATGCTGACGGGCCGTTACCCGCAATTGCAGGCGCCGGATGTGCAGGCCTATTTCGGGGAGGCGGACGGCACGCTGGTCGATCCCGGCGATACGCTGCGCAACCCCGCTTATGCCGCCTTCCTGCGCCGGCTGGCAGCGCAGGGCGTCGATGCGCTGTATCGCGGGGAGACCGCGCAGCGCATCGTGGCGCGCACGACCGCCGGCCCGCTGCCAGGCACGATGACGCTGACCGACCTCGCCGAATACCGGCCGGTCAAGCGCGACGCGCTGTGTGGCCGGTACCGCGTCTATCGCGTCTGCGTACCTCCGCCGCCCTCGAGCGGCGTCGGCATGCTGCAATTGCTCGCCCTGCTGGAACGGACCGACATCGCGGAGCGCGGCCCCGAGGACCCACAGGCCTGGTTCCTGTTCGCGGAGACGAGCCGGCTGATGTATGCCGACCGCGACTTGTATGTGGGCGACAGCGCCTTCGTCGATGTGCCGGTCGCCGGGCTGCTCGACCCTGCCTACGTCGCCGATCGCGCCGCGCTGATCGGCGTGACCGCAGGCCCGCCTCCCGCCGCCGGCACGCCGCCGGGCGCTCCGCCGCGTCGGGCCGACCGCACGCGGGAGCCGGCGGGTACGTCCCACTTCATCGTCGGCGATGCGGCGGGCAATGTCGTGTCGATGACCACCACGGTGGAATCGATCTTCGGCAGCGGGCGGATGGTCGATGGCTTCTTCCTCAACAACCAGATGACCGATTTCGCCTTCGATCCGGTCGCGCCTGACGGCGCGCCGGCGGCCAACGCGGTGGCGCCGGGCAAGCGTCCGCGTTCGTCCATGACGCCGCTGGTGCTGATCGATGGGGAGGGCCGCTTCGCCGGGGCGTTCGGCTCTGCCGGGGGCAATGCGATCCTTGCCTATGTGGGCAAGAGCATGGTCGGCGCGATCGACTGGGGCCTGTCGACGCAGGAAGCGCTGGCGCTGCCCAACCTGGTTGCCAGGGGCGAGGCGTTCCAGGGCGAGGTGACGAAGTTCTCCGCTGATGTGTTGGCCGGGCTGGCGCAGCGCGGCGTCACGGTGCGTCCGGGCCAGGGTGAGGATTCGGGCGTCCACGCGGTGATGACCCGCGATGGCGTGTTCGACGGCGGCTACGACCCCCGGCGCGAAGGGCGCGCGGTGGCGGAGACCCTGCCTTAGGGCCCTGCCGCGTTGGGCTATTCGGTGCCCACGGCCTCGGCGATCGTGGCGAACCCGTCGCGGTGCATCAGCCGTTCCAGGTCGTCGGCGATGGTGCGGGCGATGTTGGGGCCGCGGTAGACCAGCGCACTGTACAACTGCACCAGGCTGGCGCCGGCGCGGATCCGCTGCCAAGCATCGACGCCGCTGGTGATGCCGCCGACGCCCACCAGCGGGATCTCGCCGCCGGTCGCGCGGCGAAAGTCGCGCAACGCCTGCAATGCCAGCGGCAGCAGCGGCGCGCCCGACAGGCCGCCGGTCTCCGCCGCCTGCACCGACTTCATCGGCGGGCGGGTGATCGTGGTGTTGGACACGATCAGCGCACCCAGCCGCCGTTCCAGCGCGATGCGGGCGATGTCGTCGATGTCGGCTGGCTGCAGGTCGGGCGCGACCTTCAGGAACACCGGCGGGCCGTCGGCTCCACGGGCGGCCAGCACCGCGTCCAGCAGCGCGCCCAGCGCCCCCGCATCCTGCAATGCGCGCAGGCCGGGGGTGTTAGGGCTAGAGACATTGACCGCCAGATAGGTGGCGAACGGCGCCATGACCCGCGCCATGTGGCTGTAATCGGCGATCCAGTCAGGCGAGTCCTTGTTGGCGCCAAGGTTCACGCCGACGATGCCGGTTCCGGTACGCCGCGCCAGCCGCGCCGCCGCCGCCTCCGCCCCGCCATTATTGAAACCCATGCGGTTGACCACCGCCCGATCAGCCGCCAACCGAAACAGGCGGGGCTTCGGATTGCCCGCCTGCGGGCGCGGGGTGATGGAGCCGACCTCCACGAAGCCGAAGCCGGCGCCCAGCATGGCGTCGGGCACGCGCGCATCCTTGTCGTACCCGGCGGCAAGGCCCACCGGATTGGGGAAGCAAATGCCGGCCACGTCCGTTGCCAGCGGGCCGGCAACGGGCGGTGGCCCTGCCGGGCGGTGTTCGAGCCATTTCAGGGACAGTTCGTGCGCCTGTTCGGGGTCGAGCGTGAACAGGGCAGGCCGGAGCAGGCGATAGAGCATGGTGGCCGCGCCTATGGCAAAGCCGGCCTGTTCTGTCGATTGCCGCGACCGGGTGCCTTCCATCGGTCATAAATGCCGGAATCGGGCGAAATGGCCGGAAAAACGCTGGCAAACGTTACCACTGCAATAGTCTGCCTCTATCGATTGTCGCATTTCTACAAGCCGCGCCGGGTCGAATCGGGTACATCACCCTTGCGACCCGAAGGGCTCGAAGCAGCAATGCGGCGAGTTCTCACTTTCAAGCGGCCCCGCCATCCGTGGCGCGGGCCGCTTTTTTTGCGCATTGCAGCCGTTGAAAAGGCAGGCCACGCGGCTTAGGTGAAATCGGACCGCAGCGGTCCTATTCGGATTCGCTGCCCCTTCTGCCACTTCCGGGATCCGTGAACGCCGTGCGCCTGTCCAACCTTGCCGATTATGCGGTAGTCGCGATGACCGCGGCGGCGCGCCAGCCGGCGGGGGTGCGCTTTTCGGCGGCCAGCCTGGCGGCGGAGACGCAGGTACCGTTGCCGACCATGCAGAAGCTGGCGGGCAAGCTGGCCGCGGCGGGCCTGCTGCAATCCGAACGCGGCGCGCGTGGCGGCCTGCTGCTGGCGCGCCCGGCGGGGGAGATCACGCTGGCGCAGATCGTGGAGGCCGTGGATGGCCCGATCGCGTTGACCAATTGCACGCAGCACCAGCGCCACGAATGCGCGCTGGACGGCTGCTGCACCGTGCGCCCGCACTGGGGCGCTGTGAACGATGCCCTGCGGGGGGCGCTGGCCGATGTGCCGCTGACCCGCCTGGCACAGATGGAAGTACCGGCATGAGCGAGAACGTCCTGACGACCGACGCCCCCGAGGTGACCGACCGCGCCGCGCGCGAAGCTGCGGCGAAAGCGGCCGAATATGAGTTCGGCTGGTCGAGCGAGATCGAGACCGAGTTCGCGCCCAAGGGCCTCAGCGAGGATACGGTCCGCTATATCTCCGCCAAGAAGGGCGAGCCGGAATGGATGCTCGACTGGCGGCTGAAGGCGTTTCGCCTGTGGCAGATGATGCAGGCGCCCGACTGGGCCAAGCTGAACATCGCGCCGATCGATTACCAGGACGCGTATTACTACGCCGAGCCCAAGAAGAAGCCGACGATCGAGAGCCTGGACGAGCTCGATCCGGAAATCCGCGCCGTCTACGACAAGCTGGGAATCCCGCTGGCGGAGCAGGAGCTGCTGGCCGGCGTCGAGGGCGCGCGCAAGGTGGCGGTGGATGCGGTGTTTGACAGCGTCAGCGTCGCCACCACCTTCCGGGAGGAGCTGAAGAAGGCGGGCGTCATCTTCCTGTCCATCAGCGAGGCGATCCGCGAACATCCCGATCTGGTCCGCAAGTGGCTGGGCCGGGTGGTGCCGCAGCGCGACAATTTCTTCGCCACGCTGAACAGCGCGGTCTTTTCCGACGGCACCTTCGTCTACATTCCCGAAGGCGTCCGCTGCCCGATGGACCTCAGCACCTATTTTCGCATCAATGCGGAGAATACCGGGCAGTTCGAACGTACGCTGATCGTCGCCGACAAGGGCAGCTACGTCAGCTATCTGGAAGGCTGCACTGCGCCAATGCGGGACGAGAACCAGCTGCATGCCGCCGTGGTGGAGCTGGTCGCGCTGGAAGACGCGGAGATCAAGTATTCCACCGTCCAGAACTGGTATCCCGGCGATGCCGAGGGGAAGGGTGGCATCTACAATTTCGTGACCAAGCGCGCGCTGTGCCAGGGCGCCCGCAGCAAGGTCAGCTGGACGCAGGTGGAAACCGGCAGTGCCGTGACCTGGAAGTACCCGTCCTGCGTGCTGAACGGGGAGGACAGCGTGGGCGAGTTCTACTCCGTCGCCGTGACCAACAATTACCAGCAGGCCGACACCGGCACCAAGATGATCCACAACGGGCGCGGATCGCGCTCCACGATCATCTCCAAGGGGATCAGCGCGGGCAAGTCGAACAACACCTATCGCGGGCTGGTGCGCGTCGCCGCCAATGCGGAAGGCGTGCGCAACTTCACCCAGTGCGACAGCCTGCTGCTTGGCGACCAGTGCGGCGCGCACACCGTGCCCTATATCGAGGTGAAGAACCCGTCAGCCCAGATCGAGCACGAGGCGACCACCAGCAAGATCAGCGATGACCAGCTGTTCTACGCCCAGCAGCGCGGGCTGGAGACTGAGGCGGCGGTGGCGCTGATCGTCAACGGCTTCGCCAAGGAAGTGCTGAAGGAACTGCCGATGGAATTCGCAGTCGAGGCGCAGAAGCTGCTGGCGATCAGTCTTGAGGGGAGCGTGGGGTGACCGAACGCAAGACCCTGGGCCTGCGCGCCGCCACGGCGGAGCCTGCCATCAAGAAGAAGGGCCGCGGCTGGGAGATCAGCGATGCGCGGCTGGACCAGCTGCACGACCGCGCGCGCGACATGAAGCGGCATCCGACTGAAGCGCACAAGGCGCTGGCCGACCGGTTCGCCACCGCCGATTTCGGGCAATATAGCTGGAAGCAGTTTCCGGTGATCGGCAGCGCCATCGTCGATTTCGCCTGCCTGCAACTGGGCATGGCGATCGCCATCGATGAAGAGGGCGATCCGCTCGCCACCCGGCGCGACAAGTCGCTGGAGGCGGTCGGCATCCGCACCATGCATCTGAAGGCGGAGGAGATCCTGACCGATCTCGACGCGGTGCTGCCGCGCATCGCCGCGGGCATGCGCATGCGGATCGGCGACAAGCAATCGGCCCGCCGCGCGCATCACCAGGCCAATCCCAACCAGACATCGGGCCGCACTTATCGCGGGCCCCGCAAGAACACCGACAGGACCCCCAATGCTCGTAATCGATGACCTCCATGCCGAGATCGACGGCAAGCCGATCCTCAAGGGCCTGACCCTGACGGTCAATGCCGGGGAGGTTCACGCGATCATGGGCCCGAACGGCGCGGGCAAGTCCACGCTCGCCTATGTGCTGGGCGGCCGGCCCGGTTACGAGGTGACGGGCGGCTCCGTCAGCTTCAACGGGCAGGACCTCCTCGACATGGAACCGCATGAGCGGGCCGCCGCCGGCATGTTCCTGGGCTTCCAGTACCCGGTGGAGATCCCCGGCGTCAGCAATGTGCAGTTCCTGCGCGAGGCGCTGAACAGCCAGCGTAAGGCCAACGGACTTGATCCGCTGTCGGGCGGCGACTTCCTGAAGCTGGCGCGGGAGAAGGCCGGGCTGCTCAGGCTCGACATGGAGATGCTGAAGCGTAACGTGAATGTCGGCTTCTCCGGCGGCGAGAAGAAGCGGGCGGAGATGGTGCAGATGGGCATCCTCGACCCCGCGTTCGCCGTGCTGGACGAGACCGATAGCGGCCTCGACATCGATGCCCTGCGCGTGGTGGGCGAGGGGATCAATGCCATCATGCGCCGGCCGGATAAGGCGGTGCTGCTCATCACGCACTACCAGCGGCTGCTCGATTACGTGAAGCCGGACCATGTGCATGTGCTTGCCGCCGGGCGCATCGTCACCAGCGGCGGGCCGGAACTGGCGCAGCGGCTGGAGCACGAGGGTTACGAGGCAGTCGCGTGATGGCCACGCTTCCCACAACGCGTGACGAGAACTGGCGCTACGCCGATGGCGCGGTGCTGGCGGCGCTCGATCCCGATGTGCTGGAGCAGTGGGACGACTTCGACGTACCCGCCGGCGAGAGCGCCCGACGGACCATCAAGGCCGGCGGTGCCGGACCGGAGCTGATCCGCGTGCGCGTCACCGTGGGTGACGGCGCCACTGCGGAGCTGTTCGCGGTGGTCGCGGGCGAGGCCTATGCCCGGCTGGAGGTGGTCGTGTCGCTGGGCAAGGCTGCGCATTTCCAGTTCGGCGGCGTCACCATCGGCGGCGGCGATGCCGTGCGGGAGATCGTGACCCGGATGGACCATGCGCTGCCGGACGCGACCAGCGACCAGGTGATCCGCGCGGTCCACTGGGACAGCGCAACCGGCAATTTCCTAGGCAGGATCGACGTCGCGCGCCATGCGCAGAAGACCGACGCCGCGCAGGATTTCAAGGGCCTGCTGCTGGAACGCGGTGCGGCGGCGAATGCCCGGCCGGAGCTGGAGATATACGCCGACGACGTGAAGTGCGCCCACGGCGCCTCCATCGGCCAGCTGGACGAACAGGCGCGGTTCTACATGGCGGCGCGCGGCCTGGCGCCGGACGTTGCCAAGCGGCTGCTGGTGCAGGCCTTCATCGGCGACGCCTTCGCCGCCCTCGAGGACGAAAGCGAGCAGGCCCGGCTGATGGACATCGCGCTGGCGGCGCTGGGGGACCGGGCGTGAGCGAGGCCACGCTCCTGTCGCGCAAGGCCGACTTTCCCGGCCTGCTGACCGGCAGCGGCGGGCCGTGGCATTACCTCGACACCGCCGCCACCGCGCAGAAGCCGCAAGTGGTGATCGACGCGGTGACGAAGGCGATCGGCGCCGATTACGCCACCGTGCATCGCGGGGTCTATGGCCGCTCGGCCGAGATGACGCTGGGTTACGAGGCGGCGCGGCGGCGCGTTGCGGCGTTCATCGGCGGCAAGGAAGACGAGCTGGTCTTCACCCGCGGCGCGACGGAGGCGATCAACCTGGTCGCGCGCCAATGGCCGGACAAGGGCCGCGTGCTGGTCTCCGCCCTGGAGCATCATTCGAACATCGTGCCTTGGCAGCTCGCCGGCTGGCAGGTCGATGTCTGCCCGCTGACCGCCGATGGCCTGATCGACCTCGACGCGGCGGAGCGGATGCTGACGACGGAGCACCGGATGGTGGCCTTCGCCCATGTCTCCAACGTGCTGGGCAGCGTGCTGGACGCGCCCCGCGCGGCGGAGCTGGCGCACAATGTTGGTGCGCTGCTGCTGCTGGACGGGTGCCAGTCCGCCGCGCGCCTGCCGGTGGACGTGGCGGCGCTCGGCTGCGACTTCTACGCGCTGTCGGGCCACAAGCTGTACGGGCCGACCGGGATCGGCGCGCTGTGGGGCCGGGCCGAGCTGTTGGACCGCATGCCGCCATGGCAGGGCGGCGGGTCGATGATCGAGAAGGTGACGTTCGCGAAATCCACCTACCTGCCCGCGCCCACCCGGTTCGAGGCGGGCACGCCGGCCATCGTCGAGGCGATCGGTCTTGCCATGGCGTGCGATTACGTGGACGCGATCGGGCGCCCGGCGATCCACGCGCATGAGGCGAAGCTGGTGGCGCAGTTGCGCGATGGGCTGCGCCAGCACAACGACATCACGCTGTTCGGGCCGGAGGACAGCGCCGGGATCGTCTCCTTCGCGATGCATGGGGTTCACCCGCACGATCTGGGCACCATATTGGACGAGGAGGACGTCGCCATCCGCGCCGGGCATCATTGCGCCCAGCCGCTGATGGAGCTGCTGGACGTGCCGGCCACGGCCCGCGCCAGCTTCGGCCTCTACAGCGACGAGGACGACGTCGCCGCGCTGCTGCGCGGCATCGCGCGGACCAGAAGGATCTTTGGATGACCCCGGACGAACAGCAACTGGCGAAGCCCCCCCGCGCCCGCGTGTCGGATGCGCCGCTGCCGGAAAGCGAGGCTCCGCGCGAGAAGGATTATCTCGCCGGCTTCCTGGCGCAGAAGCCGGTGGAACAATCGGCGGGCGAGCCGGGCGGCGAGATGTACGATGCGGTGATCGAGGCACTAAAGGACATCTTCGACCCCGAGATTCCGGTGAACATCTACGATCTGGGTCTGATCTACGGCGTCGACATCACCCCTGATGCGGACGTCGCGATCACCATGACGCTGACCACCCCGCATTGCCCGGTGGCCGAGACCATGCCGGGCGAGATCGAGCTGCGCGTCGGCAACCTGCCGGGCGTCCGCGATGCGCAGGTCAACGTCACCTGGGATCCGCCATGGGACCCGTCCAAGATGAGCGACGAGGCGCGCCTCGAACTGGGGATGCTGTGATGGCGACGACTGCACCTGCTCGCGCGCGGCCTGCCGCGGTGACCCTGACGTCCTCGGCGGAGGCGCGCATCGCCGAACTGATGGGCAAGGCGCCGGCCAACGCCATCGGCGTGAAGCTGTCCACGCCCCGGCGTGGCTGCTCGGGCCTCGCCTATTCGGTCGATTACGTGACCGCGGAACAGGCGTTCGACGAGAAGATCGCCACGCCCGGCGGCACCTTCTACATCGATGGGGCCAGCGTCCTGTATCTGGTCGGCAGCACGATGGACTGGGTGGAGGACGACTTCACCGCCGGCTTTGTGTTCACCAACCCCAACGCCAAGGGCGCCTGTGGCTGCGGCGAGAGCTTCATGGTCTGAGTTAGCGCTAACAAGAACGATCTTGCCAGCGCCGGGCAGGCCAACGTACATGCTCCCCATCGGCTGAATGCCGGAAGGGGAGAGCACCTGTGAAGATCACCTCCGCCCGCGTCATCGTTACCTGTCCGGGGCGCAACTTCGTCACCCTGAAGATCGAGACGGACCAGGGCGTTCACGGCATCGGCGACGGTACGCTGAACGGGCGGGAACTGTCGGTGGTCTCCTACCTGGAAGACCACGTGATCCCCTGCCTGATCGGGATGGACCCACGCCGGGTCGAGGACATCTGGCAGTACCTCTATCGTGGGGCATACTGGCGGCGCGGTCCGGTGACGATGCGCGCCATCGCGGCGGTGGACGTGGCGTTGTGGGACATCAAGGCGAAGATGGCCGGGATGCCGCTCTATCAGTTGCTGGGCGGGCGCAGCCGCGACGGCATCATGGTCTATGGCCACGCCAACGGCGCCGACATCGACCGCACGGTGGCGGCGGTCGCCACCTATATCGACATGGGCTACAAGGCGATCCGGGCACAGAGCGGCGTGCCGGGCGTGGAGAAGGCCTACGGCGTCAGCGGCGGGACGCTGCATTACGAGCCCGCCGATGCCGACCTGCCGACCGTGACCGGCTGGGATACCCGCAAGGCGCTGAATCACGTGCCGCAATTGTTCGCCAGGCTGCGCGACACGTTCGGCTTCGATTACCACCTGCTGCATGATGCGCATCACCGCTACACCCCGCAGGAAGCGGCGAACCTGGGGAAGATGCTGGAGCCATACCAGCTGTTCTGGCTGGAGGATGCGACCCCGGCGGAGAACCAGGAGGCATTCCGCCTGATCCGCCAGCACACGGTGACGCCGCTCGCCGTGGGGGAGATTTTCAATTCCATCTGGGATGCGAAGGACCTGATCCAGAACCAGCTGATCGACTACATTCGCGCGACCATCGTGGGCGCGGGCGGGCTGACTCATCTGCGCCGCATCGCCGACCTTGCCGGCCTGTACCAGATCCGCACCGGCTGCCACGGGGCGACCGACCTGTCGCCGGTCACCCTAGGCACCGCGCTGCATTTCGACACCTGGGTGCCCAATTTCGGCATTCAGGAATATATGCGCCATACGGAGGAGACCGACGCGGTCTTCCCGCACGATTACCATTACAAGGATGGATACCTGTTCTGCAGCGAGCAGCCGGGCCATGGCGTCGACATCGACGAGGAGCTGGCGGCCAAGTACCCGTATCAGCGCGCCTACCTGCCGGTCGCGCGCCTTGCCGACGGGCAATTGTGGAATTGGTGAGCTAGCCCGGCAGGCCGCCGGTCTGCCGCAGCGCCTCCCCCAGCGCCAGCGTCACGGAGGTGGCGAGATTGAGGGAGCGGACCTCGCGCCGGATGGGAATGCGCAGCATCTCATCCACTACCTCCGCCACATGCGCCGGCACGCCGGCGCTTTCCTTGCCGAACAGCAGCACATCGTCAGGGCGGAAGGCGAAGGAGTAGGGCGAGGCGGTCGCGCGGGTGGTGAACAGCACCAGCCGCCGGCCCGCGACCGTCTGCCGGAAGGCACCGAACCCGGCGTGCCGGGTCACGCCGACATGATCGATGTAATCCATCGCCGTGCGCCGCACGCGGCGGTCGTCCCACTGGAAGCCCAGCGGCTCGATCAGGTCGATGTCCGCGCCTAGGCACGCGCCCAGCCGCAGCACCGCGCCGACATTGCCGGCGATCTCCGGTTCGAACAAGGCGACACGCATGGCGGAGGGCGCCGACTATTCCTCGGCGTCGCCGATCAGCGCCAGCACGTCGCCGATCAGCCGCTGCATCGCCACCCGGCTGCCCGCCGCATCGCGCGCGGCGATCGCGTCGGCCACCGCCGTATGATCGGCGATGCTGGCGGTGCGGCCCTTGATCCGGTTGGTGAAGCGGATGGAGGTCCTGAGCGCCGTTGCCACCATCTGCTGGAACTGGGCATAGAACGGATTGCCCGACGCGCGCAGCACCGCCATGTGGAACGCGATGTCCGCCTCCAGCGGGTCGCCGTCGCCCGCATCGGCCCGCTCCATCCGGTCGAGCCCGTCGCGGATCGCGGTAAGGTCCTCTGCCGTGTGGTGCAGCGCGGCCAGCGCCGCCGCCTCCGGCTCGATCGCGATGCGCAGCTGGTTGAACTGGCGCAGCAGGTCGATGGAGAACTTGCGTTCCAGCAGCCAGCGCAGCACGTCGGTGTCGAACAGGTTCCAGCTCGACGGTGGCTGCACCACCGTGCCCTGCCTGGGCCGCGCGCTGACCAGCCCCTTGGCCGTCAGCATCTTCACCGCCTCCCGCGTGACGGAGCGGCTGACGCCGAAGGTCTTGGCGATCTCCGCCTCGGTCGGGAAGGGCCGCGTCTCGTACCGGCCGACGACGATCGCCTTGCCCAGCGTGTCGAGCATGCCGTGGGTCAGGTTGCGGCCCAGCACCAGATTGGGCGCGGGGCGCAGGCTTGTGAGATCGCTGTCCATTGGTGGCGCTTTTGCCGCATCCGCCGTCGTCTGTCACGCCGCCGCAACTGGACGGGCGGCGGTTATCGTATAAATGCGGGACGGCAAGAGAGGGGCACCATCCGCCATGTTCATCGCCGCCGACTGGGGCACCACCAACCGCCGCATCTACCTGATCGACGCTGACGGCGCGGTGATCGACACGCAGCGTGACGATCGTGGGGCGACCAGCGTGGCGGACTATCCGGCGGAGGTCGCGGCCATCCGCGCGCGCTTCGGCGATCATCCCCTGTTGCTGGCCGGCATGGTCGGATCGAATATCGGCTGGCGCGCCGTCCCCTACGCCGCCGCGCCCGCCGGGGCGGAAGATCTGGCCGCCGCGCTGGACGAGGTGGCGCCGGGCGTGTTCATCGTGCCGGGCGTATCCTGTGACATCGCTGGCCGTGCGGACGTGATGCGGGGCGAGGAGGTGCAGCTACTGGGCGCGGTCGCCAGCGGCGCCGTGCCGCCTGACGCGCTGCTGTGCCAGCCGGGCACCCATTGCAAATGGGTCGAGCTGACAGGTGGCCGCATCGGCCGCTTCGTCACCGCGATGACCGGCGAACTGTTCGCCCTGCTGCGCGGCCACGGCCTGCTGGCGGCGCAACTGACCGGGCAGGTGGCGGACGGTCCCGCTTTCCGCGCCGGGGTCGCGGAAGGGGCGCGGCGTGACCTTGCCGCCAGCCTGTTCGCGATCCGCGCCGCCGGCGTGCTGGGCCTGCGCGCCGATGCCGATGCCGCCGCGCATTGCAGCGGGCTGCTGATCGGCGCCGATGTCGCCGCCCGATTGGAAGAGGCGGGCGGGCAGGCGGTCCATATCCTGTCCGATCCCACACTCGGCGGCCTGTACCACGCCGCCGTGGCCGAACTGGGCGGCACCGCCCATCTGCATGACAGCCAGCCCGCCTTCCTGGCGGGGATCACCCGCATCCGGGAGCTTGCCCAATGAATATTCATCGCGACACCTTCGACGCCGCCTTCGCCCGCTGCCCGCTGATCGCCATCCTGCGCGGCGTGAAGCCGGACGAGGTGGAGGCCATCGGCGAGGAACTGGTCGCCGCCGGCTTCACGATCATCGAGGTGCCGATGAACTCGCCCGATCCGCTGGACAGCATCGCCAGGCTGGCGAAGCGGCTGGACGGCCGTGCGGTGATCGGGGCGGGCACGGTGCTGACGGTGGAGCAGGTCGCGGGCGTGGAGGCCGCCGACGGCACGCTGGTGATCGCGCCCAACGCCGATACGGCGGTGATCGCGGAGGCCGCGCGCCGCGGCCTGGTCGCGCTGCCAGGCATCGTCACCCCGACGGAGGCGTTTGCCGCGCTCGCCGCCGGGGCCGCCGCGCTGAAGCTGTTCCCGGCGGAGGCTGCCAGCCCCGCCGTGCTGAAGGCGATGCGCGCCGTCCTGCCCGCCGGCACCCGCGTGCTGCCGGTGGGCGGCATCGCGCCGGACAATATGGGTCCGTGGAACGCGGCGGGCGCGGCGGGCTTCGGCCTCGGTTCCGCGCTCTATGCCAAGGGGCTGAGCGCGGCTGAGGTGCGCGCGCGGGCCGACGCCTTCATCGCCGCGCTGGGGTAACGCTGCCTGTTCGCCGGCAATGTCCTTTATGGGTGGAGAGCGGACACTGCTTTTAGCCGAGGCGGCTTAATCCTCCCCATCGCAGATGGGGAGGGGGACCACCCGCAGGGTGGTGGAGGGGTATGGCACGGCGCACGACAGTCCTGACCGCCCGACGCTTACGCCGGACGATGACCAAGCCGGAACTGATGCTCTGGGGCGTGCTGCGCACCCGTTCGGCGGGTCTCAAGTTCAGGCGACAGCATCCGGTCGGGCCCTTCGTGCTCGACTTCTACTGCCCGGCCTGCCGCATTGCTGTGGAGGTGGACGGCATCGTCCACGACATGGGCGACAATCCGGCGCGCGACATCGACCGGGATAGCTGGTTGCGACAGCAGGGGATTGAGGTCATCCGCATTGCCGCAGCAGACATCCTGAACGACCTGGACCGCGTGGCCGGCGCCATCGTCAGATGCTGCGCCACACCCCTCCACCAGCCTGCGGCTGGTCCCCCTCCCCATGCTGCGCACGGGGAGGACTGAAGGCCCGCTAAGGGGCGCAAGCAGCCGTCCCTCAGCCCGGGCCCACCGCCAGCGTCACCTCGCCCGCCTGCAGCCCCTCTGCCTCCGCGCGCACAACCACCGTGCCGCTGCGTGACCCGGCGCGCAGGATGGCCTGGCACAGGCCGTTGAAGGCGCGCCGTTCGCTGGCCGCGTCCGCCTCCAGGCTGGTGGGGTTGCCGTTGCCAACGCCGATGATCGCGGCGCGGCCATCCACCTTGAAGCGGATCAGGTTGTCACCCGTCGGCACCCGGTTGCCGCGCCGGTCCAGCACTTCCGCCCGCAGGATCGCCACGTCGTCGCCGCTCGCCGCCAGTCGGCGCCGGTCGGCGGTCAGCTCGATCCGGTGCGGCACGTCCGCCGTCTGCACGATGGCCCGGGCCGTGCGCAGCTTCCCGTCCATGCCGCGCGCCTCCAGCCGGCCGGGTTCGTAGGGGACCTGCCAGACCAGGTGCCCGTCCACCGGCATCGGCTTGCGGCCGATGGAATCGCCGTTCAGCAGCAGCTCCACCTCCGGCGTGTTGCCGTGGACCCAGACCTCGATCTCCTCGCCCTCGCGCCCCGGCCAGTTCCAGTGCGGCAGCAGGTGAACCAGCGGCTCCGCCGGGCGCCACCAGGCGCGGTAGTAATAGAAATTGTCCTTGGGGAAGCCGCAGGTGTCGGTCACCCCGAAATAGGAGGAGATGGAGGGGAAATGCGGGTAGGGCGTCGGCTCCCCCCGGTAATCGAATCCGGTCCAGATGAAGCCGCCCGCGATCCACGGCCGGGTCGCGGCGATGCGCCACCAATCCTCCGCCGTGCTCGCCCACCACGGATGCTCCGTATCGTAGGCGCGCACCACCTGGGCGGTGGCATCGTTGACGTAGGCGCCGCGCGTGGCGACGGTGCTGCCCGTCTCGCTGCCATAGACCGGCACGTTGGGATGCGCGGCGTGGAACGCATCCATCCGGTCGGTGCGGTAATTGAAGCCGACCACGTCGACCACCTCCCCCACGCCCTTGTCCCAGCTATTGTCCATGGCGAAGGTCGTGGGGCGGGTCGGGTCCAGTTCGCGCACCAGATCCTGCTGCACGTTGGTGATCCGCGCGCCGCGGGCATTGCCCTGGTGCGGCTCCTCGTTCCCCAGCGACCAGGCGATGATCGACGGGTGGTTGCGATCGCGGCGCAGGATGCGGTCAAGCTCGTCCATGGCGACGGGATCGCTGCTGTTCCGGCGTGTCTCCACCACCGTCATCATGCCCATCTCGTCCGCCGCATCCAGGAAGGCGGCGGCGGGCGGGTTGTGCGCGCTGCGCCAGGCGTTGCAGCCCATCTCCTGCATCCGCGCGATCCGCCAGCGGTGCAGCGCGTCGGGGATGCCGGTGCCGACGCCGGCGTGGTCCTGATGGTTGCACACGCCCAGCAGCTTCGTCACCGCGCCGTTCAGCAGGAAACCGCGCCGGGCATCGAACTTGACGGTGCGCACGCCGAACGGGGTGACGTAGCGGTCGACCATCGCCTCCCCCACCAGCACCTCGCTGACGAGGCGGTACATGGCCGGGTCCGCCGGGGACCACAGGCGCGGGGCGGGCAGCAACACCGTCGCCTCGGCGCTGAGGCTGTCGCGCGCGGGCACGGTCAGCGTCTGATCGTCCAGCCGCACGGCCAGCCGACCATCGGCGCCCTCGATCCGCTGGCGCAGCGTCAGGGTGGCGGGTTCCGCGCCATCGTTGCGCAGCTCCAGCGTGGCGGCGACCTCGGCCCCGGCACTCTGCGTGGTGCAGCGGACGTAGCTGCCCCATTGGGGCACGTGGACGGCATTGGCGCGCACCAGCTCCACATGGCGGTAGATGCCGGCCCCTTCGTAGAACCATCCTTCGCCCAGCGTCGCATCGACCCGGACGGTGACCACGTTGGGACCGCCGTCATAATCCAGGAAGTCCCCGATGGAGACGGTGAACGGGGCATAGCCGCTTTCGTTCGTGCCCACGACATAGCCGTTCACGAACACGGTCGCGTCGCGGAACACGCCATCGAAGGCGAGCCAGATCACCCGGTCGCGGTCCGTCTTCTCGATCGGCAGGGCGGCGCGATACCAGCCGATCGAATTGGCGGGGTGCGCCCGGCCGATCGCCTTGAAGCCGTGGGCGGCGGCGGCATCGGCGGTTTCCTCCGGCGCGCGGTCGGCGGGCGGGGCGAAGGGCAGTTCCACCGCCCAGTCATGCGGCACCCGCACCTGCCGCCACCCCTTGTCGTCGAAGTTCGCCTGCGCCGCATCGGCGGTGGCCGCGCCGGCCTTGGCGTAGGTGCGCTGGTTGCGACCCCAGCCGAAATCCGCCTCCACATCGGCGGCATGGCCCAGATGGAACCGCCATTCGGCCAGCCGGGTGACCTGCCGCGCGGGCGGACGCTCCGCGCGGTCCTGCGCCGCCGCCCGCAGCGGCAGGCCCGCCAAGGGCAATACCGCCCCGGCCAGCACCGCATTTGCGATCAGGTCACGCCGTGCGACTGCCATGTGTCCGGTCCCCTTCAATTATCCGACCAGCAGGTATCGCAAGGTCTCGGCCGGCGCCAGTCCGTGTCCGGTCAGGCTGATGCGGGGCCGGTGGACTCGCCGTGAATGATCTCCAGCGGGATCAGCGTCTGCTGCGGTTGCGCCGCGGTCTGGCCGATATTCGCCAGCAGCGCCTGCGTTGCGCGCCGCGCGATCAGCCGCATGGGTCGGCGCACGGTGGTAAGCGCGGGCGTGACGAGGGCCGCGACATCGCCGCCATCGAAACCCGCGACCGACAGGTCGGCGGGCACGCTGAGGCCGCGCTGCTCCGCCGCCTTCAGCACGCCCGCGGCCATCAGGTCGTTGCAGGCGAAGATCGCGGTCGGCCGCTGCGCCCGGTCGAGCAATTGCGCCGCGGCGGCGAGCCCACCTGCAAAGGTGTAGTCACTTTCCACCACCAGCGCGGGGTCCAGCGTCAGGTGATTGGCGGCGAGCCCGTCGCGGAACCCGGACGCGCGCTCCTGCGCGGAGGCGCGCGCCGCCGGGCCGGCGATCATGGCGATGCGCCGGTGGCCGTGCATCGCCAGGTGTTCGCCCAGCGCGGCGGTGGCGCGGGCATCGTCGGTCCACAGCATCGCACGGTATCCCGCCAGCGGCCGGCTGGCGAGCGCCACCGCCGGCACGCCCAGCCGCTCCAGCGCCTCGGCCAGTCCCTCGACCTCCGACACGGGCGACAGGACCACCAGCCCGTCCACCCGGCTGCGGCGGGCGAAGTCGCTCAACTGCCGGACCAGATCGGCATCGGCGGCCTGCGCCGGGCGAACCACCAGTTCGTACCCGCTGCCGGAGCACGCCTCCACGATGCCGCGCTGGACGGGGCCGAGGACCTGGGTGTTCTCGTCCCCCTGGATCACCCCGATCAGGTGCGAGCGGCCGCTGGCCAGTGCCTGCGCCCGCGCGCTGGGGGCGAAGCCAAGACCTGCGATCGCCTGCTCCACCGTGTCGCGGGTGCGCGCGCCCACCTTCGGCGACCGGTTGATGACGCGGCTGACGGTGCGCACGGACACGCCCGCCGCCGCCGCCACGTCGATGATGGTGGGCGCGCCCATGGATGGCGAGTGGGTCAATCGTCCAGGCGGTAGGCGCGCCGCACGAACCCGCTGGTCAGTTCCTGCGCCAGGTCGGCGGCCTCCCAATCCTCCAGCCGGTGTTCGGCCACCAGCCGCGCCAGGAACGCGCAATCGACCCGGCGGGCGACGTCGTGGCGCGCCGGGATCGACAGGAAGGCGCGCGTATCGTCGTTGAAGCCGACCGTGTTGTAGAAGCCGGCCGTCTCCGTCGCCATCTCGCGGAAGCGCAGCATGCCCTCCGGGCTGTCGTGGAACCACCATGGCGGGCCCAGCTTCAGGCAGGGGTAATGCCCGGCCAGCGGCGCCAGCTCGCGGGCGTAGGTGCTTTCGTCCAGCGTGAACAGGATGATCGACAGCGTGGTGCTGGTGCCGAACCGGTCCAGCAGCGGCTTCAGCGCGTGGACGTAATCGGTGCGGGTGGGGATGTCCGCCCCCTTGTCACGCCCGTGGCTGGCGAACAGGCCGCCATTGTGGTTGCGGAAGGCGCCGGGGTGGATCTGCATCACCATGCCGTCCTCCGCGCTCATGCCCGCCATCTCCGTCAGCATCTGCGCGCGGAACAGCTCGGCATCGGCCGCGGTCCAGTCGTCACCCGTCACCTTACGGAACAGCGCCTCGCACTCCGCGGGCGAGAGGTTGGCGGTCTGCGCCGTGGGGAAGCCGTGGTCGGTGGCGGTCGCGCCAACGGCGCGGAAGTCGGCGCGGCGCTTGCGATGGGCGGCGAGGTAGCCCTGCCAGCTCCACACATCCTCCCCCGTCAGTTCGGCGAGGCGCTGCATCGCCGGGCGGAACGCCTCGTGCTCCACGTCGATCACGCCGTCGGGGCGGTAGGTGGTGGTCACGCGGCCCTTCCAGCCCGATGCCAGGATCGCCTCGTGATGGGCGAGGCTGTCCTGCGCGCCTTCGGTGGTGGCCAGGAAATCGATGTTGAATCGGTCGAACAGCGCGCGGGGGCGGAATTCCGGCGTCGCCAGCGCGTTGGTGATGGTGTCGTAATACAGGTCGGCGCTCGCCCCTTCCAGCGCGACATCCATCCCGAACACGGTGGCGAAGGTGTAGTCCAGCCACATGCGCGACGGGGTGCCGCGGAACAGGTGGTAGTTCTCGGCGAACACCCGCCAGCCGGCACGCGGATCATGCGCCGGCGCCTTGCCGTGCGCGGGCACGCCCAGCACGTCCAGCGCGATGCCCTGCGAGTAGAGCATGCGGTACAGGTAATGGTCGGGCGCCAGCAGCAGTTCCGTCGCGTTGGTCCACGGGTCGTTGGTGGCGAACCAGGCAGGATCGGTATGCCCGTGCGGGCTGACGATCGGCAGGCCGGCGATGCCGGAATACAGTTCCCGCGCAATGGCGCGGGTGGTGGGATCGGCTGGCAGCAGGCGATCTTCGTGCAACACCAATGGACGCATGAAATCCTCGTCTAACAGGGGGCAAACGACTTGTGCCAGCGTTGGCACAAATGGTAGCACGCTGCAAATGAGCGTTATCGAGCAGATCGGCATCGCCGCCGTGCGCGTTGCCCCGCAGGACAATGTCGCCGTGGCATTGCGTCCCATCGCCCCCGGCGAACGGGTGGATGTGGCTGGTGCCAGCGTGGTCGCCACCGAATCGATCGAACAGGGGCACAAGATCGCGCTGGTGGAAATGACACCGGGGGAACAGGTGCTGCGGTACGGCTGGCCGATCGGCAGCGCGACGCAGGCCATCCCCGCCGGCGCCCATGTCCACAGCCACAACGTCCACACCAACCTGAAGGGGGAGGAGCCGTACCGGTACGAGCCCGCCGCCCCGGCAGCGCCGGTCCCCGCGGCCAATCGCTGGACCTTTGACGGCTATCGCCGCGCCGATGGCAGCGTCGGCACGCGCAACCAGGTTTGGATCATCCCCACGGTCGGCTGCGTCGGCCGCACGGCGCAGCGGCTGGCCGCGCAGGCCAACGCCCGCCATGGCGGCAAGATCGACGGCGCGCTCGCCTTCGCGCATCCGTTCGGCTGTTCGCAGCTGGGCGACGATCTGGACGGCACGGCGCGCATCCTGGCGGCGCTCGCCTGCCATCCCAATGCCGGCGGCGTGCTGCTGCTGGGCTTGGGGTGCGAGGAGAACCAGCTGTCGGCCCTGATCGAACGCATCCCCGAACCCTACCGCACCCGGATGCGGACGCTTGGCGCGCAGTTCAGCCTGGACGAGATGGCCGATGGTGCAAAGGCGATCGACGAGCTGGTGGAACAGGCCGCCGCCGATACGCGTACGCAGGTGGGTCTCGAATCGCTGCGCCTCGGCCTGAAATGCGGCGGGTCCGACGGGTTCAGCGGCCTCACCGCCAATCCGCTGATCGGGCGCGCGGCCGATGCGGTCGTGGCTGCGGGCGGCACCGCCGTCCTGACCGAGATTCCCGAGGTGTTCGGCGCGGAGCGCCTGCTGATGGCGCGTGCGGAGGATGAGGGGACGTTTCACGCGCTGGTGGAGCTGGTGAACGGCTTCAAGGCGTATTTCCTGAAGCATGGCGAGCCGATCAGCGAAAATCCCAGCCCCGGCAATGTCGCGGGCGGGATCACCACGCTGGAGGAGAAGTCGCTGGGCGCGGTGCAGAAGGGCGGCCGCGCGGCGGTGGTCGATGTGCTGCGTTACGGCGAACGGCTGCGGCGGACCGGCCTGTCCATCCTGGAGGCGCCGGGCAACGATGCCGTCTCCACCACCGCGCTGGCGGCGGCGGGCGCCACGCTGACGCTGTTTTCCACCGGCCGCGGCACCCCGCTGGGCAGCCCGGTGCCGACCATGAAGCTGGCGACCAATCACGGCCTCGCCGCCAGGAAGCCCGACTGGATCGACTTCGACGCGGGTTCCGTGCTGGACCCCGCGCCGGAAGGGGGCATGGATGCCACGGCGGAAGCGCTGCTGGCGCGCATCTGCGAGGTTGCCAGCGGCGAACCAGCGCGTAACGAGGTGCACGAGGAGCGTGACATTGCCATCTGGAAGCGGGGCGTGACCCTTTGAGCGAACATCCCCGTCTGTCGCGCGCCACGCTGGCGCAGCGCAAACCCGGCATCGCGGCTCCCGCCTACCAGTTGGAAGGGCGCTTGCCCGGAATCGTGCATTTCGGCCCCGGCGCCTTCCACCGGGCGCACCAGGCAGCCTATGCCGATGCGGTGCTGGATAGCGATCCGCGGTGGTCCATCTGCGAAGTGGCGCTGAATTCGACCGGCACGGCGGATGCGCTGGGCCCGCAGGACGGGCTGTACGTGCTGGCCCTGCTGTCCGCCGAGCCCGAATATTGCATCATCGGTTCCATCACGGAACTGCTGTCCGCGCGCACCGACGGCGAGACGATCCTGCAGCGACTGGCCGCGCCGACCACGCAGCTGGTCACCTCCACCGTGACGGAGAAGGGGTACTGCCTTTCGCCCGAAGGCGGGTTGGACATGAACCATCCGGGCATCGCGGCGGAGCTGGCGGGCGGTGCGCCCACCACCTTCATCGGCTGGCTGGCCGCGGGCCTCGCCCGCCGCATGGCGGAAGGCGGCGGGCCGCTGACCGTGCTGTCGTGCGACAATCTGGCGCATAATGGCCGCCGGCTGGGCCGGGCGGTGACCGAATATGCGCAGGCGACCGATCCGGCGCTGGCCGAATGGGTCGCCAGCAATGTCAGCTTTCCCAGCTCCATGGTCGATTCGATCACGCCCGCCACGACCGATGCCGTGCGCGAGCAGGTGGCGGAGGCGACCGGGCTGGAAGATGCCTGGCCGATCCAGCGCGAGCGTTTCACCCAATGGGTGGTCGAGAACGACTTCAAGGGCGCGCGTCCCCCCTTTGATGCCGCGGGCGTGCAGTTCGTCAGCGACGTCGCCCCGTTCGAGGAAGCGAAGCTGCGCCTGCTGAACGGGCCGCACTCCACGCTCGCCTATCTGGGGGTGCTGCTGGGGCACGAGACCGTGGCGGATGCGATGCGCGACGCCGACCTCGCCGATTTCGTCCGCACCATGATGCACGAGGATATCGCGCCCACGCTGCGCCCGCTGGAGGGCATGGATGTGGGCGATTATGCCGAAAGCGTGCTGGAACGCTTCCGCAATCCGGCGATCCGCCACCTGCTGGCGCAGATCGCCTGGGATGGGTCGCAGAAGCTGCCGTTCCGCATCCTGGGCACGATCGCCGACCGGCGCGCCGCCGGGCTGCCGACCGGGCGGCTGGCGGTGCCGGTCGCGGCGTGGTTCCGTTTCCTGGCATTGCGGCATAGTGATGGCGAGAAGCTGGTCGACCCGCTGGGCGGCAAGCTGGCGCCGCTGGCCGCCGCCGGCGACATCGACGCGCTGCTGGCGATAGACGCGGTGTTCCCGCGCACACTGGCCGGGGATGGAGAATTCGTGGCCGCGCTGCGGCAGGCGCATGCGGGATTGGCCGACGAATCGGCGATCCGCAGCACGCTGAAAACGGCACTGTGATTTTCGGAGGGAGAGGAAACTGGTGAACGCGATCGAACGGGGGGCGGCGACAGGCCAACGCTACCGCTGGGTGATTGTCGGCCTGCTGCTGCTGGCGACTATCATCAACTATGTCGACCGGCAGATGATCGGTCTCCTGAAGCCGACGCTGCAGGCGGAGTTCGGCTGGACGGAAGGCGATTACGCCAACATCGTGCTGTGGTTCCAGGCGGCCTACGCCATCGGCTATCTCGGCTTCGGCGCCACGATTGACCGGATCGGCGCCAAGGCCGGCTATGCCATGGCGTTCCTGATCTGGACGGGCGCCCATATCGCGCATGGCCTGGTCAACACGGTTGCGGGCTTTTCCGCCGTCCGCTTCGCGCTGGGCATCGGTGAATCCGGCAACTTCCCCGCCAGCCTGAAGGCGATCGCGCAGTGGTTCCCGCCCAAGGAGCGGGCTTTCGCTACGGGCATCTTCAACGCCGGTTCCAATATCGGCGCGATCATCACGCCGATCCTCGTCCCCATCCTGACCATCGCCTATGGCTGGGAATGGACCTTCATCATCACCGGCCTCGTCAGCCTGCTGTGGCTGGTCGCGTGGCTGGTGTTCTACAAGAACCCGCCGGTCGACCAGTCGGCCGACGTGCCCGTACCCGCCCCGGCGGACAACGCGATCGAGGCACCGGCGATCGCCGCCACCGCCGCGACCACGCCGGTCGGCGTCCCCCCGCGCATCGGCTGGCTGGCCGTGCTGCGCCTGCGCGCGACCTGGGCCTTTGCTTCCGCCAAGTTCCTGACCGATCCGATCTGGTGGCTGTTCCTGTTCTGGCTGCCCGACTTCTTCGCCCGCCGTCACGGCCTCAGCCTGGCGGAGTTCGGCCCGCCGCTGGTGGTGATCTACCTCGTCGCCGACGTGGGCAGCATCGGCGGCGGCTGGCTGTCCATGCGCTTCATGCGGGGCGGCATGAGCCAGAACAAGGCGCGCAAGCTGACCATGTTCCTGTGCGCGTTGCTGGTGGTCCCGGTGATCTTCGCGCAGTACGTGGAAAGCCTGTGGCTGGCCGTGGGCCTGATCGCGCTGGCCGCCGCGGGGCACCAGGCGTGGTCCGCCAATCTCTACACGCTGCCGTCCGACACCATCCCGCAGAGCGGGATCGGCAGCGCGATCGGCATCGGCGGGACCTCCGGCGCGATCGGCGGCATGCTGATGGCGCAGTTCACCGGCTGGATCCTGGATACGACAGGCAGCTACTTCCCGATCTTCTTGGTCGCGGGCAGCGTGTACCTGATCGCGCTGGGCATCATCCAGCTGCTGGTGCCGCGCATTCCGGATCGCTCCGCCGCCTAACGGTAGGCAATTCCGCGGGGTTGAAAGGAGGCGCCCTGCCGTGGCCGGCAGGGCGCCTTCTTTTTTACTGATTTTGCGTAATCGAGAGCTTGCTAAGTTCCAGGGCACGGCGCACAAGCTGCGCTGCTGAAAAGAATCGTCAGGTCGCCAGACAAACCGGTCGCGCCGCACACAAGCGACGCCGGATGGGAGAGGGGCCATGGCGACACGACCTGATGCTGACCCGATCGGACGGCAGCGGATACCCGTACCCGGAAGACCAGCCTTCACCGCTTGGCGCCGCGTCACCCGCGCGCGTGATCTGGTGGCGTTGTGGGTCAGCTGGCGCGGGCTGGAATTGCGGCGGCAGGGTGGCCTCGGCAGCTTCCCCGGCGGGCGTGGGCGCGAGGGCGACGCGCTGGTGGCAGGGGCCGACGGCGGCCTGCTGCGGGTCCGGTTCGATTTCCAGCACATGGCCGAACAGGCGCTGTTCGCCGCACCACCACCACTAAGCGATCCGGCGCCGGGCGGCATCACCCCGCCCGTGCCGGTACGCGCCGCCGGGCAGAGCCGGCTGGTGCTGGAGATCCCGGCGGGCGAGATGGTCGAATGGTCGGTTGCTGGATTGCTGGCGGCGATCGGGCGCTGGCCCATGGTCGTGGCCCCTTCCGCGCAGCCCGCCGCCGTGCCGCCGGTGCTGATCCCCGGCCCGCGCACGATCGGCGCGCCGCTGGCCGATGCGCTGAAGCAGGTCGAGGTAGGCCTCGCCCGCCGCCTGCCGCAAGGGGCGGCGAACCTGCTGGAAGGGCAGCGCGCGATGGTCGCGGCCAACCGGCTGGCGCGCGGCGGCGTGGTGGCGGCGCGCGACACAGTGGTCGCCGGCGCACAAGCGCGCGGGCAGATGGGCGAGCTGCTGGATGCGGGCGGCCGGCTGGGCCGGGTGGATCGCCGGCCCGATCATCTTGAGGTGGACGACAGCCTGCTGGAACGGCTGCCCGACATTGGCCCACGCCCGCGGTGGACGCTGCCGAACCTGCGTGCCCCGACTAGTGCCGAGACCGCGATCGAGGCGCCGTTCCGCCTGCTGCTGTCCCCTTCCGTCAAAGGTGGCTGGTCCCATGCCGCGCAGCCGGTGGAAGATGCCGAGCGGACCGGCCGGGTGGAGCTGTGGCACAGCCGGCTGGGTGTGCGTGACGATGCCGGCAAGGTGGACGAGGGCGCCGCGGCGGAGCGGATCGTCCGCGCCATCTGGACTCGCGATCGCGACGGCCAGGCAGAGCTGCCGTTCCTCAATTCGCTGAAGCACAATTGGCGCGAGGCGATTGTGCTGCAATCGGCCGGCTGTGCGGACGCGCCCAATGTGCGTCCCCGGCCGGCGCAGGTACGCCGCATGGCGCTGAGTTCCGTCGGCGCATGGATCGACCTTGCCGCCGCGTGGAACCCCGACCCCTATGTGAAGCCCTTCGACGAAATCCAGAAGAAGCGCCCGCTCGACCCGCGGCTCACCGCATTGAGCGGGTGGGAACATATCGCCCCGATGGGCCGCGACCAGTATGTGCGGGTGGACATCCCCGGCTACCTGTTCCCGCTGGGCCACCGGGCGACGCTGGTGACGATCACCTATCGCCAGATCGTGGGCGCCACCCGGCCGCAGGCGGCGTTGTTCCAGAAGCAGTATATACAGCTGAACGAGAAGGAGCGCACCTTCACCCGGCGCGACCTGCCCTTCGTCCATGCCCGGATCGGCCCCAGCCGCTCGCCCGACCTGACGCAGCAGAACGGTAGCGATCCGTTCTGGCCGATCGTGCAGGCCACGGGCGAGGCGTTCGAGTGGAAGATCGAGACACAGGACCATGACGGGCAACCGGTGCAGTTGCAGGCCGCGCTGGTGTTCGTGCCGCTGGATGGCGGCATCGACACGCAGCCGGCCAAGCAGGCGGCGATCACCAACCTGTATGCGCAGCGGCACCCGACCATCGCCGCCGGCATTCCCGCCAATGGCCAGCAGATCGCCTTCGCCCCCGCGCTGGCGGCGGAAGAGGGCCGGGCGGAGGCCCGCGCCAGCGCGGAGGTCGCGCGCATCCTGCTGGGCGGCGAGCCGCGGTCGACCGGCAGCACGCCGTTCATGCGCGGGGCGGAGATTGCCGTTCCGGCGATCCAGCGGCTGACGCCGGAGGGCGGCGGCGGGCGGCAGGTCGCCTATCCGAAGGTCTACAAGGACAGCGGATTTTCCGCAGCCAATGCCGGCAATGTCTATCTGGAGCTGGTCCGCACGGTCGGCACCAATCTGGTGGCCGACACCACCGAGCTTGCCTTCGGGTCGAGCGAGCGGGCGGGCGGCTTCATCAAGCCGGACGTGATCGTCGCCGGCCTGTCGCGCGCCAATGGTCTGGTCAGCAATGTCCAGAAGGCGGCGGAAGGGAAGTTCGACCCGGCAGAGCTGTTCGGCACGCTGCCCAAGCTGTTCGGCATCTACAATCTGTTCGAACTGGTGGCCGAGGTGGCGCTGGACCACGCCCCCAAATTCGTGACGGAGGCGCTGGACACGGTCGCCGCGCTGCTGGACGATCTTGCACGCCTGCGCGAACAGGCGGCCGAATGGGGCATCACGGTTCCGCCCACCCCGCAGACGCCCAAGGACATCGTCCAGACCTTCGACGAGGTGAAGGATGCGATCGCCGACATCACCGCCGGCGACCTGACCGAGGCAGCGAAGCAGCGGGTGGAGGCGGCGCTGGCCGCGCTGCCGCCGATCCTGCAACGCATCGCGGAGGAGGAGGCGAAGAAGGCGTTCGAACCCGTCCGCCGCGCCACCATCGGCCGGCTGGTGGAGGCGGTGAACGCCGCGCTGGAGAACGAGATCGTGCAGGCGGTGCTCGCCTTCGCCGAAGGGATCGTCAGCGGCGGCGAGTTCCGCGCACGGATGGAATGGCGGCCCCGGCTGGTGAAGCAATTGCCAGCGGCGGCGGTGCCGGTGCTGGTGTTCGCCAATGACCGCGCGCTGACCGTGACGGTGGAGGCGCGCGCCGCCGGTGCCCGGCCCGCCGGGCTGGAGGTGACCGCGCAGCTCAGCGACTTCCACTTCAACCTTGTCCCCGGGTTCGAGCTGATGGAGGTGAGCTTCAAGCGCATCGCCTTCGTCGCCAGCGCATCGCGCCGGCCCGAGATCGACATCGTGTTCGACGAACTGAAATTCGTCGGCGTACTGTCCTTCGTGGAGGTGCTGAAGGACCTGATCCCGCTGGACGGCTTCAGCGACCCGCCGTTCCTGGACGTCAGCACCGAAGGCATCAGCGCCGGTTTCACGCTGGCGCTGCCGAATCTCGCCATCGGTGTGTTCAGCCTGACCAACCTGTCGCTGGGCGCCGATGCGCGGGTGCCGTTCCTGGGCGACACGCCCGTCAGCGTCGGCTTCAACTTCTGCACCCGCGAACGACCCTTCACGCTGGCGGTCGCGTTCCTCGGTGGCGGCGGCTTCATCGGTATCCGGCTGGACCCCGAAGGGCTGGTGATGCTGGAGGGCGCGTTCGAGTTCGGCGCGGTCGTGGCGCTCGACTTCGGAGTCGCCTCCGGCTCCGTCTCCGTGATGGCGGGCATCTACTTCAAAATCGAAGGGGATGCGGGGCAGCTGACCGGCTATGTCCGCATCCGCGGCGAGGTCGATGTGCTGGGCCTCATCAGCGCCTCGCTCGAGCTCTATCTCGCGCTCACCTACTACACCGCGCCGCAGGACAAGCTGGTGGGCGAGGCGCAGATGACCATCAAGGTGGAGGTGCTGTTCTTCTCCACCAGCGTCAGCGTGAAGGCGCGACGCGTGTTCGCCGGATCGAACGGCGACCCGACCGTGCGCGACATGCTGGAATATGCCGACGGCCAATCGAAGGTGTGGGACGAATACCTGGCGGCGTTCGCCGGCGAGCAGGAGGGCTGAGATGAACCGCGAACAGATCGTGCTGACCGCGCTGCCCTTCAGCACGGGCGCTGATGCGCCGTTCCACGTCTCCGTCCATGTCGCGCCCAAGCTGACGCCCGACCAGCCCGAACGCATGCTGGAGGCGTTTGCCGCCTTCGCCAAATGGGGGACGGCGATCGCCGGGACCACGCTGACGCTGCGCGACCAGCCCGGCGCGGCCCTGGCGGCGACGCGGGTGTCGGAGGTAAAGCCGGATTTGTGGCCGCGCATGTTCCCGCCGGCGACCACGCCGGTGCGGCGACCGGATTACGGCAACCTGCATAGCCGGCACTGGCGCAGTTTCCCGGTGAAGGCGGTGCATGACCTGGCCGCGCTGACCGCGGTGGGCAGCGCCATGTTCTTCCCGTTCGATCCGCCGAGCCTGCAGGATCTGCCGCGCGAGCACCCGTATCGACAACTGATCCGATCGCTGAGCGGAGAGCAATTGCAGGACAGCAAGACGCCCAAGCGGTTCCGGGATGACCTGGTGACGCAGGCGCTGGACAAGGGCGGCACGGCTGGTGCCGGGGGCCTTGGCGCGGTGCTGGACCCATTGCATCGGGCACGCCGCTTCTACGAGCCGGCGGGTGGCAATGTGCGCGATGGCAAGCCGGTGCCGCCGCCCACGCCCCGGCCCGACTTCCACGAGCGGGTGGCCCATCTGTCTGATCAGCCCGAGCTGCTGCGCCGGCTGGGGCTGGTGATCGACCTGAAGGTCGCGGACCTTGCCCGGCTGCGCAACGCAAAAAGCCTGTCGGTTGGCGCGCTGATCGACGGGGTGGAGGTGGTGTCCGCCATCACCGAGGTAGAACGGCGGGGGGATCGGCTGCTGACCCGCCCGCGCACCAAGGACTGGACCGGCGGCCGGTTGCGGCTGGGGGAGGAGGACCTGTTCGCCGCGCTGACGATGGACAGCGACGGGGCGGCAATGAAGCTCGGCAATTTTATCCGCGCGCTGCCGCGCATGCTGTGGATGGCGGACAATGGCGATCCCGGCCACGTCGCGCCGCCAGCGCTCCGGTCCGAAGGGTTCACAATCGTGCGCACGGGCCGCGTGGATGGCGTGAAGGAGCAGGCGGGCCGCGCCGCGGCGATGGCGGCGCAGCTCGCCAGCGGGGTTGCGCCGTTGATCGCGGCGGAGGATGTGACGCAGGGCTACCGCGTGGAGGTGTGGGACGACCACGAGAAGAAGTGGTTCAGCCTGCACCGCCGCCTCGCCACCGCGACGGTTGCGGGGCAGATCGAATATGCCGACCGGGCGGAAGCCGGCTGGGTCGGCACCGCTGCCGTGCGCAGCGCCACGGGGGAGGGTGGGGGCGACGCCTATCTGCACGAGGCGCTGTTCGGCTGGTCGGGCTGGAGCCTGTCGGCCCCGCGCCCCGGTCCGCGTGCCGAGCCGGAGGATGTCGGCGGTCGGCAGGTGGAGAATGTGCGGCCGGTCGATGACCCCGCCGGGATCACGCCCGTTACCGTGACCACCAAGGTGCAGCCCGGCACGCTGCCGCGCCTGCGCTTTGGCCGGTCATACGCATTCCGTGCCTGGGGCGTGGACCTCGCCGGCAATTCGCATGGCGGCAGCGGTGCGTCGAAGCCGCGGGGAACCCCCGGAGTGGGCGGCGGCGCGTTTCCGGCACCGGCCGCACCAGACACGCCGCTGCGGGGTCGCCCTGCGGTCGGGCTGGCGCAGCAGGTGCGGCCGGCCGCCGATCTGGTGCAGCAATTGGGTGCCGCCGCCCGCGCGCCGGTCGCCGCGCCGATGGAGCAATTGCGCGCGCTGCGCGGGCCGGCAATCGGCGGTGGCCTCAGCATTGTGGGGGAGCCGGCGGTGGACGGGCTGCTCGCCACCCGCATCGCCGCGCGGACCAATGCCGCCCCGACACAGGCGACGCAGGCGACGTCCGTGCTGGCGGACCGGCTGCGCGCCGGCTTTGCCGAAGTGACGCTGGACCTCGCCCGGCCGAGCCAGGCCGAACAGCTCGACCGAGACGACATTGTGGTCGGCACGCCGGAAGGGGCCGACACGGTCACCGCCAAGCTGCCGTTCCTGCGCTGGGACCCGGTGCCCCCGCCGGTGGTGGTGCCGCGCCACCGGTTCAGCCCGGCCGAATCGGTCCACCACCTGGTGATCCGCAGCGGCGTGGCGGCGGACGGCACGATGAGCGCGCCGGACGCCTATATCGCCGAAGTCGGCGTCACGGATGCGGCGGACTGGCATACGACATCCGAACGCCACCTCGCCGCGCCCAAGGGGTCGCAGCACCTGAACGAACTGCATGGCCGGTTCGATGCCGGGATCGACGATCCGGCGCAGCGCCCGCGCCTGTTGGCCGCCGTGCTGCGTGACGACGGCCTGCTGTACGATGCGAAGATCGTCAGCCCCGACGATCCGCAGGTCATGCTGGACCAGCCCGGCCTTTCGCTGGAAGCGGGGCCGGAGGTGGAGAACCCGGTCAGCGATCTCCAGCAATTCGTGGGCGACAGGCGCGGCGATCCGATCCCGACCGGCCATTACGTGGTGCACGATACCGACCAGTTGAACCTGCCCTGGCTGCCCGATCCGCTGGCCAGCGGCTGGGCTCTGGGCATGAGCGGCGCCAACCGGGGCAGTCAGCTGGCGGGCCTGTTCCGGACGGAAAGCACCGCCGGCCGCTATGCCGGGCAGTGGCCCGCGCCCGAACCCGTGCGGCTGGTGCTGGCGAGCGGGGCGGCGGGGGCCGAGACGGGCATGGTCGGCAATGTGCTGACGATCGCGCTGCCGCCCGGTACCAGGATCGACCTGCGCCTGTCGTCCAGCCTGCTCCGCGACGACCTGAAGCTGTTGGCGCTGTGGAACCTGTTCCCGCCGGCCTTGCGCGCGCTCGACCTGGTGGAGCGGCCCGCCGCGGACGGGCAGTTCTGGGCGCTGACCCCGTACGAGCCGATCACGCTGGTCCATGCGGTGCCACGCCCGGTGCTGGCGCCGTACACCGCCGCGTTGGTGCCGCTGCGCCCCGCCGGCGCGACCCATGCCGACCTGTATGGCGTGATCGACATCCACGCGCCCAGCACCGACCGGATCGAGGCGGAGGCGCGCTGGACCGAGCATATCGACGATCTCGCCGCCGATGGCCCGGTGACGGAAAACAAGCACGCGATCGGCTTCACCATCCAGACCGACCCGGACGAGGACATGGTGTTGCTGGGGCAGGTGACGGACTTCGCGGCGGAGCACCAGAACGGGGTGCAGCCCTTCGGCCCGGTGCCCGGCATCGGCCAGTTGCGGGTCCATCGCGGGCGCCACCAGTTCGGCGACACGCGCCATCGGCGCATCCGCTACGCCTTCCGCGCGACGACCCGCTTCCGCGAATATTTCCCGCCGCAGCTGATGGCCACGGTCGACAGCCGCTCCCGCATCGGGACGGAGACGGAGCTGGTGATCCCGAGCAGCGCGGAGCCGCCGGTGCCCGAGATCGACAGCGTGATCCCGCTGATGCGCTGGGACGAGGAGGTCGCTGTTGGCCAGCCCTTCGGCCTGACCCGACGCCGCCGGGCGGGCCTGCGCATCTACCTGAAGCGACCCTGGTACCGCACCGGCGCGGACGAGCAGCTGGCGGTGATCGTCACTGGCGGTGGTGTGGGGCAATCGACCAGCGGGGCACAAGCCGACGTGTCGTTGTGGGGCGCGGACCCTGCGTGGTTCAATGCCGGGCCGGAAACACCCTACGTCGCGCTGTCGCTGGAGGATCTGTATGCCGGCACCAACAAGCTGGACGACCGGTATGGCACGGAACTGGTGGGCGATGATCCGCGTGTTTCCCCGCTGGCGCTGCAGCTGAACCTGCCGGGCGGGCGTGGTGGACGCCGTGCAGGAATCGTCGGCTATCGCCCGCAATACAACGCGGATCGCGAGCTGTGGTATGTCGACGTCGCGATCGAGCCGGGCGCGGCGGTGTGGCCGTTCGTGCGGCTGGTGGTCGCGCGCTACCAGCCCCATTCACTGCCGGGGCTGGAGCTGTCGAAGCCCGTCGCCTGCGACTTCACCCAATTGCTGCCCGAACGCACCTGCACCGTTTCCCGCCCGGATGACGGGCATGTGCGCGTGACCGTGACTGGACCCATCGGCCTGCGCGCCACCGGTGGCGGCGGCAAGCTGCTCGATACAGGGGAGCAATCGCCCTATCCGTTCGGAGAGGCGGACGTGACCAACACGATCGCTCCCAGCCGGCGCATGTTCGCCGCGGTGGAGCAACGGCCGGCGGGCAGCACGTCCGACCTTGACTGGCAGGTGGTGCGCGAACAGGAACTGTCGATCGGCGGCCTGTCGCCCACCGGCGACTGGGCATGGACCGGGGTGATCGCGACCGGCCAGCCGGTGCCGCTGCGCACGCCGGAGGAGGCGGAAGGCAGCGACTGGCGCGTGGCCGTGCGCGAGGTCGAATATGTGGAAGGCGACCCGGTGAACAACGTCCCCACCCGGCAGGAGCGGACGCCGTACCTGGATCACGTCGTGTTCTAGCGGCGCGTCACCCGACCGGGATCGCCGTCTGGTACTTGGCCACGCGCAATGCGAGGTGGCTGGAGGCGGTGGCGACGGACGGGTGCTTAACCAGCCGCTGCATCAGGAAGGTCTCGTAATCGGCGACGTCCGTGGCGATCACGCGCAGCAGGTAGTCCCAGTCGCCGGACATGGAGAAGCATTCCATGATCCGCTCCTCCCCGTCCACGAAGCGTTCAAAGGCGGCGATGGCATCGGCGTCGAAGCTTTGCATGCGGACATTGCACAGCATGTTGACCCCGTGGCCCAGCCGCTGCTGGTCCGCCAGCCGCACCGTGGGGCCGAGCACGCCCGCCTCCTCCAGCAGGCGGATGCGCCGCCAGACGGACGGTGCAGTGCTGCCGACGCGTTCCGCCAACTCCGCATTGCTGAGCCGAGCGTCGCGCTGCAATTGCCGCAGGATGCGCCGGTCCAGCGCGTCGAGCTTGAGCGATCCGGTCATTGCGCCACCTGTTAGTGAGCAGACTGGTCATTCCATAGCTGATTGTCTGCAATTTTGAACAGCATTCTCTCGGCTGCTGAAACATGATGGGTCCATGACACAGGCAAGCGAGAGCCCGCCTGACGGGGCGGCGGCCGACTGGACGATCCCACAGGGTTGGGACCGCTACACCGCGGCGGAACACGCATTGTGGGACCGGCTGTTCGCCCGGCAGGCCGACATGCTGCCTGGCCGGGTGGTGCCGCAATTCATCGCCGGCCTGGACATGCTGCGCATGACCCAGCCCGGCATCCCGCGCTTCGACGAGCTGAACGACCGGTTGAACGCGGCGACCGGGTGGCAGGTAGTGGCGGTGCCGGGGCTGGTGCCCGACGATGTATTCTTCGACCATCTGGCGCATCGTCGCTTTCCCGCCGGCAATTTCCTGCGCACCCCCGACCAGATCGATTACCTGCAGGAACCCGACATCTTCCACGACGTGTTCGGCCATGTCCCGCTGCTCGCCGACCCAGTTTTCGCCGATTACATGCAGGCCTATGGCGAGGGCGGGCTGCGCGCCGCCGGCCTCGGTGCGATCGAGCGACTGGCGCGGCTTTACTGGTACACGGTCGAGTTCGGGCTGATCCGCGGTAACGACGGCTTGCGGCTGTATGGCGCGGGCATCGTGTCGTCTTTTGGGGAGAGTATCTTCGCGCTGGACGATCCCTCGCCCAATCGCGTCGGCTTCGATCTCAGGCGGGTGATGCGCACCCGCTACAAGATCGACGATTACCAGCAGACCTACTTCGTCATCGACAGCTTCGACGACCTGCTGCGCCAGACGGCGGAGACCGATTTCGCCCCGATCTACGCCGCGCTGGCGGCGGAGCCGGACATCGGGACGGACGAGGTGCTGCCCGGCGATCGCATGTTCACCCGCGGTACGCAGGCCTGGGCCAGGGCAAGGGCCGGACAATCATAAAACAACCAGAGGATGCCAGCATGACCGACCCCCTCAACCCCTTGGGCCTCAACGGCTTCGAATTCGTCGAGTTCACCGGCCCCGATGCCGGCGCCATGGCGCGCCAGTTCGAACAGCTGGGCTTCGTCGCCAGCCACCGCCATCCGCGAAAGGCGATCACCCGGTACAAGCAGGGGCGCATCAACCTGATGCTGAACCGGGAGGAGACCGGCCGCGCCGCCGCCTTCCGCGCAGCGCACGGGCCATCGGCCAGCGCCATGGCCTTCCGCGTTGCCGATCCCGCCGCCGCGCTGGAATGGGCGCTGGCCAACGGGGCGGAGCCGACCGAGGAGGACGACACCGTGATCCGCGGCATCGGTGGTGCGTATCTGTACTTCGTGGCCGACGGGACCGACCTCTACGCCGACTGGCACGAAGTGCCCGGCTGGCAACAGGCTGAGGCGGAGAACAATGTCGGGCTCGACCTGCTGGACCACCTGACCCACAATGTCCGGCGCGGGCAGATGCGGGTGTGGAGCGAATTCTACCGCGTGCTGTTCGGGTTCGAGGAGCAGAAGTTCTTCAACATTAAAGGGCAGGCGACTGGCCTGTTCAGCCAGGCGATGATCGCCCCCGACCACGCCATCCGCATCCCGCTGAACGAGAGTCAGGACGAGAACAGCCAGATCGAGGAGTTCATCCGCGAGTATAAAGGCGAGGGGATCCAGCATCTCGCGCTGACCACGCCCGACATCTACGCCACGGTGGAACAGCTGCGCGCGCGGGGCGTGCGCCTGCAGGACACGATCGAGACCTATTACGAACTGGTCGACAAGCGCGTGCCGGGCCATGGGGAGGACCTGGAGCGCCTCAGGCGCAACCGCATCCTGATCGATGGCAATGTGGGGGAGGAGGGGCTGCTGCTGCAGATCTTTACGGAACCGATGTTCGGGCCGATCTTCTTCGAGATCATCCAGCGCAAGGGCAATGAAGGCTTCGGCAACGGCAATTTCCAGGCGCTGTTCGAATCCATCGAGCTCGACCAGATCCGCCGCGGCGTGGTCGCGGTCGATGGCTGAGGGGATGCAGACTGGCTTCGGCAATCATTTCAGCACGGAGGCTGTTGCGGGCGCGCTGCCGGTGGGGCGCAACTCGCCCCAGCATGTCCTGTTCGGCCTGTATGCGGAGCAGTTGTCCGGCACCGCATTCACCGCGCCGCGAGCGGAGAACCGGCGTAGCTGGCTCTACCGCATGCGGCCCAGCGTCATGCATCCGGCATTCCGGCCCTATCCGCGCGACACGTTGATCCGCTCGGCACCGTTCATGGAGGAGGCGGCGACACCCAATCGTTTGCGGTGGGACTCCATGCCGCTGCCGGCGGGCGAGGTCGACTTCGTGGACGGGCTGGTCACCTGGGCCGGGCACGACGGCGCCGCAGTCCACCTGTATGCCGCGACGACACCGATGGTGGATCGCGCCTTTGCCAGCGCCGATGGCGAATTGCTGATCGTGCCGCAGCAGGGGCGATTGCTGCTGGTGACGGAGCTGGGCCGCCTCACCGTCGCGCCGTTGCAGATCGCGGTGATCCCGCGCGGCTGCAAGTTCCGGGTCGAGCTGCCCGATGGTTCCGCGCGCGGCTACATCGCGGAGAATTATGGCGCTGCGCTGCGCCTGCCCGAACTGGGGCCGATCGGCGCCAACGGCCTCGCCAATCCCCGCGACTTCGAGACGCCGGTGGCCGCGTTCGAGGATCGCGATGGCGCATGCGAGATCGTCCACAAGCTGGCCGGGCGGTTGTGGACCACCATGCTGGACCATTCGCCGTTCGACGTGGTCGCCTGGCACGGCAATCTGGCGCCGGTCAGGTACGACCTCACCCGGTTCAACACGATGGGAACGATCAGCTTCGACCATCCCGACCCGTCGATCTTCACGGTGCTGACCAGCCCGAGCGACACGCCGGGCGTGGCGAACCTCGACTTCGCCATCTTCCCGCCGCGCTGGCTGGTGGCGGAGGATACGTTCCGCCCGCCCTGGTTCCACCGCAACGTGATGAGCGAGTTCATGGGCCTGATCGAAGGCACCTACGATGCCAAGTCCGGCGGCTTCGCGCCCGGCGGGGCATCGCTGCACAATTGCCTGTCGGCGCACGGACCCGACCGGGAGAGCCACGACCGGGCGGTGGCGGCCGAGCTGACGCCGCAGCGGATCGCCGATACCATGGCCTTCATGTTCGAGACGCGCCTGCCCTTCGCCCCGACCAGCCACGCGCTGCACAGCCCGCTGCTGCAGGACGATTACGACGCCTGCTGGCAGGGCTTCCCCAAGGCACGCCTGCCGTGAGCTGGTGGCAGGTGGACGAAACGCA